>NZ_BAAAFN010000006.1:76006-372236 GCF_039523555.1 Castellaniella daejeonensis
CGTTTCGGCAGGAAGGACCTGCTCCCGAGCCCGGGCCGAGGCGCCGCGACAGGCGGCACCCCGTGCAGGATCAGGCCAGGTTGGCCGCCGCGAAGTCCCAGTTCACCAGGTTCCAGAAGTTTTCCAGGTACTTGGGACGGGCATTGCGGTAGTCGATGTAGTAGGCGTGTTCCCAGACATCACAGGTCAGCAGGGCCTTGTCGGCCGTGTTGACGATGGTGCCGGCATTGCTGGTGTTGACGATGTCCAGGCTGCCATCGGCCTTCTTCACGAGCCAGGTCCAGCCCGAACCGAAGTTGCCGGCGGCGGACTGGGTGAAGGCGGCCTTGAAGGCATCGACGCTGCCCCACTTGGCCTCGATCGCCTGGCGCAGGGCGCCGGAAGGCTCGCCGCCGCCCTTGGGCGACAGGCTGTTCCAGTAAAAGGTGTGGTTCCAGACCTGGGCGGCATTGTTGAACACGCCGCCGCTCGATTTGCGGATCACGTCTTCCAGGCTCAGGGAAGCCAGCTCGGTACCCTCGATCGCCTTGTTCAGGTTCGTCACGTAGGCCTGGTGATGCTTGCCGTAGTGATATTCCAGGGTTTCCTGGGAAATGTGGGGCGCCAGAGCGTCCATCGGGTAAGGCAGCGGCGGCAGGGTAAAAGCCATGACAGTTCCTTCAAAAAGATGTTGCATGCACCACGTCCGGCGCGCCCTGGAACCGAGCCGTCCGGCCGCAATGCAGCCCGGCGCAACGGATCAAGACGCCCCTGGTGTCCCTAGAGCAACACATCGGTCCGTGTCACTTCGGCCTGGGCACGCCCCTGGCCGAACTCGATCTCGATGGGCTCATGAATCTTCAAGTCTAACGCATTTTTGACGATTGCCCCGTCGGCCCGGCGGACCAGCGCATAGCCGCGTCCCAGCACGCGATGAGGGTCCAGCGCCCCCAGGGCAGCCAGGGGGGCTTCCAGCCGCCGATGGCAGTGCTGCAGCAGGCCATCCAGGCCGATGGTCAACCGATCCATCGCCATCGCCGGACGCCGGCGACGTTCCTGCAGCAGCCGGTCCAGGCCGGCCTGCAGCAGCCGGGCGGCAAATTCCAGGCGCTGCCGCCGCAGCTGCAAGCGCTGGACGGGAGAGACCAGCTGGGCACAAGCCCGGTCCAGCCGGATGGCCACGTGCTCCAGGCGCCGCTGCTGGCCCCGTGCGAACAGATCGCACGCAGCCTGCAGGCGTCCCGCGAGCCGGCCGCGCTCCTCGCAGCACAGTTCGGCCGCAGCCGTCGGTGTGGGCGCACGCAGGTCGGCCACGAAATCGGCAATGGTGAAATCCGTCTCGTGCCCCACTCCGCTGATGACCGGAATCGGGCAGGAAGCAATGCGGCGCGCCAGAGCTTCGTCATTGAAGCTCCACAGATCTTCCAGGCTGCCGCCGCCGCGCACCAGCAGCAGCGTATCCACTTCGGCCCGCGCGGCGGCCCGGTCCAGCGCGGCGCACAACTGCGGCGCGGCGTCGCGCCCCTGAACCTGGGCCGGATAGATCACGACCCGCACATGCGGGGCCCGCCTGGCCATGACCGACAGCACATCGCGCAGGGCGGCTGCCGAGAGCGAGGTGACGACCCCCACGGCCTTAGGCAGGACGGGCAGCGGACGCCGCCGCGCGGGGTCGATGAGGCCTTCCTGGGTGAGCCGGTCGCGCAGGCGCAGGAAGGCCTCATGCAGATCGCCCCGCCCCGCCTGGCGCATGGATTCCACCTGCACCTGATAATCGCCCCGAGGCTCATACAGCGAAACCTGGACGCGGAACTCATAGCGGCCGCCGACTTCCGGAATGAAACCCACCGCCTGCGCCCGGCCCCGGAACATCACTGCACGCACGGCTGCGGCTTCGTCCTTGATGGAAAAGTACCAGTGCCCGGACGCGGCCCGGGTGAAATTGGAAACCTCGCCCGCCACCCACAGGCGCGGCACGCCGTCTTCCAGCAATTGCGCCACCCGGCGATTGAGCTGCGACACGGTCAGGACCGCATCGCCGCCCGACTGGCCGTTCTCGGCGATTCTCGGGGCAGAAAAACTCATCAAAACCTATCCACAGAAAGCGCTGCTTTGTCAAACCCGCCTATTTTCGGGCTTATCAGGGGGTCTCATCATGACTCACTTCAAAAAAACATTGCAAGTCATTGATTATCAACAAACTTAAATCCGACACGCGAGTGTGCAAAAAATAACCAATCTAGTACGAAGGGCCATGAAATGAGCGCATCCGGGCTGTTGTGCACAGAATTATCCACAGAAACTGTGGATACCGGCGGGAAAGCCGCGCCCTGATTCAGGTTCAGGCCTTAGAATACGCATTTGCGCCGATTCCCGGCTCCGCATCTCAAGGATCAGGACTGTGCTGGACATCATTCACGCGGCCGGCTGGCCGATCTGGCTGCTGGTCGCCACCTCGGTCATCACCCTGGCGATCATCATAGAACGATTCCTGGCGCTGCGCGCCCGCCTGGTCATGCCCGCGGGTCTGCCCGAGCAGGTGCTCGAACTCATGCGCCGCCAGCAGGACGAACCCGATGCCATCCTGCGCCTGGCACGCGGCAGCCCCATGGGCCGCATCCTGGCCGAAATCGCCGCCCACCGGCACCAGGACGATGCCTGGCGGCTCGCTGCCGTCGAAGCCGTCGGCCGCGACGTATCCTGGCGCCTGAACCGCTACCTGCCCGCCCTGGCGACGATTTCAGTGATCGCCCCGCTGCTGGGCCTGTTCGGCACCGTGGTCGGCATGATCGAAATCTTCGGCGCCTACGATCCTGCCAGTGGCGACCCCGCCCAGCTGGCCCACGGCATCTCAATCGCCCTGTACAACACCGGTTTCGGCATCCTGATCGCCATCCCGGCGCTGGCCTTCCACCGCTATTTCCGCTCGCGTGTCGAATACTTCCTGCACACGATGGAACGCGAGGCCGAGACCCTGAACCGCCTGATCAGCCGGCGCGCCGCCACATGAACTTCCATCATCATCGCGCCCACGACGAGCCCGAGATCAACCTGATCCCGTTGATCGACGTGCTGCTGGTGATCCTGATCTTCCTGGCAGCCTCGACTTCGTTCACCCGCCACCGCCAGCTGCAGGTCGCCCTGCCGCAGGCCCAGGCCCAGGCTCCGGATACTTCGCCCTTCCTGGAACTGGCCATCAGCCGTGACGGGCTGTACGCCCTGGATGGCCATTTCGTGGACGCGGCCGACGACGCCTCCCTGGCCGAAAGCCTGCGCCAGGCGGTCTCCGGCCGTCCGGACATCGCCCTGCGCATCGACGCCGACGGCCAGGCCACCCACGCCGCCGTGGTCCGGGCCTTGGAAGCCGCCCGTCTCGCGCACATCGGCAAAGTCCATTTCCTGACCCAGGCCCGGCCGTGAGGATGCCGGACCGCTCGGGAGGCGAAGAAACCACATGAGCCGCAGGCTCGAAGACCTCATGCTCAAGGCCTGGAGCCGCCGTGGCGGCCTCAGCACCCTGCTGCTGCCCCTGTCCTGGCTCTACGGCCTGGTGGCGGCCCGCCGCCTGCGCGCCCAGGCAAGTGTGGCCTGGAAAGCACCGGTCCCGGTGGTGGTGGTCGGCAATATCCTGGTCGGTGGCACCGGCAAGACCCCCGTCACGATCGCCGTCTGCCAGGCCTTGCGATCCCGGGGCTGGCGGCCCGGAATCATCAGCCGGGGCTACGGAATCGACGTCGGCCCGAAGCCGCGCCTGAGCGACGACGGCGCCGCCGCCGACCGCCTGGGCGACGAACCGGCACTGATCCACGCGTCAACAGGAGCGCCGGTTGCGGTCCATCCCCGACGCGTCCTGGCGGCCACCGCCCTGCTGTCGGCCCATCCCGACACGGATGTGCTGATCGCCGACGACGGCCTGCAGCACACCGCCCTGGCCCGCGACCTGGAAATCATCGTCCAGGACGGGCGCGGCATCGGCAACGGCCGCCTGCTGCCGGCCGGCCCCCTGCGCGAGCCCCCCGGCCGGTTGGCAAAGGCCGACTGGCTCGTCACCCACCTGGCGGCCGGCGAACCCATGCCATCCGGCCCCGCCACTTCCCTTCCCGGCACGGACCCCGCCCCCCGCGCCGTGGTCATGCGCCTGCAGCCGGAGAGCGTCGCGCAGCTGGCCAGCGGCCGCGAGCAGCCCTGGGACGCCTGGCAGTCCGGGCACGGTTCGACACCCTGTGCCGCTGTAGCCGGCATCGGCCGCCCCGAGCGCTTCTTCGCCATGCTGCGCGCCGCCGGCATCACCCTGTCGCGCACCGTGCGGGTTCCCGACCACCAGGCGATCCCCGCGGACACGCTGCGGAACCTGCCCGCCGCCCCGATCCTGATCACGCCCAAGGACGCCGTGAAATGCGCAGCCCCGCACGACCCCCGCCTGTGGGTGGTACGGGCGGCCCCGGCCTTTTCCGACCCATGCTGGCTGGACGATGTGGACCGGGCACTGCGGGGCATCGTCCATGAACGCGAACGGCCCGGCAGCCCCTGAGCGCGGCGATCCGGCCACTCGCACGGCAAACCCCTTCCCGCGCATGGAAACCGGCCGCACAAGCACGGCGGCAGGCATTACACTCTATGCTTCACCACCCTTTCCCGTATCCTGCCCGCCCATGGAAACACGCCTGCTGCAGATCCTAGTCTGCCCCGTGTGCAAGAACACGCTGCGCCACGACCGCGAACGCCAGGAACTGATCTGCGCCGCCGATCGCCTGGCCTACCCCATCCGCGACGGCGTGCCCATCATGCTGCCTTCCGAGGCCCGCTCGCTGGACGCGGCGCCGGCCGCATGAGCTTCATCGTCATCGTCCCGGCGCGCGCCGCCTCCACCCGCCTGCCCGGCAAGCCGCTGCTCGACCTGGGCGGCCTGCCGATGGTGGTGCGCACCGCGCGGCAAGCCGCGCTTTCGGGGGCGTCCCGGGTCCTGATCGCCACCGATCACGCCGACATCGCCCGCGCCGCGGCCGAACACGGCATTCAGGCCCTGATGACCCGCCCGGACCATCCCACCGGCACCGACCGCCTGTCCGAAGTCGTCGAAACGCTGGGCCTGGACGACGATTCCATCGTGGTCAACGTCCAGGGCGACGAACCGCTGATCGACCCTGCCCTGATCGATGCCGTGGCGGACCTGCTGTCACGGCACGCCGATGCGGCCATCGCCACCTGCGCGGCGCCGATCCTCGACGCCGAGACGCTCTTCGACCCGAACGCGGTGAAGGTCGTGCGCGGCGCCCGTGACCGCGCTTTGTATTTTTCCCGGGCGCCCATTCCCTGGGCCCGCGACGCGCTGGCCGACGGACAAAAACGCCTGGCTCCCGGATTGCCGGCCTGGCTGCACATCGGCCTGTATGCCTATCGTGCGGGCTTCCTGCGGCAATTCCCGGAACTGCCCCCCGGGCGGCTCGAACGCGTCGAGTCTCTGGAACAACTGCGCGCCCTGGAACAGGGTTTCCCCATCGTGATCCATGCCACGGACGCCGTTCCGGCGCGCGGGGTGGACACGCCCGAGGACCTGGACCGGGTGCGCGCCCTGTTCAACGACGGAGCATCGCCGCCGCCGGCCTGAATCCCTGCAGGACTTGCTGCGTTGCGGCATAATCGGGAAAACTCAAAAATAGCGATTGATCGGAGGAAATCATGCGTTTGATTCTGCTAGGCCCCCCGGGAGCGGGCAAGGGCACCCAGGCTGCCTACATCACCGAAGCGTTCGGCATCCCGCAGATTTCGACCGGCGACATGCTGCGTGCAGCCGTCAAGGCGCAGACTCCGCTCGGTCTGGAAGCCAAGAAGATCATGGACAGCGGCGGCCTGGTTTCCGACGACATCATCATCGGCCTGGTGCAGGATCGCCTGCAGCAGCCCGACTGTCAGGCGGGCTACCTGTTCGACGGTTTCCCGCGCACCATCCCCCAGGCCGACGCACTGAAGAACGCCCATGTGCCGCTCGATTACGTGATCGAGATCGCCGTCCCGGAGGAAAACATCATCGAACGCATGAGCGGCCGGCGCGTGCACGTGGCCAGCGGCCGTACCTACCACGTCAAGTTCAACCCGCCCAAGCGCGAAGGCCTGGACGACGAGACCGGCGAACCCCTGATCCAGCGCGACGACGACCGCGAGGAAACCGTCCGCCACCGCCTGTCGGTCTACCGCGACCAGACCCGCCCGCTGGTGGATTACTACTCCAGCTGGGCGGCCACCGGTGCGGCCGAAGCGCCCCGCTACGCCCAGATCTCGGGCGTGGGTTCGGTCGACGAGATCCGCGACCGCATCCTCGACATCCTGCGCGCGCACCACACCGCCTGAACGCCACCGGACACCGCCATGGATCTCCGCAACCAAGTCATCCTCGTCACGGGCGGGGCCTCGGGTCTGGGTGCAGGCACGGCACGCGCCCTGACAGCCCAAGGCGCCCGCGTTGTCCTGGCCGACGTTCAGGACGAAGCTGGCCAGGCACTGGCGGCCGAACTCGGCCAGACCTACATCCACTGCGATGTCACCGCCGAAACCGACGCCCAGGCGGCCGTCGATGCCGCTACGGCCCTGGGCACGCTGCGCGGCCTGGTCAACTGCGCCGGCATCGCGCCGGCCGCACGCATCGTCGGCAAGAACGGGCCGCACGAGCTGTCCCTGTTCCGCCGCGTGATCGACATCAACCTGGTCGGCTCCTTCAACATGGCCCGCCTGGCGGCTCAGGCCATGTCGGCCAACGAACCCCAGGCCACCGGCGAGCGCGGCGTGCTCATCAACACGGCTTCGGTCGCGGCCTACGACGGCCAGATCGGCCAGTCCGCCTACGCCGCATCCAAGGCCGGCATCGTCGGCATGACGCTGGCGATCGCGCGCGATCTGTCGCGCCTGGGCATCCGCTGCATGACGATCGCTCCCGGCATCTTCGGCACCCCCATGGTGTTCGGCATGCCACAGGAAGTCCAGGATTCCCTGGCCGCCAGCGTGCCCTTCCCCCCACGCCTGGGCCGCCCAGATGACTACGCCAAGCTGGTGCTCTCGATCTTCGAGAACGACATGCTCAACGGCGAGACCATCCGCCTGGACGGCGCCATCCGCATGGCGCCCAAGTAGATAATATGAGACCCGTGCTGGCCCCCACGCCGCGCGGCCTGCCGGTCACATGAGTCTTCTGCGTTCGGCCGCCACCATCAGCGGCCTGACCCTGTTCTCCCGCGTCACCGGCATGCTGCGCGATGTGCTCATCGCATCGGTGTACGGCGCCGGTCCGCTCACCGACGCGTTCTGGGTCGCATTCCGCATCCCGAACCTGCTGCGCCGCCTGTTCGCCGAGGGCGCCTTTTCCCAGGCTTTCGTTCCCATCCTGGGCGAAGTCCGCCAGCAAGGCGACCATGAATCCCTGCGCCGCCTGCTGGACAGGGTAGCCCTGCTGCTGTTCATCGTCCTGTGCTGCGTGACGGCGGCCGGCATGCTCGGCGCCGCCTGGGTTGTCACCGCCATGGCCAGCGGCCTGCGCAGCGCCGCGCGCGCGCACGAATTCGGCGAAGCCGTGTGGATGACCCGGATGATGTTTCCCTACATCATCTGCATGTCGCTGGTGGCCTTCGCCTCGGGGGTGCTCAACACCTTCGGCCGCTTCGCCGTTCCGGCCTTCACCCCGGTCCTGCTCAACCTGTCGATGATCGGTGCCAGCCTGCTGCTGGCAGACCGCATGGCCGAGCCCATCCATGCCCTGGCGGCCGGGGTGCTGATCGGCGGCGCGCTGCAGCTGACCGTGCAATGGCTCGCGCTGGGGCGCCTGGGCCTGCTGCCACGCTGGGGTCACGGCCTGCGGGCGGCATGGCGTGACCCGACGGTGCGCCGCATCCTGCGGCAGATGCTGCCCGCCACCCTGGGCGTTTCGGTCGCCCAGCTATCCCTGCTGATCAACACCAACATCGCCACCTGGCTCGCGCCCGGCAGCGTCACCTGGCTGTCCTTCGCCGACAGGCTGATGGAGTTCCCCACCGCCCTGCTGGGCGTGGCCCTGGGCACTGTGCTGCTGCCCAGCCTGTCGGCTGCCCACGCCCGCCAGGACCATACCGCCTACAACGCCCTGCTGGACTGGGGGCTGCGCCTCGTGCTGCTGCTGGGCCTGCCGGCCGCGCTGGGCATGGCGCTGCTGTCGGACGGGCTGGTGGCCGTCCTGTTCAACTATGGCGCCTTTTCCCCCACCGACGTCGCGCAAACCCGGCTGGCCGTCATGGCTTACGCGGTCGGCCTGCTCGGCCTGCTGGCAATCAAGATCCTGGCCCCCGGCTTCTATGCCAAGCAGGACATCCGCACTCCGGTGCGCATCGCCATCGCCGTGCTGGTGTTCACGCAGTTGCTGAACCTGGTCCTGGTGCCCTGGCTGGCCCACGCCGGGCTTGCCCTGTCCATCGGGCTGGGCGCCAGCGTCAACGCCCTGACCCTGGTGGTCCTGTTGCGCCGCAGGGGGCTGTACAAGCCCCTGGACGGCTGGCCCGCTTTCTGCCTGCGCCTGCTGCCGGCCCTGGCTGCCCTGGCGGGCGTCCTGATAGCGGCCGACCTGCGCCTGGACTGGATCGAACTGGGCGCCCAACCGGCCATTCGGGCCGCCTGGCTGACGGGGGTTCTGGCCGCAGCCGTCGCAGCCTATTTCAGCGCCTTGTTTTTATTCGGTTTTCGCCCGAAAGACTTTACACGCCGGCGTGCATAGGCTAGAATCGCTGTCTTTGACGCAACCCCGAATACAGATAACCTTTATGGCCAATTCCGCTCAAGCCCGCAAGCGCGCCCGCCAGGCCGTCGCTCACAACAAACACAACGCCAGCATGCGTTCGATGCTGCGCACCGCCATCAAGCGTGTGCGCCAGGCCATCGAAGCGGGCGATCAAGCCGCCGCCAACGAAGTCTTCCGCAAGGCCAGCAGCGTCATCGACCGCGTGGCCGACAAGCAGATCATCCACAAGAACAAGGCTGCCCGCCACAAGAGCCGCCTGTCGGCAGCGATCAAGGCCCTGGCCTGATCCAAGCCCCGGGGGCTTGCGCCATCAAAAAGGACGCCTCGGCGTCCTTTTTGCTTTGGGGCGGATCCTATGAAGCCGGGCCCGCCCCCGGGCAAGGCGCCGCGGGGCGCGGCGCACGAGCCCCAGGTGATATTCAGTCAGGAATCCAGCCGGCCCAGCAACAGGAATTCCATCAGCGCCTTTTGCACATGCAGGCGGTTTTCAGCCTCGTCCCAGACCACGCTCTGCGGGCCGTCGATGACCTCGCCCGTGACTTCCTCGCCCCGGTGCGCCGGCAGGCAATGCATGAACAACGCATCGGGATTGGCGGCCGCCATCATGCGGGTATCCACGCACCAGTCGGCAAAGGCCAGGCGCCGCGCCTCGTTTTCGTCTTCGTAGCCCATGCTGGTCCAGACGTCCGTCGTGACCAGGTCCGCACCCCTGCAGGCTTCCAGGGGATCGTCGAATTCGCGCAGGACGGACGGCGGCTGGCTGCCCACGCGCAGCGGATCCAGGCGGTAGCCGGCCGGCGCAGACACATGCAGCGTGAATCCAAGCAATTCGGCCGCCTGCAGCCAGGTATAGGACATGTTGTTGGCATCGCCGATCCAGGCAACCGTCTTGCCCCGGATCGGACCGCGATGCTCGATGAAGGTCAGGATGTCGGCCAGGATCTGGCAGGGGTGGTATTCGTTGGTCAGCCCGTTGATGACCGGCACCCGCGAATGGGCGGCGAAACGTTCGATGCGGGTCTGCTCGAACGTGCGGATCATCACCAGGTCGACCATGCGCGACACCACGCGGGCAGTGTCCTCGATGGGCTCGGCGCGACCAAGCTGGGAGCCTTCTGTGGTCAGGTAGATGACCGAGCCCCCCAGCTGGTACATCCCGGCCTCGAACGACACCCGGGTGCGGGTACTGGCCTTTTCGAACACCATGGCCAGGTTGCGGTCGTGCAGGGTGTGATGCGGCAGGTAGCGCTTGAACTTGTCCTTGATGAGGCGCGCCCGGTCGATGACGTAGAGAATCTCGTCCTCGGAAAAATCACGCAGCTGCAGAAAATGACGCAAAGGCCCGGTCGGATTGGCGGAAGACATGTCACACCCTGAGTAAAACGGCCATATTACCGTGCGTCCCGTACGCGTGCAAAACCTTCGGGGCCCGCGATCGGATACAATGCGCGGCGAAGGGGACGACGCACGACCTTTATCCAGGATCGTGTTCCCTTTTTGGAATCTCCACATGAGCGACCCTGTCCAGTATTTGATCATCCATGGCAAGACCCTGGAGGGCCAGCGGTTCCGGCCCAGCGACTGGGCCGAACGCCTGGCTGGAGTCCTATCCCAGTTCCGGCCGGCGGGTTCCATCGCCAACCCCCTGTCCTATTCCCCCTACGCCATGCCGCGTACCCTGGACGGCCTGCCCTGCGTGATGATCGACCACCGCCTGCGCCGGCTCGAGCCCCTGGCCTGGAAATTCGCTTGCGAATTCGCCAGCAGCAACCGGCTTCAGACCACGGATACATCCGATCGCACCGGCGAGGAAGCCGCGCCTTCGGCGCCCTCGGCTGCCTGATCTCCTCGCAGGCTTTCCCGCCGCGCACGCCCCGCGGATCCGGCAGTGCAGGCCACTCCGGCCGTCCCGGCAGCGATCCGCCCCGGACCCGGGCTGTGTCAAAATCGATCCATGACGACTCCCGATCTGTTCGGCGACCTGGATCCCGGGCGCCGCACGCGCCTGGGACCCGACGCGTGGGTACTGCGAGGCTTCGCCCTGCCCCGCATGGATGCATTGCTGCCGGCCCTGGCCGGCATCGAGGCCGCGTCGCCCTTTCGCCACATGAAGACCCCGGGCGGCTACACCATGTCGGCCGCCCTGAGCAGTTGCGGCAAGCTCGGCTGGACGAGCGACCCACGCGGCTATCGCTATAGCCCCACCGATCCCGAGACCGGTCTGGCCTGGCCTCCGATGCCCGAGGTTTTTTCCCGCCTGGCTCGCGAGGCCGCAGCCGCCGCCGGGTTCGAGGGCTTCGAGCCTGACGCCTGCCTGATCAACCGCTACCTGCCCGGGGCCCGGATGTCCCTGCACCAGGACAGGAACGAGCGCGATTTCGACGCACCCATCGTCTCGGTTTCGCTGGGCATGAGCGCCATCTTCCTGTTTGGCGGTCTCACGCGTTCCGGCAGGGCGGCGCGGGTGCCGCTGCATCATGGGGATGTGGCCGTCTGGGGAGGCGCCGACCGGCTGCGCTACCATGGAATCATGCCGCTCGACGGACAGCCCCATCCGCTGCTGGGCGCCCGGCGCATCAACCTTACCTTCCGCAAGGCCGGCTGACGGCGCTGGATGGGCCGGCTCAGGACACAAGCAGCCAGGCGCCGCCCCCACTGCAGCAAGAAACGGAGTGTCGGCGGCAGACATCCCCTTTAATCTGGCAGGGAACGAGATCCATCAGGACGACGCCATGAACGCCTTTTTCCTCGCCCCCGACGCACCCGGCATCGATGACGCGGGCCGGCAGGGTCCAAGACCCGAGATTCCCCGATCCGATGCTCGGACCCGCCATGCCGCCATCGTGGAACGGGCCTGCCGCGCCATCGAATCGGCCGCCATGCCCCTGTCGCTTGGCGAGCTGGCCGCACAAGCGGGCCTGAGCCCCTATCACTTCCACCGCATCTTCAAGGCAGCGACGGGCCTGACCCCGAAAGCCTATGCCGCGGCATTTCGTGCCCGCCGCCTGCGCGAGGCGCTGGATGCGGCCGGCGGATCGGTCACGGACGCCATCTACGACGCCGGTTTCAATTCCAGCAGCCGCTACTACGAAACCGCCGGGCAGCTGCTCGGCATGCGCGCCCGGGACTACCGGGCCGGGGGTGCCGGCACGGCAATCCGCTTCGCGGTCGGCCAGTGTACGCTGGGAGCCATCCTGGTCGCCCGGAGCCAGGTGGGATTGTGCGCCATCCTGCTGGGCGACGACCCGGACCAGCTGGTGCGGGACCTGCAGGATCAGTTCCCCAGGGCCGAACTGATCGGCGGCGACGCCAGCTTCGAGCGCCTGGTGGCCCAGGTAGTGGGATTCGTCGAAGCACCCGCCATCGGGCTGGAGCTGCCCCTGGACGTGCGTGGCACCGCTTTCCAGCAGCGAGTCTGGCAGGCGCTGCGCGGAATCCCGCCCGGCGCCACCGCCAGCTACGCCGAGATCGCCGCCCGGATCGGTGCGCCCAAGGCTGCGCGGGCCGTGGCGCGGGCCTGCGGAGCCAACCCACTGGCTGTCGCCATTCCCTGCCACCGCGTCGTGCGCCGCGATGGCGATCTGTCGGGCTACCGCTGGGGAGTGGAACGCAAGCGCGAACTGTTGCGGCGCGAGGAAACCCGGCCATAGCTCCCGAATGAAAAAGGCTCCCCGCAGGGAGCCTCGGATCACGCGGAGTGCAAGGGGCGCGCAGCCCCCTGCACGGATTACTTCGCCGGCGTGTCCTGCTTCAGCTGAGGAATGTCCGACTGGCCGGTCTTGGTCAGCAGGCCCGTCTGGGTATAGGTGAACAGCTTGGCACGGGTATCCACGATGTCCAGGTTGCGCATCGTCAGCTGGCCGATGCGGTCCAGCGGCGAGAACATGGACTCGCCCTTTTCCATCGTCAGGCGGTCGGGGTGATAGGTCAGGTTGGGCGAGCGCGTATCCAGGATGGAATAGTCGTTGCCCCGGCGCAATTCCAGGGCGACCTCGCCGGTGATGGCGCGTGCCACCCAGCGCTGGGCGGTTTCGCGCAGCATGATGGCCTGGGGATCGAACCAGCGGCCCTGGTACAGCAGACGACCCAGGCGCAGGCCGTTGATGCGGTACTGCTCGATCGTGTCCTCGTTGTGGATTCCGGTCACCAGGCGCTCGTAGGCGATGTGCAGCAGCGCCATGCCCGGGGCCTCGTAGATGCCGCGGCTCTTGGCCTCGATGATGCGGTTCTCGATCTGATCGCTCATGCCCAGGCCGTGGCGGCCGCCGATGCGGTTGGCTTCGAGCATCAGCTCGACCGGATCGGCATACTCCACGCCATTCAGCGCCACCGGCTGGCCTTGGTCGAAGCGCACCGTGACTTCCTCGGGCTTGACCTCGACTTCGGGCTTCCAGAACGCCACGCCCATGATGGGCTGGACGATGCGGATGCCGGAATCCAGGTGCTCCAGGTCCTTGGCTTCGTGCGTGGCGCCCAGCATGTTGGAATCCGTGGAATAGGCTTTTTCCGCCGACATCTTGTAGTCGAAGCCGTTTTCCTGCATGTACTGGGACATCTCGGCGCGACCGCCCAGTTCGTCGATGAACTGCTGGTCGAGCCAGGGCTTGTAGATCTTCAGGTCGGGATTGGTCAGCAGGCCGTAGCGGTAGAAACGCTCGATGTCGTTGCCCTTGAACGTGCTGCCGTCGCCCCAGATGTGAACGTCGTCCTCGCGCATGGCCGAGACCAGCATCGTGCCCGTGACCGCACGGCCGATGGGCGTGGTGTTGAAGTACGTCACGCCGCCGGTGGAAATATGGAAGGCATTGCATTGCAGGGCGGCGATGCCCTCGGCCACCAGTTGCGCACGGCAGTCGACCAGGCGCGCGCCCTGGGCACCGTAGCGCAGGGCCTTGCGGGGGATCTCGTCGTAATCCGGCTCGTCGGGCTGCCCCAGGTTTGCCGTATAGGCGAAGGGCAGCGCGCCCTTGTTTTTCATCCACAGCAGCGCGGCGCTGGTGTCCAGCCCGCCCGAAAAGGCGATGCCGACCTTCTGCCCGACCGGCAGGTTTTCAAGAATGGTTGTGCTCATGGGGGTCCGGATAAGCCTGAGATTGGAATCAATCCAGCATTATATCGTCGCGGCATGACCCCGGACCTCGTCCAGCCAGTCCATCGCGACGGCCGCCGAAAGTCCCAGGTTGCCTGTCTGGCAATGCCCGTCGGCGCCTTCCTCGGCCGTGAAGACGTGCTCGTCCGCCAGCCCGGCGACCGAGCGCACGAACAGCCGCGACTGGCGCAGCGGTTCGCCCCCCTCGCCCTCGCCCACCAGGGCCAGGCAGGGGCAGGCGATCCGCGCCAGGGCCCCCTCGTCCACCCGGAACTCGCGCAAATAGCGGTAAGTCGACCGGAAACTCGCCTGTCCGAACCGCAGCATCAGGTTGCGGGCCATTTCGCGCGTCTGGGCGTTCATCACCGTATCGGGGATATGCGGCAAATCGTCCGGACCGAAATCGTCGGCATCGGACAGCCCTGCCGGATCCAGGCCGATGAACGAAGTCATGTAGGCATGCAGGTCGACGATGGGCGAATTGGCGATCAGCGCGCCGATGCGCGGCTCGTGGGCTGCGATTCGCACCGCGAAATAACCGCCGAAACTGATGCCCATCAGCGCCAGCCCCTCGGCCCGCAGGCCCGGCAGCGCCAGGGCGCGGTCCACCACGGCTCTTCCGATGCGCTCGAAATCCGGCACGAAGTGGCTGGCGGCATTGAAGCGCCAGGTATCCATCTGGCCCGGCCCGGTGAACAGCAGCAGGTCATGGCCGCGTTCCAGGGCTGCGGCGCCGTAGGCGATGTAGGTTTCCTCCAGCGTCCCGTCGAAGCCGCTGACAATGGCCAGCAGACGATCCCCCGCCGAACCCGGGCCACGCACATGGTAGGCGGGCAGACGCAGACCATCCAGTTCGAACCACCACGGCTCGCAGGCAATCCCGCCGCTGCGCATCGCGGCCAGGAACGCCCGCCGGCTCGCGAGCCCATGCTCACGATGCAGCGAGTCGTCCACCCGCAGGTAGTATTCCGCCGCGCGGTAGCTGTTGCAGGCCACCAGATACTGGTCGCGCGCACTGATCCCATGTCCTCGGGACGCCCGCGCCTCGGCATCGGCCTCCTGGCGGGCGGCCGCCTGGCCGAAGGCGCGCACCCAGGCGTCCGGATCTGCGTCCCCGATCCCGGCGGCCAGCGCCAGGCACTCGCCCACGGCGGCTCCGCCATAGCGCGCCGTGCCCAGCTGGCGCATGAGCTGGAAATCCATTTCGGGATCCGCGAATCCCCGCACGCGCGTGCGCCCGCGCTCCAACGATCCGGCCATGACATGTCCTCCGATGATCGCCGCCCGGCATGAGCGGCCGCAGCCGGGCACAGGGTAGCGCGGCATGCAGGCAGGCTGAATCGGGGAAACCACGACCAGCCAGATTCGCACCCGGATGTACCGGCAGTGGCCTGTCCGATTCTTCATTCCAGCCTTGCCCTCATTGGGATTTTCTGTGCTAGAATGCTCGTCTTTCGGGGACGTAGCTCAGCTGGGAGAGCGTCGCGTTCGCAATGCGAAGGTCGGGAGTTCGATCCTCCTCGTCTCCACCAGAATTCATTCCAGATCAGTACCAAGCGGTCCAAAAAAGGGCTGGAAACCTAGATAAACACTAGATTTCCGGCCTTTTTTTCATTCAGACTCGTCCAAAGGTGTTCGTTGCAAGCCACGGTTTCTTGACGGTAACATCGACGGTAACCCCTATGCTTACCGTCAATTCCGAAAAAAGTTACCGTCATGGCGCTCTCCGAAACCGCGATCAAAACTGCCAAGCCCGGTGAAAAGCCTCGCAAACTATCGGATGAAAAGGGCCTCTACCTACTGCTGCGGCCGAATGGAGGGCGCTGGTGGCGCTTTGACTACCGTTTCGCAGGTAAGAGGCGCACTATCAGCTTCGGGATCTACCCAGACGTGTCACTGAAGGCCGCCCGAGCCCTACGCGACGAGGCTCGCTCCATGGTGGCATCCGGCGTAGACCCTAGCGAACAGCGTAAGACTGAGAAAGCTGCTGCCACGATTGCAGCAGCGAACAGCTTTGAGGATGTGGCTCGCGAGTGGTTTGCGAGACAAAAACCAAACTGGGCAGCAAGCCACGCCGAAAAGGTCATCCAGCGACTGGAACGCGATGTATTCCCCTGGATTGGCTCTCGCCCAATCTCCGAACTGTCCCCTCTTGAGATGCTGTCAGTCGTACGCCGAGTTGAAGCACGTGGAGCAAAGGACACATCCCACCGGGTGATGCAGAATATTGGGCAAATCATGCGTTTTGCCGTAGCAACGGGTCGTGCCGACAGCGACCCTACCCGAGACCTGCGTGATGCGCTCCCCCCTCTCAAGCACAAGCACTTTGCTTCCGTCACAGAGCCAGCCGAAGTGGGAGCCATGTTGCGAGCATTCGATGGATTCACTGGTACCTTCCAGGTCAAATGCGCCCTGCTCCTCGGCCCACTGCTGTTTGTACGCCCAGGAGAGCTTCGCAACGCACGTTGGTCCGAATTCGATCTAGAGGCTGCACAGTGGCTGATCCCCGCTGAACGAATGAAGTCGCGTAAAGACCATGTTGTGCCGCTACCCAAGCAAGCAGTCGCCATCCTGCGCGATCTTTACCCGTTGTCGGGCCACAGAGAGTTCGTATTCCCAGGCCGATCTCCCAAAAAGCCCATGAGCGGCGCTGCCATCAATGCCGCATTACGCCGCCTGGGGTTCGACACCGTCAATGAAATCACGGGGCACGGCTTTAGAGCCATGGCACGGACAATGCTGCACGAGCAGTTGCACTTCGCACCAGAAATCATCGAGCACCAGCTTGCACACCGGGTTGCGGATAGTCTCGGCAGTGCCTATAACCGGACCAAATTCCTGAAAGAGCGTAGAAAAATGATGCAGGTATGGGCCGACTACCTGGATCAGATCAAGGTGAGCGGCGAAGTGGTGCCATTCCCCGGCACCAGAGTTCAAGAACAGGCGTGAATGTGCCTGAGATTCGTCATCGCGCCAGATATTCCCCCCCCGCAGCCACTCCCAAGATGAACAGAAGCATTACTGGATACTGGGACGACTCCAGAAACGATAAAAACATTCCTTCGCTGGTGAAGGATAATCTACGTCCATATACCAGGTCAGATGAAATACACGCACAACTTGCTGACATATGGCGTGCTATTGCAAAGACATATCGATCCGGAGAGTCTTATGATCAATTAATGAAAGAGCTAGAGGTTGCGTTTTCCAATCACACGAAAGCGTATGCCAATGCAGTCACAAATTACATGGCCGTCTGTGAGAAGTACGGCAGCATATACGACACACTCCTCGTGTTTCCGACAGAGAAACAGAAACGGGAGCAAGATGAATACCGTGCAGCACAGGTAGAGTTCGGCAATACGCCTTATGCCCGAGTTTTCGAAGATCTAGGTATGTCAGGACTCCTTGAGAGACTGGCCTTTGACTTAGCTGCTGGTCCTCCATACCAGTTTGGCCGCCTAGCTATCAGGGCAAAAGTCCAGGAAGTATGTCTGCGGTTGATCGAAAGCGATCATGAGGCATCTCTAGGAAACATCAACTCGGCCGCATACATTCAGCACGAAGCACGATGTGCGCTTGATCAACTGTTGGCCATCCATGAAAAGAACTACTTCGTAGGACAGCATTCGCCACAGAAGGCGAATGGTGGCCACGCGAAAGCAAGGGAGCTGCAGGAGGTCAAGAACGAGGTTATCAGGCTCCTTCACGACCTTCGCCCTGAACAAGGCTGGGAAAGCATACAGAAAGCCGCCGATGCCATGCGGGATAGGCTTATTGGCGAGTTTGTGGAAAACACCCTTTTGAGGGAAACGCAAGAAGGTCCAATCACGTTGTTTCAACGCAACCGAGGCATTACAGAAGGATTATCTTCTGATGGAATGGAACGTACCTTGAAAAAGTGGATGGGCACCGGCAAGGATGCCGATGCCAAAGTCCATGCGGCCTTCGAGGCTACGAAAGCATCGAAGGCCTAAAGGACGCAACTACATCCCGCTGGAAAGCTGGCCTGAGGGGCCGGAAACACTACGAGGCCGCCCCCGCTTCGGACCAGGCTTTGGTGTCACCCCTCTGCCGAACGAACGAGCGCCGTCAGGCAGTTTCAACTTTACGCAGGCATCAACCTTGGTCAGATATTCGGCCACGGTGTTTTCAAGATTCTTGCGTGTCTTACGATCACGATAATCGATCAGGCCGATTCCGAGGGAATCAAGGCGGCTATATACGATTTTCCTGCTATTACAATTATAGTACCGGCCTTGATTGTTGGTTACAGCCATCCACCGCTCACCAATCAGTTGCCCGAGCGTGACATCCTCACAGGATTTCTGCCCATCCAGAAACACCAGGGTGTGGTAATGCCACCCGGTCCTTGGGCCATATTCGAGCTTCCAGCAAAAGCCGACCAGCACATCCTTGTCGAGCTTCTGCTTCAAATGCCCCGGCAGGCTTCGAAAAAAAATATCGCGATCCGCTGCCACTTGATCGTGGGGTATTTTGAGACCAAGCGACCAGCCCGTTGCATCGTCGGCCATGTATTCCAGGTCGAGGCGAATGACAAGCAATTTCGAATATGCCGTGAACAATCCGTTGATATAACCGATCAAACTCCGGTGGTTTTTGTTTGCGGAGCGCTCAAAGTTGCGGACCGTCTCCTTGAAATCGGGCCGCTGAGCATCCTGGCGGAGGGCAGTCACCAGGCAATTCAGACATTTGCTCAAATCGTACGCCACAGTCATAGGGAGACGAGGCGTTCTTACATCCATGGAAAGCGGAAAATACTGCCGATTCTGCACAAAGGCCTGCAGGTATGGGTTGACCTGGTAGTTTGGAAACAAATTGGTCAGCGTGTGGGCGAACTGGTCGTGCAGCAGGACAACCAGACTATTGGCCAGATGATTGCGAGGCTTCACCGTAAAGCTCTTCGCGCCGAGCGCATCGATTTTGTTTTCGACGGTAGCAAACAGGTCGCCCTCCGAGCGGGTGATGCATTTCAGGATGTCAATGGCCTTCACAATCCATTGCGCATCGTGATAATCATTGAAAATCACAGACTGTACAGAAGTTCCCGAGAAATCGTGGTATATGGTTTTTCCTTGCATTGCATCAATCATATTCATACATGTATTCCATAGGACAGAGACGAGCTTTTCTTTTCCGCTCATTGCTATCATTGATATTGTGTTGGATGACTCTGACATCCATTGATCACTTTATATCTGGGTGATATTTGGATATCAAAAAAACCTGAATTGCTGTGTATGGAATGCGTCCCCAAAGCCGGAAGGATTCCGGTTGGTGTCTGCACACCACAACGTTCTGCGTACATCGAGTTGGTGCCAACAGCAGCGGAAGCTACTGCATGCACCTTTGTCTGAAACGCGGGGGAATCCTCGACGATCCGAGCCGGTTTGCAT
This sequence comes from Castellaniella daejeonensis, assembly GCF_039523555.1. Classification (NCBI taxonomy): domain Bacteria; kingdom Pseudomonadati; phylum Pseudomonadota; class Betaproteobacteria; order Burkholderiales; family Alcaligenaceae; genus Castellaniella; species Castellaniella daejeonensis. Next base: position 95,247 of record NZ_BAAAFN010000006.1, read on the forward strand.
GCAGATTGGTTCCCGACGTTGCGATGCGGTCCTGTCCTGCGGGGGCCAGCGCTTCGCCACCCTCGCAGGTCGTTTCGCCCTGTGATGGGCTACTCGTCCGAACGCGCAGCAGCGCGGGCCTTGATCCAAGCCATGACCTCGGCCTCGAGCCACCCAACCGTACGCGGCCCGAGATGGATGCGCTTCGGGAAACTGGCGTCGTACCGTGGCGACAATTTGCGACTGCGGTCGTAAATGGCTGACCGCGACAGTCCGACAAGTTTGCACAACTCGGGCAGGCGAATGATGCGCCCGGCCGTGTGCAGATTGACCGTGGCGGGTGCCTCGACCTCCGCCACGGAATCGGGCGTGTCCGAATCGGCGGCCTGGGCTGCAGGAGCAGCATCGGCCACAGTCACTACGCGATAGCGCTGCGGGAAACGTGCGCGAAACCGTTCGGCACGCGACAATTTAGTGCCAGACGCGCCGGGAGGCGTGGGAAGGGGTACCGACTGGTGAGAGGGTTGTGCAGGTTGAGACATTTCGGACTCCACTTGGGAATAGATAACGGAAAATCGCGCGATGGAATCCATTCTGAGCGAACTACACATCTCCCCACAGTCCGTCTGCTCGACGGAATATATTTACCGAATAGCAGATGTCTTGACTGCAGATAAATTCTGATATAGATCCTTTATCGACATCAGCTCTGGTGTTTGGATCAGTCTCTGACACTCCATGCCTACGCATCGGCTCGACATTTGGTTCAGTGCGGACAGGTGCAGGCGTGCGACAGTGCCAATACTGCGGTCTGCTACGAGCCCCCCAGAGCCGCAACTTGGCGCAGATACTTAGTTCCTCGCACGAGGGGAACAACCCCAGGAGTTTGGTGGCTTCACCTATCCCCCACACCGCCTCCGCCAGCGCTCGGCATCTTGCCGGTCATACCAACAACGACGGCAGTGCTCAATGCCCAGGCGGACGACCACAACGAAGCCCACAAGGGCCAAAATCTGCTTCATGGAACCTCCCTTGCAGAGGCCGCCGTCAAGCGGCCCCCTCTTCCCATTGGATTAGCTTATGCAGTAAAAAACGCCAGATCTGATGCCTACTCGCAGCCCGTCACGCAGCAACTGCGGCCTTGGCCGCAAGCTTGGCCGCGAGAGAGCGCGGCTGGGGCTGCGTCAGATCTGCCTCGTGAGGTGAAACTTTCCCCGACTCTTCCGGGAAAAACTCCTCCGCAACTGCAGGCAGATCCTCGTCGGTTTCCTCGAATGACCCATTCCCAAATCCTAGCCGTGCAGCCTCATCTAGTGCCGCCTGGTCAAAACCCTGTGCCTGACGTTCTGCATCGGCCCTCCGTGCCTCCTGAATGGCATCAGGTAGCGTCATACCGTCGCGAATGACCAGATCGACATAGAAGATGGGTGTCCGGTAGCTTTGCGTCGTGGACTTGCCGCGTAGCTTCAATTCCAGCGGCATCGTCGCCAGAAGGCCCCCAGAGGCGGCGGCGTAATATCGCAGACGGGCGGCCAGCGTCCGGATCGAGTTGTACGAAGTCGTTCGGAAGATGAAAACGCCAATGTCGTCTTCCTCTCCGATCTTCACATACAGCCGTCCGTAGGGCTTGGTGTCGCTCTGATGACGGCAGCAATCCGGGCTGGCGGCACAAGTGATGGTTTCCATGTCTGTGCCAGTCCGGCGCTGGCAAGTCAGCCCATCGCTGATCGCCACGGGTCGGCCCGTCTCCCGGTTGAATTGGACGTATTCGGCCCGCAGGTTCAGGTCGGGATCATTAAAAGGCAGCATGACCGGGATGGTGCGCAGTTTCGTCGCCTGGGATTGCTTCAACAATGCCTCGTGAGCCGGATGCAGAATCCAGCCATCATGGTTCTGTACCTGGGTGGTCAGCGTAAATTGGTCATCTTTCTCGGGCAGTCGCTTGCCGTTTCGTTCGACAACTCGGCCAATGGAGATGCGCCCGACGATGGGCGGGGTGATGGTAAAGCCTTTGAGCATGGTGAGGCTCCTATAAACGAAAAAGGCCCGCCAGAGGCGAGCCACGAGGGAGTGGAATGGGTAGAGGATGCTTCGTTCATGTCAGCACACGAAAGCGCCGGGAACCAGGGCGTGTGCTGGCGTAGGCCACGACCAGCTCCGGGTGATCCAGCAGCAGCCTATCGACATCGAGCAGCGTGGCATCCCGGCTGCGTTTGAAGGTAACGCGGCCTGTCTCGAATTGAGCGCTGTCTGCATTGCCCATGGCTTGCTGCAGGGTCTGCTTCAGATTTTCGGCCTGGGCCTCCCGATCCTTGATGTCGGCCCGCATCATGACCAGATCCGCAAAGGTGGCGGACAGCGTCCGGTCGTCACTGAAATCCACTGTGGGGCCGCTACCGGGATACAGACAACGCAAAGCTCGATCAGCCGACTCTGATCCATCGGCAGGCGGCGGGGTGTCCTTGATGACGTAATCCCAGAACCGGGCTTCAAGCTTGATCAGCCGGTCAATCAGCTCATCGTCACGTTCGATGCGATGAACATCCAGGCGCTGGCCGCACAGCAACACCGCCACATCTGCTGCATGCTTGCCAGTGACGGCCAACTGGTGTTGAACCTGCAACTGCACGTATTCCGGCACACCCTCCCGCCAGAGGGCCGCGCCGTATTCCCCGGCGGTCTTGCACTCCAGGATCTGTACGGCAGGACTGCCAATCACTTCACGGTCGAGATTCGCCAACATGAAAGAGTGCTGGGGGTGCTGTAGAACCGCATTAACTTTGCGTACCTTGCGCTCGGTCTGCTGCGTGTAGGCCGCAGCTACAATCGGCTCCAACAGCGTTCCCCAATAGACAGGTTCCGTGGTGTCTTTGGGATCAGGTTTGGGCAATGTGTCATCCCGCCCGGTTTTTTCCAGCCACAGTTCCAGCGGGCTTTTGTAGGGAGACAGTCCCACGGCTGCGGCTGCATCCGATGCGCCGATGCCGGTCTTTCGGACTTCCAGCCATTCGGTGCGATCCAGTTTTCGGGTATCGACCAGACGTAGCGCGGGGCGGCTATCTGGTTTGCGGTTGGGTAATGCCATGATGAAAACCTCCAGAATGACGAAACCCGGTCAGCGCATAGGCGCTGCCGGGCTTTATGGGGTTGATGGGTGCGAACGGAAGACGTGAACAGCCAACATTCGTCAGGCGACGAGTTTGAGGGCTTCATCCCAGGCTTTCTGCTTGATCGCAGCACCCTGGCCGAACCATGCTGCATCCAGTCGGTGATCCGTACTGCGGGATCGGCGGTGGTGGTCCACGAACTCGGTCACAGAACCCAGCAGCCCCCAGGCGGTGCCAGCAGCCGATCCAAGCTCCGCACCCATGCCGTGCCCGTTGTAGAGTTCCTGGACGCTTTTCAAGGCCCGATTGTTGACGGCTGGCTGCCTACCATCAGCTGCAGCTGGATAGGTCAGCACACGACGCAAGAACGCCTCTGCGGCGGTGTCCGTGATCTTGCAGTCGGCCAGTGCCTTCATGCGAACCATGAAGCTGTCCCAGCTGGATACGGCAATGCCCAGTTGCCGCTTCACGCTGTCAGGATCAAAGACGCTGCGATGCGACACACGCACGGCACCTGCCCCGTCACCCAGGGCAATCGCCAGCGTGTTGTTGCAGACGACCCGGACAGAGGTGAATTGGGCCGTGGTGGCCAATGTGCCGTCGCAAGCCGTAGCCAGCAGCAAATAGCCATTCACCTCATCCCGCCCTTTGAGGACAGCCTTCTGGCCGGTACGAGCCAGCGCCCAGAGCTTGCGTCCGCCCTTCAAAACGCCAGCGGTTTCCAGTTCGTAGCCCCCGGCCTCCGTCAGGTCTTTGTAGAAGGACAGGATTTCCTCCGGCTGCACGACCTGAAAACGGTCAGAGACTACGGACAGTGGGGCTTTGGTGTCCGATCTGTACAGGACTTTCTGGCCGGGAAAAGCATGAATGGAACCCAGGTGGTCTTCTTGGGCGATGTAGCGGACATCCCCTGCTTGGATGTGCCAGTTCATGCCAGCTTGCTGTGCCCAGACTTGAAGCGATTGGTGGCGGGCGAGTTCATTGCCCAGGCCATGCCAGGGCGTTTGGCCAACATAGGCCATGGATTCGACGAGATGCATGTTTTAATCCTTGAAAGAGACAGAAAAACACCCATGCCACTAACTCTGACTGCTAGTGGCGTGGGCGTTATGGTGGTAAACAGGAAAATCTCTACTAAGCCACAGGCATGTGGAACATATGGCCGCAATTTGGCATTCGTAGCTGTCGAGTACCAAGACGTCAAGTTGGCGACTATAGCTATGACCGGTTGAACAACCCATGATGCACCCCAGCAACATGCCCATCAAGCTGCCAGCCAAGCTGCCGATAACACCGATGGTGCTATCGGTCTTGCTGCCGTAGTCTCGTATGATGCTGTATTAGGATTTGCAGCGGGTAATAGGAAAGAGGATATATCAGCTTCGGGGCGGTAGTGGCAGACAGACTTGGACAACCTCGCCCCCCCTGAGGAAAAGATTTTGAGGGTGATATATGGATGAGAAAATCAAAAATAATATTTAGCCACAAAACCCTCATACTTCCGCCTTTCCAATAAGGTCGAATTAATTTCCAAAAAGGTTGCACTGTGGAAAAAGAAGAATTTCATCTGGCAGATCTTGCGATTAATCTGGCAATCGACAGAATTCTTGAAAAAGGGTCTGATGACGTATTTAAACCTCCTGTCTTTTCTCTATCTGTGGAAAGTTCTATTCTTTCAAAAAACGCAGACGCATTTCGTAAAGTTGCTTATGGAAAAGCGCTTGATTTCTTGAAAGCAGCTGACTTAACTAGAGAAAGAATAGGTCCGGCACGCCGCGGCCTTGTCGCGAAAGATAAAAACAGTTTCCGTCAGTGCGCTTGGCTGGACCCCTTTGATGCTGTTAAATATCTAGCTGTTTCATATATGCTTTTCCATGAAATTGAAGCAGCTCGCATCCCCAAGCATGAGCGGATAGTGCATTCGCATCGCTTGTCAGAAAAAAGCGATGAAATATTTGATCAAAATTTTGGATATGACAGTTTTCGCCAAAGATCATCCGAGCTTTCCCGCGATCGTATTGGGAAATGGAAGGTCGTTACGGACATATCGAATTTTTTTGATCGCATAAGCAATCACTCACTTGAAAACCACCTTCTTGATCTTGGATGCAACAAGAAATATGTTTCTCTTGTCCGAGAAATGCTGTATTTTTGGGCGGGCGATCGCAGGAGTTATGGCATCCCTGTTGGTTCTGATGCCAGTCGCATCTTATCCGAAGCGGTTTTATTGGACGTTGATGCCAAGTTAAAAAATTATGGGATTGTTTTTGTTAGGTATGTTGACGATTTCAGAATATTCTCCGAAACAAAAGCTGAGGCATTAAAAGCGATTGAGATTTTGACAAATCTTCTTGCGGACGAAGGATTGTCGTTAAATAACAGGAAGACGGATATCTTTAAAATAGTTGATGCCGAAGAGATTTCTCAGTTTACAAATAAACTATCTGAAGGGGAGCATCAAGGTATAGACCTAGAGGAAAAGATAGAAGTAAAGCGTGCGATCCGTGTAAGCGGCAAATCCTCAATCTCTCGTTTTTACAGGGAACCAGGAAAAGAGGCTCTTGAGAAAATAAAGAAAATATCAAAAGACGAAATAATCAATGGATTCATTAATAGCTCTGATTTTGATATAGAACAACAAATAAAGCTGGTGGTCAAGTATTTTGTATATGTCGACCAAGATGTTGATCTTCTAAAGATTTTAATAGATAAAAAAATAACCTCAATTTTTTATATAGCGGATGCCTTGATTAAAGAAGTGAAAAAATTTGATCAAGAAAAGCGCGAAGCAATAAAGAAAACTATTTTTGATTCTGTTGAGTGGTTGGAGTGCGCCTATCCGTTACAGATCCCAATATTAAGAATTGCAGGCCACCCCTTGTTTATGGAGCCTGGATTTGTGCATGGCGTCATCGATAGGCATTTATACACAGATAATATTATTTTTTTCAGAGAAGCAATCACTCTAGGGGCTCACTGTCTTGATAGGTCTAGATTAAGAACGTTAGCCATGAATGTATTTGAGAATGTTCCTGATTTTGTGCGCCGGCAAATTTATTTTTTGGTAAACAGCAGTGAAATATTATCCGAATCCGAAAGACGACCACTATTGAGAAATATGAAACAGCACATAGATGACTGGTTCATTGGTCAGATTTAGCACTATTTCCTCAGCACGGTTAGGCTTGTAATGAATTATGACTTTTCCAGCACAAGACCCCCTCGCTTAATTTCAGTAAAACTATCATTATTTCTTGGTGAAAAATAATATTTTATATATTTCGAAAACACATCGATCAACAAGAACGTTGCCAGCAGAGACATTCGGGATCATGTTCACGATCTACTACAAAGAAATGGGACGAGACGGCATAAATCGCTGGCGTTCCATCATGGATGCCAGCGACCTCATGAACGAGAGAAAGAATCGGAAATTCTGTACTTTTCGGTATTACCTGCCTCAGCGCAGCTGATCTATATTTCTTCAGGTCAGGTGAAGCAAAAGCCACAGGCATTGCACCTATAGTTTTTGAGAATATTGACATCAAGCTGATGTCCTAATGCTCTACCGGCCGCACAGCCTGCTGTTGCTCCAGCCAGAACCCCGGTAAACCCGCCTAGCACGATCTCCGCCGGGTCTGCCGGCAGACTTGTTTGCACGCTACGAATCACCGTAACAAAACCGCATAATGCGCCAATAGTCGCTCCAATAGCTGCACCGCATCGTTTGGCGCAATCACGTGTGAGGATGCGACTGGAGCCACATGCAGGGCATAAATGGATAAAACGTTGGGTCATAGTTACCTCTGATGATCAAAATGCAGGCATGGATTTCGTCTGGCCGCATCCAGCCTGATGCTCACTTAGGTGATATAGGGCTGAAAAAATCTGGAATTCTGGCTTTATGGCGGAGAACGGGAGGTAGTACTAGCCCCCTACTGCTTGCATTCGACGGGAGGACATCTGCTAGACTTCGCAGGTAACAAAATATCCCAGGGCATTAACCCAACAGGAGTCAATTCGCCGTGTCCGCTTCATCACTAGACCAAGACCAACTGCGCGATCTGATGCTATCCCTGGTACCCAATGATGGCACCACCATTGGAAACACGGCATTGCGCCGAGCGATTGAGGCAAAGCTCCAGGACGGTACTACGCTGTCCGACGATGCCTACTGGCAAGCCCATGCTGCCCTGATCGCCAATGGCCTGTTGGTCAAAGGACAAGGTCGAGGTGGTTCTGTGCGGTTGGCCTTCCCCACCAATACCGACAGTGTGGACAAGGCCGATCACGACGGATTCCTGTTGGAAACACAACAGGCACCCGATCCCGACGATGAAACCACGCCCCCCGCACCTCGCAGGACAAAATCGACCGTCCGTAACAGTCGGACTACTGCCGACGAAGCCCAGATCCTATCCTACCGCCACGCCGACAAGCGCGTGAACAACCCCGAGGTAGGCATGGTGACCCCCGCAACGGATCCTGAAGAAGGCAAGACAAAATGGGCGTATGACCCTCATCTGGATCCTGCGCTGCATTTTGTCCCGCAGCGCAGCCAGATCGAACGCCTGATTGACGATGCACTGGCCTCGGGCGACACCGATCAGATGCGTGCAGCCCTGGAAGAGCTGAAACGCCAGCAAAGCCCCTATCTGAACTGGGCAGGCAAGGCAGAACGCACCAATTTCGACATCGATACCGTCAGCCTGCATGTCCACGAACGTATTGACCCAGCCAGCATCCTGGCCGCCGTGCGCAAGGCCATGACCGGGAAAGCCAAGAGTCAAGGAGCCGCCAAAGCGCTGCAGCCAGGACTGTTCGATGCTCCCTTTGAAAATCTGCCGCTGCGCGATGCCATTGATTTTTACCGTCACGAACGTGGCTGGGCCAATCGATTGATTTCCGGCGACAGCCTGCTGGTCATGAACAGCTTGCTGCAAAAGGAAAACATGGCTGGCCGGGTGCAGATGATTTATATCGACCCGCCCTACGGCATCAAGTACGGCAGCAACTTTCAGCCCTTTGTCGGCAAGCGGGACGTCAAGGACCGCAAGGACGAGGACCTGACTCAAGAACCAGAAATGATCAAGGCCTTCCGGGATACCTGGGAATTAGGGATTCACTCGTATCTGACGTATCTGCGGGATCGACTGTTGCTGGCACGGGAGCTTTTAAATGAAACAGGAAGCGTGTTTGTGCAGATTTCAGAAGAAAATGTACACCACGTCCGGGAGTTGCTAGATGAAATAATCGGTGAAAGCAACTTTATGGCCGATATTATTTTCATAAAAGCTGGCGCACTTGGTTCTGTAGGCCTTCCTAGGCGCAACGATTACATACTGTGGTATTGCAAAAACAAAAGTCAAGTCAAATATCACCAGCTCTTCCTTGAAAAGGATCCTATTGAGGATATAGGAGCTTATAGGTTAACCCAAGAAGCCAATGGGAAAATTCGTCCACTAAAAAACAACGATGATTTGTCAAAGGTACGCCCCCTTCGATACGTACTAATGACAAAACCTGGTCCAGGGCAAAAATATTCTTACGAGTTTCAAGGAAGAGAAATCACCAGTGGCAGTAGATGGTGGGGGTTCCCCCCAGAGAACCTTGAACGCTTGCGAAAATCCGGCCGGATAGCGAATAGTGGGACCGATAGCATCCGCTACCTGTATGATTTTCCAGCCTCATACCTTTCAAATGTGTGGCTCGATACCGCCACTGGCAGCGGCATGGGAAAAATCTACGTAGTCCAAACCAATGAAAAAGTCATCGAACGCTGCCTCCTGATGACCACTGACCCTGGTGACCTAGTCCTAGACCCCACATGCGGCTCTGGGACGACGGCCTTTGTCGCCGAAAAATGGGGCCGCCGATGGATCACCTGCGACACATCGCGCGTGGCGGTCACGCTGGCCAAACAGCGTCTGATGACGGCCAGCTACGATTACTTCGATCTGAAATACCCACAGGAAGGCCTCAAAGGCGGCTTCGTCTATAAGACCGTACCGCACATCACCCTGAAGTCGATTGCGAACAACCCGGAAATCGACACCATCTACGAGAAGAAGCATCCGGCTATCGAAGCCTCCCTAGCAAAACTGAACCAAGCCCTGCACACGGCAGGGGCACCTGTCTTTACTATCACTGAAGGCGGCCGCAAAGGCCAAGAATTGGATTTCTCCCAGGGCGATGCTTTGTTTGAATGGGAGGTTCCTTTCGACTGCCCGGAAGGCTGGCACTCTACTGCACAAGAAGCACTGGCTGCATTCCATTCGAACAGACAAGCCATGCAAGCCCAGATGGACGCCAGCATCAGCGCACATGCGGACCAGGAAACCCTGTACGACCAGCCGACCATTGCCCGCGACAAACTGCGCATTACAGGCCCCTTCACGGTAGAAGCCGTCCCCTTCCCCAGTGTCAAGTCACTGGACGAAGCTGATGGCCCGCCAGAAGCCGACACCAGCATCGCCCGCACGGGCGAATCCGGCCGTCAGCATCAATGGCGAGATGAACTGCTGAAAACTGGCATTCGTGGCAAGGGCGGACAGAAACTGAATTTTGCAGACCTGGAGCCACTACCCACGGACGACGGCATGAAACATCTGCATGCCACCGGCCACCTGGACTCAGGTGAGCGCGTGGTGGTCAGTTTCGGCCCGGAATACGGAGCGTTGGAACAGCGTCAGGTTACCAATGCGCTGACCGAAGCGGGCAACCTGTTCCCGCTCCCCAAGATGATCGTGTTCTGCGCCTTCGCCTTTGACCCCGAAGCGGCGAAGGACATTGATGCCTTGCGAGGCATCACAGCACTAAAAGCGCAGATGAATACCGATCTACTCACGGATGACCTGCGTAAAGCGCGTGCCCACAACCAGAGCTTCTGGCTGATGGGCCAGCCCGAAGTGGAGGTGCGCAAGGTCAAGGGCGACCAGTATGTAGTGGAGGTCCACGGCTTCGACTACTTCGATACCGTCAAGGGCGAACTGATTTCCGGTGGCAAAAAGAAAATTGCCATGTGGGCACTAGACACTGATTACGATGAGCGGAGTCTGTTTCCACGCCAAGTCTTCTTCCCCATGGCGGGACGCGGTGAGGGGTGGGAAAAGCTCAAGAAAAGCATCCGGGCAGAACTGGATGAAGCCCGCCTGGACACGTTCCACGGCACGGTCAGTCTCCCCTTCCAGGCAGGAGATAACCGCAAGATCGCAGTCAAGATCGTGGACGACCGAGGCATCGAGTCCTTGAAAGTCATTCCGCTGGATTGAGGGAGGATTGGTCATGGCACATCCGTCCCTTATCATCAGTTCCCCTTTTGAGGCACCCACGCACCACTGGGTTCGGGAGTCCGACAATAAGCTCAAGCTGGCATTTGGGCGTCGGCCTGCTGGCTATGAAATTTTTGATACCAGGAACAATACGGTACGCGGAGTCGAGCTGGATCTAGTCAACCGGATCCGGGAACGGGTGTCTGCTTGGCGTCAAGCTGATTACCCAGGAGTCACGGCCATTACTCGCCAACTGTTGGAGCACTGGCACGATAGCAGCGCCCGCCAGTACACGTTCTATTTCTGCCAGCTGGAAGCCATCGAGACCCTGATCTGGCACATCGAATCTCCCGCAGAATACAAACAGGGGATTGCCATTCCTGGAGACGGTGGAGCCTGGGAGCGCCTGTGCAACAAGATGGCAACGGGTACCGGCAAAACGACGGTCATGGCCATGATCATCGCCTGGCAGGTGCTCAATGCACTGACCTACCCCAAACGCAACAAGGATTTTTCGCGCGCCATCTTTATCGTGGCACCAGGCTTGACCGTCAAAGAACGGCTCCAAGTGCTGCAACCAGGACATCCTGCAAATTACTACGACCAGTTTTCCATCTGCCCCAACGAAGCACTGCGACAGAAACTGAACCAAGCTGTCTTGCTGATCGATAACTGGCACAGTCTGATGCCGCTCAAAGATGTCGCAAGGTCTGTTGTCAAAAAGGGGGCCGAAAGCGACGAAGCCTATGTACGTCGCGTCCTAGGTGCACTGGCAAACTACAAAGACATCGTCATCATCAATGATGAGGCCCATCACGCCTATCGCAATAGACCCGAAGCCAAAGTCAGCAAGAAGGAAGCAGAAGCGCTCGGTATCAACTTGGACGATGCCACACGCTGGATCGAAGGACTTGATCGTATCCACAAGATGCGCCGCATCAGTCATTGTTTTGATCTGTCGGCTACCCCCTTCGCCCCCACCGGAAAAACCAGCACGGAAACTGCGCTGTTCGATTGGGTCGTCTCTGACTTTGGCTTGAACGATGCCATTGAGGCGGGCCTGGTCAAAACGCCACGCGTCGTCATCCGAGACAACGCGTTGCCCAATGCCAAAACGTATCGCAGCAAGCTATACCACCTGTACCGCGAACCTGAAGTCCAAGAAGATCTGAACCGGCGTGGGGCGGAACCCCATGAGGCACTTCCTCAGCTGGTACAACAGGCCTATACGTTGCTAGGGGCTGACTGGCGCGAGGCCTATGCAGCATGGCAAGCAGCGGGGCATGTTTCTCCTCCCGTCATGCTGACGGTCTGCAATCGGACCGAAACCGCTGCACGGCTTGAGCACTATTTCCGTCAGGGCGATGCCCATTGGCCTGAATTGCAGGCCCCCGCTCGTACACTGCGGGTGGATTCGAAAGTCCTGGACAAAGCCGAAAGCGGGGAATCTACCACGGCTGACAAAGCCTACGAAGAAGTCCTACGCGATATTCTTGAGTCCGCCAACATCCCAGAAACGATCAAAGCACGCCTGCGGCCACTGAAAAAAGAGGAACTGCTCCGTGCCATCATCGACAATGTGGGCAAAAGAGGCACGGCAGGCCAGGATCTACAGAATGTCATTTCCGTCGCCATGCTGTCCGAAGGCTGGGATGCCAAGAACGTCACCCACATCATGGGGTTGCGCGCGTTTACTAGCCAGCTCCTGTGCGAACAGGTCATTGGCCGTGGGCTGCGACGCGTATCCTACGACACCGAGCCTGTGCAATGCCCAGACGGCCAGGTACGCGATCTGTTCAAACCAGAGTTCGTTAATGTCTTTGGCGTCCCGCTCTCCATCTTCCAGGATGTAGACGATAGCGGTGACGCGCCCCCTCCACCGAAGCCCAGCATTCAAGTCGAATCCCTTGCTGATCGAGCCGAGCTTGAGATCAGTTGGCCCAACGTACTGCGTGTAGACACCGTCTTGCGCCGTGAACTGACGATCGATTGGAACAATCGCGCTGCGTTGCAATTGAACATTGATCCGGCTCAGATTCCGGTCACTGCCGACCTGGCCCCTGCCTTGGGCGGAGCTGCCGATATGTCCAAAGCCGTCCCGATTGATCTGGAAAAAATCCCCGAGGGCTTTCGTCAGCAACGATTGTTATTCATGGCTGCCCGCAAGGCCATGGAGAGCTTGGGAGGGAAGTTTGTCGGAGGTCGCGAGCTGCTGGTGCAACAGTTAGTCCGCCTGGTAGAACGCTTTTTCAATTCTGATCACCTTCATATTCCGTCCCTGTTTCATCAAGACCCTCTGCGCAAACGGATCCTGATTGCGCTATCCATGGACAATATTGTTCAGCATGTTGCATCGCTGATCGAGCAGCAAAATAGCGAACGGCTGGAGCCCGTATTTGATCCGGAATTTCCGATCGGTTCGACCAGATTGATGCGTACTTGGTACACCACCAAGCCGTGCACCGAAACAACAAAATCTCAAATCAGCCACGCTGTCACTGACAGCACGTGGGAGGATTACGCAGCCAAACGACTAGAAGCCAGACAGGACGTCACTGCGTACGCCAAGAACGACCACTTAGGCTTTCAGATCTATTACCTCTGGCGTGGCAGCAAACGCAAGTACGTTCCAGACTACCTGATACGCCTGGCCAACGGAAAAATGCTGGTACTGGAAATCAAGGGCGAAGACTCAGATCAGAACCGCAAGAAACGACTGGCGCTGGACGCCTGGGTTCGGGCGGTCAATGCACGCGGTGGTTTTGGCGTCTGGTGCTGGGATGTGGTGAAAGGTGAACCAGCACAGATCGATGATGTCATCGGGCATCATGCCGCCTCACCTCTTCACTCTGAGCCTATTGGAGAATCCCTTGGTGCCAACTGATGCACCGAAGGTAACCAGCAGCGGTTGGCCGAATGGGGCCACCTGGGAGCAGCAGAACAAGCACACCGCGTCGAGGAACAGTCGGCAAGCTCAGATCCGTCCGAGTTTGTCTCATGCAATCCGACAAGGCATTATCAAGGCAACAATAGCACAAGTGACGGTAACTTTGTCGGTAACTTGATAGATAAAACTATTAAAATCTGCTCTATAAGCGGGTTTTCAGCAACAGTTTGGTAGTCCTCGTCCCACCAAACACCACGCCTGACAGTTCTCTGTCGGGCGTTTTGTTTTTTGCTGTTTGCCGCGCCACCGCCCGGCTGTTCCCCGCACCTGGCAACAGATGCCGCATCGCCTACCAGAGGCCATCGTGCGGCCCGCGCGCATGCCGGGTGCCGCTGCGCACCAGGCAACGGCCGCTCATGTCCATGAAGCCAGGCTGGATGCCCAGCCTGCGCCGCTCGGCGATGTACCAGTCGCGGCTCAAGCCCATGTCCTCGAGCAGGTAGTCGTCCAGCTCCAGCAGGTGCCGCAGGGCCCGGCGGTTGCCCATCCGGCGCACCAGGTGCCGAAGGATGTCCGGAAGCCGATCGGCCAGGGTGCGGCCGGCGACGGCCGGCTGCGTCAATTCGAAAGTGTCATTCATCATCCGCATCCATAAATCCCGTTGACGATTGCGAACAGCACGTCGGTGTCCCGCCACGCCTGCAATATCCAGCCCAGGGCCCATGCGCCCGCCCCCACCGCCAGGGCGCGCCCAGGCACGCCCCGCCACGCCGCATTCCTCATGGCCTTGCCATTCGCAGCGTGGATCCCTCGGACACCGCCAAGGGCGTATCGTCGATCAGCCAGTGCGCAAGGGCGGCTACACATCCGATGGCGATCGAACCGATCCAGAGCCATTCGTAGGAATGCGTATGGTCGTAAACCCACGCACCCAGCCATACGCCGAAGAAACCGCCGACCTGATGACCCAGGAACACGATGCCGAACAAGGTTGCGATGTAGCGCAGCCCGAACATCCGCAGCACTAGTTCATTGGTCATCGGAGCGGTGCCCAGCCACAGGAACCCCATGACCAGGGCAAAGGCATACGCGCTTGCCGCTGTGACCGGCACTGCCAGGAACAGCAGCATGGCCGCCACCCGGACCGCATACAGGCCGGCCAGCAGGTGCTTGATGCGCCAGATTCCGGCCGACCGGCTGCAGGCGTAGGTACCGAAGATATTGGCCAGTGCGATCAGTGCCAGCGCCGTGCCGGCCTGCTCCAGGCTCAGCCCATGCCCCAGCAGGTAGGCAGGCAGGTGGGTCGCGATGAAGGCCAGCTGGAAACCGCAGGCAAAGAAGCCCAGGTTCAGCAGCCAGAATCCCCGGTGGCGCCAGGCGTCCCGTACGGAAGCGCCGACAGGCCGGTCTGCCCCCTCGACCCGTTTTCCTCGGGGGCGGGCACGCAGCGGCACGGCCAGGGGCAGGCTTGCCAGCATCAGCAGTCCGAGGACGATCGCGGTGGTCTGCCAACCCACGCCGGCGAGCAGGCGCTGGACGAAAGGCACCAGGCAGAACTGCCCCAGGCCTCCGATCGCGCCGGAGACGGCCAACGCCCAGCTGCGCCAGGGTGGCTCGAAGATGCGGGACAGGGCGCCATAGACGGTGCCGAAGGCCGTGCCCGACAAGGCAATGCCGATCAGCACGCCGCTGCCGGCCGTGAAACCGGCGGGCCCCTGTGCATGCGCCATCAGGTACAGGCCCAGGCCATAGGCCAGAACCCCCAAGCACAACACCCTGCCGGAGCCATAGCGGTCGGCCACCAGGCCGGTCGCAGGCTGCGCCAGCCCCCAGACGAGATTCTGCAGGGCCAGGGCCAGCCCAAAGGTTTCCAGCGGCCAGCCATGACCGGATGTCACCGGCTGCATGAACAGGCCCTGCGTATGCCGGATTCCCAGCGACAGGCCCATGAGGACTCCGCCGGAAATCACGATCGTCCAGCGGGATGCGGCAGCCGGGACCATGGGAGCATTCATCCTGTGTCTCCACGAGTTCGGTTCGGACATGGGCACACCGCCAGCCCCGGCCCGGCATCGGATACAGGGACGCAAGCAGCAGGTCGGTCTTGGGCATCATGTTCCGGTTCAGGGGAAGATCGGCCCCCTTGGGGCGACGGAACAATCTTCACCGATCGGACCTGTGTATTGAATACACAGTCATAATGAGTTTTTCCGATACACATCGGATAATCAGGGAACTGAATTTCGAAAAAACGCTGAATCTGTATCTTTTTTCCGTACCTGATAGACCCTACAGTGACGGATGCTCCGCCTCCGGATTCCACCGCTCGCGCGGTACGATCAATGAGCCGTTATCTCAGTCTCGCCGACACCCTCGGCAACCGCATCGAGCAGGGCCTGTATGAAGCCGGCAGCCGCTTGCCTTCCGTACGGGCGCTGAGCATCGAACACGGCGTCAGCCTGACGACCGTGCAACAAGCCTATCGCTGGCTGGAAATGTCGGGCCTGGCCGAAGCGCGGCCCCGCTCCGGCTGGTATGTGCCGATAGCCCGGCCGGCGCCCGAACTGCCCCGTATGGGCAAGCCCAATCTGCGGCCGATCGATGTATCGGACTGGGGTCAGGTCCAGGACCTGCTCGACCTGGAGCGCGACGGCAAGACGGTCCAGTTGGGCCGGGGCATGCCGGACGTCGAAAGCCCCAGCCTGCGGCCCCTTCAGGCGGCGCTGGCACGAGAAGGCCGCCATGCCGGCATTGCCAGCCTGCACTACAACGACATGCAGGGGGTTCCCGCCCTGAGGGAACAGTTGTCCCGCCTGGCCGTGGATGCGGGCTACCGGGCCGGCCCCGAGGCGCTGATCGTGACGACCGGCTGTCAGGAGGCACTGTCGTGCGCGGTGCGTGCCCTGTGCGCACCGGGCGACATCGTCGCTGTCGCCTCGCCCAGCTACCACGGCATGATGCAGATTCTGAAGGAAGCCGGTGTCCAGGTCTTTGAGATCCCCTCCGATCCGGTCCTGGGCATCAGCCTCGAAGCCCTCGAACTCGCGCTCGACCGCTGGCCCGTCAAGGCCATCCAGGTGATTCCCAACGCCAGCAACCCGCTTGGCTACACCATGCCCGAGCATCGCAGGTTGGGTCTGATCCGACTGGCCCAGCGCTTCGACGTGCCCATCATCGAAGACGACATCTACGGCGATCTGGTCTACGGCTGGCCCAGGCCCCACGCCCTGAAGGCGCTCGACGAAGACGGACGGGTCCTGCTGTGCAGTTCGTTTTCCAAGACCCTGGCACCGGGACTGCGGGTGGGCTGGATCGCGCCGGGGCGTTATTTCGATCAGGTGCTGCGCATGAAATACACCAGTTCCGGCCCGACCGCGCCATTGCCGCAGATCGCCATTGCCGAGTTCCTGCAAAAAGGACACTACCCGGCACACCTGCGCCGGATGCGGCGCCAGTACCAGCGCCAGCGCGACGTCATGATCGAATGGGTGCGACGCTATTTTCCCGAAGGGACGCGGATCAGCCACCCCAAGGGGGGCTTCACCCTGTGGATCGAATTGCCGGAATCGTTCGATACGCACGCGCTCGATCCCATGCTGCGGGAAAACGGCATCGTCATCGCGCACGGCAACATCTTCTCCGCGGCCGGGAAATACCGGAACTGCATGCGCCTGAGCCACGCCTCGGTCTTCACGCCCCGCACCGAATGGGCCGTCCGCAAGATCGGAGAAGCCATCGGTGCAATCCTCGACACCCACCACTGAAACACGTCATGCCGGAAACCATCGTCATCCCCGCAGCCGACGGCTACCCCCTGGGGGGCTGCCAATGGCGCCATGCGCGATCGGGCAGCGCTCCTCTCCCGGTGGCCATCATCAATCCCGCGACCTCGGTGCGCGGCCGGTACTATTCGAGATTCGCCGACTATCTGCATGCACAGGGCTGGGACGTCCTGACCTACGACTACCGCGGCATCGGCGAATCGCGCCGGGGATCCCTGCGTCGTCTTCAGGCCGACTGGATCGACTGGGGAACGCTCGACTTCGAAGGCGTGCTGCGATACGCCGGGCTGAACTTCCCGGAACAACCCATCGACGTGATCGGGCACTCCGTCGGCGGCTTCGTCATCGGCCTGGCGCCATCGGCGCAGCGCGTGCGCCGGATCTTCACCATGGGCGCCCAATTCGCATACTGGCGGGACTATCAGGCGGAAAGAAGGCGGTCCATGTTCCTGAAATGGCACGTCCTGATGCCCTTCCTGGCGACACTGCTGGGCCACGTCCCAGCCAAAAGGCTGGGCTGGATGGAAGACACGCCGAAAGGCGTGGCGCTGGACTGGGCACGCATGGCACCACGCTTCGAGGATTCCGTCCGCCGGGGCATACTGACGGCAGACGGACTGCCGCAGGCAATCGAACTGGCCCGCAACTTCAGGACGATCGACGCACCGATCCTTGCCCTGGGCACCGAGGACGATCCCTTCGGCACCGAGGCGGCGCTGGACCGCCTGCTGAAATACTACAGCGCCAGCCAGCGCAGCCACCTGCGCATCAGCCCGCGCGACATCGGCCTGGAATCGATCGGCCATTTCGCGTTCTTCCACGAACGCTTCCGCGACATCCTGTGGCCCTACGCCCTGGAATGGCTGCGGAACGCCGCCCTGCCGGCGGGCGCCCCAGGGCGGCTGAAAATCATGCCGCCCGGGTACTGACCCCTCTTTTTCATGCACCACAGGGCACTCCATCCGGAACCCTCCCAGGCACACCCCGCAAAGGAACCCCAGACCATGAATGATCGATACTCCGGCGACACCGCACCCGGCACGCTGCTCATCACCGGTGCCGGCCGCGGCATAGGCGCCGCGACGGCACAGGCCGCCGCGCGCCTGGGATACGACATCGTCCTGAACTACGCCCGCGACGAACGCGCGGCCCGTTCCGTGGCGAAATCCATCCGCACAGAGGGACGCAAGGCCTTCGTCATCCAGGCAGACGTCGGCCGAAACGAAGATATCCGGCGGATGTTCGACACGATCGAAACCGAGATCGGCCCGCTCCGGGGCCTGATCAACAATGCCGGAATCACCGGGCCGATCGGACCCTTCAAGGACACCACCGAGGAAATCATAGAGCAGGTGTTCCGGGTGAACGTGCTGGGCGCCATGCAGTGCGCGCGCGAGGCGCTGGACAACTTCAGGCGCCATGGCACGCGCGGCGTGATCGTCAATGTCTCCTCGGTTGCGGCCCGCACGGGCAGCCCCGGCGAATATGTGCACTATGCCGCCAGCAAGGCCGCGCTCGAAGCCTTCACCCTGGGCCTGGCCCGGGAAGTTGCCGGCGAAGGCATCCGGGTCTGCGGCGTGGCCCCGGGCAGCACCCTGACGGACATCCACGCCGCTGCCGGCGAACCGGACCGTCCCGCCCGTGTTGCCCCCCGGATCCCGATGGGGCGTCTGGCGGAGCCGGCCGAGATCGCCGAAACCATCGTCTGGCTGGCCTCTCCGGCCGCCTCCTACGTGACGGGCACGACGCTCGCCTGCGCCGGGGGGCTCTAGCCGCTTCCCCGATCCGGAAGGCCCCGGCGCCATCCGGACACCATCACGGGGCGCGGGAGTGCCCTTGAAGACGATGGGCCGATCTGCCCGGTTGTGGCGCCGAAGACGCAGATCGAGCCCTCTTTTCCTCAAAGTTATTGATCTGGATTAATAGCCCTTCAATCTCTCCGGTCATGCGGGCGGCGGCTCATTTTCCTCACCGGCGCAACTTTACAATCACCTGACAATTGAGCCATCGTCGGCGCCCCTTTCCCGGGCGCCGCATCGAACGGAACGCCCACATGAAACAAAGTGCCCTCGATACCTTCCTCAATCGGCTGCGCCTCTGGCAAAAATTCGCCATCCTGGCGCTCTTCGGTGTGGTGCTGGTCGCTGCACCCTTTACCCTGTACATGCATGAATCCGGCAAGACCATCCGGGCCACCCGGCTGGAGACCAGCGGCCTGCAGCCCATGCGCCTGCTGATGCACACCCTGCAGCTGGTCCAGCAGCACCGCGGCCTGTCGATGATCACGCTCAACGGCGACCTGTCGGCGGAAGCCCGGCGGGCCACCCTGCAAGGCGATGCCGACCGCGCATTCGAAGCGCTGGATGCCGCGTTGCGCCAGGACGTCCAGGCACCGGCGCTGCTGTCCGCCTGGAAGGAAGTCCTGCAGGACTGGGTTTCATTGGCAGGACAGGTCACGCAAAAAAGCCTCGCTCCGGCCGAGAACTTCCAGGCCCACGTCGATCTGATTGCCCGTCTGCTCCGGGTCAAGTCCCTGCTGCTGCAGCACTACGGGCTCAGCTTCGACCCGCAGGCCCAGGGCTACTACCTGATCGACACGGCGCTGAACCAGGTGCCCATGCTTACCGAGCTGTTCGGGCAGATCCGCGGCATGGGTTCGGGCCTGCTGACGCGCCGTACCGCCTCGGATGCCGAACGGCTGCGGATCATGGTCCTGATCAACCGCGCCGAAGAACACTACATTGCCCTGAACGATGCCCTGGAAAGCGCCATCCGGCAGTACCCGGAGCTCGGCGCCGAACTGACCGAACCCGGCCGCACGGCGCTCCAGGAGGCCCGTCAGGCAATCGAACTGGCTCAGAAGGAAATCCTCCAGACGCAGACCATGCGGTTTCCGGCCACCGACTTCTTCGCCCGCTACACCCAGGCCATCGACGCCCAATACCTGCTCAACCAGGCAGCCCTGGCACAGCTGGAATCCGTCCTGGACGACCGGGCAAGCCAGCTGTCCGGCGCCCGCCTTCTGCTCGGCGGCGGCATCGTGCTGCTCAGCCTGCTGGCGGCCTGGGCCAATTTCCTCATCACCCGGGCGCTGCTGCGTCAGCTGGGCGGCGAACCCGCCTATGCCACCGACATCGTGAACCGGATCGCCACCGGCGACCTGGCCGTACCGATCCAGCTGAACTCCCGGGATCGGACCAGCCTGCTGTTTGCCTTGGGCAACATGCGTGACCACTTGGCGGAAATCGTCAGCCAGGTCCGCAGCGGCGCAGACGCCATCGCCTCGGCCTCGGCCCAGATCACCGCCGGCAACCTGGACCTGTCTTCGCGCACCGAGCAGCAGGCCAGCTCCCTGGCCGAGACCGCCGCCACCACCGAGCAGATCACCGCCACCGTGCGCCAGAACGCCGACAACGCCCAGCAGGCCAATACCCTGGCCGCAGCCGCGGGCCGGACTGCCACCGACGGCGGCGCCATCGTCGCCGAGCTGGTCTCCACCATGGGCGAGATCAACGCCAGGTCCCAGCAGGTGGCCGACATCATCGGCGTGATCGACTCCATCGCCTTCCAGACCAACATCCTGGCCCTGAACGCCGCCGTCGAAGCCGCCCGTGCCGGCGAGCAGGGCCGCGGCTTTGCCGTGGTGGCCTCCGAAGTGCGCGCCCTGGCCCAGCGCTCGGCGGGCGCCGCCAAGGAAATCAAGACCCTGATCGACACCTCGGTGGAATCGACCGCCAAGGGCAACGAGCAGGCCGCGCGCGCCGGCGCCACGATGCAGGACATCGTCGACGGCATCCACCGCGTCACCGACATCATGGGCGAGATCAGCGCGGCCAGCCGCGAGCAGACCACCGGCATCGAGGAAATCAACTCGGCCGTCACCCAGATGGACGACGTCACCCGGCAGAACGCCAGCCTGGTGGAAGAATCGGCCGCCGCCGCGGCCAGCCTGCAGGAACAGGCCGACACCCTGGCCCGCCTGGTCGCGACATTCCGCCTGAAAGACCACAGCGGGGAGGACTGCGGACACCCTGCCGCCCTGCCTTCGCCGATGGCAGCACCTCGGTTGAGTCACCATGCGGGGACATGAAACAGGCAACGGTCTGGCATGAATGGCTGGCGGCCGGAGCGATGCAGGACTTACCCACACCCCCGGTGGACAACCCTATGGAAAACCCTATGACAGATCCGCGACATCAAGCTCCGGCGCGGGTCGGGAAGACATCGGGCAGGAAATGGCCAGGACGTGGATCGGCCGGCGCGCTGACGGCTCCATGGCAGCCGGTGTCCCCTGCACGGTCTGAATGGAACGAGGCAACCGACTGATACCATAGTGGTCTTCACCCGCAGGCCACCGATATCCAAACAAGCTTCCACACCATGAAACTCGCCACCTGCACTTCGGATTAGCGTCTCAAGTTGCACCAATACGTTCCTAACGTACTGTTATTTAACGACAACGTCTTGAATTTCAGTTTCTTGGCATGCCATGATGGCCCCTGACATCACACCCTTTCTGGGTAGCTAGGTGGGTAGCTAGCAGCGATTCAGATCGCTAGCTACCCAGGAACACCTAGCCAGGGGCAGTCTTGGCAAATTCAACGAATAAACTCAACGACATCCAGCTTCGCAACTGGGTGGCGCAACGCAAACCCATAGCCCGATCTGATGGCGGCGGACTGACTTTTACGCTTTCTGGTTCCGGTACTGCGACATGGGTACTGCGCTACCGGCTGGGCACTCGCCACAACGGTCAGGCTGTGCGGCGTGAACTCACGCTTGGCAACTATCCCGACATCTCATTGCGAGAGGCCAGGATTCTTGCAGGCAAACACCGTGCTGCCATTGATGGCGGTGATGATCCGGCCATAGACAAACAATCCGAGAAAACACGGGTTCGAGCCGATTGGACCATCCGCGAACTGGTGAAGGACTATCAGGACAAGGTACTGGTTGAACCAGATTACGCTGCAGACACAATCGAATATCGAAAGTCTGACTATGAGCAAGTCATCCTGCCCCACCTCGGCTCCCGACTGACCTCATCCGTCACATCCATAGACATCGTGGGGATGGTCGTAGAAGCAAAGCGCACCTGGACCGTCAGCAAACGTATCCTGACATCCGCATCCATGCTTTTTGATCATGCCTGCGGCCAGATGCTGATTCCGGCAAACCCATGCACAGGAATTCGGTTGTCGGCCATCATGGGGCCACGCCCTCCGGTTCGCCAACGCATCATGCTGCAGGAAGACGAGCTCCGGGCATTGCTGCCGGATATCGACATCATTGGCATAGAAAACGCGCTTGCCTTCCGTATCCTGCTCGCCACCTGCGTGCGCGGCATCGAACTGGCGAGCGCCAAAAAAGAGAACCTGTTTCTGGATCGCGGCGTCTGGTGGATTCCAGATGAGGCGGTCAAGACGAGAAAAGGCTTCTTGGTTCCCATCGTGCCTGTCGTTGCCGCCTGGTTTGAGGCGCTGATTGACCTGTCCGGCGAATCCACCTACCTGCTGCCTGCCCGTCAGGAGCGGCGGCGGCGCAAGCACCAGGGAGACATCCACGTTGGAACCACAACCCTGTGGGCCGCTTTCAAACGTGCCTTTGACCGCCAGGACATTCCGATCAGGCACTTTACGCCACACGACACCCGATCAACCGCCAAGGGGCACCTGAGAAACATGGGTGTTTCTCGGGAAATCTCGGAAATCGCACTCAACCACACGCTCAAAGGTATGGAGGCCATCTACGATGTCCGCGAAGAAATCCCCGAACGGCGGCAGGCGCTGGCCATGTGGGCGGACTTTCTGATTGCCTGCGAGACAGGAATGTCCCCCTCACATGCATCCAAGCCCACGATCAGCAATATCATCCAGTTCAGAAAAGTTGCGGGGATCCACTCATGAACCCAAAATTGAAATTCCTTTCGTCACCCGAAGTGTGTATAATTGGCAGCGACAAGACCCGCCAAGGCTATGTACGAAAGTACACCCTCAAACCGGCGGGTTACTCATTTCTGGCCCACGAAACAGCAATAAGCACACGGATGGGCCTGCGGTGACACGCCATCCTCTTCCCTTCGCCAAACCGGCAACTACCTATGCCGAACAAGTAGCCATCCTCGAACGGCGCGGGATGGACGTAGATGACCATGCGGCAGCGGAATTCTACCTACAGCACCTGAACTACTACAGGCTCAGCGCCTATTGGTTGCCCTTTGAGGCCACCCACACGCCCCACACCTTCATCCCGGGCACCCGTTTCACGGACGTTCTGAACCTGTATCTGTTCGACCGCAACCTACGCCTGCTGGTGCTGGACGCAATAGAGCGCATTGAAGTTTCGATCCGCAGCCAATGGGCTTACCAAGTCTCCCAGCGACACGGCCCCCATGCGTACCTGGATGCCGGATTGGCCGCAAACCGAGGCCGCTGGGAATCTGACCTTACGAAACTGGAAAAAGAGGTTCAAAGGTCCGACGAAGTGTTCATCAGACACCTGCTGGCAACGTATTCGGAGAAATTACCCCCGGCCTGGGCCGTCTGCGAGGTCATGTCCCTGGGGCTGCTCTCGCGCTGGTATGGCAACCTCAAGCCCATGCCTACTCGCAGCGCCATTGCATCAGTTTACGGCGTCAATGAGAAGGTCTTGGGTTCCTGGTTGCACCACCTGACGATGGTACGAAACACCTGCGCACACCATAGCCGCCTCTGGAACCGGGAATTCACCATCACCCCGCTGATTCCAAAGACCAAGCCCCAAAACCTGCTGCATCAATTCCAGCCAGGCTCCCGCAAGCTATACAACACGCTGACGCTCTTGCTGCACTGCATGGACATCGTCGCCCCGCACCATAGCTGGAGGCAACGGCTAAAAGCCCTGATCGAGCAACACAAGCCGCCTACCCGCGCCATGGGCTTCCCGCCACGATGGGATCAACTATCCCTCTGGCAGTAGCCAGACCGAATCGCTCCATTCTTCCTGGAGATCACCATGAACGAACCTCTCTCCGAGGTCATCCGCATCCGGGTGACCCCATCCCATGCTGCGCGGCTGGGCGAAGCCGCAGCCCTATCCGGCCTGTCCCTGTCCAACTACATCCGCCGCCGCCTGGCTGCCGAAGACACCCTCCAGGAAGAACTGACGCTGCTGCGCCAGATCGTGGCGGAATTGGGCCAGCTTCGCGATACCCGCACCGCTGCGGTTGAAACCGCCCATCTGGTGCGGGCCATGGCCAAGCCCGAACACATCGCCCTGGCCCAACAGACACTGCTGCAACGCCGCTAACCTCTCCCCGGCCACCCTTCGGCCACCCGCTGTCCCCTCTCCCCAGGAAATCTCCCCATGCATACCCTTCCCGCCTTGCGGGCCGGGGCGCTGGCGCTTGCCTGCGTCCTGGCTCCCCTTGCCCATGCCTCCGGCACCGCCGACGCTGACCTGTTGACCGGCATCCCGCGCCTGGCATGCGAAGCCACGCTCTGCCTGTCGTCCAGCCTGCGCCCAGGCGAATGCAGCCCATCGCTGGATCACTATTTCGGCATCCTCAAATACAACCGTCATGGCCTGGATTGGGATGCGACGGTCGCCGCCCGCCGCGCCTTCCTGGCGCAGTGCCCTGCGGCCGCAGAACCCGGCATGGCCGACCGGGTGGACGCCATTTCACACGGTGCAGGCAAGTGCGATGCCGACTATCTGAATCGCAGCTATGCAGACACCGCCTACAAATGGCGGCAGCGCGGCTACCGATACGATGCATCTACCGGCAACCGGGAACCCGTCTACGAAGTCCAGCCGCTGCCCACGGTGACGCTGACGCAGTTGCCCGCCTGGTGCGTGGCCTACAACGATCACGCCTGGACTTACGAACTGTCCATCCGCTATGTCGGTCGCCCGACCATGGGCGGGCGCTGGGTCAAGGCTGTGGACTATGACGCGGCCCAGGCCAAATGGGACGCGGATCACAACGGCCAATGGGCCTCAGGCTGGAATTTCTCATTGTCCGACCCCAGGCACCGGGCCGGTTTCTAAAGGGGCCGCGCCATGCTTTCTGCCCTGGCCTCCCTCGCCCTTGCCTGCGCACCGCACATCCACCCGGTCACGCTGAACGCACTGATTCGCCACGAGTCGGGCGCACGGCAATACGCCATTGGGGTGAACAGCAAGCGCCAGGCCTCCATCCAGCAACCCGGCACCCTGGAAGAAGCCCAGCGCACCGCGCAAGACCTGATGGCCCAGGGTGTAGATTTCGACGCAGGCCTGGGCCAGATCAACGTGCGCAACTGGCACTGGCTGGGCCTGGACAGCACCACGGTTTTTGATCCCTGCAAGAATCTGACCGCTGCCCAGACCGTGCTATCCGCCTGCTACGCCAGGGCGCTGCGCCATCATCGCCAGCCGCAACAAGCCTTGCGGGCGGCACTGTCTTGCTACAACACCGGCAACCTCACGCGGGGCTTTGCCAATGGCTATGTGGGCAAGGTACTGGCCCAGGCGGGCATTGTGGTCCCAGCCCTCAAGCCAGACCCCGACGATGAGGCACCCACTGACGACGCGCAACCCGCCAAGACGGACAGCCCGGATACCGCGTCAGCCCCAACGCCCACCCAGCCACCCGGCACCCCGGACGGCTTCACAGCACATCCCATCGCCGATGGCTTTCAGCCACCGGCTCACTGATCCCACCGCAGCACCGCATCCAGCGGCCCGCTGCCCTTCCCTTTCTTTCCCCACAACACCCCAACACGCCGGCCGGCGTCTGGGGCAGGAGTCATGCCATGCAAAAAATGCCACACATCACACTCCAGACAACCCCGCGACATTTCATGGACAGGCTGGTGACACTCTGGATACTGGCGATGGTCAGTCACGCGACATGGGCGCAGTCTCTGGGCGGCCTGTCTCGCGCCCGGACCACGCTGCAAACCCTCAAAGACAATCTGGACATCATTCTGCCGATTGCCGCCGTCATCATCGGCGTCATCATCTTCGTGCTGTATTCGGCCGAAGTGATGAGGAAGGATGACGCCATCCGCTGGGGCATTGGCGTGCTGCTGGCCGGGTCCGCAGCCGAACTCGTTGTGCTGCTCTGGAAGTAAGCCATGGCGACCCGCACCAGCAGCACACGCGCCGCCCGCACCAGCCACACAGACCAGTCTCCCGACCATCAGCCCCCGAACACCTATCCCGTGTTCAAGGGGCTGGGCCGCAAGGCGACCTTCATGGGCATCCCCACCACCCTGATGCTCGGCGCGTTCGCATGCGTGGCCATCATTGCCATGACAGCCGGACTGGCCTGGTGGGGACTGCTGCTGGTCGTGATGCCCACGCTGGCCATGCTCACCCGCGATGACGACAAAGCCATCGACATCCTCTGGCTGGAACTGAAGACCCGGCGCACGAATCGCCAGCAACGATTCTGGCACGGCTCCAGCTACGCCCCACAGGGCTACCACCGCCACCGGCCCTGGCGCCGATTGCTTTCCCGAAGGACTCTGCCATGACCGCAGCCACTGCACTGGCCGTTGATGAACGGCTGGTTTCCCGCTATCTGCCCTATTCCCACCATGTCACCGACCGCATCATTGCCTGCGACAACCACGAATACCTGGCGGTCATCAAGGTAGCCGGTCGGGCACCGGACGCCTACGGCCAGACTGAACTGAAAGACTGGATCGAGGCCCTGCACAATGTGCTGCGCGGCCTGCCGATGGGTTCGCTCGGCCTGTACTCGCACATCATCCGCAGGCGTCTGACGGAATACCCCGACAGCACATTTGCACAACCTTTCGCCACCCGCTTTGATGCGGCCTACCGGGCGACGTTCGACACCTCGGGGCTGATGGTCAATGACCTGTACCTGAGTGTGCTGATTCATCCCATCGCAGACCCCGTGCTGGGCACCTTCGCCAGCCTGGAAAAGGCGGATGCAAAACGCCTGGCTCACTGGCAGGACGAATCCATCGAACGCCTGGACAGCGCCGTGCGGGCACTGATCGCAGGACTGTACCGCTACGATCCGCAGATCCTCGGCATCGTGGATCGCCGGGGGCTGGCGTTCAGCGAAACGGCTGAATTTCTGGGATTCCTGCTGTCGGGCACTCATCGACCCGTGCCGATCAGCCGGGAACGGCTGCGCGAAACCCTGCCCCAGGCCCGTCCCATCTTTGGCCGCCACGGCGAGTTGGGCGAACTGCGCACCGTCGCCGGGTCACGCCTCTTTGGCATGATGGAATTGCGCGACTACCCGGAAGCCACCAAGCCGGGCCACCTGGACCGGCTGCTGGGCCTGCCCCATGAGTTTGTGCTGACGCAATCCTGGGGCAGTCACACAGGAGCCGCCGCCAAGAAACTCGTCAAAAAACACCACAAGCTGCTTGTGGACTCGGGTGACGATTCGGTCAGTCAGGTCACGCAACTGGCCGATGTGATGGACGATCTGACCTCGGCCCGCCTGGGCCTGGGGGATCACCATGCCACCCTCCTGGTGTATGGCACCTCGGCAGACAGTGTGCGTCAGGCATTGGCGCAGACGGCCACCGCCCTGGCCGAAGACGCCGTAGGCTTTCGGCCCCTGGACCGGGCCTTGGAAGCCGGGTTCTGGGCGCAACTGCCGGGCAACTGGCATTGGCGGCCCCGGCCCGTGCCGGTGACCTCCCTGAATTTCCTGTGCTTTTCCAGCCTGCACAACCAGCTGACGGGCAAGCCTGCCGGAAACCCATGGGGGCCAGCCGTCACCATGCTGAAAACGCAGACGGGATCGCCCTTTTTCTTCAACTTCCATGCCTCCACGGAAGACCTGGACGAAACCGGCAAACGCCGCCCGGGCAACACCCTGATCATCGGCATGACGGGCACCGGCAAAACCGTGCTGCAAGGCATGTTGCTCACCCAGGCACAGAAATTCGGGGCTGCCTGCGTGGTCTGGGACAAAGACCAGGGCATGCAGGTACTCATCATGGCCCTGGGCGGACGGTACTTCAATATCCGCCTGGGGGAGCCGACCGGCTGGAACCCCTTTCAGATGGAACCCACCAAGGGCAATGTGGCCTTCATGGTGCGCCTGGTCATCTACCTGGCCGAACGCCAGGGCGAAGCCGTCACCACCCGGCAACGGGCTGACATCACCCAGGCGGTCCAGCAACTGACCACACTCATTGACCGACCGGCCAGAACGCTGTCCACCCTGAACACCTTGCTGCCCAACCCCTACAGTGAGGACGACACCCACAGCACCATCCACGCCCGCCTGGCCCCCTGGTGCCAGGGGGGTGAATACGGCTGGGTATTCGACAACCCCACGGACGACCTAGACCTGCAAACCGGCAGTGACCGGCCTGCCCTCTTTGGTTTTGATCTGACGGAATTGCTGGACGATGACGAAGTGCGCGGCGCAGCCACCCTGTACCTGAAACACCGCGTCGATGCGCTGCATGATGGGCGGCGCATCATCAATCTGTACGACGAGTGCCAGCACCCGTTGAAGGACACGCATTTTCAGGAATCCATGCAGGACGCGGCCCGCACAATCCGCAAGAAAAATGGTGTGCTGGCGCTGGCGACCCAGGAACCGGGGGCCATCATCGACAACCCCGTAGGCGCATCCCTGGTGCAGCAAACGGCCACCCTGATCCTCTTGCCCAACCCCAAGGCCCGCGCCCGCGACTACATCGAGGGCTTTGGCCTGACGGTCGCGGAATTTGAACTGCTCCAAAGCCTGGGCGAAGCCAGCCGCAAGTTTCTGGTCAAGCAAGGGGCCAGCGTCACCGTCGCCCAACTGGATTTATCGGGCTGCGACGACGAACTGCTGGTGTTCTCCGGCAGCCCCGACATGGCAGACCTCGCAGAACAGGCCGTTGCCCAGGCCGGGCCTGATCCCGCCGCCTGGTTGCCGGTCTACCTGAACGCCATCAAGCAAACCCGTCAGTAAATCGAGCCGGTCGCACACGACCGGCCCTCTCCATAGGACACCCCATCATGCAGCATGACGCAGATCGGCTGCGGGCTGAACGCGCCCGTAGCCTGGACCAGCACCAGGCCCGGCAGGATCGGCAGGCCCACCAGGACCCCGGCTTTTACCAGCGCCTGGGCCTGGAAACACCGGCCCACGAAGTCTCAGAAGCAACCTTCATGATTTCGATCTATTGCGAACGCTGGACCCCGGAGGATATGGAACGTGGGCGATTCAGCGAAGGCATCGCCGTCATTGAACGAGAAACCGTCGATGCGGATGCGTTGCGGCGCATTGCCCAGGATCACGGCATGGATTCGCCCTCTGCCTCGGACCCACGGCATCAGCCGTACCTCTGGTTTTCGTCCTCAACACCGCGTGAGGACCGCGAATATTTCGAGCAAGGTGTGCATAAGTATTACAGCCTGCACATCGATAAAGCCGATGGGCACCGCCCAGAACCGGCAGATTGGCAGCGCATCGCAGACCTGATCGGGGTGCGTTTTGACCACCCGCTACAACTGCATCCCCCGGCGCATGAACAGGAAGGCCCGGACTTATCCCTGTAAATCGCCCTTCCGGCAGACGGAGGCCTGGGCCACAGCCTGCGTACATCCTGAAACGATCAGGACGCGCAGACTGGCTTACAAAAACCTGGGCCACACCCGACTCCGATCAACCCTACCGATGAAGGACACCCCATGAACCGACGCTACTTCCTTGCCGCCTCTGGTGCTTCCCTGCTGACACTGCTGGCCGGATGCAAGACGGACCAGGATGGGGCGAAGTTTTTGGGGTATTGGAAAGCGGACAGCAAGTATGACCCTGACGCCATTCACATCGAACGCAATGGCGATAGTTTCCTGTTCACGCTGGTGACGAAAGACCCGTTTGGCGGTGGCTATCAGATCCACAAACTGCCCGCCAAACTGGACACCTCGGCCAATATCCTGATCGTGGGCGACAAACAGATTGCCTATGACGCAAAAGCCGATGTCATCGTCTCAAACCAGATGAAGGCCCGTCACGCAACAGAAGCCGAATTCCAGGCCATTGCCCAGACAGCCTCCCAGCCCTGATCCCCTGCGCCTGTAGGCGCTTCCCTCTCCCCCTGGAGCATTCCCTATGACACGCTGCAAGTCGTTTGCGGCGGGCATCGCCCTGTCCGCTGCTTTTGTGAATTTCGCCCATGCCAGCGGCATTCCCACCGTGGATGCCGCCACCATCGCCCAACTACAGCAACAGCTACTGACCGCCAAAGATCAGTTGAAGAACCTGACCGACCAGTTGGCCACAGCCAAAAGCCAGCTTGCGGCCTTCACGCAATCCAGCGGTTACGGCAACGTCGTCGGTAACGCCGACATCCGCAACCAACTCCGGGCGGCCCTGCCCGCCAATGCGCAAGATCTGTTGAACCGTTCCGGTGAATCCAACCTGGATGGAGATGTGGGCCGCATCACTGATGAAGTCACAGCCCCGGTGAATTTCCAGGAAGATCGCCAGGCCCTATCCCGGCAATCGCTGAACATCGAGGCGACCGCCAAAGCCATGAGCGAACGGGCCTATGACTCCATGACCCGCCGCCTGGCAAACGTGGATGCCCTGCAAGACAAGATCAACCAGACCAGCAACCCCAAGGAAATCGCGGAACTGCAGGCCCGCATCCAGATCGAGCAAGCCAACATCCAGGCGGAGCAAACCCGGATTCAGCTTGCCTCGCAGCAGTTGGAAGCGGAACGTCATCTGCTGCAAGCCCGATCCGAACAGGTATACAGCGGCTGGTTCGGAAGCAACCAGAACGACACCCCATCCGGTGCCGAAACCCAGCAATAGGATCGTGCCATGGCTGGTCTGAACCCCACAATCTCACCGCCGTCAGCACCCAGCGACATTGCCCAATGGGTCATGGATCAGACGCAAAATGCGCTGCGAGATGCCGTCAACGGCCCCATACAGGCGCTTTTCGAGGCGCTGATGCCCGCCATTGTGGTCGGCCTGACGCTGCAATTCGTGTTCTATGCGTTTGCCCTGATGCACGGCCAGGCTGGCATGACCGTGACGGAGTTCTTTCGCAAGGCCATCCTGGTGGTCATCGTATCCATCTTCTTCGGGGCTGGAGGCCTGTATCAGAACGACATCGCCAAAACCATGATTGCCCTGCCCGATGATGTCACCCAGATCGCCTTGGGCACCGGCAGCGTGGCTACCGAGGTGGACAAGCTGCAGACCGAAACCGGCAAGGCATCCAGCGCAATGATGGGCAAAGGCCAGAACGCCTGGTACAACGTCCTGCCTTCCACCAAAGAAGTGCTGGTCAGCATCCTGGCCACGCTCATCAGGATCAATGCCGCCGTGGTGGGCAGCATCATCATCGTCATCGTGGTGGTCTGCAAGGTCGGCATGTCTCTGGTCGTGGCGGCAGGACCGATCTTTATTGCTGCGACCCTGTTTGAACCCACCAAACAGCTATTCAATAGCTGGGTCTCCCAGGCGCTGAACTTCGTGTTTCTGGCCTTGCTGGCAGGACTGATTTTCGGACTGCTGCTGCAACTGAACATCCAATTGATCCGGATGATCGCAGAGCAGATCAACGGTGGGGCCAAAGACATTCTGGGGCTGTTTGGTGCCCAGATTCTGGTCGGCCTGGCCAGTCTTGTCGTCATGATCATGCTGCCGGGCCTGGCTGCGGGTCTGTCCAACGGCTTCGGTGCCCGCCTGGGTATCGGCTCCGCTGCCCACGGCGCGTTTTCTCTCCTGCGCATCCGCAGCCTGCTGCGGCCTCGCGTCCGCTAAGTCCTCCTGCCGTCCAGCCACACCGCTGGCCCCCGGCAACCCATCCCCTCCACCGTCATGGCCCGCCGCGCCCGGCAGGCCTGGAGTCCTTTACCCATGAAATCCCTCATCGCCACGCTGACCCTGGCGGGGCTGCTGGCTGGCTGCGCCTTTCATGCGCCCCAGCCACCGCTGCCGCCCGACTCACCCCGCGTCCCGGTCAATGCCACGCCCCCCACCTTCCAGGGAGACATGAACCATGGCTGACACGCTCAAATCCGAAGACATCGCCGCCTACCTGGAACAATCCAGGGGCCTGGAACGGGACCACCTGGGCGAACTCATCACCAGCCGTAAACGCGCCTGGCAAGTGGCCTGCGGTGCAGGCATTCTGGCGCTGGCTGCGGTCGGGGCCGTCATCGGCCTGACGCCGTTAAAGCAGCCGCCTGAAATGTATGTGGTGCGGGTCAATGATTCGACTGGTGCCATCGAGCATGTCAGCAGCCTGGGCCAGCCCCTGGAGGACTACGGCGAACGCATCGCCAAGTATTTCCTCAACAGCTATGTCCTGAACTGCGAAGGCTATAGCTGGCAGACCATCCAGGAACAATTCGACACCTGCGCCCTGCTGTCGTCGCCCCCCATCCAGACGGCCTACGGCAAACGCTTTGAGGGGCCACAGGCTGTCACCACGCGCCTGGGCACCCAGGGCACGGTAGACATACAGGTTCATTCGATCACGCTGGGGGCCAATCAGGCCGCCATCGTCCGTTTCACCAAAACCGAACGCGATGTGAACACGGGCGATGTCACGCAAGTCAGCCACCTGATTGCCACCATGGCCTATGAGTACGCCGATGTGCCGCTGACCGAAGCGGTCGCCCGGCGCAATCCCCTGGGCTTTCAAGTCACGCGCTATGACCTGGCCGCCGATCTGTCGCGCTAAACGCCCGGTGCATCCGAAGGAATCCCCCATGAACACACTCCTGCTCAGGCGGCATGCCCTGGCATGCGCCCTGGGCCTGGCACTCAATCTGACCCTGAGCGCCAGCGCCCTGGCCCTGGAATACCCCCGATCCGCACAGCGGGACCACCGTGTGCGCTATGTGAACTACAACGCCGCCGATGTCATCCAGCTGGATGCCGTGATTGGTGTCGCCACCCATATCGTGCTGGCCCCTGATGAACGCTACGTCTATCACGTTTTTGGCGACAGCAAGGCCTATGCCTTCACCTACAAGGACAATCACCTGTTTTTCAAGCCGACCGCCCAGGACGCAAACACCAATCTCATCGTCGTGACCAATCGGCATGATTACAGCTTTCGGCTGTCCTACAGCGACCAGCGCAACGCCCCGGCCCTCTACAAACTGGTCATCCGATACCCCGAAACCGCAGCCAAAGTGCGGGATCAGGCTGCTCGTCAAGCGGCCATCGAGCGATCTCTGCAAGCCACCGGCATGCCGGTGAACTGGCAGGCCTACACACGCAGCGGCGACACCAGCATTGCGCCCGTCCACGCCTGGGACGATGGTCGTCAGACCTGGCTGCAATTTGCGCCAGGGGCAGACATCCCGGCGGTCTATCGCGTCACCCCAGACGGTCAGGAAGTCCTGACCAACTACCACATGGCCGATGACCGGACGATGGTGCTGCATCGCACCTCGGCGCTGTGGCACCTGCGCCTGGGTGAATTGGTGCTGGCCATCCATAACGAAACCTACAGCGCCACGACAGTGCCGCCCGATACCGGGACCACGTCACCGGCAGTGCGACGCCGGGTGAAGGGCATCTCAAGGAATACACCATGACCACTGATCCGAACATCCCCCCCTCGGGCGATGGCACGACGGCACCCCACGAACAAAACCAGCTCCCCTTGAACCTGGATCGGGAACCCACGGACCTGGAAACGGCGGGGCGCAGCGCCCCACGCGGTGCCCGCGCCTTTCTCTGGCTCACCATCCTGATTGCGCTGGCCATTGCAGCGGGAACCCTGTTCAAGGTCTGGCACCGCGAATCCGCACCACAGACTGACCCCGGTCGGGACGGGGAACGCAGCGGCATTGCCAACCGCCTCAAAGCCCCAAAGGTCGAACGACCTGCGCCACCGCCCAAGCGTGAGGCGCCGCCACCGCCTGCCGTCCAGGCGCGTACCTACTACGTCCCGCCACCCGCACCGACTCCGCCGCCTGCGGTCGATGAAGTGGCACAGCGCAGGCTGGACAGCCCGCTGACCGAATCCGCAGCAGACAGCGGCACCAGCCAGACGGTCAGCGGCCCACTGGCCGATGCAGGGCCGCTGGCCGACAAGCTGCGCCCCCCGGAACTGGCCCCCTCGGTCGCCGGGCAGTTGGGCAACCGAAACTTCCTGCTCACGCAAGGCACGATGATTGACTGCACCTTGCAGACCAAGCTGGTCAGCACCCAGGCCGGTCTGCTGACTTGCCTGGCCACCCACGATGTCATGAGCACCAACGGCAAGGTCAAGCTGATCGACGCGGGCACCAAATTCACCGGCTACCAGTCGGGAGGCATCGACCAAGGACAAGGCCGGGCCTTCATCACCTGGAACCGGCTGGAAACGCCTGCTGGCGTCATCGTCAATCTGGGTTCGCCCGGCACCGGCCCGCTGGGTGAAGCAGGGGTTGATGGCCATATCGACAACCATTTTTGGGAACGCTTCGGCAATGCCATCTTGCTGTCGCTGGTGGGCGACCTGGGGGCGTGGGCGGCCAACCAGGGACAGTCCGGCAACAACAACGTCCATTTCGACAACACCCGCGAAGGCAGTCAGGAAGTCATCGCCAAGATTCTGGAAAAGTCGCTCGACATCCCCCCAACCCTTTACAAGAATCAAGGTACGCGCATCGGCATCATGGTGGCCCGCGACCTGGATTTCAGCCATGTCTATGACCTCGAACCCATCCACTGAGCCGCGCCCCTTTGATCGGGCGATTGCTGTCAACACGTTTTTGCGGCCACTGGCCGCGCACCTGGACGATGCAGCCGTCACGGAAATCGCCATTGTGCGGCCCGGTGAGTGCTACAGCCGGGTGCGGGGTGCCTGGGTGCTGCACGAATGCCCCAGCCTGACCTACCCGCATCTGGAGGCGCTGGCGACTGCCCTGGCGGCCTACAACCACATGGCGAAATCACCCATCCTGTCGGTCGTGCTGCCAGGCGGTGAACGCGGCCAGATTGTGCAGCCTCCGGCCTGCATTGACGGCACCCTGGCCATCAACATCCGCAAGCATGCCCAGGCGGCGTTTACCCTGGAGACGCTGCAAGCCCAGGGCGCTTTTGATGCCGTCGATGATGCAGCGGCCCGGGCCGCTGCGGGCGGCATGTCGCCCATTGACCAGAACCTGCTGAAACTCAAGGCCAGCGGCAACATCCCGGCCTTCCTGCATGCAGCCATCCTCGCCCGTAAAAACATTGTGGTCGCGGGTGCCACCGGCTCGGGCAAAACCACCTTCGCCCGCTCACTCATTGACCGGGTGCCGGTCGATGAACGACTGATCACCATCGAGGACACGCATGAGCTGATGCTGCCCCGGCACCGCAACCGGATTCATCTGATGTATGGCGGCGTCCGGGGCCGGGTATCGGCCACCGATGCCCTGGCGGCCTGCATGCGCTTGTCGCCAGACCGGATCTTTCTGGCAGAGTTGCGCGGCCCCGAAACCTGGGACTACCTGGCGGCACTGAACACCGGCCACCCTGGATCAGTGACCACCACCCATGCCAACAGTGCCGCCGACACGTTTGACCGCATGGCGGTGCTGATCAAACAGTCGCCCACAGGCGGCAATCTGGACCTCGCAACCATCCAGGCGTTTCTACGCCATACCGTGGACGTCGTGCTGTATTTCGAGCGTTTCCAGTTGAAGGAACTCTGGTTTACACCACACGCGGCACTGCTGGACACGCCAGCACCCGCCGCACTGCAAACCTGCTGATCCCCCTGGGTGCCGGGCACTGCCGGCACCCGTCCTGTCACCTTCTTTTCCCCTGACCCCGCGTGAGGCCTTGTTCACGAATCCGGCAGGCCTTGGGCGGGCCTGTCTGGAGCATTTCCCATGACCGCACCCACCCGCCTGCCCTTCCAGCGGGCCAGCTCTGTGCTGCGCCTGTCCGCCGCTATGCAACGCGCCCAGCAAAAGGCCCAGCAAGCGATTGCCGCCGCCGCTGAAAAAGAGGCCCACACTCCGGCCCCCTTCATCGTGCCCGGCATCAACGAAACGGCCCGCGCCATCCCCAACTACATCGCCCGCAGTTCCATCTTTGCCCCGGTGCGGCGCGGCTGGCGTCCCCTGCACGATGACACGGTGTTTTTGGAAGGCAGCAACATTCTGCTCAAAGGCTCGGGCAAGCAACTGACCGAAGACCACGCCGACATCTGGATGCATGCCATGTTCCTGCAAACCACGGCACTGCTGGGCGAAGCGCCCTCCATCAACCGGGCGGATTTCCTGCGCGGCATGGGCAGGCCCACCGGAGGCAGCGCCTATGAATGGCTGCACGAAGGCATGAAAGACCTGGCCCGTTTTACCCTGTGCATCGAGGCCAGGCGCAAAGACGGCTCGGTGAAATACAGCTACGGCAATCATCCATCAGCCCGTGTGCTGGCCATGATCGGCGGATTCGATTACGACGAACGCAGCGGCAGCTATACGATCTACGCCGACCCACGCTGGGCGCAAATCTTCGGCAATCGTGAATACGCTCTGCTGGACTGGAGCAAACGCCTGCAAATGCGCCACGACCTGTCCAAAAGCCTGCAACGGCTGATCGGCACATCCGCCGATATGCAGCAGAAATACAGCCTGGACATCCTGAAGGATCGCGCCCAATACACCGGACGGATGCGTGATTTCAAAGCCAGCCTGGAACGCAGCCTGGCCGAATTGGAAGCCCTGGAAGTGATCGCAGCCCCCCGTATCGAGGCGGCAAGCCGGGGCCACGAACAGGCGGTCTGGACCCGCCTGGACCGCTGAATCTGCATCGGCATAGCATCGCGCCCTGCTCTGCCAGCGAACCAAATCGCGGCAAGACCAAGCCGCAAATTGGCCTGAAATTGGTCAATCATTGATCAATTTCAGCTTGTGGATAAGTCACTCCAGCCATCGTCATAACATCGCGTCTGCATCGTCATAGCATCGCGGGTTATCGTCATAACATCGCGCTTTATCGTCATAACATCGCGCCCCTGATGGCTGAAAGCCTTTATTCATGCGGTTTTCCAGCCATCAAAACGCCTTCTACCTTATTTCTACCTTTCTTCTACCAGAAGCGACCTGTGGATAAGTCTTTCGCCTACCCACACTGATCGCAGCACACCCCGTCCGTCTCCATCCGCCACACCGGGCAGCCGACTGGTGGCGGCTGGGGTTCAGCAACGGAGCGACATCTGCCCATCCGGGCCCCCCTTCTCAATCCTCACGACCGCCCTTCCAAGCGACAGGGCAAAGGAGTTCTCATGCACTCGAATCTTGACACGCGACTGCTGGCCATCGCCCAACGCGCCGCCCGCGAAGGCATCGGCGCACTGAGCCTGGGCGAAGCCCTGACTGCCGCCCTGGTGCTGGATCGCAATGACTGGCTGCACGAACGCGGCTACAGCATCGCCGATGCCCTGGATCGGATCGGCACCGAATGGGCCGCCCGCGTCCCGGCTGTCGCCCGGCAGTTTCAGACCGATCTGGCCCAGGCCCAACTGCGCTTCTCCTTCGAAATCGTGCCGCGCAGCGGCGACGGCGAAGGCTATTTGCTGCGGCTGCTGGACCAGGGCCAAGAGGTCGGCTGCGGCCACTTCCCGGCACGCGGCAAGTCCGTGCGCTTTGCCGATGACCAATGCGCCTATGACGAGGCCCACGCGGCGGGCCTGGCATGGCTGGACGGCAAACAGGCCCTGGCGCTGCCTGCGCTGCAACACTGATCCGCAAGGCAAGCCCCGATGACCGAACACCCCACCAAACCCGATCCCGTGGCCCATTACCGGGCCGTGCTGGACAGCCTGGACCCGCGCTTGCGCATTGCCGCCAAGCTGCGGGCATTGTTCCCGATGATTGAAACGCAGTTGGCCGCAGGCGTCCCCCATGCCGCCATCATGGAGGACTTGGCCCAGGCCGGACTGGCCGTGCGGTCCAGCACCTACATCACGACACTACGCCGCTGGCGCAAGGCCAACCGTCCTCAAACGGCCCCAGCCGACCCTGTGGCAACCCCCACACCCACGGCGCACCGCACCGCGCCTGACACACCGCGCACCACACCCACTCCACCGCCCATGGATGCCATCCAAGGGCGGCCCCACGGCATTGAAACGCCCAGCGACCTCCGGCAAATCCGCCACATGCGGGTAGACCTGGAGGCCCTGCGGCGCGAAGGCCTGGAGCAACGCCAAAAAGCCACCAACCCCACTCCCCAAGACAAGGAATGAACCCATGAAAGTCGCAGTCCTCAACTACACCGGCTCGGTCGGCAAAACCGTCGTTGCCTCTCACCTGCTAGCCCCGCGCATGAACGGCGCACAGATTTTTGCCGTCGAGTCCACCAACGAAACCGGCGCGGATCTGGGCCTGTCGGTCGATCAGTTGCGCGGTGAACACTTCGGGCGGCTGTTCCGCGAACTGCTCACCCGTGACGATGCCATCGTGGATGTCGGGGCCAGCAACATCGAAGATTTCCTGGCGCACATGATGCGCTACGAGGGTGCCCACGAAGAAATCAGCTACTTCGTCCTGCCGGTCATCAACACCGGCAAGGCCCAGCGTGAAACCATCAAGACGGTGGCCGCGCTGGCCGGGCTGGGGGTCGCCCCGGAGCGGGTGCGGCTGCTGTTCAATCGCGTGGAAACCAGCGTCGAGGAAGAATTTCCGTCGCTGCTGGCCTATGCCGCCAAAACCGGCGAAGCCCAGGCCAACCCCAAAGCGGCCATTTTCGAGAACGAAGTGTTTGAACTCCTGGCCGATCTGCGCACGACCATTGCCGATGTGCTGGCCGACCAGACCGACTACCGGGCGCTGTTGCAGCAAACGGATCGCAGTGACCATGACCGTATCTCGCACCTGAGCAACATGCATGCCTTGCGGGCCTTGGCCCGGCCCGTGGATCGGCAGATGCATGCGGCCTTTGCCGCCCTCTTTGCGTGAACGCCATGGACACATCCCCCAACCCGGCTGGGGGCCAGGCCCGAACCAAACTGGACTTGCTGTACCGCGAGGTGCTGGGCGAGGTCGCCAGCCTGGTGGACCGGCTGGAGGCCATCGGCCAACGCCAGGACCAGGCCCTACCGCACATCCAGGCGCTGACCGAAGCCCTGCAACTGCTCCCCCGGCAACTGGACCGCCATCTGGCGGCCACCTTGCGCGAAGTCGCCACGCCCATCCATGAACAATCACAACACGCCATGCAGGCCATGCTGGACGCCACAGGCGTCCGGCTGACGCACCTGGCCGAAGAATCCGCGCAATGCGCCCAGATCGCCCGGCAGTCAGCACGGCGCATGACGGTCATCGCCATGGTCATCGGCGGCGCATCCGGCATCCTGGGCGGGATGCTGGCTGGGCTGGCTTTGGGCCAATGGCTCGTTTCTTGAAGGCACAACCCCCATGTCTACCCTGCTCTCCCCCATCACGCGGCGACGCATTGCCGCCTTTTCCCTGGGCCTCTTTCCGGTCGGTGCCTGGATGACCGCCGCCACCTACGGCAGCGGCATGGCCTGGCAGGACTGGAATAGCCGCACAGCCTGGTATTTCGTGAAACTGACGCCAGGCTATCCGCTGCTCTACGGGGCGCTGGGCATCGGCCTGCTCACCGCCCTGGCACTGATCCTGTTCGTGGGCCGCACCGCAAAAACCCAAGGGTTTGAAGGCGCGGCCTACAAACGCTTCGTCCGGGGCACCCGCATGACCACGGCCAAACACCTGGCCAAGCTCTGCACGGAATCCGGCCAGCAACAGATCGACGTGGCGGGCATCCCGCTGCCGACCGCCAATGAAAACCTGCATCTGCTGGTCAGCGGGGCCACGGGGTCGGGCAAATCCGTGCTGCTGCGCAATATGGCGGCCTCCGTGCAAGCCCGGTCAAAAAACAGTCAACCCGGCTCCTTGTCAGTCCGCAAACCACCACGCAATGACCGCATGATCGTCATTGATCCGAATGGCGACATACTGAGCAAGTTCTGGCAACCGGGCGATGTGATCCTGAACCCGTATGACGCCCGCAGCGAAGGCTGGTCGCTGTTCAACGAAGTGCGGGCCGACTACGACTGGAAGCATCTGGCGCGTTCCCTGGTCCCCATGAGCCAGGACAAAAATGCAGAAGAATGGAACGATTTTGGCCGTCTGCTGCTGCGCGAAACGGCGAAAAAACTCTATCAGCTACAGGGCAAGAAAGCCCAGATCATGGATCTGTTTCGCCTCTGCACCATCGAAGATCCCAAGACCCTCAAACAATTCCTGGAAGGCACGCTGGCAGAGTCCCTGTTTGTCGGTTCCAGTGAGGCCAGCAAGGCGCTGTCCTCGGCCCGATTCGTGCTGTCCAACAAACTGTCGGAACACACCAGTATGAAGCCCGGCCCGTTCTCCATCCGCAGCTGGCTGGATGATCCGCAGGCAGGCAACCTGTATATCAACTGGCGCGAAGACATGATGCACGCCATGAAGCCGCTGGTGTCGGCCTGGGTCGATGTGTTCATCACATCCATCCTGTCCATGCCTGAACACACCGGCAGGCGCTGGTGGTTGTTCATTGACGAGCTGGCCAGTCTCGAAGGCCTGCCGTCGCTGGAGGCCGGACTGACCAAGGGCCGCAAGAATGGCCTGCGCATCGTCGCCGGTCTGCAAAGCACATCGCAGCTGGAACACATCTACGGACGCACCATGGCCACCACCCTTCGGGCCAGCTTCCGCAACCTGGCGGTCCTGGGCGGATCGCGCACCGATCCCCAGACGGCCCGCGACATGAGCGAAAGCCTGGGAAAACATGAGGTCGAGCGCCCAAAATTCAGTGTTAGCCGCAGTGTCGATCACCGCAACACCTCGGATAATATGGACCGCACCACGGAGGATGTGGTGACGGCGGCGCAGATTCAGGCGCTGCCGGTGCTGGAGGGGTATGTGGCGATGGCGGGGGATTTGCCTGTGGCTCGGGTGAAAATGCCGTATCGGCGGTTTATGGAGAAAGCAACATCATTTTTAGAAGTTTAAAACCGTCACCAACCAAAATCAGGCCACCCCCGCCCATAAAATTTTAGCCCCAACAGAAAACCCTCACACAGCAGTAGATTTATTTTTTAACGCTTAGGAAAACAGCACCATCTCGTATTATGCCGTCTATTTTCAGGCAGACCGCAAAGAGAGATCATTATGAGAGTAAAATTAAAACCAAACCTTCCACCCCAGACCGATGCATACAAAATATTTGAAAAGACGAATACCGATCTAAACCAGTTCTACTGGACATTCAGGTGTGCACTTGACTACACAGCTTCGAAAATTCATACGGTCCCCACAGTCCCAGAACTCATTCCGGGAAATTCAGGAGAGAGACTTAATATTTCTTCAAGTCAATTCCTTTCAGAACAACCACAAACGGAAAGAATTGCGCGACACTCTATGTTGGTTCTTTCGGTAACCGCGTTTGAAGACTACATAAAAGGCGCACTGACTACATTTCTCATTAAGAACTGGAAGCCCGAGAAAACGTATCACATATCGTTTAAGCCTCAGGATATACCAATTACCAACCTGCAAGACTGGCTCAAGGAAAAGTCAATCCAAGAGATTGTTGATGACCACCTTAGACGCAGTTATGACAAGCGATATAAATCCATTGAAAAACTATTGATTGAACATGATGCAACTGCGCCCGAACTCTCAGAGTCCATGCAGAGTCTGTCCATCATCGCTTGCGAGGCTAGAAACTGCATCGTCCACTCCTCCTCAATTATTGACCCCAGAGCACATACGGCTCTCGAACCGATTATTCCGGGATTCTCTGTCGGAGATCCTCTTGACATAACCGAATCAATCCTCTGGCAGTTGCTAGGGGCACTGCGCGATTCCGCAAGAGCGTTGGATGTGCGACTTAGAAAGCTGATGTGAGCGTACAGCCGCAGCCTACCCACTCATTCAATCCGACGCTACATTGCAACACGGCTTAAGTCAGGCGATAACGCCTTGCAATACCTATTTTTGACTATGTATTTACTAGCCACCACAAGCCGAAAACAGCTGATTAAAATCAACACCTTCAATTTAAAAATATATCTTATAAATAGAGCACCTTTAAGATTTCGTTTTACACCTATAAACATTACCTAGACACCAACAATCAAACAGCCATTAAACTTGGACCTGATTCTGACATCATTTATTGGGTGTTTGAGAGCAGAGAGCAATGAATCTTCAAGCCTTTCGACAAATTGTTGACTCATCAAATCCTGGAATTACTTCCTGCGCCAATAATCCTCACCAATTGTACGAGTATGTTGACCTTCCTCCGGGATCTTCATTCTCTAGTAGAGCAGTGTCCGACGCGTTGTACACCCGAATTCGGGATTCCTTTACTGCTGGCCATACTGCTGTCTGGAAGACATGCAAACTGCTACGCACAGACCTCATTAGAGAGCATGTGCTTCTAGGAGCAAAGCTAAATCCTTACCTAGATATTATTGACCACCTTGCAGATGCCATACGTACTGGAGAGAACTCTGGATCGACGATT
This sequence comes from Castellaniella daejeonensis, assembly GCF_039523555.1. Taxonomy (NCBI): domain Bacteria; kingdom Pseudomonadati; phylum Pseudomonadota; class Betaproteobacteria; order Burkholderiales; family Alcaligenaceae; genus Castellaniella; species Castellaniella daejeonensis. The sequence continues at coordinate 137,726 of NZ_BAAAFN010000006.1, forward strand.
AAGGGTGACTGGTACCTAGCGATCCGAGCAGCTTATGATCATACCCATCTCAACAACTGGGGTGATCGGAATCCGGAAAAATTATATTCTCGGGAATTTAATGTTGCCAAAGCAGCGAAGATCTTACGCGACAATGGGTTTTCGATTCATTTAGAACCCGGGAAGTTAAATCTTGAGGAAACTGCCGAGAGGGCATTAGTTACCACTATCGAAGACATAATTTCCGAGATGGGAGGAATAAATGTAGCGCGGCGGATTTTCAATGAAATTTCGTCACATTTTGATTTTTCACAGCAACGCTATCACATCATTCGTCGCGTATCAATCACTCACGATGCAGCACCACAAGTACCTTGGGGATATTTGATCCAGTTAGCGGTCAAGCATGCACAGGGTAGAAAACCCTACATCAACACCAGTGCCCAATGGCAAAGGCTTTGTAGCTTAGCGCAATCTTTTGCTGCGGTTATTGACGTACAACCTTATACACCAACATTTTTCGGATCAATGGATGCTGCAGAACTAGTCCCATTTCTGCAAGAGATAGCCGTCTACGATACCCTATTTTGCATCCCACAGATGAGACCGCAGGACGTAGTTAAGCTCGCTCGTGGAATGCTGGATTGGTTGGATTTCGAGGCCCCAACAAAAGCAGGGTGGTCGATTGGGCAAGTATTAGAAATCATTGCCTATTTCATGGATTCCTCGTGCAATACAAGGGGTCCAGTTTTTATACAAGAATCCGATATCAGACGCGCTTGCCCAACAGTACCTCACGAGATCGTTACGAAAATTCTAGACGATATACTGAGCCATTCTACTAGCGGCCCCAATAGAAATTTCTCCAATCCTACGGATGTCGCAACCACCGAACACCCAAAAGCGGGGCACGACTTTTTTCTACGCCCTCTAATTCGTTCATCTGGCAGAAAATTTATTCTAATAGACTGCTCTGTTTGTGCTCCAGCTTGCATAGAGGCAGTGCTGTCAGCATTGAGGCCTGAGATCAAAAACCTTGATGACAAAATCGGCTTAGCTGTTGAGAGATTTCTCAAATCGGAACTGGCATATCGTGGCGTAGCCGTTAGTGGAGGTAACTATGAATCAGGTGGCGAACACGGTGAATGCGATCTAGTAATCGAAACCCCCGAGACCGTGATATTTGCTGAAGTTAAGAAGAAACCTCTCACTCGAAAAGCGAAAGCGGGTTCTGATACTGCCCTCATGTTGGATCTTGCTGGAAGTCTTCTAGCTGCACAAGCTCAAGCCGGATGGCACGAAGTGCGGTTTCGACGTGATGGCCATCTTAATCTTGATGACAAGGGAACGACGACATTTATAGAGCTTTCCAACCGAGGGATTGAGCGAGTGGCCATATCCCTATTGGATTATGGGGGATTTCAAGACCGGATTATTCTGAAGCAATTCCTTGAAAGCACCATCGGCGCAAAATTCATGGTGGATGATGAAAGGCTCAAAAACAAATTTGAAAAAATTAATGACGCTCTGACTGACATCCACACTCAATTAGTACAGCTCCACCCTGGAGAATCCAAGATCAACCAGCCTTTCATCCATTGCTGGTTTATTAGCGTTCCGCAGTTTCTGATTCTCTTGGATGACGTTACCGATAGCCTCAGTTTCAAGAATGCACTTTGGAGTAGCAGACATATCACGACCGGAAGCTCAGATTTCTACTTCGATTTGTCATACATGAGGCGGTTAAAAAATAAGTAGCTCCCTCCTCCACTCTTCTCTCCACAGTCGGCATTGACGCGCCTCTCATCCACTGGCTGATCTCTAACCACCCCCACCCCGGAGTCTCCATGATCTCGCACAGCCAGATCTATCGGGTCCGTGCGGCCCTCGCTACCCACTACTACGCCGACCAGGCCGATGACTACTACAGCCGCGACGGCAGCGCCGCGACCTGGCAGGGCGAAGGTGCCCGCCGCCTGGGCGCGGTCGGGGCAATTGATCCGGCCCGCTTCAAAGCCATGCTCCAGGGCGATTTTGGGCATGGCATCACGGCGGTCCAGTCGGTGCGCAAGGACGCCAAGGCCCGCGCCGCGCTGGATTTGACCTTTGGTGCGCCCAAAAGCATCACCTTGCAGGCGCTGATCGGCGGTGACGACCGCCTGATCCAGGCCAATGACGATGCCGTCGCCACGGCGCTGGCCTATGTGGAAAAGCACCTGGCCATGGGCCGACGCAAGGAAGGCGGCAAATCCCGTGTGGAACACACCGGCAATCTGATCATCGCCAAATTCCGCCATGAAACCGCACGGCCCACGGAAGGCGCGGCCCCCGATCCCCATTTGCATGTCCACGCCCTGCTGATGAACCTGACGCAGCGGGCCGATGGTCAATGGGTCGCGCTGTCCAATGAACAGATTTTCCAACTCCTGCGCGTCACGGATTCCATCTACCAGGCCACGCTGGAACGCAATGTCCGGGCGCTGGGTTACGCCGTGCGCCATGAGAAAAACCATATCGAACTGGCGCACATCAGCCGTCAGCAGATCGAGTTTTTCAGCAAACGCAGCACCGGCATCACGGCTGAACTGTCTGCACGCGGCACCCGCCGCGACCAGGCCCCCCATGCACTGCGCCAGGGTATCAACCTGGCCCACCGGCAAGCCAAGGCCCAGGACATGAGCCGCACCGCATTGCATCAGACCTGGAAGGAGGCCGCTGTCGCCATCGGCATTCAGTTTGGGCAGGCGGGGCCACAGGCCCAGCCGCAGCACGAAGCGGAACAATCCTCCCCACTGGTGGCCCAGGCATCGTTGACCTGGGCCATTTCGCATCTGGCCGAACGCGAATCGGTCATGCCCCTGGCCGATCTGCTGCAACAGGCGGTGCGCCACGCCGGGGGCCATGCCGATGTGGCCGCCATCCAGGCACAGGTCCAGGCAGGCCCCCTGATCCGCGAAGCGCCTCACTACCGCAGCACCCAGGACACCCAGGCGGCACCCATGACCCGTGAGGGCTGGGCCGCCGAGGTCGTGCGCCTGGGCGGATCGTCCCATGAGTCTGCCTTGCAGCTCGTAGACCAGGCCATTGCCCAGGGACGGCTGCTGATGGAAAGCCCGCGCTACGCTACCCGTCAGGCGCATGAAGCCGAATCCCGCATCCTGGCGGCGGAACAGACCGGGCGCGGCACCTGGCGGGCCGCCCTGCCCGCCCAGGCCATCGAAACCGGGCTGGATACCCGTCTGACCGCCGGGCAACGGGAGGCGGTCATGCTGATTACCACGGACGCCGACCAGATCAGCGGCATCCAGGGGCTGGCCGGTACGGGTAAATCCTTCGCGCTGCAAAACGCCCAGACGGTGCTGCAACAGCACAACCGGACCTTGGTGGCGCTGGCCCCCTACGGCAACATGGTGCGCAACCTGCGCAACGATGGCGTCCAGGCCAATACCATCGCCTCGGTGCTGGCCGCCCGTGACAAACGCAGCTTCACGGACCGCCTGGGGCCGCACACCGTGGTGGTCATTGATGAGGCCGGGGTGGTGCCCGTACGCCAGATGGACAAACTGCTGGCGCTGATCCAGCCGACCGGGGCCAAGGTGGTGCTGCTGGGCGACACGGCACAGACCAAGGCCATCGAGGCGGGCCGCGCCTTTGCCATGATGCAGGAACAGGGCATGAAAACCGTCCTCATGGGCGACATCCAGCGCCAGCGGTCCGAACGGCTGCGCCAGGCCGTGCAACTGGCCGCCACCGGCCAGGCCAGCCAGTCCCTGCCGCTGCTGGATCAGGTGCTGACCATCCCCGATCAGTTCGGCGTGGATGAACACGGCCACAAGACCCGCGACAGCTCTGGCCGCTATGAGGCCATTGCCCAGGCCTATGTCTCGCTCCCTGAGCGCGAACAGGCCAGTACCCTGGTCGTCACCGGCACCAATGCCTCTCGCCAGGCCATCAATGCCCACATCCATGCGCTGCGCGGCCTGGAGGGTAAAGGCCAGCGTTACCAGCTGCTGGCCCGCCACGACACCACTCGCGCTCAGCGCAGCGTGGCCCGTTACTACACCGTGGGCGATATCGTGGTGCCCGAACGGGACTACCAATGCGGCCTGAAACGCGGTGAACGCTATCGCGTCATCGGCATGCCCCAGCATGACCGCATCACGGTGGCCGCCCTGCACCCGGACGCAGCCGACCAGCCCCCCATCGACATCATCCCCAGGACGATGAGCCGCCTGTCGGTCTACCACCTGAACGAATCGGAGCTATCCGTAGGGGATCAGGTCCGCATCACGCGCAATGATGCCCGCCATGATCTGGTCAACGGTCAACTGGCCAAGGTAGTCGAGGTCCTGGCCGACCGCATCACCATCGCGGCAGGCAACCGGCACATCACCCTGCCCGCCGACCAGCCGCTGCACCTGGACTATGCCTATACCAGCACCGCGCATAGCGCCCAGGGGCTGACCTGCGACCGGGTGCTGTACAACGCGGAAAGTTTCAGCCGCACCACGGCCCAGGACACCTATTACGTCAGTATTTCTCGGGAACGGCATGCCGTCACGGTGTTCACCGACGATGCGGAAAAACTGCCAGAACGGGTGGACCGGCAGGGGTATAAAGGACTGGCACATGATCTGAAATTAATAACAAACAAAGACCTGAATTCAAGCCGAAGCGATCACGATTTCAACCTCTCTCAAAGGGTGCCTGAGCTAGAAATTGAATCATGACCTAATGGCTCTATCCGATCTGCTTGTTGAACAACGGCAATTTTTTATGCCGCTTCAGGTGAACGGTATGCAAATACACTTCCGCCAGCGATACCACTTCAGGGTCAGAGAAGGTAATTACACCAAGTCCCGCCTTACCGTTCAAGACTTCAGCTTCGTATTCTGCTGCTTCAGGTTCAGCTCGAAAACAGTGTTTTGGAAAAACCCAGACCCCGCCCGTGTCATGCTCCGGTGTCTTTACATGATCCCATACCCGTTCATGGAGATTGTTCTTCGTAGCTTTTCCGATATAAATAATCTGACCTTGGGAACAAGTGAAAAAATACAGACCACTTTGGGACCCAATCCCATCGCCCCTTATCAAAAAGCCGGGATCTTCGGAATCAGTCCGATCGCCAATAGCACGCCGCCCACCTTTGTCAAAGGCAAGTTCAATATGGACCTGGCTGAACATGTCTGGCATAGCGGCAGCCAGCTTCCGAACCTCATCAAACGCTTCTTGAACCTTCATCTCTTCATACCTCCTTGGTCGAGAATTGGCTACGATCCCCTGAGTCACAGACTTCGCACGATTCATCAAATTTGGCAACGTCCATGCAAATTAGCGGGCTCACAATATCCTGGCCCTCCAGGGAATAGTAGATAAAATTTGACACCATAGCGGCGTGCAAGCTTACAGGCCTAGGATCGACCTAACGTATTGAATTTTACAATATGTTTCATTTACCCAGCAATCTATTAATTCTTCTTCTAAGTCGCAGCAGGACCGGATCAAACTTTTCCAGCAAGGAAATCTGGACACCTTCAAACCATGGTCCTCTTTGACCGCCGACCTGTATGCAGGCTGTCTAATGGCCGTAGCCATCGCGTCTTCAAAACGTATCCGCAGTGTCTGGGACATGCACCGCATCTGTCACAACGCCGCCCCCAAAGCGCCGCCCTTCTGTTTCTAGCCTGTCTCCCAAACTAATTTTCCCACCTCCCGCAAAATTGCTACGGCCATGTTGGCTACAGACGTAGCCGAAATTCATACCATCTGATCAATAATGTGCGCGACTCCGATTCAACCATTCAGAAAAACTCTGGATTCTCCCTGGCATCGCTCATCAGAACTTGATGCTGTCCTTGTGCGTCTATTGGACCAACCAAACCTTGGTCCTCTAAAGACTGCATAATTGCTAAAGCCTTACCATATCCGATGCGCAAGTGAATCTGAAAGAGGCTTACTGACACCCACCGCACCTGGCTAGAAACAGCTTTAGCCAACTTCTCAAGCTCTGGATGATACAAGGTCGCCCGTTCATTCATAGTGATTTCTCCTGGTCGCAATTGAGTGCGCCGTAATGCTCAACGAGGAAAACAGGCTCGAAGGCAGCCTAACGTTCGCTGTGCCGTAATCGATCCTGCCGCCATTTGTCTGCTACAGCGTCAATTGGGCAGAATGAGTATTCCTCTCTACGCACAGCGCCCAGGGGCTGACCTGCGACCGGGTGCTGTACAACGCGGAAAGTTTCAGCCGCACCACGGCCCAGGACACCTATTACGTCAGCATTTCGCGGGAACGGCATGCCGTCACCGTCTTCACCGACGATGCGGAAAAACTGCCAGAACGGGTGGATCGGCAGGGGTACAAAGGGCTGGCGCATGACCTGGTGCAATCGCAGATTCCACACCCCGTCACGCAGCCACATGATCCGCAAACCGCCCTTGATGCGCAGCCGGCCCCAGCCCTCGAAATCGAATGACGCCAGCCTGTCTGCCATCCGTCCCCAGACTGTCGCGCTGAAGTCCCCAGGCAGTATTGCTCATGCCCTGCGCGTGTCGCAGCAATGTCGCCGCCTTGTCTCCATCATGTCCCAAGGGTGTCTCTAGCCCGGCATTTACCCAGGTAGCACATCCGTCTACGGCGCTTTAGGCCACGGCTGTGGCCGCCAGTTCCGCCGATAGACCAATGCTTTAGGTGATCCCGGTGCCCTATGTGTTCCACAATCCCGGATTCAGCCCAATCCCCGCAAACCCTTGGTGGGCAAGGCTTTCCGGCACCCTGCCAGGGGTGCGTCATGTGTGGGACGTTTAAGGCCACAAATGAGCGCCAGCGAATTTGGGGACAAACGGCCCAGCCTGACCGGAAACCGGGCAGGCAGCGTCACACGGCAGGGACCCAGGCGCAGCCTGGGAAGTGGACGATACGGCGCAAGACCAGCATGGCATAGACCATCAATAGAACTTGACCAGCAACACAATGCACTACGCTTCTAGCAAGCGTAGATCGAGCGGAATCAATCAACAGAAAATAATTCAATTATTCCATTATTGTTGTATTATTGATTCATGAACGAGACTCAAACTGTTTCCGCCCTGAGCGCGCTGGCCCATGCACAGCGGCTGCGTGTGTTTCGCGCCCTGGTCATCGCCGGCTCCGAAGGACGGACCCCCAGCGCCCTGGCGGACCAACTGGCCGTGGCCCGCAACACCTTGTCTTTCCATCTGAAAGAACTCGCCCATGCGGGCCTGGTCACCATCGAGCAACAAGGCCGCAACCTCATCTATCGCGCCGACTTTGCCCAGATCAACGGGCTGCTGGGCTATCTGACTGAACACTGCTGCCAAGGCGGCGTGTGCGAAATCTCCGAATCCACCCACTGTGACTGCTGAAACCATGACCACCAACACCCCCTACAACGCACTGTTCATCTGCACAGGTAACTCCGCCCGCTCCATCCTGGCTGAAGGCATCCTCAACGAATTGGGCCAAGGCCGCTTTCGCGCATACTCGGCGGGCAGCCATCCTAAAGGTGAGGTGCACCCGTTGGCACTCGACACGCTGAAACGGCTGAATATTCCTGCGGCTGATTACCGTAGCAAAAGCTGGGATGAGTTTGTGGCACCCGGTGCACCGCTGTTCGATTTCATCTTCACGGTCTGCGATAACGCAGCCGGCGAAGTCTGCCCTCTTTGGCCCGGCAAGCCGGTTTCAGCGCATTGGGGGGTTCCCGACCCAGCAGCGGTTGAAGGCTCCGAAGAACAAAAAGTCAAAGCCTTCAAAGACACCGCATTGATCCTGCGCCGCCGCATTGAACTGTTCGTGTCGCTACCTTTCGAACGCCTGGATGCCATGTCCTTGCAACACAAACTGCGTGACATCGGCAAGCAGTGAGACGCCCATGACTACAGCAACCGAATCAGCCCACACTATGCCGGCTGCCTCGACCATGAGTGTCTTCGAACGCTACCTGACGGTGTGGGTGCTGCTGTGCATCGTCGCCGGGATTGCGCTCGGCCAATTCGCCCCCACGGTCTTCCAGGCCATCGGCCGCCTGGAAATAGCTCAGGTCAACCTGCCCGTCGGGCTGCTGATCTGGATCATGATCATCCCCATGCTGCTCAAGGTGGACTTCGGCGCACTAGGCCAGGTCAAACAACACTGGCGCGGGATCGGCGTCACCTTGTTCGTGAATTGGGCGGTCAAACCGTTCTCGATGGCCCTGCTGGCCTGGATCTTCATCCGCCATGTCTTCGCCGATGCGCTGCCGGCCGATCAGCTCGACAGCTACGTCGCCGGACTGATCCTGCTGGCTGCAGCCCCCTGCACAGCCATGGTGTTCGTCTGGAGCCGGTTGACGGGTGGTGACCCCGTATTCACCCTGTCCCAGGTCGCCTTGAACGACACCATCATGGTGTTTGCCTTTGCACCCATCGTCGGCCTGCTGCTTGGCTTATCGGCCATCACGGTGCCGTGGGATACGCTGCTGGTGTCCGTAGCACTCTACATCGTCATCCCCGTCCTCATCGCACAGGTATGGCGGCGCACCTTGTTGCGGCGTGGCCAGGCGGCCTTCGATGCCGCCCTGGCGCGGATCGGCCCGCTGTCCATCGCGGCCTTGCTGCTCACCCTGGTGCTGCTGTTCGCTTTTCAGGGCCAGGCCATCCTGCAACAGCCGCTGGTGATCGCGATGCTGGCCGTGCCGATCCTGATCCAGGTGTTCTTCAACTCGGGGCTGGCCTACTGGCTCAATCGCAAGATGGGCGAAAAACACAACATCGCCTGCCCTTCGGCCCTGATCGGCGCGAGCAACTTTTTCGAACTGGCGGTCGCCGCCGCCATCAGCCTGTTCGGATTCCAGTCCGGCGCAGCATTGGCCACCGTCGTCGGTGTGCTGATCGAGGTGCCCGTAATGCTGCTGGTCGTACGCGTGGTCAACCAATCACGCGGCTGGTACGAATGCCGCCCCGCTACACATTGACGCTAAAACCCCACCTATGAGCACCATCACCCTCTATCACAACCCGGCGTGCGGCACGTCCCGCAATACGCTGGCCTTGATCCGCAACAGCGGCGAAGAACCCACCATCATCGAATACCTGAAAACGCCACCCGACCGCGCCACGCTGGTCCAGCTGCTGGCCGATGCGGGCCTGAGCGTACGCGACGTGCTGCGTGAAAAAGGCACCCCCTACGCCGAACTTGATCTGGGCAATCCGAAATGGACGGATGCGCAGTTGCTCGACTTCATCGAACAACACCCTGTCCTGATGAACCGGCCCATCGTCGTGACGCCACTGGGTACGCGCCTCTGTCGGCCATCAGAAGAGGTCCTGGACATCCTGCCCCAGCCGCAGCGAGGTGCGTTCAACAAGGAAGATGGCGAACCTGTGATTGATGCGGAGGGCCGCCGTGTCTGAACCGCTGCAGATGGATTTGCCCCACCTCGACACCGCGCTGTTCCAGCAGCCCGACGCCCAGCAGTTATTCAATCCGGCACGGGCGACCCATGCCCCGCGCTTTCTGCTGCTGTACGGCTCCTTGCGCGAACGCTCGTACAGCCGCCTGGCCGCCGAAGAAGCCGCGCGCATCCTGCGTGCGCTCGGTGGCGAAACCCGGATGTTCAATCCGTCGGGATTGCCCCTGGTGGATGACGCCCCGGCGGATCATCCTAAAGTGCAGGAGCTGCATGCACTCACGCAATGGGCAGAAGGCATGGTGTGGTGTTCGCCTGAGCGGCATGGTGCCATGACCGGGCTGATGAAAACCCAGATCGACTGGATTCCGCTATCCGTCGGTGCGGTACGCCCCACGCAAGGCAAAACACTGGCCGTCATGCAGGTCTCGGGAGGTTCACAATCATTCAATGCCGTCAACCAGATGCGGGTGCTGGGCCGCTGGATGCGGATGCTGACGATCCCGAATCAGTCCTCGGTGGCCAAGGCGTGGCTGGAGTTCGATGAGGCAGGCCGCATGAAACCGTCCGCCTACTATGACCGCATCGTGGACGTCATGGAAGAGCTGATGAAATTCACGCTGCTGACACGCGACAGCGCGGCGTATCTGGTGGATCGCTATAGCGAACGCAAGGAAAGCGCAGACGCACTGAGCCAGCGTGTGAATCAGGCAGCAATCTAAAGCAATGAGCCGCAGAAGCGGCCCGATGAACGGCGGTTTATGCCACCAGGGCGGGATCAGGGGACCGGACCCGCATAGGTTCCGGTATCCAACGCTTCCCAGCCAGGGCCAGGGTCGCAGCCTCAACGGCTGCGGGCTTCTTCATCGCAGACAGGGGCAGCGCAGCATCAGCGCCTGCACCATCGGTCACAGCCTGGGCAATCATGCCCTTGCTGACATGCTGTAGAAAACTTGGCCCGGTAGGCTCCCACCATTCAACCAGGTCAGTACCTGCGGTCGTGGCCAGGACATCAAGCGGCGTTGCATGATCGAGTGCGTGGCTCTCAATGCCCTGCACCGTCCCGGCCACGATGAACGCCAGCAGGTCCACCAGTGTTTGCTGGTCTTGGGCCAGCGCCCAGGCCAGGACATCGGTGATATGCCCGTTTTCGTCTGTAGGCAACACATCCAGCCAGTGCCGCCGCAGACCACCCATCGTTTTTGCCGCCTTGCTGTCGGCGTAGTCCGGCGCGTGGGTGTCGATGGGTTCCGTGTGCAGCGACACGCCCAGGCCAAACCCCCGCGTGTATCCTTTCCCCAACTGATCCTGGGCAAGCTGCGCCACCAGGACGGCCAGCGCAATCGCAGGTTTCCCGGCCAGATCGGCAGCGACGGCGGCGACCTTGTTGGCCGTCAACTGGCGCATCAGCCGTTCAGAATACGCGGGCCGCGTGGTCGGTGCTGGCAGTGAAGTGCGCAGCGCCGGGGTATCGCAGCCCTCGCCCTCTGCGGCCTGGACCGCCGCCTGCACAGCGCGGCGATCTTCGGGTCGGATCAGCCCATAAGTGACATCCAGCGCCCCGCTGCGGTCGATGTAGACGCCGACTCCGGCGATTTTCTTGGCTTCATCCGGCCAGACCTTGGCGGCGTTCGTGATAGCCGTGCGCTGCGTTCGCAGCGGTTCCAGTTCCTGGGCCAGCCGATCCCAGGTTTCTTCATCGGCACCGTTAGCATCTTCCAGCGCCTCCATTTGGCCCGCAATGGCGTCTATTTTTTTCGTCAGCGCCTTGACCTGGGCGGCTTCGGCTTTCGTCAGTGCGCGGGGTTCGGCGTGGACTTGGCCGTATTTGTTGCTATAGCCGGTCCAGCCTGCTTCACCGGCTGACAGCACCGCCTCAATCCAGGCCCAGCCCTCGCCCAGCCGCGCCAGCTCCGCCTGCATTTTGTCGGCTGCGATGCCTTGCAAAATATCCGGGTCATGCAGGTAAATCCTTTGCAAATCGCCATCTGCTGCAAACAGGTCCCGCGTCATCCGGCCCCCTGCTGCCTCGTAGGCATCCAGACCGACATACTTGGCCAGGGCATGATCAGCGGTCCAGGCTTCATCCGTCAAACGATGGCGGATGCTGGACGGGTTGGCATTTTTCCGGTCCCAGGCATCCATACGCGCCCATTGCTCCCGCTGCCGGTCGTGGTCGTCGGTAATCGCAAAGGCCATGAGAACCGCTAGGCTCATTTCGTCATTCTGGTATGCCTGGATCAGTTCGGGTGCAACATGGGCCAGCCGCATGCGCCCCCGGACAAAGGCCGGATCTTTGCCGTAGCGGGCGGCGACATCATCCACCGTCGCGCCCTGCTCCAACAGTGTGGCGAACGCCCGGAATTCATCGACCGGGTGCATGTCCTCGCGGATGATATTTTCAGCCAGGGAGGCATCCAGCCCCTGGGTGCCGGGAACGATCAGGACCGGGACCGGACGATCAGCGGGCCACCGGCCATCCTGCATCAGCAACTGGATCGCGGCCCAGCGTCGGCCCCCGGCAACCGCTTCATACTGACCGCGTTTTTTCCCTTTCACGACGACAAGGTTTTGCAGTAAACCCTGGGCGGCGATGGATGCGGCCAGTTCGGCCAGGGGCTTCTGCCCCGGCTTTTTGCGGGCTTGGTAGCGGTCCGACAAAATGAGGGATTTGGGCAAAATTTCCGTGCGGCCTGCGGTGGGCATGTCCGTAGTCATGATGTCGGCCCCCATCAATGGATCGTCTTGGATTCGTGCGCGGCAGGCTGGCGCAGCAGCTTGACCAGCGCCGCGATGTCGCGGCCCTTGAGTGCCGGCAGACGCATGGGCGTATGCGCGTCATGGACGGCCCGCACATAAATATCGAGTTTGGTAAGATCATGTTTCATCGCTAGTGCTCCCTCAAAAATGTAGTAGCGGTGTGTGCCCCTGGATCGGTTGCCGCCGCCCAGGGGCTTTTTGCATTTGGCTGGATTTAGAACGGGATGTCCGGATCATCGGCCAGATTGCTGGCCGCAGGCTGCGCAGCAGGTGCGGCGCTGCGCCCACCCCGTTTGCGCGGCTGCGCGGGCTTGCCGGTCTTGGGGCCGTCCTCGCCTGCACCGTCGCCCGCAGCAGGGCCACCGTCACGGCCACCCAGCATCTGCATCTGGTCGGCCACGATTTCGGTGCTGTAGCGGTCCGCGCCGGTTTCCTTGTCCTGCCATTTGCGCGTTTTCAGACGGCCCTCGATGTAGACCGAACGGCCCTTCTTCAAATACTCGCCCGCGATTTCGGCCAGGCGGTTGTAGAACACCACCCGATGCCATTCTGTTTCCTCGCGCTTCTCGCCCGTGGCCTTGTCCTTCCATTGGGTCATCGTGGCAACCGAAGCATTGCAGATCGCGGCACCGTCCGGGCTGTAGCGCACTTCGGGATCGCGGCCCAGGTTGCCGATGAGGATGACTTTGTTGACTGATGCCATGGTGTTTCTCCTTGCTTTCCGTGGTTGGGATTTCAGCGACAGCCGCTGTCAATGCTCCGCGCCGCGAAGCATTGGCCGGGGTTGTCAGTCCTCGTTGGGCTGGCTGATCGTGATGACCGGCTCACCGGCATCCCCGGCACCGATGCGCATGGTCAGCACTGCGCTACGCGGGCGGATGCCCCGGCCTTCGCGTGGCACCCGCAGCACTTCAAAGGCGCAGCATCCAGCCCCGGCCGCCCGCCGTGCGGCCCGGTGCGCCATCCACACGACATCCCACAAGCGCCCCGCCTCGTCCTGGCTCGTCGCCTTGCGCCGGTCGGTTTCTTCGGTCCACTCCACACAATCGGCCCAGGCGGCGCGGGTCATGGCGACCGGCACCGTAAACCCGGCTTCGCAGGCCGTCGCGGTCACATCCACCAGCACACCATCTGCGACCGCCTGAGCGCGGCTGTAGGCATGGATCAGGTCTGATGCTTCAAACAGCTTGTTCATGGGTTTCCATCCTTCAAAAAAGCCTTTTGGGGCTGGTTTTTCTGCTGACCGGATTCGAAGATTCTTGAGCCGGATCGTTGATGCGATGTGGGGGGATTGATCCTGGCTCCCGGTGTTGCCGCCGTCTTTCGTGAGTTCCGTCGCCGTGCCGATCTGGACCATGCAGCGGCCAGCCGGAGAGGGTCGTGGAATAAATGGAGGGGACCCGCGCAGCGGGGAGGCAGCCGTTTATGCCGCGAAAGCCCTCGGAGGCTGGACGCGGAGTGGTACACGTCGGCGATTCAGGCGGCGGAACTCACGAAAGACGGGGATGTCGGCAGTGGCGCGGATCTGTCGCCCCACATCGGCTGCGCGGCGAGCGCCCCTAGTCGCGCCCGCACGGGCGCGGCTCCATCTGCGGCCAGCGGCCGCCTGGCAAACGCAGTGCGCAGCGCCGCAAGGCGCGAAGGCGTGAGGGATGGAAGCCCGCCAGGGTCAAGACCCGGCACGGGGCTTGATGCGCAGCACGACAGCCCGACCCCGACGCCCACGGCGGCGGGGACACGTTCAGGTTTGACGGCAATGGGGTGTTGATCGGGGCGCAACCCACAGAAACCGGATGAGGACCCGGCAACGCGCCCCTGATCAGGCTAGGGTCTTTCGAGTCCGAGGGGCTTTTGTGTCAGATACAGAAGACAGGGCAATGAATGTATAGCTGCACACCATAGGTCAGTTACAGCCCCGTTTTTTTCAACGTCTTACCTTGATCTGAAGTTTTTATTTAATATAGTCCCCTAGACTATATTAATCATACTCCATCATGTCCCATACCTCCCGTGAAAAGGCCAAACTGATCGCACGCGTTCGCCGTATCAAGGGTCAGCTCGAAGGCATCGAACGAGCGCTAGAACTGGAAGTGACCTGTGCAGAGGTACTGCGCCAGCTCGCCTCCGTCCGTGGCGCAGTCAGTGGCCTGACAGCCGAAGTGATGGAAGATCATCTGCGTGAGCACGTCCTGGCCCCCTCAGACGACAAGGCGCGTTTTCAAGGCGGTGAAGAAATGATCGAAGTCATCCGAGCCTACATGAAATGAACCAGCCTAGGCCCGTTATGCCGCACGTCTCCATCCGTTGGCCAGCGCTGCGCGGCGGATTGCTCGCCTTGCTGGCCGCTGCATTGTTTGGCATCAGTACGCCACTGGTCCAGCTCATCGGTACAGGTGTCGGCACTTTCTGGACCGCATCACTGCTCTACGCGGGCGCCGCGATCATTGGGGTGTGCTCACGTCAGCAGGTGGACAAAGAAGCCCGGGTCAAGCGTGGCGACCTATCACGTTTGCTGTGGATGGCCGCCTTTGGGGCCGTATTGGGACCAGTAGCGCTAGTCTGGGGCCTACAGCACACCAGTGGTACCGGTGCTTCACTGATGCTCACACTCGAAGCCTTGTTCACCGCCTTGCTGGCACGACTGCTCTACGGCGAAACCATGGATCGGCGTGTTTGGGTCGCCATGTTGCTTCTGCTGGCGGGAGGCATGGCTTTGGTACTCGATCAGGGTCGCCAAGGCAGCAGCCAGCTCTGGGGGCTGCTCGCAGTGTTTGTTGCCACAATGGCGTGGGGAGCGGACAACACGCTGTCACGCGCCCTGGCCGAGCGCGATCCCGGACAAGTCGTGCTCGGCAAGGCCGTTCTGGGTGCTTTGGCCACGGCCATTCTCGCTGCGCTCTCGGGCGATCCGCTGCCCTCATGGGGCTCAGCACTGGGGCTGATGGTCATAGGTGCTACCGGCTATGGCCTGAGCCTGCGCTTTTACCTGCTGGCACAACGTGCCTTCGGCGCGGCGCGCACAGGATCGGTATTTGCATTTGCACCCTTTATCGGCGCGGCCCTTGCCATTGTGCTAGGCGACCGTAGTGGCACATGGGTGATGGCAATCGGTGGGCTGCTGATGGTGCTGGGGGTGATACTGCACCTGGCGGAATCGCACAACCATGAACATACGCACGAGCGGCTGGAACATGAGCACGCGCATCGCCACGATGACGGCCATCACAATCACACGCACGACCCGATGCCGATAGGAGCACACAGCCATCCCCATGTACATGAACCCATGGTTCATGCGCATCCGCATGTCCCAGATGCGCACCACCGGCACACGCACTAGCGCGCAAGCTGGCCCGGTTAATTCAGACCCAGAGGCAGGGCGGCAAACCCGCCCTGGTACAGGGCGGGGCCGCAGCCCCACCCTGCCGACCGCCTTACACCTGACCGCGTTCAGCCAGGGAAACCGCCTGGGTTGCTGCAACCACGACATGATCCAGCAAGCGCACATCCACCAGGGCCAGCGCCTGCTTGAGTTGCCGCGTCATGCTCACATCAGCCGCGCTGGGTTCAGCCAGTCCCGACGGATGGTTATGCGCCATCAGCAGCGCGGCGGCATTCACACGCAAGGCCGTTTTCACAATTTCGCGGGGGTAGATGCTGGCATGGCACAGCGTCCCGAAGGCCTGTTCGATGTAGCGGATCGGCTTTAACTGCGCGTCCAGATACAGGAACGCCGCACACTCATGACCCAGCCCGGCCAGCTTCGCCTGGAAAAACTGCACCACCCGTGCAGGCTGCGCCATCGGGTTGGACACAGAAATCAGGCTTTCAGCCGCCACCCGGCCCGCTGCCAGCACCTGATCATCGGACGCCAGCCGATAGCGCCCGCTGGGGCTGCGGACATACAGCGTATGCACATCGTTCATGTTGTCGTAGCCCAGCGCGGCGGTGCTGATTTCTTTCATGGTGTTCTCCTTTCGGGGTTATCCGGCTACCGGGGCCGAAGATTCCGAGCCTTCTGTAGGTTTTGCGGTGTTCGCAGTCCTACTGTCTGGCCCGGAGTGCCACCGTTGCCGTGAGTTCGTCGCCTTGCCGCGCTGGATCACGCAGGGACGACCGAAAAGGGGCGGGCACGGAGGCCGCAGCCCGCAGGAGAACGAAGAGAAACGAAGGGACCGGGTGAGTACCCGGCGAAGCGCACCCCTTGCAGGAAGGAACGCAGTGATACAGTCGGCGTTTTAGGCGGCGCACTCAGGGCAATGGCTGCCCGCACCATGGAGATGGACTGGGGACACTGGCCGCGCGGCGAGCGCCCCTACCGGACGGAGGACGGTCCAACTCATCAAAAACACCATATATAGATTATTTAAAAATCAAAACTACCATATATAGTATAAATGGCGTAAAATCCACTATGCATGCATCCACGTGCCTACATTTGGAGTCTTATCATGACTGGAAAAAATCAGTGGGTAGTGCCCAGAGAAGATGGCTGGGCGGTTCGTGGCGAGGGCAATAGTCGCGATACATCGCACCACGCCACACAACAAGAAGCAATCAATGCCGCAAAGGGGATCGCTCAAAATCAGGCCAGCGAATTGTTTATCCAGAACAAACAAGGCCAAATTCGAGAGCGTAATTCCTATGGCAATGATCCATTTCCCCCTAAGGGGTGAATTCGAGCAGACCGGGCTGCTCGCCGGTTTTGCAATCCAGCGGAGCCCGTTTTTCACTCCATATCGTCAAAATCCGCGCTAGTGAGCTGCGCATCAGCGAGGCAGTGTTCAAGAGACGGAGTGATCAGTCGCTCGGCTGTCGAAATGAAGGCATCGAGAATCATGGAATCCGCTCGCGCAATCAAAATCTTGGAACGGCAACGTGCCACCATTGACGAACTGCGCTCGTCTCGCCGTTCGCAGGAATTCACGAAATGGAAGCGCGACACAGAGGTTGCAGTTCAGAGGATTTTCGGAGCAGACAGCCGTCACCTGACAGATTTTTCCGAGATTCGTTACTCGCTGAGTGTCTTCACCACCGGTACGCCGGATTCCGACTTCCATGACGCGTATCTACGAGGGCTGGATACGGCAAAGTCCATTCTGTCATCGATGATCGACGAGATTCGTGAATACGACCTGGACTCGAACGCCGATAGCCCGACAAAGGCACTTGGCACGTTGGAGCAGGTGTGTCTGCGATTCCACATAGTCGCGCGACAGCTCCGTGTCCGCTACTCCAACAGAACGACACTGGAGATCGAAGATGAATACGACGTCCAAGACTTGCTTCACTCCTTATTGAAACTGAGTTTCGACGACGTGCGTCGGGAGGAATGGACGCCGAGCTATGCTGGTGGATCGGCAAGAGCCGATTTTCTACTGAAAGAAGAAGGGGTTGTCATCGAGGTGAAGAAGACGCGGCAAGGGCTCAGCGTCCCAGATATTGGCGCTCAGTTGCTGGTTGACATCGCCCGTTATCAGACGCACCCGGATTGCAAGCAGCTCGTCTGCTTCATCTACGACCCAGAGGGGCGAATTGGAAACCCGATTGGCCTTGAGCGTGACCTTGAAAAAACCCCGGCTAAGATGCCGGTGAGAGTCATCGGAGAGTGTCCAGAATTTTGTGGGCGAGGCATAACATGAGAGAAAACGATCATGGATATGCCCGTGAAACACAAGAAGCCATCTATTGCGGCCCAGGCGGCCGCCCGTACGGCCCGATTTCCGAAGCTGCCTGAGCATTTGCTGGACGGCCTGGTCGAAGGTCCGATGTCGGCCATGGAGGTCGAGGATCTGATTGATGCCTTTGGCAAGGCGGTGATCGAGCGGGCCATGGCTGGCGAGATGAACGCCCACCTTGGCTACCGTGCCGGCGAAGACAAGCCGGCCCAACAAGCCGACGAACGCAACGGCGTGAGCGCCAAGACGCTGTTGACCAAACACGGCTCGATGCGTGTTCAGTTGCCCCGCGACCGGGACGGTACCTTCGAGCCGGTCTTGATCCCCAAGCATGAGCGCCATTTCGCCGGGTTCGATGAACGCATCATCGCCCTGTACGCCCGAGGCATGAGCGTGCGCGAGATCCAGGCATTCCTGGCTGAGACCTATGGCACGGATGTCTCGCCCGAGCTCATCAGCGAGGTCACTGACGAGGTCATGACCGAGACGGTGGCCTGGCAGAATCGGCCCCTGGAGCGCATGTACCCGGTCGTGTTCTTCGATGCCCTGCGCGTGAAGATCCGCACCGACGGGCTGGTGGTCAACAAGGCGGTCTACCTGGCCCTGGGGATCGACGCTAACGGGGAGCGTGACGTGCTGGGGCTGTGGATTGAGCAGACCGAAGGTTCGAAATTCTGGCTCAAGGTCTTCAACGAGCTCAAGAACCGGGGCTGCCAGGACATTCTGATTGCCGTGGTCGATGGTTTAAAGGGCCTGCCCGAGGCCATCAACGTGGTCTTCCCGAAAACGACGGTGCAGACCTGCATCGTGCATCTGATGCGCAACAGCCTGGATTACGCCGGCTGGAAGGACCGTAAGTTGGTCGCCGCCGCCCTCAAGCCCATCTATGCCGCCGCCAATGAGCAACAGGCCAGAGAGGCGCTGGCCGCCTTCGCGGCTGGCCCTTGGGGCACGAAATATCCGACGATCGTGGCCGCCTGGGAGCGGGCCTGGGAACATGTGGTGCCGTTCTTCATCTTCCCACCCGATATCCGGCGCGTGATCTATACCACGAACGCCATCGAGAACATGAATCGGCAGCTGCGTAAAATCATCAAGAACCGGGGCCAATTCCCCAGCGACGAGGCGGCCGTCAAACTCCTATGGCTGGCGCTGCGAAACGTGCTGGCCAAGCCGTCACGATCGGTTCATACGTGGAAAGCAGCCATGAATCAGTTCGCCATCCTGTTCGGTGAACGGTTCACCGAGGCGAGGGATTAAACGATGTCAAACCGCCCCGCCCACAAAAAATCTGACACTCCCAGTCATCGTGGGTCCGAAGGGATCGTAGGGATCTATGCGATTCTGTCCATAACATGCAGCTGTGACAACCACCAAAACCTAGCAGCCACCACACACTTTTCAACCCTCTCCCCGCAATTCCGGCCAAATCTGCCACCAGTCATCCGGACGCAACTGCTTCCGGGTGACCCCTCCCCCCGTCAGTTCCTCGATCTCCACGCAGCGAATGATCGGCACCGGTCGCGTACCGGCTGCCCAGCCGCTGACGACCTGCACCGGCAGGCCAAGCTTCTGGGCGAGAGGTGTCATCCCGCCCATCAAGGTACAGGCGTGACGTACAGGTTGGAAGTCAGGCATATATGTTCATAACCACATCGTGAACATGGATTCTATTAGATAAATCAGCTATTTGGATGTGACGGAAGGTAGTGTCTTTGTGCAGTTTTTCTGCACAGAAGTTCAGCCTGAATCAGCCAGAATGTAACGTCATGTCAGATCAACAGCGCCAAGGCATGAAACGGCCTGAACTTCACTGAAACAAACTTGCCCTGCCCGCCTCTAGGGAGTGAGGCAATTTTAACGATCCCGGCACGGTCACAGGAAAAAACAATTTGCGTCATGGTTGTATCCCTCTAGTGTCCGGGATCAGCTACGCTCAACACTCTTCCAGTAAACCATTGAATTGTTTAGAAAAACAATCACCTTTGACGGTTATTGACATTACTAATCAATTTGATGAGAATAACCCCATCTGCTCATCGCAGACCGGCTCTTTAAAAAGCAACAACCGATAAATACTGCGCCCTGCCCGACACGCGGCATGCGATTGCGCAGCAACCTGCAACGCATCGGGGTTGAAGCAAAACCGATGAAATCCGCAACCAGCCGCCTGCCCCTCGCGTGGGGCGCTATGGCTGCCGGTCGCGGGGACTTCCCCAGCGGAAGCGCCCGGAGCGCCCACAACAGGTGCCCAACATCCAGGATGGCGACGTAATCTCACGATGACAGCGGGAAAGACCGCAGTCTCAGGCACCCAGACGAACCGCCATGCGCGGACCAGCGGCTGGCTCTGCCAGCGATGATCAAAGCACCCGACCCCCATCGCGGCATCTTGGCGGGTCGGCCTCCAGGGCTCTGACTAGCCCGCTTTGGCAGGCGCCTGTATGGGCCTCTACCAAAGTGCCCACACTCCCATTTTGGAATCACTATTTTCACCGGCCATCCGAAGAGGATTGACTCATGACAGTAGCAAGCACCTTCACCACGCATCCACCCCACCGCCCAGCGACTCGGGCACTGCTCTACCGCATCAACGTAGCAGAGGCAAAGCTGGGGGTTTCACGCTCCACGATCTACCGACTGGTCCATAACGGCGAACTGGAACTGGTCAAAATCGGCAAGCGATCCAGCGGCATCACGGCCACCAGCCTGCATGCCATGATCGAGCGGAACAAGATGCCCTGCTGATACCATAGTCGTATTCACGCAACACAAAGAAAAGACGCCCACCAGGCTCAAATTGGGTAGCTAGGTGGGTAGCTAGACCGAAAATTCAATGTGCGGTGACGTGATAACTATTTGATTATTAACGGAATTTAGAATCGAATGAAACTCGCCACCTGGAACGTCAATTCCCTGAACGTCCGCCTGGGCCACGTCCTGGACTGGCTGCAGGCCAACCCGGTCGACGCGCTGTGCCTGCAGGAACTGAAGCTGCCCGACGAAAAATTTCCGCACGAAGCGCTGCAGGCCGCCGGCTACCACGCCTGCTGGGCGGGCCAGAAGACCTACAACGGCGTCGCGATCCTGAGCCGGACGCCCCTGCGGGACGTGCAGCGCAACATCCCCGGGTACGACGATCCCCAGCAGCGCATCATCGCCGCTTCGCTGACCGGCCCGGACGGCCGGCCCGTGCGGCTGATCAGCGCCTATTGCCCCAACGGCCAGGCCGTGGGCAGCGACAAGTACGCCTACAAGCTGGACTGGTTCCAGGCGCTGCGCGACTGGCTGGACGGGGAAATCGCCCGCCACCCGGACCTGGCGATCCTGGGAGACTACAACGTGGCGCCCACCGACGAGGATGTGCACGATCCTGCTGCCTGGGCGGGCGGGATCCTGGTCTCGGCCCCTGAACGGCAGGCTTTCCGCGACCTGCTGGAACTCGGCCTGCGGGACACCTTCCGCCTGTTCGAGCAGCCGCCACGCACCTTCAGCTGGTGGGATTACCGCCAGATGGGCTTCCGGCGCAATGCCGGCCTGCGCATCGACCACATCCTGGCGACTTCGGGCCTTGCTGCACACTGCCGGGAATGCACGGTGGACAAGACGCCGCGCGGATGGGAAAAACCATCGGACCACGCACCGGTGGTGGCGACGTTCGGCCCAACCCTGACCGCAGCAGCCTGAGCGGACCCTCCGCCTGGAGAGCCCTCAAACCCTCCGGCAGTGCCCGGGGCGCGTCGGCAATGCGTCTATAATCTAGGATCCGTCACACTTTCCCCACGCCCATGCCGCTCGACAGCCGACTGATTGCTCATCTCGATCGCGGGCTGGTGCTGGACATCACCCTGGAAGGCCTGTCCTTCCGGGTCTATGTGGCCCAGCGCGAAGCCGACGTCGAGCAGGTGGCGGAACTGGTCCCCGCGGAGCAGTTCCAGGGAGACGGTGACGTCCACGTCGCCGCGATCCACGATGGCGATGACGCCTCGGCGCAGATCCAGGACGTGCTCTTCAACCTGAACCCCGGCGATGCCATCGTCTTCCTGTGCACGGGCCCTCAGGCCTACGCCGAAGCGCTGGCCGAACTCGGCCAGCCCGATCAGGCATCGGCCGCACGCTGACACGAACCCGACATGACGCAGTCCTCCGGCAACATTTTCATGGTGGTCGCCCCCAGCGGGGCAGGCAAGTCCAGCCTGGTCAACGCCCTGCTGGACCGGGACCCAAGCCTGGCCCTGTCCATTTCCTGCACCACCCGCGCGCCCAGGCCCGGAGAACGCGACCAGGAGCACTACCGCTTCGTCTCCGTGGAAACCTTCCAGGCCCTGCGTGACCGGGGCGACATGCTCGAATGGGCGGAAGTCCATGGCAATTTCTACGGCACGCCCCGCGACCGGGTCGAGCAGGCCCTGGCCGCCGGCACCGACATCATCCTGGAAATCGACTGGCAAGGCGCTCTCCAGGTACGCCGCCACTACCCCCAGGCAATCGGCATCTTCATTCTTCCGCCTTCCATCGAGGCCCTGGAAACCCGCCTGAAAAAGCGCGGCCAGGATGCGCCTCAGGTCATCGCCCGCCGCCTGCTCGCAGCGGGCAGCGAAATGGCGCATGCCTCCGATTGCGAATATGTTATTATTAATCAAGAATTTAGCCTTGCCCTAGAACAGCTTCGGCACGTGATCTGTGCGGCACGCCTGCGTTATACGGCGCAATCCGTCCGGCATGCCGATCTGTTCACCCAACTGGGCATCCGCAAACCGCTGTCAAACGCTTCCTGAACCAGGACACATATGGCCCGCATCACCGTAGAAGACTGCCTCGAAAAGGTCCCCAACCGCTTCGACCTGACCCTGGTCGCGACCTATCGCGCCCGCGAACTCGCCCAGGGCCACGAGCCCCGCATCCAGAGCCACAACAAGCCCACGGTCACCGCACTGCGTGAAATCGCACAGGGCATGGTCGGCATCGAGATGCTGCGCAAAGTTCCCACCTGATTCCGGGGCGGGCCATGGCGTTTTCAGGCTTGCGCGGCGCGTCCTCCGGACTGCTCGCCGTCCTGCGCAAAGGCCCCCGCCTCCGGCGGCGCAAGCCGCACACGGCCCCGGTTCCGCAATCCGATCCCGCGCCCAGCCCAATCGCCTCGCTGGCCGGGCTCAACCAGATCATCTCGGGCTACCTCGGCCCGCGCGACATCGAGCGGATCCGGGAAGCCTACCGTTTCGCCGACAATGCCCACCTGGGGCAATTCCGCGCCAGCGGCGAACCATACATTTCCCACCCCATTGCCGTCACCGAGATCTGCGCCGGCTGGAAGCTCGACGCCGATTCACTGATGGCCGCGCTGCTGCACGACGTGATCGAAGATCAGAACGTCAGCAAGCAGGAACTGGCCGAGAAATTCGGTGTCGAGGTCGCGGAAATCGTCGACGGCCTGACCAAGCTGGAGCGCCTGGAATACGCCACGAAAGCCGAGCAGCAGGCCGAATCCTTCCGCAAGATGCTGCTGGCCATGGCGCGCGACGTGCGCGTCATCCTGATCAAGCTCGCCGACCGGCTGCACAACATGCGCACGCTGGATGCGGTGGGCCCCGAAAAACGCCGCCGCGTGGCGCGCGAGACCCTGGATATCTACACGCCGATCGCGCACCGTCTGGGGCTGAACGCGCTGTTCCGCGAACTGCAGGACCGCTGTTTCAAGGCCATCCACCCGAACCGCTACGCCGTTCTGCACAAGGCCATGATGGCCGCGCGCGGCAACCGCCGCGAAGTCATCTCGAAAATCGCCGAGGCCGTGCGCGCCGCCCTGCCCGCGGCCGGGCTGGACGCCGAAGTCTCCGGCCGTGAAAAGTCGCTCTACGGCATCTACAAGAAAATGGTCGAGCAGAAAAAGTCGTTTTCCGACGTGCTCGACATCTACGGCTTTCGCGTCATCGTCCATACCCTGCCGGAATGCTACCTGGCCATGGGCACCCTGCACCAGCTCTATCGCCCCGTGCCCGGCAAGTTCAAGGACTACATCGCCATCCCCAAGATCAACGGCTACCAGTCCCTGCACACGACGCTGATCGGCCCCTACGGCACGCCGGTGGAATTCCAGTTCCGCACCCGCGACATGGATCACGTGGCCGAAGAAGGCGTGGCGTCGCACTGGCTCTACAAAGAACAGAGCACCTCGCTCAACGACCTGCAGAAGCGCACCCACCAGTGGCTGCAGTCCCTGCTGGACATCCAGAGCCAGACCGGCGATTCGGGCGAATTCCTCGAACACGTCAAGGTCGATCTGTTTCCCGATGCAGTCTACGTGTTCACTCCGCAGGGCAAGATCCTGTCCCTGCCACGCGGTGCCACGCCGGTGGACTTCGCATACGCGATCCACACGGACGTCGGCAATCATGCCGTGGCCTGCAAGATCAACGGTGAGTTTTCGCCCCTGCGCACGGAACTGCACAGCGGGGACGCAGTGGAAATCATCACTTCGGCGGCTTCGCGGCCCAGCGCCCAATGGCTGAACTATGTGCGCACCGGCCGCGCACGTTCTGAAATCCGCCACTACCTGCGCAACGAGCGCTACGAGGAATCCGTGGCATTCGGCCGCCGGCTGCTGAATCAGGCATTCGACCAGCTGTCCATTCCCTACCCCAAGGACGACGATCCGCAATGGGAACGCCTGGCCCGGGGTTCGGGCGGTGCCTCGCGCACCGAGATCCTGGCCGACATCGGCCTGGGCAAGCGGCTGGCCGCCGTGGTGGCGCGCCGCTTCGCCCCGGAAAACGCCATGCTGGAGACCACTGCGATGGCGGTGGACGAGTTCACGTCCGTGACCAGTGCCCCCATCGTGATCCATGGCAACGAAGGCCAGGCAGTCCAGCTGGCGCCCTGCTGCGGCCCCCTGCCGGGCGATGCCATCATCGGCGGCATCCGCCTGGGCCATGGCCTGGTGGTGCACATGAGCGACTGCCCGGTGGCCAAGCGCCAGCAGGCGCGCGAACCCGAGCGCTGGATCCCGGTCATCTGGGATACCACCACCGCGCGGCACCTGACCACCCGGCTGGAGCTGACCGTGCTGAACGAGCGCGGCGTGCTGGGCCGCCTGGCGGCCGAGATCACCGAAGCCGATTCCAACATCATCCAGCTCACCATGCCTGACGAGGCCGCCTCCACGGCCCTGCTCAATATCGTGGTCCAGGTCGACAGCCGCAAACACCTGGCTCAGGTCATCCGCGCCATCCGGCACGTGCCCCAGGTCAAGAAGATCGTGCGTTCCAAAGGCTGAAAGCAGCAAGGACGCAATCAAAAGGCCTCGGGATCCCGAGGCCTTTTTCATGCGGACGGAACCGGCGGGCGACGGTCAGTTCGATTTGCCCTCGCCCAGCTCGATCAGCTTGCGGCCTTCGTCCGTGATCTTGACGCCGAGCTGCTGGCGCAGTTCGGCCAGCACGGCCTGCTGTTCCATGCCGCCCCAGACGCGGGCCATCTGCTGTCCCAGGCCGTCGAGCGCGGGCGTATCCGTGGTGCCGGGCTGGACCTTGTCGACCTGGACGATCGCGTAGGCGCGCGGCAGCGCCACGCCGCCGTAGGCCGGCAAGGCATTGTCGGCCGCGACGGCAAATGCGGCATCCAGCACGGCCTTGGAGAGGCCGGCAGGATCGAGGCGGCTGATCGTGGCGGGATCGCCGAAGCCTTCGGACGCCGGCTGGGCATGCAGTTCCGCAAGGACCTTCTCGCCTTCGGCCACGGCAGCGGCAAGCGCGCGCTCGTCGGTCAGCTGCGCGCGGATATGGTCGCGGACCTGCTCCAGCGGCGGCACATGGGCGGGCGTGACTTCACGCGTACGGACCACCACCATCGTGTCGGGCGAGATCTCGATCACGCCGGAATTCTGCTTATCGGTCAGGACCTGGGAGCTGAACAGGGCCTGGCGCACGCGCACATCGCCCAGGATGGCGGCGTCGCCGGAAGCGGAAGCCGCATCCGGACCTGCCTCATCGGCGCTCAGCAGGCGATCGCGCGCGATCCCGCCGGCCTGGCGGACCTGAAGACCGAGATCCTTGGCGGCCGGGTCCAGGCTGGACGGATTGTCGTAGACCAGGCTGGTGAGCTTGGTTGCCATGTCGGCGAACCGGTCGGCGGCCAGCTGGCGGCGCACTTCGTCCTCGACCTTGGAGCGAGCCTGCTCGAAGGATTCGCCTTGCTCGGGCTGGACCTGGTCCGCCATGAAGACATGGTAGCCGTCCGGGCCCTTCACGGGATCGGAGATCTCGCCCTGCTTGAGCGCGAACACGGCCTGCTCCATGGGCAACGGCAGCGTACCGCGCTGGATCCAGCCCAGGCGGCCACCGTCGCGGGCGGTACCGGCATCCTGGGATTCCTTGCGGGCCAGATCGGCGAACGAGGACGGCTCGGCGCGGGCACGCGTCACGATGCCTTCGGCCTTGGCCAGCGCGGTCTTGGCGACGTCGTCGGAAGCGCCGGCCGGCAGCTTGATGAGGATGTGGCTGACGTTGACGCGCGCAGGCACCACGTAGCGCGACTTGTTCTGCTCGTAGTAATCCTTCAGCTGCGCTTCTTCGATGGCCGGCACGCTGGCCAGGGCGGCGGCCTCGTCCAGCACCAGGTAATCGGCCGACACCTGCTCGGGCAGCCGCAGCGCATCCTGGTGGCCGTCGTACCAGGCCTGGATGTCCTGGTCGGACACCTGGATGCCCTTGGCATGGTCCTCGGCCTTGAAGACCCGCAGGCGGATGGTGCGCTCTTCGGTCAGGGCGCGCTTGAGGCTGTCGAGCACCGGCGCCGGCAGGCCGGCCGTGTCGCGCACCGGGCCCAGCACGCGGTCCAGGGCCAGCTCGGCGCGCTGCCCGGCCTCGAAATCGCGCGGGGTCAGGCCATACGACGTCAGGACCTCGTGGTAGCGGTCGGGAGAGAATTGCCCATCGACCTGCAGTTGCGGCATGGCGGCGATGGCGCGGCGCAAGGCCCCGTCGGACACGCTGAAGTGATTCTCGGTAGCCACGGCGATCTGCAGCTTGCGGTCGACGAGCTGATCGAGCAGGGCCTGGCGCGCCTGGGGGTTGTCGAGCAGGGCGGGGTCGAAGCGGCCCTGGCTGCTTTCCTGCATCTGCTGCAGCTGGTTGCGCTGTGCCTGGACGAATTCGTCGCGGCTGACCGAGGCCCTGCCGATCTCGACCAGGGCCGGATCCGCCGTGACGAAGGAATAGCCGCTGATCCCGAGGAACACGAAGGAAGGCACCACGAGGATCAGGAGAATCAACTGCATCAGACGCTGATGCGTACGAATGAAATCGAACATGAACGGCTCACCTGCTGGAGACTGACGGCCCCAGGGCCGCGCGGACGAAATGTTCCGAAGTTTACCACCGTGGAACCCACTATCGCCAAGGCGGCGCCCCGGCCGGGCCTTGCGGCAGCCCCGCTTTGCGCGGATTCCTGCAGTGGCGGCCCAGGCTGGCTAAAATGCGGACTGTACCTTTTCGGCACCGGACTTCCATGTCACCCACCCATCACGCCTGGCCCTGGCCGGCGTTCATCGCCCATCGCGGCGGCGGCCGCCTGGCCCCCGAAAACACCCTGGCGGCGATACGCACGGGCGCCGCAGCCGGATTCGGGATGGTGGAATTCGACGTCAAGCTGAGTAGCGACGGCATGCTCTTCCTGCTGCACGACGATACCGTTGACCGGACCTCGGACGGCCGCGGCCTGGCCAGCGAGCTCACATGGCGCGCCCTTGGCGGCATGGACTTCGGCGGCTGGCACAGCCCCGAATTCGCCGGCGAGCCGGCGCCGTCCCTGTACGCCGTGGCCCGCTGCATCCGCACCCACGGCATCCACTGCAACATCGAGATCAAGCCGACCACGGGTCACGATGCCGAGACCGGCGCGGCCGTGGCCCGCGAAGCCGCACGCCTGTGGGCGGACGCCACCCTGCCACCACTGCTGTCATCGTTTTCCGAGGCCGCGCTGGAAGCCGCCCGCACGGCAGCGCCCGGATTGCCCCGCGCGCTGCTCATCGAAGGCCCGGTTCCGGCCGACTGGCGGGTCCGCCAGCAAGGCCTGGGCTGCATCGGCCTGAACATCGACGACCAATATGCCGGCGAGGCCGTGGTGCGCGACATCCTGGACCAGGGCGCCACCCTGGCCGTCTGGACGGTCAACGACCCCGCCCGCGCCCGCACGCTGTTCGACTGGGGCTGCCACGCAGTCTTCACCGACGAACTGGGCCATGTGCGGGCAGGCGCTCCCGGCCTGGCGGAATAACCCAACGGATCGCCGCCATGTTCAGCTACCGCCACGCCTTCCATGCCGGCAACCATGCCGACGTCCTGAAGCACGCCATCCTGGTCCAGATCCTGGACTACTTCAACCGCAAGGACACGCCCTACTGGGTGATCGACACCCATGCCGGCGCGGGCCTGTACGCCCTGGACGGCGAATGGGCCGGCCAGAGCGGCGAGGTCGTCGACGGTCTGGACCGGCTGCTGGATGCGCCCCAGCCGCCCGAACTGGTGGCGCGCTACCTGCGCGCAGTCCAGGATTTCAACCCCGACGGCGTCGCCAACCGCTATCCCGGATCACCCGCGCTGGCGCTGCACGCCCTGCGCCCGCACGACAAGCTGCGGCTGTTCGAGCTCCACCCCACAGAGATCGAGGTCCTGGAAAGCACCCTGCGGCAACTGGGTGCGCCGCGCCGCCAGGCCGCCATCGCGCGCGAGGACGGCTTTGGCGGGCTCAAGCGCCTGCTGCCGCCGCCGACCCGGCGCGGCATCGTCCTGATCGATCCTTCCTACGAGGACAAGCGGGACTACCGCCACACCCTGCAGGCGGTGCGCGACGGCCTGGAGCGCTTCGCATCCGGCTGCTTCGCGATCTGGTATCCCCTGGTGCAGCGCGTCCAGGCGCACGAAATGGCCCGGGCGCTGGAACGACTGCCGGTGGAATGGCTGCACGCCACGCTGACAGTGCGCAAGCCGTCCGCCGACGGCCTGGGCCTGCACGGCAGCGGCATGTTCATCGTCAATCCCCCCTGGACACTGCACGAGGAACTGCGTGCCGCCCTGCCCTGGCTGGAAAAGATTCTGGCCCAGGACGAACACGCCCGGCACACACTGGAAACCAGCGCACGGCCCGCTGCCGGTTCCCCGGCCGCGGCCCGGCCGCGACCGCAGTCCCAGGACCGCGCGCCGGCCCGGGCTCAGAAGCGCTCGCCTTCCCGCAAGTAGCGCCACTGCCCCAGGGGCAGGTCGCCCAGCACGATGCGCCCCATGCGCACTCGCTTCAGGCCCACGACCTTCAGGCCGACCAGTTCGCACATGCGGCGGATCTGACGCTTGCGGCCTTCGCGCAGGATGAAGTGCAGCTGGTCCTCGTTCTGCCACTGGACGCGTGCCGGCCGCAGGGCCTGCCCGTCCAGGGACAGGCCGTGGTTCAGCAGGGCCAGGCCATTGGCCGACAGCCTGCCTTCGACGCGCACCAGGTATTCTTTTTCAATCGATGAATCATCGCCGATCAGCTGGCGGGCGATGCGCCCGTCCTGGGTCAGGACCAGCAATCCCTGGGAATCGATGTCCAGCCGCCCGGCAGGCGCCAATCCACGCAGATGCGCAGGATCGAAGGCAGGACCGCCATGGCCCGGCCGATACTGTGTGCGCGCCTGGATCAGGGACGCGGCCGGGCGGTAGCCCTTGTCGGACTGATGCGACACGTAGCCGACCGGCTTGTTCAGGATGATCGTGACCTTGTCGGTCTGGCGGCGGGCCGCCTGACGCTCGAGCGTGATGCGTGCGCTGGGCAACGCCTTGGTACCCAGCTCGCTCACGATCCGGCCATCGACGCGCACCCAGCCGCGTTCGATATAGGCATCGGCTTCGCGCCGCGAGCACAGGCCGCGCTGGGCCATGAGTTTTGAGATTCGGACCGGTTCCATGATGCTGCGCATTTTATAGGATCGGCAGGCACAGGGCAGTCCGCAGGGACTTCCTGTGCCCGGCCTCGTTCGTGCTATCGTGAGGCCCCCCTTGCACGGCCCATCGGATAGCTGGTTTTTTCATGACCCCGGACACTGCCCTTCCCCGCCCCTGGCGCGACGCGCCCGCTCCCGGACTGGGCCGGGTGCGGCAGGTCTGGCTGCAGCGGCCGGGCGCCCTGACCGCCGGGTTGCGACGATTGGGGGAAGTGCGGCTGACGGTGCGCCGCGAGGCCGTCGAGGCCCTGACTCCGGGTTGGGCAGCCGAAGCGGGGTTGCCGGCCGGCACGCCGGTCTGGTGGCGCGAAATCCTGATGACCATCGATCGTGTTCCCGCCGTGCAAGCCTGCAGCTTCACGCCTCTTCGCGCCAGCCTGGGCGCCTGGAAGGCCATGCGCGGCCTGGGGCAGCGGCCGCTGGCCGACATCCTGTACCGGGATCCGCGCATCCTGCGCAGCGGATTCCGCTTCGGTCGGTTGCAAGTGCGCCGTGCCGATGGAACCTGGGAATACACCGGCGCCGGCGAGACGGTCCTGGCGCGGCATTCGGTCTTCCTGCGCCTGGGGCAACCCCTGCTGGTGGCGGAATATTTCCTGCCGTCCTTCTGGACGCTTGCGGGCCGGTAGTCTTCTTACAGCGCCTCGACGCCGGCTTCACCGGTGCGGATGCGCACGGCCTGCTCGACCGGTGTGACGAAGATCTTGCCGTCGCCGATCTTGCCGGTGCGCGCGGCACGGATGACGGCCTCGATCACGCCTTCGACCTGATCGGCAGCCACCACCACATCGATGCGGATCTTGGGCAGGAAATCCACCACGTATTCGGCCCCGCGGTACAGTTCGGTATGGCCTTTCTGGCGGCCGAAGCCCTTGACTTCGGTCACTGTCAGGCCATTGACGCCCAGATCGGACAGGGCTTCGCGCACCTCGTCGAGCTTGAAAGGTTTGACGATCGCCGTGATCTGCTTCATGTCGGACTGCGCCATGGTGTCGGTGTTCCGCTGAAAAGCTTTTAATATAGCGCAGACGACGCCCGTCCGGCTGCGCGGCCCGTGCGCGCTACGCCCGGGCCTGCCGCCCGGCGGGCGGCCGCTCCCTTATAATGCGCCCACTATGCCCAATACCCCGTCCGCACACAATCAGTTCGACAACAAATCGCAGGCCTGGTCGGCCCGGTTCTCCGAGCCCGTTTCCGACCTGGTCAAGCGCTACACCGCCTCGGTCGACTTCGACCAGCGCATGGCGGCCTTCGACATCCAGGGCTCGCTGGCCCACGCCGACATGCTGGCCGCCGTGGGCGTGATCAGCACCGCCGACCTGGCCGACATCCAGCGCGGCATGGAGCAGATCCTTGAAGAAATCCGCGCGGGCAGCTTCACTTGGTCGCTGGACCTGGAAGATGTCCACCTCAACATCGAAAAGCGCCTGGTCGAACTGATCGGCGACGCGGGCAAGCGCCTGCACACGGGCCGTTCGCGCAACGACCAGGTCGCCACCGATATCCGCCTGTGGCTGCGCCACGAGATCGACCTGGCCATCGATCTGCTGCAACAGCTGCGCCACCGGCTGGCCGCGCTGGCCCTGAAACACGCCGCCACCATCCTGCCGGGCTTCACCCACCTGCAGGTGGCCCAGCCGGTCACTTTCGGCCACCACCTGCTGGCCTACGCGGAAATGTTCGGCCGGGATGCCGAACGCCTGGCCGACTGCCGCCGCCGCACCAACCGCCTGCCGCTGGGCGCGGCCGCCCTGGCGGGCACGTCGTACCCGATCGACCGCGAACGCGTCGCCCGCACGCTGGGCTTCGACGAAGTCTGCCGCAACTCGCTGGATGCCGTCTCGGACCGCGACTTCGCCATCGAATTCTGCGCGGCCGCCGCGCTCATCATGACGCACATCTCCCGCCTGTCCGAGGAACTCGTCCTGTGGATGAGCCCCCGCGTGGGCTTCATCGACCTGGCCGACCGCTTCTGCACCGGCAGTTCGATCATGCCGCAGAAGAAGAATCCCGACGTGCCCGAACTGGCGCGTGGCAAGACCGGCCGGGTGCACGGCCACCTGGTCGCCCTGCTGACCCTGATGAAAGGCCAGCCCCTGGCCTACAACAAGGACAACCAGGAAGACAAGGAAGGCCTGTTCGACACCGCCGACACCATCCGCGATACGCTGACGATCTTCGTCGACATGATCGGCGGGGTGCGCGTCAAGGCCGACGCCATGCGCGCCGCCGCCCTGCAGGGCTACGCCACCGCCACCGACCTGGCCGACTACCTGGTCAAGCGCGGCGTGCCTTTCCGCGACGCGCACGAGACCGTGGCGCTGGCGGTGCGTTCCTGCGAACAGCGCGGCTGCGACCTGGCCGACCTGTCCCTGGACGAACTGCGCGGCTTCCACGCCGACATCCAGGACGACGTATTCCAGGTGCTGACGCTGGAAGGCTCGGTCGCCGCCCGCAACCACATCGGCGGCACCGCGCCCGAGCGCGTGCGCATCGAGGCGCAGCGGATCCTGGACCAGGCCGGGCAGGCCTGAGCCTGAAAAAACCCCGGGCCGGTCAGGCCGGCCGGCGCCCGGCCGGCAGGACCAGCCCCAGCAGCGCCACGCCGGCCAGGCAGGCGCCGGCCAGGAAAGTCGCGGACGGCCCCCAGGACTGCCACAGCCATCCTGCCAGGACGCTGGCCGGCAGCATGCATGCGCCGCTGGCCAGGTTGAAGATGCCAAAGGCCGTGCCCTTCATGCCCGCCGGCGTCGTGTCCGCCACCATGGCGGACAGAATCCCCTGGCTGAACCCCATGTGCAGCCCCCACAGCGCCGCACCGGCCAGCAGCGACCAGGCACCACCGGCCTTGAACGCGAGGGCCAGGTCGGCCAGCACCAGCAGGACCAGGCCGACCGCCAGGACGGCGGAGCGCGGCATGCGATCCGACAGCCAGCCGGCCGGATAGGCCGACAGCGTGAAGAAAAGCGACATCACGATCAGCACGGCGGGCGCCCAGGCGGCGCTCAGGCCCATGTCTTCTCCGCGCAGGATCAGGAAAGCCTCGCTGAAGCGGGCCAGCGTGAACACCGCACCGATCACCACCACGCGCCAGTAGGCGGGACCGAATTCGCGTGCGGCGCTCCAGCGGATGGGGGAACGGAACGACCGCGCCTCGCCCGGCCCGGGGCGCGCTTCGCGCACGCCCCAGAACAGCAGCCCCATGGCAATGATGCCCGGCACCACGGCGAACCAGAGAACATGCCTGATGTCCGTGAAGACCAGCATCAGCGCGACCGCCAGCCCAGGCCCCAGGACCGCGCCCACGGTATCCATGGACTGGCGCAGGCCGAAGGCCGCACCGCGGATTTCCGGCGGCGTGACATCGGACACCAGTGCATCGCGCGGCGCACCCCGGATGCCCTTGCCGATCCGGTCGATGAAGCGGGCGGCGAACACCATATCCACCGAATGCGCCAGGGGAAACAGGGGTTTGCTCAGGGCAGCCAGGCCGTAACCCGCCAGCAGCAGCCCCTTCCGCCGGCCCAGGAAATCGCTGATCGCCCCGGAAAAGACTTTGATGATCAGTGCGGTGGCCTCGGCGATGCCCTCGATGATACCCACGGCCAGCACACTGGCCCCAAGGCCCGACACGAGGAAGATCGGCAGCAGGCTGTGGATCAGTTCCGACGAAAGATCCATGAACAGGCTGACCAGGCCCAGCATCCAGACCGTGCGCGGGATGGTGCGCCGGTCGTCCATGCCCGGAACGGGATTTTCCGGGTTCATATGGCTTCCTTCAGGGTTCGAAGACCGCGATCGATTCGACGTGCGCCGTATGCGGGAACATATTGACCGCGCCTGCGGCCTTCAATGTCCATCCACCCACATGGTGCAGCACCCCGGCATCGCGTGCCAGGGTGGCCGGGTTGCACGACACGTAGACGACGCGGCGCGGCCGCGCCGCGGGCTCGATGGCCGCCAGAGCCTGGGCCACGGCCAGGGCGCCTTCGCGCGGCGGATCGATCAGCATGCGATCGAAGCGGCCCAGGCCAAGCAGCCAGCCCGCATCGATTTCGAACAGGTTGAGCTCGGTGAATGCGGCCTTGTCCGCCAGGCCTTGCCGGGCGGCATCCTCGCGGGCGCGCGTCACCAGTGCGGCACTGCCCTCGATGCCCACGACCTCGCGGCCCTGCGTGGCCAGCGGCAGGCTGAAATTGCCCAGACCGCAGAACAGGTCGGCCACGCGGTCGCCCGGCTGCACATCGAGCAGGCTCAGGGCCCGCGCGACCAGCGCCTGGTTGATGTGCGGATTGACCTGGGTGAAATCGGTAGGCCGGTAGTGCATGCGCAGGCCATAGGCCGGCAAGGCGTAGGCCAGCGCATCGGCCCGGTCCGGATCCAGGGGATGGGCCGAGTCGGGCCCCTTGGGCTGCAGCCACCAGTCGATGCGGTGCAGGATGCCGAAGTCGCGCAGGCGGTCCAGGTCGGCCGGCGTCAGGGGCTCCAGGTGCCGCAGGCAGAAGACCGTGGACTCATCTCCCACGGCCACCTCGATCTGCGGCACGCGATCGGGCCGCGACAGGCCGCCGACCAGTTCGCGCAGGGGCACCAGCAGGCCGGAAACGTGCGGCGGCAGCACCAGGCAGGAGCGGATATCGGCGACATAGCTGCTGGCGCGCTCGCGGAATCCCACCAGCATGCCGCCCTTCTTCGGCACCAGGCGGACCGACAGGCGGGCCCTGTGCCGGTAGCCGGAGACCGGGCCCTGCAGCGCCGGCAGAATCTGCTGCGGACGGACCTTGCCGATGTGGGCCAGGGCGTCTTCGAGGGCGCGCTGCTTGATGGCCATCTGCGCGGCCGGCTCCAGGTGCTGCATGGCGCAGCCCCCGCAGACGCCGAAATGGGGACAGGGCGGCGCGACGCGCTGCGAGGACGGCCGCAGGACGCGTTCGACCCGGGCCTTGTCGAAAGAGGGCTTGCGCCGCGTCACGCGGGCCAGGACCCGCTCGCCCGGAAGCGCGCCCTCGATGAAAACGACCTTGCCCTCGTGGTGGGCGATACCCTGGCCCTCAAGATCCAGCGACTCGACGTCCAGGGACAGCAGAATGGGTTCAGACATGGGGCCAGGCTGAGAGGAATTCTTTCCAATGCGGCGCATCGAGCGCCGACAGTGTGTCGCGCACCAGGGCAAGCTCGGCCGCGTAGGCGGTGGCATCGAGCTCGCCCTTGATCAGGCGATAGCGGCAGTACACCAGCCAGGTATTGACCACGTCGGTCTCGCAGTAGTTGCGCACGTGGTCGCGGTCCCCGGCATGCCAGGCCTGCCATACCTGGCCGCCGTCCATGTCGAGCTTGCCCGGAAAACCGCATAATTTGGCCAGCTGGTCCAGCGGCGCATTGGCGCGGCCGTTGAATTTTGCCAGCAGGTCCATCAGATCGATGTGGCGGGTGTGGTAGCGGTTCAGATAGTTGTTGAAGCGGAAGTCGCGGTCGTCTTCCCCGGTGTCCCAGTAGCGCGGCGCGGCCACGCCGTGGATCAGGCTGCGGTAGTGCAGGACCGGCAGGTCGAAGCCCGAGCCGTTCCAGCTGACCAGCGTGGGCGTGTAGTGGCCGATGGTCTTGAAGAATCCCGAGATCAGGACTTCCTCGGGATCGTCGGCCTGGCCCAGGGTGCGCACGCGAAAGCCCTGGTCGTCGCGGAACACGCAGCCGATGACGGCGATCTTCTGCAGGTGCAGCGGCAGGAAATCGTTGCCGTGGGTCTCGCGGCGCCGGGCCAGTGCGGCCTCGATGAGGGCGGCGTCATCGAGATCCGCCCATTCGGGGTTCAGGCGCCGCAGGCCGTCCGCATCCGGAATTGTTTCCAGGTCGAAGACCAGCGTCGGGATCATCGCGGCGGCAGGTAGGACAAGGGGTTCACGGGCGTGCCACGGCGGCGGATCTCGAAATGCAGCCGCGGCGAGGTGGTGTCGCTCTGGCCCAGGGTGGCGATCTTGGCGCCCTTCTTCACGGACTCGCCGGTCTTGACCAGCAGGGACTGGTTGTGGGCGTAGGCCGTGATGAAACCGTTGCTGTGGCCCAGAAGGATCAGGTTGCCCAGGCCGCGCACGCCGTTGCCGGCGTACATGACCTTGCCTTCGGCGGCGGCCACCACGGGCGCCCCCACCGCGCCTTCGATGTCGATGCCCTTGGTGGTGGCGTTGAAGCCCTGGATGATCTTGCCGTTGCTGGGCCAGCCCCAGGAAATCACGCCCGCATCGCTGGCACGGGCCGCAGAAGTCTCGACCGGGGCCGAACCGGCCGAAGCGGCGCCTTCGCTGCTGGCCGGGGGCGTGGTCTTGACCGGAGACGTCGAGGCCGTCGAGCCGCCGGACGGCATCGGGGTACCACCGTCCAGGCGCAGGATCTGGCCGATGGCCAGCTGGGTGGGGTCGCTGATGTTGTTCAGCTGCGCCAGGCGGGAGACTTCCATGCCGTGATCCTGGGCGATCTTGTAGAGCGTATCGCCGGCGCGCACCACATACGTGCCCTTGGCCGGAGCCGTCGCGGCGGCGGATGCGGCGCTGCTGGAGTGATCGGCGACGGGTGCGCGCGCGGAGCGTGAAGCGCAGCCCGACAGGACGGCGGCCGACAGCAGGACGGTCAGCAGCAGTGCCGCTTTTGCCTTGGGACGGCAATGTGACAAGAGTCGCCCGGTGCGTGGCGATTGGGTGAACGGATCATCTGTCACCAGCGTCCCATCGAGCATGTGGTTCTCCTACTTAGGTCTGCGTGCCAGGACGCAGCGGTACGAATCGGACATCTTCGAGCTCGATCCGGTGCCAGGAAGACGGACCGGTCCGCTCGATCAGAATCAGCCTCTGGTGCGCAGCGCCCACCGGGGCGATCAGGCGCGCACCCACGGCCAGTTGATGCAGCAAGGCTTCGGGGATTTTAACCCCCGCGGCGGCAACCACAATGCCGTCGAAGGGCGCGCGGTGTTCGAGACCCTGCATGCCGTCGCCGAACGTGAGCCGCACCCGACCCCGGGAACGGCCCTGCGCCAGGTTCAGGCGCGCCTGCTCGTACAGGCCGCGCACGCGTTCGATCGCATAGACCTCGGGCACGAACTGGGCCAGCACGGCGGCCTGGTAGCCGCAGCCGGCGCCGATCTCCAGGACCTTGCCCGGCGAGCGGCCGTCGCACATGACAGCCAGCATGTGCGCCACCACCCAGGGCTGGGATATCGTCTGGCCGTAGCCGATCGGCAGGGCGGCGTCCTCGTAGGCCCGGCTGGCCAGCCCCTGGTCCACGAAGAGGTGGCGCGGCACAGCCTGCATGGCCGACAGCACCCGCTCGTCGACGATGCCCTGCTCGCGCAGCCGATGCACCATCTGCAGGCGCAGCCGGTCCGAATTCAACCCCAGGTTGACGGTCTGCGCCGCCGGCGCCCGGGCCGCCGAGGACTGCGGCAGGGTGAAGGGGCGCGGACCATGGATGCGGGTATTGCTGTTGGCAGCCGAATAGCCGGGTCCCAGCGCGGACCCCGCCATGGCGCTGCGCGGGCTGCGGGACGGCTTGTCCAGCGGATGACGCGGCTTGTTCATCGTGCCTCCGGGGTGCTCATCGATCTTCCATCCAGCGCGCGACCGTATCGATCCGCGCATGATCCGTGAGATCGACGCGCAACGGGGTCATCGACACCGCATGCGCTTCGACCGCGCCGAAATCCGTTTCGGGACCGCCATCGAGCGCCCGTCCCACCGGACCGATCCAGTACACAGTGTCGCCATAGGGCGTGGTGCTGCGGATGACGGGCTCGGCCGGGTGACGCCGCCCCAGCCGCGTGGTGCGGAACCCCGCCAGGTCGCGGTAGGGCACCGCCGGGATGTTGACGTTCAGCAGCAGCGGCTCGCTCCAGGGCCGGTCGCGGAACCGCGACACCAGGTCGTGCGCCACGCGGGCCGCGCAATCCAGGTGGCGCCATTCCCGGTCCAGCAACGAGAGCGCCATGGACGGCACACCGAACAGATAGCCTTCCATCGCGGCAGCCACCGTGCCCGAATACAGCGTGTCGTCGCCCATGTTGGCGCCGTTGTTGATGCCGGAGACCAGCAGGTCCGGCCGGAACCCCAGCAGGCCCGTCAAGGCGACATGGACGCAATCCGAAGGCGTGCCGTTGACGAACCGGAAACCATTGGCCGCCTCGCGCACCGTCAGGGGCCTGCGCAGCGTCAGCGAATTGGACGCGCCGCTGCAGTTGGTTTCGGGCGCCACCACCGTAACCTCGCCCAGCGGCCGCAACGCCGCGACCAGGGCTTCGATTCCCGCCGCGTTGTAACCATCGTCGTTGGACACCAGGATGCGCATTTTCTTCGTTCCCGCCTGAAACCGGATGGTGCGAATTGTACCCGGGGAAGGCCCGGCACCCGGCGAATCCAAGCAGGCCGGCGGCGGCGGGCGCAACGGCCGTGAAGGAGCCGGTCCGGATCCGCCGCTGCGCCCGGTTTGGTTCCCCCCTCCGGGGGTTCCCTTAAAATGGCGTCCATCATCCACCCCCAGCGGGCCGTCCCGCCGCCCTTTTGCCATGAATCTCTTTGCCTCCGCCTTCGGCATCGCCGCCGCCCTGTTCATCGGCTACCTGATGGGCTCCGTCTCCTTCGCCGTCGTGGTCAGCCGCGCCATGGGGCTGAAGGATCCGCGCAGCTTCGGTTCGGGCAATCCGGGGGCGACCAATGTGCTGCGCGGCGGCAACAAGTCGGCGGCAGTCCTGACCCTGATCGGCGACGCCGCCAAAGGCTGGCTGGCCGTGACCCTGGCCGCCTGGGCGGCGCAGCGCGGGCTGCTGCCCGAAAGCGCGATCCCCCTGGCGGGGCTGGCGGCCTTCCTGGGGCACCTGTACCCGCTGTTCCTGGGCTTTCGCGGCGGCAAGGGCGTCGCCACGGCCCTGGGCGTGCTGCTGGCCCTGCAGCCCTGGCTTGCGCTGGCGACCGCGGCCACCTGGCTGATCGTGGCGCTGGTGACGCGATATTCGTCCCTGGCAGCCATCCTGGCGGCCATCTTCGCGCCGTTCTACTACATCCTGGGGGACAAGGTGGCCTGGCGCGCGGACGCGCTCACGATCTCGGTGATCGTGTTCATCAGCGTCCTGCTGCTGGCGCGCCACCGGGAAAACATCGCCCGCCTGCTGGCGGGCAAGGAAAGCCGCATCGGCTCGAAGAAGAAGTAGGCGTTCGCCGGGCCGCACGGCCGCCCCGCCCGGCCTGGAGAATCAGGCGACGCAGACGTCGCTCAGATCCCAGCGGGGACGCACGGCAAAGGCCGCATCACCGCGCAAGGCCTGCAGATCGATCAGGCCGGCCCGCGCCCGCTGCACGGCCGCCCAGGCGATCATCGCGCCATTGTCGGTACACAGCTGCAGGGGCGGGAAATACGCACGGCCGCCCAGGTCATCCAGTGCCTGGGTCAGGCGTGCGCGCAGATGCCGGTTGGCGCCCACGCCGCCCGCCACCACCAGGGTCTTCAACCCCGTGCGGCGCAAGGCCTGCAGGGATTTTGACGC
Source organism: Castellaniella daejeonensis (assembly GCF_039523555.1). Taxonomy (NCBI): domain Bacteria; kingdom Pseudomonadati; phylum Pseudomonadota; class Betaproteobacteria; order Burkholderiales; family Alcaligenaceae; genus Castellaniella; species Castellaniella daejeonensis. The sequence continues at coordinate 177,049 of NZ_BAAAFN010000006.1, forward strand.
CAATACGTCGACGATGGCTGCCTCGGTGGAGGCCGCCAGGTCGGCACGGGCCTTGTGACCGGTGGCGTCACCCTCGTCCTGCAAGGCCCGCATGCGGGTCAGCACGGCCGTCTTCAGGCCGCTGAAGCTGAAATCCAGGTCGCCGCTGTGCATCATGGGACGCGGCAGCGCGTATGCCCCGGGATCGCCGTCCTGCGCCAGGCGCGACAATTCCGGCCCGCCCGGATAGCCCAGGCCCAGCAGCTTGGCGCTCTTGTCGAAAGCCTCGCCCGCCGCATCGTCCAGGGTTTCGCCCAGCAACTCGTAGCGCCCCACGCCGTCGACCCGCATCAGCTGCGTGTGTCCGCCCGACACGAGCAGGGCCACGAACGGGAAATCGGGCGCCTCGTCGGCCAGCAGTGGCGACAGCAGGTGGCCTTCCAGGTGATGGATGGGGATGGCGGGCAAATCCTGCGCCCAGGCATAGGCCCGGGCGAAACCGGCCCCCACCAGCAAGGCGCCGGCCAGGCCGGGGCCGGCCGTGTAGGCCACGGCGTCGAGGTCGCGAGGCCGCACGCCCGCCTCGTCCAGGACCTGGCGGGTGAGCGGCACGATGCGGCGGATATGGTCGCGCGAGGCCAGTTCCGGCACCACGCCGCCGTAGTCGCGGTGCATGGCGATCTGGCTGTGCAGGGCATGCGCGAGCAGGCCGCGTTCGGTGCATGCCACGGCCACGCCGGTCTCGTCGCAGGAGCTCTCGAATCCAATGATCAGCATAGGGCGCCAGTTTACAGGAACCCCCGGCAAGGCTTCACATCCCGTACACCTGCCGTCTGCCTGGCGCAACCGGGAAAACAGCAGGCGCACAAGCAGGCCTGAAAGAGATTTAGAATGGCGAAGCTATAAAAGCGGCCCCCGCGCTGCGCCATCGCATGACCGGCGCAGTTTGCCCCAAGGGGCCGCCCGGCGGAAAACAAGCAGTGAATATCGACGTCCACCCCAGAGGAGACATCATGCTGGAACAGATCTTCAGGCTCAAGGAACACGACACCTCGGTTCGCACGGAATTACTGGCGGGCCTGACTACATTCCTGACGATGTCCTACATCGTCTTCGTCAACCCGGACATCCTGTCCGGCACCGGCATGGACAAAGGCTCCGTCTTCGTCGCCACCTGCCTGGCCGCCGCCCTGGGATCGATCATCATGGCCTTCGTGGCCAACTGGCCCATCGGCATGGCACCGGGCATGGGGCTGAACGCCTTCTTCGCCTTCACGGTGGTGGCGCAGATGGGCTACACCTGGCAGCAGGCGCTCGGCGCGGTCTTCATTTCCGGCGTGGTGTTCGTGATCCTCACGGTGACCGGCATCCGGGAATGGCTGGTGGCAGGCATTCCATCCTCGTTGCGCTCCGCCATCGCGGCCGGCATCGGGCTCTTCCTGGGCATCATCGCCCTGGGCTCGGCAGGCATCGTGGTCGCCAACCCGGCCACCAAGGTGGGACTGGGCGACCTGACCCATGCCACCACCCTGTTCGCGGTCCTGGGCTTCTTCATCATCGCGGCCCTGGGCGCCATGAAGGTCCGCGGCGCCATCCTGATCGGCATTCTGGCCATCACCGTCCTGTCGATCATCACCGGCTACACCGAATTCCAGGGTGTCTTCTCGGCTCCGCCCAGCCTGGATCCCACGTTCTTCAAGCTCGACATCCTGGGCGCGCTGAACACCGGCTTCTTCCATGTGATCCTGGTGTTCGTGCTGGTCGAAGTCTTCGACGCCACCGGCACCATGATCGGCGTGGCCACCCGCGCCGGCCTGATCCGCCCGGGCAACCCCGGCCGCCTCGGCCGGGCGCTGCTGTCGGACAGCACCGCCATCGTGGCCGGCTCCATGCTGGGCACCAGCAGCACCACCGCCTACATCGAAAGCGCCGCTGGCGTGCAGGCGGGCGGACGCACCGGCCTGACGGCCCTGACCATCGCGGTGCTGTTCCTGCTGGCGCTGTTCCTGTCCCCGCTGGCCGCCATCGTCCCGCCCTACGCCACGGCCCCGGCACTGCTCTACGTGGCCTGCCTGATGCTGCGGGAACTGGTCGACGTCAAATGGGACGACACCACGGAATCCGTGCCCGCCGCCATTGCCGCCCTGGCCATGCCGCTGACCTATTCGATCGCCAACGGCCTCGCCTTCGGCTTCATCAGCTACGTGGCGATCAAGGCGCTGTCGGGCCGCTTCCGCGACATCCATCCGGCCACCCTGCTCGTCGCCGTCCTGTTCATCATCAAATACACCCTGTTCCCCGGCTGATCCAAGGCGCGGGGCAGCCCCCACGGGCTGTTCCGCGCCTGAGCCGGCGGGCCGCTTGCAAATTCCCGGCCAGCCCCCATCTGCTCTGAACCGGGCGCGGCATCCTGCCGCCCCGATCCGACTCCGGAGCCCTCATGAGCGTCATCGAACTCACCCAAGACACCTTCCAGGCCGCCACCCAGGCCGCCCAGCCCCTGATCATCGATTTCTGGGCGCCCTGGTGCGGCCCCTGCCGCCAGTTCGGCCCGACCTTCGAAGCCGCCGCCGGGCAGCATCCGGACGTCACCTTCGCCAAGATCAACACCGAAGAACAACCCGAGCTGGCCGCTGCCCTGCGCATCCGTTCGATTCCGACCCTGATGGTGTTCCGCGAAAACGTGCTGCTGTTCCAGCAGGCCGGGGCGCTGTCGGCATCGCAGCTGGAAGAACTCGTCACCCAGGTGAAGGCCGTGGACATGGCCCAGGTCCACGCGGAAATCGCCGCCCAGGAAAAGAACGGCACCACGACGCACTGACGCCCTAGGACACCTGGAACCGGCCTTGCCCCCGGGTCAGGTCGGTGTGCAGGGTTTCCAAGGCCGCCACATCGGTGCGCGCCACCGCCAGGCGCCAGCGCACGCCGCGTTCGTCGAATTCCGCCTGCTCGATGCGCGCGCCGGCAGCCAGCAGGCGTGCCTGAACGCGATCCATGTCCGCATAGGGGCAATCGCACAGCACCTGGCATTCCTCGCGCAGTTCCACCCGGTCCGCCAGGCGCAGGCATTCGGCCGCCGTGCCGCCATAGGCCCGGGCCAGGCCGCCCGTCCCCAGCTTGATGCCGCCGAACCAGCGGATCACCAGCACCACCACGCGGTCGTAGCCCTGGGATTCGATGGCCTGCAGGATCGGCCGACCGGCCGTGCCGCCCGGTTCACCGTCGTCGTGGAAGCGGTACAGCGCCCCGAAACGCCAGGCCCAGCAGTTATGCGTGGCCTGGGGATCCCGGGAAGCATCCAGGAAGGACTGGGCAGCCTCGGGGGCATCGATGGGCGCGGCCAGGGCCAGGAAGCGGCTCTTGCGGATGTCGGCCTCGTGCCGGGCCGCGGCGGTCAGCGTATGCGGCATGCCTGCGTCCCCGATGCGGATGACTGCGGGACTAGGCCTCGATGCCCTGGGACTCGAGGTATTCCTCGTAGGTGCCCGGATAATCGTTCAGGCGGCCATCGGGCAGGATCTCGATCACCCGCGTCGCCACGCCCGACACGAACTGGCGGTCGTGCGAGACGAACACCAGCGTGCCCTGGTACTGTTCCAGCGCGTACTGCAGGGATTCGATGGATTCCATGTCCAGGTGGTTGGTGGGCTCGTCCATCAGCATGACGTTGTGGCGGCCCAGCATCAGGCGGCCGAAGCTCATGCGGTTCTTTTCCCCGCCCGACAGCACGCGCACGGGCTTGGTGATTTCGTCGCCCGAGAACAGCAGCCGGCCCAGCACCGAGCGGATCGACTGATCCTCGTCGCCCGGCTGGCGATAGTCCGTCAGCCAGTCGAACAGATCGCGGTCGGAATCGAACTGGTCGGACACGTCCTGGGCCATGTAGCCGATGTCGGCATTTTCCGACCAGCGCACCGTGCCTTCGTCGGGCGGCAGGTTGCCGGCCAGCAGGCGCAGCAGGGTCGTCTTGCCCACCCCGTTGGCGCCGATGATGGCAACCTTCTGCCCGGCCTCGATCATGGTGGTCAGGCCCCGGATGATGGGCCGGTCGTAGGACTTCGACAGATCCTCGATGTGCACCGCCTGGCGGTGCAGGACCTTGTTGACCTCGAACCGGATGTAGGGATTCTGTCGCGAGGACGGCTTGACCTGCACGGTCTCGGCCTTGATGCGGTCGATCTGCTTCAGGCGGGACGTGGCCTGGCGCGACTTGGACTTGTTGGCGGCGAAACGGCGCACGAAGTCCTGCAGTTCGCTGACGCGTTCCTTGGCGCGCGCATTGGCGGCCAGCTGCCGCTCGCGCGCCTGAGTGGAGGCCAGCATGTAGTCGTCGTAGTTGCCCGGATACACACGCAATTCGCCGTAGTCCAGGTCGGCCATGTGGGTGCAGACGGCGTTCAGGAAATGGCGGTCGTGGCTGATGATGATCATCGTGCTGTCGTAGCCGTTGAGCACGTTTTCCAGCCAGCGGATGGTGTTGATGTCCAGGTTGTTGGTGGGCTCGTCCAGCAGCAGCACATCGGGATTGGAGAACAGCGCCTGGGCCAGCAGCACGCGCAGTTTCCAGCCCGGGGCGATCTCGCGCATCGGCAGATTGTGCTGCTCGACGGGGATTTCCAGGCCCAGCAGCAGTTCTCCGGCACGGGCCTCGGCCGTGTAGCCGTCGTATTCGGCGAACTTGCCTTCCAGTTCGGCCGCGCGCATGTAGTCGTCCTCGGTCGCCTCGGGGTTCGCGTAGATGGCGTCCCGGTCGGTCATGGCCTTCCACATTTCGGCGTGGCCCATCATCACCACGTCCAGCACGCGCTCGTCCTCGAAGGCGAACTGATCCTGGCGCAGCTTGCCCAGCCGCACACCGGGCTCCAGCGCGACGTTGCCCGAGGTCGGTTCCAGGTCGCCGCCGATGATCTTCATCAGGGTGGACTTGCCCGAGCCATTGGCGCCGATGAGCCCGTACCGGTTGCCATCGCCGAATTTGACGCTGACGTTCTCGAAAAGGGGCTTGGTGCCGAACTGGATGGTGAGGTTGTTGGTGGAGATCACGGTGGCGGTGGTGAAAAAGTGAAGTCAAAGCAACCTGCTAGTTTAGCAGGTGGCCGCCTTCCAGCCCCCTGCCCTTCCGTATCGGGCAGCCCCCGGGCCGGACGCCGGTCAGTGGCCATGCTCCCGCAGCACCAGGTGCGCCATGCCGTCTTCGGTGGCGATGCCCACGCGCGCACCCACCGGCAGGGTTGCCTTGACCTTCACGTGGCCATAAGGCAATCCCGTGACCACCGGCACGCGCACCGTCTTGCGCAGCCAGCGCACCACCGCGTCCATGTCGTAGCCGTTGTCGTGCGGTGCCAGGCGATAGTCGGTGAACTGGCCCAGCACGATGGCGTGCTGCTTGTCCAGGATTCCGGCATGCCACAGCTGGGTCAGCATCCGCTCGATGCGGAAGGGATGCTCGGAGACGTCCTCCAGGAACAGAATGCCGCCCCGGATGTCGGGCAGATAGGGAGTGCCGACCAGCGAGGCCACCATGGCCAGGTTGCCGCCCCATAGAATGCCGCGCGCATCCACCGGATCGGCATCGGGGGATTCGAAGCTGAGGATTTCCAGTTCGCCCGACAGGGTTTCCTGGAACAGCGCCTGCGTCAGGTCGTCCACCTTCTTGCCGCCGAAATCGAAGACCGCCGTGGGACCGGCCAGGCTGACGGCGCCCGTGCGCGCCAGCAGGGCCAGGTTGAAGACCGTGAAATCGCTCTGGCCGATGAAAGTCTTGCCGCTGTCGGCCACGGCCTGCCAGTCGATGTGGGGCAGCAGCCGGCTCAGGCCGTAACCGCCCCGGGTCGCCATGACGATCGGATGCTTCTGCTTCAGGGCGCGCTGGATGCAGGCCAGGCGCTGCCTGTCGGTGCCGGCGAAGCGCTCGTGCACCGCCAGCGCCGTCCGGTCGACGGCCGTGCGAAAGCCCATGGCGCGCAGCCGCTGGGCGGCCAGGTCCAGCGCTTCCGGGTTGGCCACGGCGCCCGAGGGCGAGATCAGGTAGATGCCCGAAGGCTGCTCATGCACACCGTGCGCGCCGCAGTCCGGGTCGGCGCAGACCAGATGCGTGTGTTCGCCAGCCGCCACCGGGTGGGAATGCGATGACGAAGAGGCGGCGGAGGCAGGTTTCTGCTTGGGCATGGGGGAGTCGTCCTGAGAAAGAGAGGCAGCGGCCTGGGCGGCCGCGGAAACGAGTACGGGGCGTGCCGGCGGAACCAGCGCGGCGGTGGGACCGTTGCGGGCCGCGCGGGCAGCCTCGCGCCGGGCGCGGAAGAAACCGCGCAGCAGATCGCCGCAGGCCTGCGCCCGGACCCCGCCCCGCACCCGAGCATGATGGTTCAGGCGCGGCTGTACGGACAGATCGACCACGCCACCGCAGGCGCCGGTCTTGGGATCTGGCGCGCCATAGACGATTTCGGCCAGCCGCGCATGGAACATGGCACCCAGGCACATGGCGCAGGGTTCCAGCGTGACGTACAGGCGCGCGCCGGTCAAGCGGTAGTTGTCCAGCCGGCGGGCGGCGGCCCGCAGTGCCACGACCTCGGCATGCGCGGTGGGATCGCGGTCCAGGATCGTGCGGTTGTGGCCGCTTGCCAGCAGGCGCCCGTCGGCATCCAGCACCACGGCGCCCACGGGCACCTCGCCCAGGTCTGCCGCCTGGCGGGCCTGTTCGAGTGCCAGCGCCATGGCGCCATCATCGTCCAGCAGGCCGGCCGCGCCGGCACGGGGGGATGCGGCCTGCCGGCCGCCGCGCGCCTCAGCCACGATACATCCGCGCGCGCAGCACGATCTTGGATGCCAGGCTTTCGACTGCAGCCTCGAGCCATTGGTAGAGCTCGGCGTCCTCGCCGAAACGCGCCTGGTTCAGGTTGGAGACGCGGCCGTCCTCGATGAAGCCCCAGGCACGGCTGCGTTTTTCCTTGTGGCGCGGGTCCCAGACGCCGAATGCAACCCCGCCCGAGCGGCGGATCAGCGAGAAGCAGGGAATGTCGGTATAGCCATCGCCGACGAAGATCATCTGCTCGAAGGGCACGCGCAGCTTGTCCGCATCGACCTTGCGGTTCACTTCGAAAGGCTTGTTGCGCGATTCGGGTCCGATGATGCCCTTCTGGATGTGGAACAGATAGCGGGTCTTGTCGGTGAAGCTGACCACGCGCCGCGGGAAGACGATGGCTCCGTCGGCATCGTAATGGAACTCGGACGCCCAGATGTCCGAGAACCAGCCGGCGATGGGGGTTTCGCGCAGTACGTCGCCGATCCCGCTGGAAATCAGGTAGAACTCGAGCTGCACGGTCGGATGCGCATGACGCAGCCGTTCCCGCAGGCGCTCGAACAGGGTGGTCACGCCTTCGTGCAGCGGCAGCCGGCGCCCCCAGTCGCGCAGGCGGTCTCGGGTGATGGGGCCATGACGCCCGGAACGGGACAATTCCAGCATCCGGTACAGGTAGGCCGGCACCGGGTCCCAGTCCTCGCGGCCGAGCAGCGGATCGACCTGCTCGTGCCAGAAGGCCTGCACGTCCACGCCGATTTCCTGCAGAAAGCCCGATGTGCTGTCCGGCGCCAGGGTATCGTCGAAATCGAAGACCAGCGCAATCACGTCCGCCATGAGCATGCCTCCCCGGAATCCCGCACCATGTCCGCCAGGACGGCCAGCGCGCCCGGCAGGGCGCCCGGCAGATCCTCGGCCAGCAGCCCCCAGCCCAGCCGGTCGGCCGCCAGGCCGTGCAGCCAGACGGCCGCGCATGCCGCCTCGAGCGCCGGCATGCCTGCGGCCAGCAGGCCCACGATGCACCCCGCCAGCACATCTCCGGATCCGGCCGTGGCCAGTGTCGGCGGCGCATTGTCGTTGATGATGCAGCGGCCGTCGGGAGCCGCAATCACCGTGTCGGCTCCCTTGAGCACCACGACTGCGCCGCTGCGACGGGCGGCGTCACGGGCGCGCCGCAGCTTGCCGCCGCCCGCACCGTCGGTCACCGGGCCGAACAGGCGGGCGAACTCGCCTTCGTGGGGGGTCAGCACGCATTGCGCGTGCAGGGCCTGGAGCAACGCATCGGGCTGGCCCGAGAAGACACTGAGTGCATCGGCGTCCAGCACGCAGGACCGCCCGCTCGCCAACAGCTCGAGCACCTGGCTTTTCCCCCGGGGCTCGCGCCCCAGCCCCGGACCGATCAGCAGCGCATTGCGACGCGGATCGGCCAGAGCCCGGGCCAGCGCGCCATCGGGCGGCAGGGCCTCGACCATGACCGAAGCGAGTGCCCCGGCCTGAATCGCCCACGCGGCCGGCGGCACCGCCAGCGTCACCAGGCCAGCCCCGATGCGCGCGGCCGCAAGGCAGGCCAGGCGGCTGGCGCCGGTCATGCGTTCGCCGCCCACGGCCAGGACATGGCCCCGGTGGTATTTATGGCCGTCGGACCGGGGCCAGGGGAAGGCTTCCGACCAGAGATCGGGATGATTGGCGTAGGCCTCGGGAACGATGGATTCCAGGGCTGCATCGGGCATGCCGATGTCGGCGCAGGCCAGCGCACCGCACAGTGCACGCCCCGGCAGCAGCAGATGGCCCGGCTTGCGGCGGCAGAAGGTGACCGTCAGATCGGCCCGGATGGCGGCACCCGGACACCGGCCGCTCGCACCGTCCAGCCCCGTCGGCACGTCGATGGCACACACGGGCACGGCGGCGGCGTTGACGGCATCGATCAGTGCCTGCAATTCATCGGCCGGCGCCCGGCTCAGGCCCGCGCCCAGCAGTGCATCGACAATCAGCCCTGCCCCATCCAGGCTGCCGGGAACGGCGGGTTCGACCGGCCCGCCCCAGGAATCGGCCGCCCAGGCGGCATCCCCGTGCAGGGCATCGCGGCTGCCCCACAGGGCCACCCGCACCGGCCAGCCCGCATCCCGCAACAGGCGCGCGGCCACGAAACCGTCGCCGCCGTTGTTGCCCGGCCCGCACAGCACGAGCACTCGCGTCGGCGCCCAGCGTTCCTGGACCGCCCGGGCCACGGCGGCACCGGCCGCTTCCATGAGCCGCACGCCGGGCACCCCCGCCGCCGGAGCCGCCCGGTCGGCCGACCCCATCTGCTGCGGGCTCAGCAGCGCATGCGGCGACAGCCGTGCCCGCGCACCGCGGCCGGCGCGCGCATCGGAGCAACGGTAGGCTTCCGACATCCCCCGGACCTCAGGCGGATTGCGCGGCCCGCTGGCGCAATTCGAATTTCTGGATCTTCCCGGTGGAAGTCTTGGGCAGCTCGCCGAACACGACATGGCGCGGAACCTTGTAGCCGGCCAGATGGGCCTTGCAATGGGCCACGATGTCTTCGACGCTGACCTGGGCATCGGGCTTGAGTTCGATGAAGGCGCAGGGCGTTTCGCCCCAGCGCTCGTCGGGCTGCGCGACGACGGCAGCCGCCAGGACGGCCGGATGACGGTAGAGCACGTCCTCGACCTCGATCGAGGAAATGTTTTCCCCGCCGGAGATGATGATGTCCTTGCTGCGGTCCTTGATCTTGATGTAGCCGTCCGGGTAGACCACCGCCAGATCGCCGCTGTGGAACCACCCGCCCTCGAAGGCGGCCTGGGTCGCCTGCGCATTCTTCAGGTAGCCCTTCATGCAGATATTGCCCTGGAACATGATTTCGCCCATGGTCTGGCCGTCGGCCGGCACCGGCTGCAGGGTTTCCGGATCCAGCACCGCCGCGGCCTTCTGCAGGTGGTAGCGCACGCCCTGCCGGGCGTTGAGCTCGGCCCGCTTGCCGATGTCCAGGTCGTTCCAGGCAGCGTCCTTGGCACACACCGTGGCAGGCCCGTAGACTTCGGTCAGGCCGTAGACGTGCGTGAGATCGATGCCCAGGGCTTCCATGCCCTCGATCATGGATGCGGGGGGTGCGGCACCGGCCACCATGGCGTGGATGCCCGGCGGAATCGAGTCGCGCAGGTCCTGGGGCGCATTGACCAGCATGCTCTGCACGATGGGCGCACCGCAATAGTGGGTGACGCCATGTTCGCGCATCAGCGCGATCATGGCCGCGGCATCGACCCGGCGCAGGCAGACGTTCACCCCCGCCCGCGCCGCCACGGTCCAGGGAAAGCACCAGCCGTTGCAGTGGAACATGGGCAGCGTCCACAGATAGACCGAGTGCTTGGGCATGTCCCATTCGAGAATGTTCGACACGGCATTGATGGCCGCCCCCCTGTGGTGGTAGACCACGCCCTTGGGGTTTCCGGTGGTGCCGCTGGTGTAGTTCAGGGCGATCGCATCCCATTCGGAATCGGGCATCCGCCAGGCGAAATCGGGGTCGCCTTCGGCCAGCAGGGCTTCATATTCCATCGCGCCGATGGATTCCCCGGGGCCGTCGTACAGGGGATCGTCGACATCCACCACCAGGATGGGCTCGGACCGCGTGCGCAGCGCCAGCGCCTGGCTCACGAGGCGCGAGAATTCCCGGTCCACGAGAATGACGCGCGCTTCGCCGTGATCAAGCATGAAGGCGATGGTGGCGGGATCCAGCCGAGTGTTCAGGGTATTCAGGACGGCTCCGCTCATGGGAACGCCGAAATGCGCCTCGACCATGGCGGGAACGTTCGGCAGCATCACGGCCACCGTATCCCCGCGGCCGATGCCGCGCGCGGCCAGGGCGCCTGCCAGGCGGCGGCAGCGCCGGTAGAGATCGGCCCAGGTGCGGCGGATGGCATCGCCGCCGCGGCCATGCACGACCGCCAGCCGCCCGGGATAGACCTCGGCGGCCCGTTCCAGGTACAGCAACGGCGTCAGCGGTGCAAAATTGGCCTGGTTCTGGTCCAGGTTCTGGTCATATATCGAGGTCATTTCGATCTCCATCCGTCCATCGGGAATACTGCTGCGCGGGCGCATCGATCCATTTTAGCGAGGCGTCAGGCGGGCAGGTCTGATTTCGCGCAGCGGATTCAGGGATTCCAGATACCGCCCGCGCGCCGCGTCGCCTGCCGCACGGCGTGCTCGAGCAGGATATCCTCGCCCGGCAGCACCAGCGCCAGTGCGCAGCGCGCCCGGGTTGCACCGGTATACAGCAGTTCCCGCGTCAGCAAGGGCGACCGCCGGTCGGGCAGCACCAGCGCCACTCGATCGAATTCCGAACCCTGCGACTTGTGCACGGTCAGGGCGTAGACCGTCTCCACTTCGGGCAGGCGCGCGGGCGACACCCAGCGCACCGCATCCCGCGAGGCGCCAGCGAAGGCCACCCGGATCATCCAGCCGTCATCCCGCGCCGGGTCGGGCACAGGCAAGGCGACCCCGATGTCGCCATTGGCCAGGCCCAGCGCGGCATGATTGCGCAGCACAAGGACCGGCCTGCCCGGATACCAGGATTGTTCTGCCACCGGTACCCAGCCCTCGGCCCGCAGGCGGGATTCGATGCGCCGGTTCAATCCCCGTGCGCCCCAGGGGCCGTCGCGCAGGGCGCACAGCACCTGGAAACGGCCCTGCTGCGCCAGGACGGCACGCGCCCAGCGGTCCCAGTCCGCCGGCGAAGCCTGCCGTTCGGGCCGCTCATCCCGCGCGACACGAAACAACGCGGGGTAGCCGGCATGCCCATCCAGGATGCCGCTGTCACGCAGCCAGGCATCGCTGCCCCCCCGGGCCCGCACCAGGCTCAGGCCATCCGGCGGATGCCGCAGCAGCGCGGCGACGTCCGGCGCATCGCCCCGGTTCACGGCGGCCGCAAACCGGCCGATGCCGCTGTCGGCCTGGAAGCGGTGGCTGTGGCGCAGCATGACCACGGCCTGGTCCAGCGCGGTGCCGGCCGGATCGCGCCACGCCTCGGGCACGATCTCGCCGCAGCATTCGCGCAGGCGGTCGCATTGCGCCGGGGTGTAGTGTCCGTCCTGCGCGCGGGCGCACAGTTCGCCCAGCACCGCGCCGGCCTCGACCGAAGCCAACTGGTCCTTGTCGCCCAGCAGCACCAGGCGCGCATGGGCGGGCAATGCGGCCAGCACGGCATCCATCATCTCGATGTCCATCATCGAGGCCTCGTCGACCACCAGCACGTCCAGATCCAGCGGATTGCCGGCATGGAATTTCATGCGCCGGGTGTCGGGCCGGCTGCCCAGGAGCCGATGCAGAGTGAACACCTCGGCCGGCACGCGCTCTAGCGCAGCGCCCAGATCGGCATCGGCCGACGCGGTCAATCGATCCAGGGCGCCGGCAATGGACTCATTCAAGCGAGCAGCCGCCTTGCCCGTGGGCGCCGCCAGGCGGATGCGCAGGCCGCGTTCCAGGCCGCGCGCCCGGGCCAGGCCCTGCAGGACGGCGAGCAGCCGCACGACGGTGGTGGTCTTGCCGGTACCCGGACCCCCGGTGACGATGCTGAAACCGTGCAGCAGCGCCGTCGCGCAAGCGAGCTTCTGCCAGTCGGGCGTTTCGGGCGGCGGATCGGTGAATACTGCATCCAGCCATGCGCGGATCAGTGCGGGGTCGCGTGCCTCGGGGGGCTCCAGGGCCAGCCGCCGGCCGATGTCCTCGCGGATGCGCCGTCCGGCGCGCCAATAACGGGCCAGGTACAGGCGATGTCCTTGCAATACCAATGGCTCCGGCCCGCCGCCGTCGCCCACGAAATCGGCCGCCGCCAGCGCCGCCAGGCAGCCGTCCAGGCCGCCTTCGACCCAGTCCGGCGGCCCCGCCCTGCCCTGCGCGCCGGCCTCGCCCGCGGGGACGCCGCCATCCGGCCCGCACAGGATGTCCAGGTCCAGGCAGGGATGGCCATGCGCCAGCCGGGCGCTGCACGCGACGGCCAGCCGCAGGGCCAGCGCCGGCACGCCGTGCGCCTGGCAGGCGAGCAGCCGGCCGAACGCCACGTCCAGGTCGCGCACATCTTCTTCGAGCCGATCGAACGCCAGCCAGTCGGGAAATTCAGTCATTGCCGCACTCCCCGCCCGCGCCGTCGAACAGGGCATCCAGGGCGTCGATCAGTCCGGGCTCGGGCCGCAGCGCCACCAGCCCCTGGCCGGGCGCTTCCTGGCCGCGCAGGAACAGGTACACGGCACCTCCCATGTGGCGATCGTAGTCGTAGTCCGCCAGCCGTGACCGCAGCAGCCGGTGCAGCGCCAGCACATACATCAGCATCTGCGCGTCGTAGCGGGATGCGCGCATGGCCTCCGCCAGTGCCTCGGGCGCATAGCCGGCCTCGGACGGGCCCAGGTCATTGGATTTGTAGTCGACCAGGTAGTAGCGGCCGTCGGCCTGCAGGACCAGGTCGATGAAGCCCTTGAACATGCCGTTCAGACGGCCGCCCGCTAGGGCCGGGCGGGGTGCGCCGCCAAAGGTCTGCCTGCACAGCAGCCCATCCAGGCGCTCGATGTCCACTTGCTGTGCCGGCAGCCAGAATTCCATTTCCGGCAGGCAGGCCTGCAGGCGGTCCAGGCGCAGCACGGGTGTGCCAGGCAGATCCGGTCGCCATTCCGTGCGCGCCAGGCGCAGCAGCCAGTCATGCAGCGCGTCGATGTGCGCCTCCCAGCCACGCACCGCGCAGCGGCGCGCGATCAGGTCGCGCGCCTCGTCCAGGTCGCGGAAACCGCGCCGCGCGGCCCATTCCAGCAGGCCATGCAGGAACGTCCCGGCTTCGCTGCCACGGGGGAAGTCCCTCAGCCCCGACTCGACCGGTACCGGCGCGGCGCCTGCCGGACGCGGCGCCGGGACGGGATCGGCCTGCCGGTCCTCGCGCAGCACATCCTCGGCGGCGGTTTCTGGCGCGGCGGCATCGGCCAAGCACAAGGCCGAATAGCTGGAGATCCACCAGGGCTGTCCGACGGCGGGTGCTGCCAGGCGGCGGGCCTCGCCCAGCGCCTCCGGGGTCTCGTCAAGGATCGGCTCGGGGCCGGACTCATCCACCGGTTCCACGCCTTCATCCCAGGCCATCAGGCCGGGATGGGACTGCGCCAGCCCGTCCCAGGCAGCCTTCAGATCGGCGCCCAGCAAATGCCCGATGCCGCTGCCGGTCTTGAGCGGCCCCAGTGCCATCCAGACGGCATGGCGCGCCCGCGTCAGCGCCACGTACAGCTTGCGCACGTCCTCGCCCAGGCGCTCGCCATCCAGTTGCTGCAACTGGGCCGCGTCCGCCTCCATGATCCAGGTCCGGCCCGACGGCCCGGGCAGCAGGTACGGTCCCCTGCCCGCCTCGACGGGCCGCGCCTTGCAGACGAAGGGCAGGAAGACCAGGGGATATTCCAGTCCCTTGGATTTGTGCACGGTGACGACCCGCACCAGGCCCTCGTCGCTTTCCAGCCGCAGCCGGCGGCCGTCCTCGCCCTGGGGCGACTGGCGCTGCCGGTGCAGGTACCGCAGCACGGCCTGTTCGCCATCCAGGTGGGCTGCGGCCTGCTGCAGCAGTTCGGCCAGATGCAGGAAGTCAGTCAGGCGCCGCTCGCCTTCGTAGCCATCGGCCAGCAGGCGGGCCGGCACGTCGAAATCGTGCAGCAGCCGGCGCAGCATGGGCAGCACCCCTCGCTGCCGCCAGATCTGCCGGTAACCCTGGAAACGCTCGACCTGGGCATCCCAGGCGCGCTCGTCCTCGACCAGCCGGTCCAGCGCCACCCAGTCCAGGCCCAGTGCAGGCGTGGCCAGGGCCGCACGCACGGCACGCTCGTCCTCGGGGTGCGCGCAGGCATCCAGCCACAAGGCGAGCTCCGCCGTCTGCGGCGACTCGTAGACGGAATCGCGCTCGGACAGGTACACGCTGCGCACGCCGATCCGGGCCAGTGCCTGACGCACGCTGCGCGCCTCGGCATGGGTATTGACCAGGATGGCCACGTCCGCAGGCCGCACCGGCGCCCATTGATCCGATCCGCGCATGCCCGCCGCACCGCGCCGGCCCAGGGCCAGGGTTTCGGCCACCCGCCGGGCGCAGAGCCACGCGGCTTCCTGCTCGTACTGGGTCGAGGACAGGGGCTTGCCCGGCGTCGTCGGCTCGATCCAGCAGGCGCTCATGGCCGGGGCCGGGCGGCCGAGCACTTCCCATCGTTCCGGCCGGCCCTGGGCCTGGACGGGATGGAAAGGAATGCCCTCGCCCGGCACCCCGGTGGGAAAGGCGTGCGCGCCCCTCAGGGCAAAGCACCGGTTGACCGCCTCGACCATGGCTTCGGACGAACGGTAATTGCGGCCCAGCGTCAGCACTCTTCCCGCGCAGGCCCGGTTCGCCCGCAGATAGGTGTGCACATCGGCGCCCCGGAAGCCGTAGATGGACTGCTTGGGGTCGCCGATGAAGACCAGCGCGGTCTCGGGGTCGTGCTCGGCCACCCGGTAGATGCGGTCGAATATGCTGTACTGCACCGGGTCGGTATCCTGGAATTCGTCGATCAGCACCACCGGGAACTGCCGCCGCAGGGTCTGCGCCAGGCGGGCGCCCGAAGGGCCGTCCAGCGCCGCATCCAGGTTGCCGAGCAGGCCATCGAAGCCCAGCAGCGCGGCGCCTGACAAGGTCTGGTGCAGGCGCCCCGCCATCCAGGCCAGGGCATGGCGCAGCAGGGGCACGCGCACGCCGGGCAATGCATCCAGGTCGGCGCGCAAGCGGGCAAGCGCGGCGCTGGCGGGATGTTCCGGCGCCGGAACCGCGCCCTGCCATTTTTCCCGGATGCCCTCGGGCGTCAGGCGGTCCCAGCCGGTCTTCAGGTCCGGCGCATCCTGGCCGGGATCCCCGGCCCAGGCTCGCAGCGCCTGCATCCAGCGGCGCAGATCCGCCGGCCGTATCTTCGTATCCTTGCCCAGCGAGACGAGCCAGTCTTCCAGCACATCCGTCTCATGGACCCAGGGGGCCTTCAGGGCTGCCAGGCGCTCACGCCGTTGTGCAAGGTGGCGCTCCAGCACGGCCGCCAGGCTTTCGTCGGCGTCCCGGGGCAGGGATTCCCGGGTCAGCATGCCGGACAGGCCCAGCAGGGCGTCCGGGCCCGGCCAGACGGAAAGCACCTCGTCCAGCGGCCCGGACGCCAGCGGCGCCACGTGCGCACGCCAGTAATCCCAGGCCACCTGGCGGATCTCGGCGCTCAGGTCCGGTTCCAGCCGCTGCTCGAACAGGCTGCCGCTATCGAAGGCATGCTCCTGCAGCACCCGCGCGCACCAGGCATGGATGGTGGAAATGGCCGCCTCGTCCATGGACTGAGCCGCGAGGTCCAGCGCACGGGCGCAACCCGCCCACCGATCCTGCGGCCAATCCCGCCGCAGGGAGTCCAGGAATGGATCGGCCCGGCATTCCTGTGCCGCATCCTGGGCGAACCAGAGTGCCGCCTCGGCCAGCCGGCTGCGGATCCGATCGCGCAGTTCCTGGGCGGCAGCCTCGGTGAACGTGAGGACGAGAATTTCGGTGGGCAGGCGCGGATCCTGTCCGCCATGCCCCAGCACCAGGCGGACATACAGCGCGGCGATCGTCCAGGTCTTGCCCGTTCCCGCGCTGGCCTCGATCAGGTGGCTGCCCCGCAGCGGGAAACGCAGCGGATCGACCTGGGGAATCGCCGTCTCCGGAGTCGCCGTTTCGGGAGATTCGGACGCGAAGCGGTTCGGCGCGATCATGCCTCGGCCTCCGCAGCGGCCGGATACGGCCGGATGGCGCCCGCCGCCGCGCCGTACAGCGTCGCGGCCCAATGGAAAAAGCCGCCGCCCGCACACAGGCGATCGAAATCAGGATAGCAGCGCCGCAGGTACAGATCGTCTTCCACCCGCCTGAGATAGATGTCCTCGGCCGCCCGCCAGGCCTTGCCGCCGGGTTCGGGATCGGCGCCTGCGCGCAGCCAGGCGCCCGCCGCGTCGATTTCCACCGGCAGCGCGGCGCGCATGCCTGCCTGCCAGGCTGCCCACAGGGCCTGCCACTGCTCCGCGGCCCAGGCCGGGTCCAGCGGATCGAAGGACACGCTGCCCTGGGGGCTGACGAGCACGGTCGTCAACGGCCGGCCGTGGGCATGCGCGGCCAGGTGATCCAGCCAGGCCGGCATCATCGGTGCGATGCGGTAGTGCCTGTCGCGCACCAGATGGCTGGCGAGCAGCGCAATCCGGCACCACTCGCCTCGTTCATTGCGGCGCCAGCCGCCCAGCGTGTCCTCGAACATCCATCCGCTTTCGGGCACGGTGCTTTCCATGCGCAGGGCCTCGTCGGACACCTGGGACCAGTCTTCGCAGGCACGCCGGTAGGGATCGATGGCCGCCTGCACACTGTCGAGCAGCGCCTGGGCCGATGCCTCGCCCAGGCTGCCCGCAACCAGCGCGCCGCGCCGCCGCATCCGATCCAGGCAGTCCAGGAACGCCGGCCCGGCATTGGCTGGATCGGGAGACTGCCGCAGGACGTCGAGCAGCTCGGCGCGCAACTGCCATTGCGCCAGGCCGTCCCGGACATAGGGCTCTCCCTCGTCCAGTTTGGGATCAGGCGCCTCGAAGAACACCTGCAGGCGCTGCTGAAAGAAGGCGCGCACGGGATGCCGCAGGAACTGGCGCAGGACGTCCAGCCGCAATGCCGCATCCCGGCGCGGCGGCGGCAGGACGCCGGGCGCCTGTCCCGCGCCCGCCGGCAGCCGGGCGCTGCGCCACTCGGCGGCATAGGTGAACAGCGCACCGGGCCCGGCCTGCACTTGCTTGGGAAAATAACGGCGGCTGAACGGCTGCAGCGGATGATGCAGGCTCAGGGCGCGGGCCAGGGGGGAGGCCCCGTCTGCGGATTGCCAGCCCCGGTCCAGATGGTCCATGAGCTGGGACACCAGAACGGAAGGCGGTTGCGGCGTATTGTCGTGGATGCTGTGCCCCACCCAGGAAATGTACAGCTGGTCGCGCGCCGACAGCAGCGCCTCGAGGAACAGGTAGCGGTCGTCCTCGCGCCGGGAGCGGTCGCCAGGACGCGGATGCAGCGCCATCAGGTCGAAGTCGGCCGGCACCCGCTGGCGGGGAAAGGCGCCATCCTGCATGCCCAGCAGACAGACGCGCCGGAACGGGATCGCCCGCATGGGCATGAGCGTCGCAAAGGTGACTGCGCCCGCGAAGAAGCGCTGCGACAGGCCGGCCTGGTCCAGCTGGCCCAGGCAATGTTCGGCCACGATGGACACCGGCAGGGCTTCGTCCATGCCTGCGGCCTCGCACAACTGCGCCCAGTCCTGCAGGATTTCCCGGAAACGCGCCAGCGTGTGCTCGTCGGCATCCGACCGGGGCAGGAAGAAATCGTCCAGCAGCGTACGCAGGCACGCCACCCATTGCGCGGGGGTGGCGTCCTGGCGCAACTGGCGCCAATGATGATCCAGCGCGTCCAGCAGGCGAGCCAGCGCTCCCAGGGCCTGGGCCTGCAGGCCGCCCGTTTCGCCGTAGGGTTCGATCCCGCTCCAGGCCGGTGCGTCGGGGCCTGCCGCATAGCCCAGCAGCATGCGATCCAGGCCGAAGCGCCAGGTATGCCCGTGCGCTGCCTCGGGCGCCTGCGCCAGGCCGAAGGTGCCGCGATGCCCGGCATGCAGTCCCCAGCGCACCTCGGCCTCTCTCGCCCAGGCCTGCAGCAGCGGCAGGTCCCCGTCTTCGATCCCGAATCGAGCCCGCAACGCCGGCACGTCAAGCCATTCCAGGACCTCCTGGATGCCCAGCCGCAGGCGCGGCAGGGACAGCAGCTGTTCCAGCACGATGACCAGCGGGTCGGCCTGGCGCTGCCCGCGGTCCGCCAGGGCGTAAGGCACGTGCCGCCGGTCCCGGGCATCGTACTGGCCGAAGACCGCCTGCACGTGGGGGGCGTAGGCCTCGATGTCGGGCACCATCACGATCACGTCGCGCGGCTGCAGGCCAGGATCGGCGGCAAAGGCCGCCAGCAGCTGATCGTGCAGGATCTCGACCTCGCGCTGGGCACTGTGGGCAACGTGGAAGCGCAGCGAATCGTCGCGCGCGGCATCCACCGCCGGCCAGCGCTCGCGCGTCTCGGCCAGTGGCCGCAAGTCGCGGATATCGTCCTGCAGCTGCTCCAGCAGCGTGACCCCCGGCAATTCCTCGAATGCGTCGATGCGCCGGTGCAGCGCCTCGAAGGCCAGGCCGCAGCGCGCCCGATGCGCCGGATCGTCGATGTCGTCCAGCAGGCCGATGAAATCCCGCCCCTGGCGCCCCCAGGACGCCAGCAGCGGATGCGTCTGCTGGTGCAGCGCGTCTTCGTCCAGGACCTCTGGCATTCCCGGACGGCGCGCCTGGCGCCGGAAACGCGCCCGCAGCAGTTCGCGGTCGCCCTGGATGTCGGCCCAGTAATGGGCGCAGGGATTGTTCACGCAGACCAGGATCTGGATCCAGCGCGACAGGCCGGACAGCGCTTCCAGCGTCTGGCGCGGCATGGCGGAAATGCCGAAGACCAGCAGGCGGCGGGGCAGTCCGGATGGGCGCGGGACATCGCCCGGCGCCCGGACCCGCGCCATGAAGGCCGCATGTACGGCGGCGCGGCCGATCGGCTCGCTGCCGGATGCGCCCAGGTCTTCCAGCAGGGCGCGCCACAGGCGAGCCTGCCAGGCCTGCGATTCCGGCAGGGGCCGGTCGCCGCCGTACGCATCGGGCAGGATGAATTCGCCCCGGCCCCAGGCGTCCAGCCAGTCGGCCCGGTAGACCTGGTACTGGTCGAACAGGTCCGCCAGCCGGCGGGCCAGCTGGTGGCGCTTGCGCACATCGGCGTCGTCGGCCAGGAAGCGCGCCACCGGCTCGAAGCCCTGCTGCCGGGCCAGCGCCGGCAGCAGGCGCATCAGGCGCCAGGCCAGCGGATCCTTGTCCAGTGGGGATTGCTCGGGCACGGCGCCAGCGCCCAGCACGGCGCGGTACGCCTGCCACATGAAGCGCGAGGGCAGCAGAAAATCCAGCGCGGCCGCAATGCCGCAGCCCTGATCGCGCTCGGCCAGGGCCAGGCGCAGCCACTGGGCAATGCCGTTGCTGTGCACCAGCAGACATTCGTTTTCCAGGGGATCGAGCGGCGAATGGCGCAGCCACGCGACCAGCACCTCGCGCAGTTGTTCCGCCCGATTGCCGTGGACCAGCATCAGCCCCGGAGTGAGTTTCGCCACGCTTTTCCCTTCTCGCCTGTCGTTCCAGGCTAGATGATAAAGGCTTTCGGCCCGGCTTCGGACCATCCCGGACCGGCGGACGAATCCGGCGCGTTGGGGTTATCCTAGGGACACTCCGAACGCCCTTTGCCCGAGACTGTTGCAATGAATGCTGTGCCATCCCCCGTCCGGCCCGCCTACCGGACGGCCGCCACCCAGGAGGAAATCCAGGCCAACCTGGCCGACATCCGCGCCCGCATCGACGCAGCCTGCGAGCGCGCCGGCCGCGATCCGGCCGAAGTCCGCCTGCTGCCCGTCAGCAAGACCGTGGACGAATCCCGCATCCGCATGGCCTACGCGGCGGGCTGCCGCCAGCTGGGCGAAAACAAGGTCCAGGAAGCCTACGGCAAATGGGAAGCCATGGCCGACCTTGCCGACCTGGACTGGGCGATCATCGGCCACCTGCAGACCAACAAGGCCAAATTCGTCGCCCGCTTCGCGCGGGAATTCCAGGCCCTGGACAACCTGCGCGTGGCCGAGGCGCTCGACAGGCGCCTGCAGGCCGAAGGCCGGAGCCTGGATGTGTTCGTCCAGGTGAACACATCGGGCGAGGCCAGCAAATTCGGCCTGGCGCCCGAAGACGCGCTGGACTTCGCCCGCGCCCTGCCCGCCTACACATCCCTGAAAGTGCGCGGGCTGATGACACTGGCCCTGTTTTCTCCGGACGAGACCCGCGTGCGGCCCTGCTTCCAGCTGCTGCGTGACCTGCGCGACCGCCTGCGCCAGGATGCCCCCCAGGGTGCCGACTTCGCCGAGCTGTCGATGGGCATGTCGGGGGATTTCGAATGGGCCATCGAGGAAGGCGCCACCACGGTGCGCGTCGGCCAGGCGATCTTCGGCGCCCGCGCCCTGCCCGACAGCCATTACTGGCCCGAAGGCAAGGCCGGCTAGACCCGCCCCATCCGCCCATGGCAGCCCGCCCGTCCTTCGCCGAGTCCCGGACCGGACCATGCCCGGGATGGCGGGCCGTTCGCACCCTGGCTGCAGGCCTGCTGTGCCTGTGGCTGGCGGCCTGCGCAGGCCCGGGCAGCCGAGGGCCGTCCATGCCCAATCCCGCCATCGATCCGGCGCAACGCACCGAAGTGATCATGACGGCCCTGAGCCTGCTGGACACCCGCTACCGCTATGGCGGATCGCAAGCGCGGCAGGGTTTCGACTGCAGCGGCCTGGTGAAATACGTATTCGGCGCGGCAACCGGCACCACCCTGCCCCACAACACCGAACTGATCGCCCGCATGAGCCGCCCCGTGCCACGCCGCGACCTGCAAGCCGGCGACCTGGTGTTCTTCGATACGCTGGGCCGACCGAACTCGCACATGGGCATCTACCTGGGCGACGGCCGCTTCATCAATGCGCCGTCCACCGGAGGCCAGGTCCGCATCGACACACTGGACAACCCCTATTACCGGCGCCATTTCCAGTCGGTGGGAACCTTGTTCGCCCGATGAAAAAACCGGCGCCGGCCAATGGCCGGAGCCGGTTTCCCCGCGCCCCGTCCCGGACGGCCCGGGAATCAGGACACGGGCCAGCCGCATGCAGCGGCAATCAGGACTTGCCGGAGCGTGCCGGTTGCTTCGGTGCACGCATCTGCGCCAGTTTCTCGCGCTGTTCGGGCGTGAGCACGGCGCGGATCTGCGCACCGGTCTGCGCACGCAGCAAGGCCATCTGTGCCTGCGCCTGGCCCAGCGCGTCGGCAGCCTGCCTGGCCTTGGCCTCGTCGAAGGCGTCGGCACGGCTCAGTTCGCGCAACGATTCGTGCGCGGCACGCAACGCCTTTCTCTGGTCATAGAAGGCCTGCGCCTGGTCGTGACGGATCTTGAAGATCTGGTCCTGCTGTTCCTGGCTGAGATCCAGGGCGCGCAGGCCATGGCCGCCGAAATGACCGTGATGGCCGGCGTGGCGGCCGGCGTCGTGCCAGCCCATGTGATGCTGGCGGGAACCGCCATCGGCCGGCATGCCGGACGCGGCCGTGGCGGCCAGGGGTGCGGCGACCAGGGCGGCAGCCATGGCCAGGGCCGAGAGCGAGCGGGCGCGGGTGACGTGGGTGTTGTTCATGTCGGTCTTCCTTTCCGTGTTTCCGGCGGCCCCCCGATGGAGCCGCGATGGAGACAGATTAAGGGCCGACTGCGGTGCAAAAATGGGCAAATCGTGAAGACTTCGTGGAGAAGCGTCAGCGGATTCTGCCGGCTCAGGCGCCCCCGAGATCCAGCCGGTAGCCCACGCCGTAGACGGAGCGGATCAGATCCTCGCCCGGGCGCACGGCAGCCAGCTTGCGGCGCAGGTTCTTCACGTGACTGTCCACGGTCCGATCGGTGACGACGCGGCGGTCGTCGTACAGGCCATCCAGTACCTGGTCGCGGGAAAAGATGCGCCCGGGCTGGCTGGCCAGCAACGCCAGCAACCGGAATTCCACCGGTGTCAGATCCAGCGCCGTGCCGTCCAGGCGGGCGCTCCAGGCGCCTTCGTCGATGTCCAGCCCACCGGTGCCGCGCGCCGGTGCCGGCACGGCCGCGCTGCGGCGCAAAACCGCCTTGACGCGGGCCACGACCTCGCGCGGGCTGTAGGGCTTGCAGATGTAATCGTCGGCACCCAGTTCCAGGCCCAGCAGGCGGTCGATCTCTTCGGTCCGGGCAGTGACCATGATGACCGGGATGGCAGTCCTGGCGCGGATGTCTCGGCACAGGTCCAGGCCGTCGCGCCCGGGCAGCATCAGGTCCAGCAGCACCAGGTCGGGCATCCAGTCCGAGACCAGGGGCATGACCTCCAGGCCATCCTCCGCGCAACGCGCCTCGTAGCCGGCTGCTTCGAGATAGGTGCGCAACACCTCGGCCAGCTTGGGTTCGTCTTCGACCACCAGAATCCGCATGCCTTACTCCTTGTTGCTCGCGTGACGCCCGCTCCCGCCTTCCATGCCAGCCGCGGCACCATCCCCCAGGGGCCATTCGATGCGGACGGCCAGCCCGCCCAGGTCGGACTGCATCGCGGCAATCTCGCCGCCATGCGCCTGGACGATGGACCGGCAGATCGCCAGGCCCAGCCCCGATCCGCCATGCTGGCGGCTGCGCGAGGACTCCACCCGGTACAGGCGGTCGAACAGGCGGGGCAACTGATCGGTCGCCACCGAAGGCGCGGTGTCGGCGATTTCGAGCACGATGCGGCCCGCCTGCCGGCCCGCCCGCAGGCGCACGCGCCCCGGGCTGTCGGTATAGCGCAGGCTGTTTTCCAGCAGGTTGGCCAGCAGCTGTTCCAGGCGGCGCTCGTCGCCGGACAAGCGCAGGCCGGGCTCGATGTCCTGGTCCAGCGCCAGCCCCGCCCGGGCATACCGGTCACGCACGGCATCCAGCGCCCGCGCGGCCAGCGCCGACAGGTCCAGCGGCCGCATCCGGTAATCCAGGGCGCCGGCGTCGGCCAGCGACAGCTCGCGCAGATCATCCACCAGCCGGTTCAGCCGGCCGATTTCATGGGCCAGCGAGGCCAGGGCGGCCTCGTCCGGCGCGCGCAACCCATCCTGCAGGGCCTCGATCTCTCCGCGCAGCACGGCCAGGGGCGTGCGCAGTTCATGGGACATGTCGGCCATCAGCTCGCGGCGCAGGCGGGCGTTGCGCCCCAGGCTGTGCGCCAGGCGGTTGAAATCGCGGGCCAGGCGTCCGAGTTCGTCGGGCGCTCCGACCCGTACCCGGGTGTCGAAATCGCCGTCGGCAAGCCGGCGGGTGGCCTGCGCAATGCGGCGCACGGGCACCAGCAGCAATCGCGCCAGCAGCAGGCTGACCAGGGCGGCCAGCAGCACGGACAGGCCCACGATCACCCAGGTCGCCCGCAACTGCCGGGACTGGAACTGGCGGTCGATCTCGTCGTCGAGCACCATGGGCATGGGCGGGGGGCTGAGCAGCCAGCCCACGGAACGGCCCTCGACGACCACGGGGTGGCGCCGCACGTCGGTTCCGGGGCGCACGCGCGGCCCGGCCAGCCAGCCGCCATCGGCGTCCACCAGCGTGACCCGGGGCGGCGGGCCCGGCGGCAGGCCGCGATCGCGGTCGCCCGGCCGGGCGTAACGCGACAGACGCAGGCTGCGCCACCATCGCTCGCCCCCCTCGGACAGGAAGCGCCAGCCGCCGGCCTCGGCATAATCCGCGGCCAGGGCCTGCGCCAGGCTGTCCAGCCGCTGGCTCTCGCGTTCCCGGATATAGTCGTCGAAGCCGCTCTCGAAGCTGTAGCGCACGGCCATCCCCATGGCAAGCGCCACGACGATGCAGGTCGCCAGGATGGCCAGGAACAGCTTGAAAGTGATGCTGGATCGCATGGTAAATCTCTTCCGCGGTCGGGATCGCGGTTTCACGTCCGCGATATCGTACCGTAGGCGCTCTCCGGATGGACGACGCCGACGCCGCTACGGGCTACACTCGGGGCCGCCCCCTTCGCAATGGAGACATGCATGACGCCTTCATCCGATTCGACGCCCTTCGCCTCCCTGCTGGTCTGCTGCGCCCCCGAATGGAACGCCTATTGCCAGCACGAATTCGTGCGTCGGCTGGCCGACGGCACGCTGCCGCCCGAGGCCTTCCGCCACTACCTGCGCCAGGACTATCTGTTTCTGGTGCACTTCGCCCGCGCCTGGGGACTGGCGGTCTACAAGAGCCGCACCATGGCCGAACTGCGCCAGGGCCTGGACAGCCTGAAAGCCATCGTGGACCTGGAGATGGATCTGCACGTCGGCTACTGCGCCCGCTGGGGCATCCCCGAGGCAGAACTGGAAACCCTGCCCGAAGCCAGCGAGACCATGGCCTACACCCGCTATGTGCTTGACGCAGGCCTGCGTGGCGACCTGCTGGACCTGCACGTGGCGCTCGCCCCGTGTCTGGTCGGCTACGCGGACATCGCACGCTGGATCGAGGCCCAGGCGTTCACCGTGCGGGGACCGGCCAACCCCTACGAAGATTGGATCGCCATGTACGCCAGCGACGAGTTCCAGGCGGCCGCGCAGGCCGAGCGCGACTGGCTGGATGCGCGCCTGGCCGGGCAGAACGCCGAACGGCTGGATGGGCTGACCGCCACGTTCCGCGATGCCATCCGCCTGGAAATCGATTTCTGGCAGATGGGGCTCGACGGCGCCTGAGCCGCCCCCCGGCGCTAGTCCCGGATCCGGTCCAGCGCCCGCGCCAGCGCCTCGACGGTGCGCTCGACGTCGTGCAGCTTGTCCAGGCCGAACAGGCCGATGCGGAAGGTCTTGAAGCCTTCGGGTTCATCGCAGGCCAGGGGCACGCCGGCAGCAGCCTGCACGCCGACCTGAGCGAACTTGCGCGTCGTGTGGATGCCGTCATCGGTGGTGTAGCTGACCACCACGCCGGGCGCCTCGAAACCGGGCGCCGCAACGCTCTTGAAACCGCGTTCGCGCAACAGGGCACGCACGGCCTGCCCCAGCTGGAGCTGCTCGGCCTTGACCCGATCGTAGCCGTAGGCCTCGGTTTCGGCCATCACGCGGCGCAGGACGGCCAGGGAATCCGTGGGCAAGGTAGTGTAGTAGGCGTGGCCGCCTTTTTCATAGGCTTCCATGATGCCCAGCCACTTGCGCAGGTCGCAGGCGAAACTGGTGCTCTGCGTGGTCTCGATGTGCTTGCGGGCGGCCTCGCCCAGCATCACCAGGCCGCAGCAGGCCGACGAGGTCCAGCCTTTCTGGGGAGCCGAGATCAGCACATCCGCGTGCACTTCGCGCATGTCCACCCAGACCGTGCCCGAAGCGATGCAGTCCAGCACGAACAGGCCACCCGCTTCGTGCGCGGCATCGGCCACCTGGCGAATGTAGTCGTCGGGCAGCATGATGCCGGAGGCCGTTTCCACATGCGCAGCAAAGACGACTTCGGGCCGGAACTCGCGGATCGCCGCGACGACTTCGGCCACCGGCGGCGGCTCGAAGAACGGTTGGGCGCCGGCCTCGATCGGGCGCGCCTTGAGGACGCGCTCTTCGGACGGAATGCGCCCGGTCTCGAAGATCTGGCTCCAGCGGTAGCTGAACCAGCCGTTGCGGATCACCAGGCAGCGCCGGCCGGTCGCGAACTGGCGCGCCACGGCCTCCATGCCGAAGGTGCCGCTACCCGGCACCACGATGGCAGAATGCGCCCCGTACACCGACTTCAGGGTGCGCGAGATGTCGCGCATCACCTGCTGGAACGACTCGGACATGTGGTTCAGGGCGCGGTCGGTGTAGACCACCGAATATTCCAGCAGACCCTCCGGGTCGACATTGGGCAGCAATCCAGGCATGGCTTTCTCCGACGGAACGATGCACCGATTGTAGACCAGCCCCGGGCCCGGGCCGCGGTGAAGCACCGTGCCGGAAAAGACACGGACCGGTGCTGACCGGGTGCGGCGGCCACAGTACAATGCGGGCAACGTCTGCGCCATCGGGGGCGCTGGCGGTTTGACGCAGTGCATAGGCTCCCGTTTTCAAAATAAAAGACAAAGGCTGTCCCTCCATGCGCTCCACTCTCGCGGGAAGCGCCACAGGCGCCAGCAAGGAGATTCGATGGAAACCAACCTGACGACCGATTCGTCCCCGGACACTGCAGCCGGCGCATCCGCACCGCCGCCGCCCCACCTGATCCGCCGCGAACCCGTCCTGGATCAGAACCGGGGGCTGGCCGGCTACCGGCTGCGCGTCCTGTGGACCGAGCCGCAAGAACCGGGCCTGGACGCCGGGGCCGCCCTGATCGAAACAGCGCGCGCGCATGGCGCCAACGCCTTTTTCGCCTATGCCCCGCACTGGATAGACGGCACGCCGGACCTGCTGCAGAACGCCTTTGCGCACATGCTGCCACGCCACCGCACCTACCTCGAATTTCCCGAAGCGATCGAGATCACCCCCGAACTGATCCAGACGCTGCAGAGCCTGGCCCACGGCGGCACGAAATTCTCCATCCGCGGCGATCTCGCGGCCCAGCCCGGGCGCGAAGCGCTGCTGCCGTTCTGCAAGGTCGTGCGTTTCGACCCCACACTGAGCTCCAAGGCCGACATCTTCCGCCAGAGCTTCCAGCACAAGCAGGCGGGCCGGCAGCTGATGGCCGTGAACACGCCCGACAAGCCCACGCACGACAATTTCATGCTGCTGGGCTTCACCCTGTTCCAGGGCCGCTGGCCCGCCGACCTGCTGCCCGCGACATCCCTGACGCCGCGCCAGAAGACCCTGCTGCGCCTGGTCACGCTGATCATGGGAGAAGGCGAGGCACCGGAAATCGAGGACTGCCTGCGGCAGGATCCCGAGCTGGTCAAGACGCTGCTGGACATGGTCAACAC
Organism: Castellaniella daejeonensis; assembly: GCF_039523555.1. Taxonomy (NCBI): domain Bacteria; kingdom Pseudomonadati; phylum Pseudomonadota; class Betaproteobacteria; order Burkholderiales; family Alcaligenaceae; genus Castellaniella; species Castellaniella daejeonensis. Next base: position 204,385 of record NZ_BAAAFN010000006.1, read on the forward strand.
TCCGGCCTTCGGCCTGAGCCAGGAAGTCGAATCCCTGAACCAGGCCATCATGCTGCTGGGCCGCCGGCAGCTGCAGCGCTGGATCCAGGTCCTGATGTACACCGAGGCCGGCCGCCCGGCGGGCTATCTTTCGCCCATCCTGATCCAGGCCAGCGCGCGGGCGCACCTGATGGAAGCCCTGTCCGCCCTGATCCATCCCGAGCAGACCGTACGCGCGGAAACCGCGTTCACCACCGGGATCCTGTCCATCATGGACCAGCTGTTCCACGGCACCATGCAGGACCTGCTGTCCCAGGTCCGTGTCGACGTCCCGGTGCGCGATGCCCTGCTGGGGCGCGAAGGCACCCTGGGCCCCGACCTGCGCCTGGCCGCCCTGCTCTTCCCTTCGGATCGCGACGAAGAAGAAGATCCCGCGCCCCTGCTGCGCGAGTTGGGCGTCACCGCCGCCCAGCTCGATCCCCTCGTCCAGCAAGCGTTCGTCTGGGCGCACAGCATCACCCAGGCGGCACCATGAGCACGCCGGGCCACGGGGGCCCCATGACCGCGCCGGTCCGTTTCGTATCGTGACGGCGCGCGCGGCAGCCATGGGGCTCGCGGGCTGGCTGCGGGTCTCGCACATTTCGGCCGGCTTCATCGCCGTCCTGGTGGGCTACACCAGTTCCGTCGCCATCGTCTTCCAGGCGGCCAGCGCCGCCGGCGCGCAGGATGCCCAGCTGGCCTCCTGGATGTGGGCCCTGGGGATCGGCATGGGGATCACCTGCATCGGCCTGGCCCTGGCCTGGCGGGCGCCGGTGCTGACGGCCTGGTCCACGCCCGGGGCCGCCCTGCTGGCCACCAGCCTGGGCGATGTGGGCCTGGCGCAGTCGATCGGGGCCTTCCTGGCCTGCTCGGTCCTGATCACGCTGTGCGGCGTCACGGGCTGGTTCCAGAAGATCATGGACTGGGTTCCCCGGCACCTGGCCTCGGCGATGCTTGCGGGGATCCTGCTGCGCTTCGGCATGGACCTGTTCGTCTCGATGCAGGGCCGCCCGCTGCTGGCCGGCGTGATGCTGGCCGCTTTCCTGCTGGCCAGGCGCACCCTGCCACGCTATGCCGTTCCCCTGGCCCTGGCGGCCGGAATCGCCTGCGCCGCGCTGCAGGGCAGCCTGCCCCTGTCCGGACTCGACTGGACGCCCGCGCGGCCTGTCTGGATGCCGCCCGAATTCTCGATCTCGACCTTCATCGGCGTGGCCCTGCCGCTGTTCATCGTGACCATGACCTCGCAGAACGTGCCGGGCCTGGCCGTGCTGCGTGCCAACGGCTACGCGCACGTGCCGGCCTCGCCGCTGATTTCCTGGACGGGCGCGACGGGGATCGTGCTGGCTCCCTTCGGCGGCTTCGCCTTCAATCTGGCCGCCATCACGGCCGCCATCTGCATGAGTCCCGATGCCGATCCGGATGCCTCGCAGCGCTACAAGGCCTCGGTCTGGGCGGGCATCTTCTATCTGTTCACGGGGATCTTCGGCGCCACGGTCGTGGCCCTGTTCGCCGCGTTTCCCCACGAACTGGTCGCCGCCATTGCCGGGCTGGCCCTGCTGGGCACCCTGGGCAGCAGCATCCATGACGCACTGCAGGCGCCCGGGCACCGCGACGCCGCGCTGGTGACTTTCCTGGCCACGGCCTCGGGGATGAGCCTGCTGGGGATTGGCAGCGCCTTCTGGGGGCTGGTGCTGGGCGGCGCCTGCCACCTGGCCCTGGGCCGGCGGAGCTGAAGCCCCCCTCTGCCCGCTCAGCCCTGCGGTTCCCCGCCCACGCCGATGGGAGCCGGCGCCAGGCTGGTGATGCGCCGGAACAGATCGGCATAGCGATTGCCCGGCCCCGACCACGGATCGCCATTGCGGACGAAGTCGGCATTGATCGCCTGCCATTCTTCCGCGCTGAACAGGCGCCGGGCGGCCGGCAGGATATGGCGCTCTTCGGTGTTCAGGTGCACCCACTCGTCGGCGATGTAGGCGCGCACGGCATCCCGGAACCCGGGGAAACTTTCTGCGCCGCCCTGCATGTAGCTGACCAGGGCCCGGTCGAGCCGCCCCGTGGCATTGACCGCATCCCGATGCTCGGCCTCCAGGCGGTCCAGGTGCTCATCCTCGTCGCGCGTCTTGGTGCGCAGCAGGGCGAAGATCTGGTCTTCCTTGGGATGGTGCAGCTTGTCGGGCATCTCGGCAATGTACTCGATCATGCTCGCCAGCAAGGTGTAGTCCGGCTCCAGTTTGCCGGCCTCGATGTCCTGCACGATGTGCGACAGACCGCTGAGGATGGCCGCAAGCGCCCGGTGCTCGTCCTGGATGGCCTCGATGGCGGGGATGCGTTCGGCCGGCGCCTGGCGCGGCGCGGCCTCTCCCGCGCCGTCCGTCGAACCCGCGCCCAGCCAGCGCTCCAGGGCGGCGCCGTCGTCCAGCAGTTCGGCGCTGCTGCCCGAATAGACCACCCGGCCGCGTTCCAGCACCAGCGCCTGGCGCGTGATCGGCAGGATCTGGCGCGCGTGCTGCTCCACCAGGATGACGGCCATGCGGCCTTCGGCCACCATGCGGTCGATGATGTGCAGCAGTTCCTGGGCGATCAGGGGCGCCAGGCCTTCGAGCGGCTCGTCCAGAAGCAGGATCTTGGGATTGAGCATCAGCGCCCGTCCCATGGCCAGCATCTGCTGCTCGCCGCCCGACAGCTGGCTGCCCAGGTTGGACCGGCGCTCGCGCAGGCGGGGAAACATGTCGTAGACCCGCTTCACGTTCCATTCACCCGGCCGTGCGACGACGGTCAGGTTTTCCTCGACGGTCAGGGAGCGGAAGATATCGCGTTCCTGGGGCACCCAGCCCAGGCCGGCCTGGGCGCGGCGGTGGCTGGGCACCTGGGCGATGTCCTCGTCCTGAAAGACGATGCGGCCGCGCCGCAGCCGGGTCACCCCCATCAGGGTGGCCAGCAGCGTCGTCTTGCCCATGCCGTTGCGTCCCAGCAGCGCCAGGCTCTCGCCGGCCGCCAAAGACAGGGACACGTCCTCCAGGACGACGGCATCGCCGTAGCCGGCCCAGACGTTCTCCAGGCGCAAGAGCTCAGACATGGGTCTCTCCCAGATAGACTTCCTTGACGCGCGGATGATGCGCGATCACCTCGGGGGTGTCCTCGATCAGCAGCGCACCCGACACCAGGACGGAAATGCGCTCGGCAAAACGGAAAACCAGGTTCATGTCGTGTTCGATCAGCAGAATGGTGACGTCGCGCGGCAGCTGGGCGATGGTCTCGAACAGCTCCTGGCTCTCGCCGGTCGGCACGCCGGCAGCAGGCTCGTCGAGCAGCAGGACCTTGGGCTTGAGCGCCAGGGCCAGGGCGATCTCGATCAGGCGCTGGCGGCCGTAGGCCAGGTTGCGCGTGGTTTCGTGCGCATCCGACAGCAGCTTCAGGCGTTCCAGGATGGCGACGGCCTCGTCGATGATCTCGCCCCGGACGGACAGCGGCCTCCACCAGCGCGTGCCCAGTCCATTGCGTTCGCTGACGGCGAGCGCAACGGATTCGAGCACCGTCATGTCCATGAACAGCTGGTTGATCTGGAAGGTGCGCACCAGTCCCTGGCCGACGCGCTCATGCTGCGACATGCGCGTCACGTCGCGCCCCATCAGCTCGACGCGGCCGGCCGTGGGCTCCAGATAGCCGGTCAGCAGGTTGATCAGTGTCGTCTTGCCGGCCCCGTTGGGGCCGATCAGGGCATGGCGCGCGCCGGGCGCGATCGACAGATCGACGTTGTCGGTGGCCACGAAGCCGCCGAATCGGCGCACCAGGCCGTGGGTCTGCAGGACTGGGCTCATGAAGGGGTCTCCGTGCGGGCGCGCGACAGGGCGCGTTGGCGGGAAGATTCGATCCACTGGCGGGCCGTTCCCAGGATCCCGCCCCGGGCGAACAGCACAACCAGCACCAGGATCAGGCCCAGCCAGAACTGCCAGTATTGGGGATTCATGTCGGACAGCAGGTAATTGGCGATCACGAAGACGATGGCGCCCAGCAGCCCGCCGTACAGGTGCCCCGCCCCACCCAGGATCAGGATCAGCAGCAGGTCGGCCGAGCGCTGGAAACTGAGCACGTCCAGCGAAACGAAGGAATTGGTCTGTGCCAGCAGGGCGCCGGCCACCCCGGCATAGCCCGCGCCGATGGTGTAGACCGTGACCAGGCGGCGGTTCACGGGCACGCCCAGGGCCGGCATGCGCAGGGCATTCATGCGGATGCCGCGCAGGCTCTGGCCGAAGGGCGAATACACCAGGCGGCGGGCGAACCAGAACAGCACGAACAGCACGATGACCGAATAGATGTAGCCGATGCGGCCGAACATGTCGAAGTCGAACAGGCCCAGGATCGGCTTGACCTCGACACCCGGCATGCCGTCCACCCCGCCGGTGATGCTGGTGAACTTGTTGGCCAGTTCGTAGAGCATCAGGGCGACGCCCAGCGTGACCATCAGGCGCGACAGGTCGCTGCCACGCAGCAGCAGGAAGCTGCTGAGGAAACCCAGCGCGGCGGCGATCACGGCGGCCAGGAACAGGCCCAGCAGGGGATCCCCGTAGCCGTGCGAGCCCAGGAGCCCCACGGTGTAGGCGCCCACGCCGAAGAAGGCGGCATGGCCCAGGGAAATGATCCCCGCATAGCCGAAGATCAGGTCCAGCGACAGGGCGAACAGGCTGGTGATGGCGATCTGGCTGAGCAGCAGGTAGTTGCCCGGAAAGGCAAAATAGGCCAGGACCGGCAGGCACCAGAAAAGATATTCCAGCGGCTTCCAGCGCGCCGAGCGGCGATAGCGGTCGAGCGCCGCCGCGCCGGACTGCGGATGGGACGGCGTCCCGGTCGAAGTATGGGTCGTCATGTCGGGGCCTATTTGTGAGGACGGCCGAACAGGCCATGGGGACGGAAGATCAGCGTCGCGACCATGACGGCGTAGATGATGAAGGCGCCGATCTGCGGCACGTAGTATTTGCCCGCCACATCGGCCACGCCGAGCAGGATGGCGGCATACAGCGAGCCCAGGATGTTGCCGCTGCCCCCCACGGAAACGACGATGAGGAAGTACACCATGTATTTCACGGGGAATTCGGGATCCAGCCCCAGCATTTCAACACCCAGAGCACCGCCCAGGCCGGCCAGCGCAGAGCCCAGGGCAAAGGTCAGGCTGAAGACGCGGTTGACGTCGATCCCCATGCCGCGCGCCACGCGCTGGTTGTCGACGGCGGCTCGCAGCCGCGCGCCGAAGGAAGTGCGGATCACGGACCATTGCAGCAGGACGGCCACGGCCAGCCCGGCGATGATCAGGAAAAGACGATAGACGCCGATGTCCACGCCGGGCAGGTGGATCTGTCCGGACAGGAATTCCGGCAGATGCAGCGGCTGCTGCTGCGCGCCGAAGAAATAATGGGCAGCGGCCACGGACATGAACACCAGGCCGATGGAGAACAGCACCTGGTCCAGGTCGGATGCCGCATACAGGCGGCGGTACAGGGTGCGTTCGAGCACGATGCCGGCCAGGGCCGGGACGATGATTGCCGCAGGCAGCGTGGCCAGGAACGGCACACCATAGCCGTTGAGCAGCACGACGCAGGCATAGCCGCCCAGCATGGCAAACGCGCCATGGGCCAGGTTGACGAAGTTCATCAGGCCCAGCGTCACCGACAGGCCGACGCTGATCAGGAACAGCAGCATGCCTGCTGCGATGCCGTCAAAGAGAATGGTCATGATTGATTCCAGGACTGGGATGGGGCCGGTTCCGGGCCGCCCCGGCGCCCGGCGCCGCCGTCAGGGGCGGCAGCCGGACGCCGGAGTCGGCGATCACTTCTGCTTGCCGGGGTCCTTGACGGCCTCGATCTTGTCGAACTCGACATTCTGCAGCACGCCGTCGACCTTCTCCACCTTGCGGATGTAGACGTTCTGGACGATGTCGCGCGTTTCGGGATCGATTTCCACCGGACCCCGCGGGCTGGTCCACTTCATGCCCTTGACGGCCGCCATGAAGGCGTCGGCGCTGGCATCGCCCTTGGTCTTTTCCAGGGCCTGGTAGATCAGGCTCATGCCGTCATAGCCGGCCACCGCCACGAAGTTGGGGCGATCGTTGGGGAAAGCCTTGTGGTAGGCGGCCACGAAGGCCTTGTTTTCCGGGGAGTCATGCGCCGCCGAATAATGGAAGGACGTGATCATGCCGATCGCCGCGTCGCCCATGGCGTCGAGCACGTCTTCGTCGGTCACGTCGCCCGTGGCCAGTTCCTTGATGCCGGCCTGGTCCAGGCCGCGTTCCTTGTAGCCCTTGGCCAGGGCCACGCCCTGCTCGCCGTTGGGCACGAAGAAGAACACGGCATCGGGCTTGGCGTCCTTCACGCGCTGCAGGAACGGCGCGTAGTCCGGCGTATTGACGGGCGTGCGGACCTCGCCCACGATCTTGCCGCCCAGGCTGGTGAAGGTCTTCTGGAACTGCTGTTCGGCGTCATGCCCCGGACCGTAGTCGGACACCAGGGTGTAGACCGAACGGATGCCGTTCTGGTAGGCCCACTGCGCCAGCGGCGCCGTGTCCTGCGGCAGGGTCATGGACACCCGCACGATGTTGGGCGACTTCTCGGTGATCGAGGACGTGGCCGCATTCAGCACCACCATCGGCACCTTGCCTTCGGTGGCCAGGGGGGCGACCGAGAAGGCATTGGGCGTCAGGGTGAAGCCGGCAAGGATGTCGACCTTGTCCTTGATCAGCAGTTCCTGCGCCTGGCGTTTGGCCACCGCCGGAGCAATGCCGGTGTCGTCCTTGATGATGATCTGGACCTTGCGGCCGGCAACCGTGTCGCCGTGTTCCGCCAGGAACAGATCGATGCCGTGCTTGATCTGCTTGCCGTGGGCGGCGAAGGGTCCGGACATCGGCATCACGACGCCGATCTTCAGGTCCGCGGCTCGGGCTGCGCCGAATGCCGTGGTCAGGCCGAAGGCCAAGGCCACCGCCCCTAGGGTTTTGCTGAATTTCATGGTCTCGCTCCTGTTGTGTAGGGATGAAAGAGTGGATCAAGCCCGGGCCGCATGGCCGGACAGCTGCTGCTCGAGATCATGCAGCACCCGGTAGCACGGCAGGACCTGGGCCACGCTGGCATTCGGTTCCCGCCCCTCGCGGATGGCTGCGAAGAATTCACGGTCCTGCAATTCGATGCCGTTCATCGACACGGCCACGCGGCTGACGTCGATAAGCTCGTCGCGGCCCGTGACCAGGTCATCGTAGCGGGCGATGTAGGTCGCCGTATCGCCGATGTAGCGGAAGAAAGTACCAAGCGGACCGTCGTTGTTGAAGCTCAGCGACAGCGTGCAGATGGCGCCGTTGGCCGCCTGCAGCTGGATGGACATGTCCATGGCGATGCCCAGTTCCGGATGGATCGGACCCTGCAGCGCATTGGCACGCACGATGGGGCTGCCGCACTGATAGGCAAACAGGTCCACCGTGTGCGCCGCGTGGTGCCACAGCAGGTGATCGGTCCAACTGCGCGGCTCGCCCAGGGCATTCATGTTGGTGCGGCGGAAGAAATACGTCTGCACGTCCATCTGCTGGATGTGGAATTCGCCGCGCTGGATGCGCTGGTGCACATACTGGTGGCTGGGGTTGAAGCGGCGCGTGTGGCCGCACATGGCGGTCTTGCCGGTCTCGCGCGCCAGGGCCACCAGGGCCTCGGCATCGGCCAGGGAATCCGCCATCGGGATCTCGACCTGGACGTGCTTGCCCGCCCGCAGGCAGGCCATGGCCTGGGATGCATGCATCTGCGTGGGCGTGCACAGGATCACGGCATCGATCTCGGGACGCGCCAGGACCTCGTCCAGCTCGGTGGTGGCCTGTCCGATCCCGTATTTGCGCGCCACCTCGCGGGTCTTGTCCAGGTCGCGGCTCACCAGGGCGACGACTTCCACGCCGTCGATGCGGGCGATGCCGTCCAGGTGCTTGATGCCGAAGGCGCCGGCACCGGCCAGCGCGACTTTCAGGGTGCGTTCCGTCACGATTGTTCCTCCAGGATCAGGTGGCCCACGGCCGTGTTCGAGGCCGGCACGTGGTAGAAGCGGTGCGCGACGCGCGGTGCCGGGCCGCCCGCCACGTCCGCCATCGCGCCGCGGGCGATCAGCCACATCACCAGTTCGATGCCTTCCGAACCCGCCTCGCGCACGTAGTCGATGTGCGGCATGCGGGACAGGCCATCGGGGTCGGCGATCAGCCTGTCCAGGAAGTTCTGGTCGAATTCGCGGTTGATGAGGCCGGCGCGCGGCCCCTGCAGCTGGTGGCTCATGCCCCCCGTGCCCCAGATGTGCACGTTCAGGGGCTCGTCGTAGCTCTCGATGGCGCGGCGAATGGCGCGGCCCAGTTCGAAGCAGCGGCGGCCGGACGGCACGGGGTACTGCACCACATTCACGGCGAAGGGAATCACCGGGCACGGCCAGGCCTCGGGCTGGCCGCACAGCAGCGACAGGGGAACCGTCAGCCCATGGTCCACGTCCATCTTGTTGACGATGGTCAGGTCGAAGTCCTGCTGGATCACCGACTGGGCGATGTGCGCCGCCAGCTCCGGATGCCCGATCACGGGCGGCACCGGTCGCGCGCCCCAGCCCTCGTCGGCCGGATTGAACTGCGCGGCGCAGCCGATCGCGAAGGTCGGGATCATCTCGAGGCTGAAAGCCGTGGCGTGATCGTTGTAGACCAGGAAGATGACGTCCGGGCGATTGTCCTTCATCCACTGCTTGGACGGTTCATAGCCCTTGAACAGCGGCGCCCAGTAGTCGTTGCCGGTCTTGCCCAGGTCGATGGCGGCGCCGATCGCGGGCACGTGCGAGGTGTAGACACTCGCGCTGATGCGGGCATGCGTCTGGTTCATGATTGTTTTTCTCCGGTGCAGCGGTTGCCTTCGATGCTCCTGCCGCCGGCCAGCATCATCGCGGCGTATTCTTCCTGGGTCATGCCGGTCATGCTGGCGGCCATGTACTGGAAGGAACGCCCGTCGGTGGCGCCGAGCTTGGCCAGGAAATAGATGTTGCCGCCCAGTTCCAGGCAGCGGTTCAGGTCGCGCGCCAGCACGGCCTGCTTCTGTTCCTCGGTCATGGGCCACTCGTCCAGGTAGGCGCGCTCATCGGCGCGAAACCGCTCCCGATTCTCGGCCTTCATCAGGGACATGCAGAACTGGTTCAGGTGGTAGCCCTTGCGGGACTGGTCCGCGTCGAAGATGGTCGTGCCGGGCACGTCGGTATAAGGCTTGTTCAGGGACATGGTTCAACTCCAGTACAAGCGGTTCGGGTTGTCCACCAGCAGCTTGCGCTGCAGCTCGGCCGTCGGCGCGATCTGGGGGATGTAATCGACCAGCAGTCCGTCGTCGGGCATGTGGGACTTCAGGTTCGGGTGCGGCCAGTCGGTGCCCCACAGCACGCGGTCGGGAAAGGTTTCCACCAGGCGCCGCGCAAAGGGCACGACGTCGCGGTAGGCGTGCTGCTCTCCGTTGAGAGCCGGCGGGCCGGACAGGCTCAGGCGTTCCGGGCAGCTGACTTTGCTCCAGATGTTCGGGTGATCCTGCATCATCTTCACGAACAGGCCGAATTCCGGGCCATCCACGGGCTTGGAGACATCGGGCCGCCCCATGTGGTCCACCACCACCGTGGTCGGCAGCGTGGTGAAGAAATCATACAGTTCAGGCAGATCCTGTGCCTCGAAATACACCACCACGTGCCAGCCCAGGGGGGCGATGCGCGCAGCGATCTCGGCCAGCACCTCGCGCGGCGTGAAGTCGGCCAGCCGCTTGACGAAATTGAAGCGCGTGCCGCGCACGCCTGCCTCGTGCATGACCCGGAGGTCGGCGTCGCTGACATCACGCGAGACGGTCGCCACCCCGCGTGCCCGGCCGCCCGAGGCGCGCAGCGCATCGACCAGGGCACGGTTGTCGGTGCCGTGGCACGTCGCCTGCACGATCACGTTCTTCTCGAATCCCAGGTGGTCGCGCAGGGCGAACAGGGCTTCCTTGGGCGCATCGCAGGGCGTGTACTTGCGTTCCGGCGCATAGGGAAATTCAGCGCCCGGGCCGAACACGTGGCAATGGGCGTCCACCGCCCCGGCAGGCAGCCGGAATCGCGGGCGGCTGGGGCCATCGTAGTAATCCAGCCAGCCCGGGGTCTTGGTGAAGGTATCGGCGGTCGTCATTGTCGATCCTCAGTCGATGTACTTCAGGCCGGCCTTTTCCAGGCCTTCGCGCATCTTGTAGTAGTCCAGGCCGAGCACGCCCGAGGCGAAGATCTCGCGCTTGGCGCCTTCGTTGTCCTCGCGGGCCTGGGCCTTGGCGGCGACCTGGGCAGCCACTGCGGCGGGCACCACCACCACACCGTCGGTATCGGCCACCACCACGTCGCCCGGATTCACCAGTGCACCGGCGCACACCACGGGAATGTTGACCGAACCCAGGGTGCCCTTGACGGTACCCTTGGCGCTGATGGCGCGGCTGAACACCGGGAAGTCCATGGACTCCAGGGTATCGACATCGCGCACCCCGCCGTCGATCACCAGGCCGCGCGCGCCGCGCGCCTTGAACGAAGTGGCCAGCAGGTCGCCGAAGAAGCCGTCGGTGCTGTCCGTGGTGCAGCCGGCCACCACCACGTCGCCTGGCCGGATCTGCTCGGCGGCCACGTGCAACATCCAGTTGTCGCCCGGTTGCAGCAGCACCGTGACGGCGGTGCCGCACATGCGCGCGCCCCGCCAGATCGGGCGCATGTAGGGCTTCATCAGGCCCACGCGGCCCATGGCCTCGTGGATGGTCGCCACGCCGAAGCGCGAAAGCTGCTCGACGGCGGCCGGGTCGGCGCGCTGGATCGTGCGATGGACGATGCCGAGCTGGTTCAGGGGGGTGCTCATGTCCGTTTTCTCCTGAGGCGTTACAGGCCCTTGGCCTTCAGGGCAGCGTCCAGGCGCGGATACACGCGGCGCGCATTGCCCTCGTAGATCTGGAAGCGGTCGGCGTCGGTGAGCGTCGAGGCCGCTTCGATATAGCGTTTGGTGTCATCGAAATAGTGCCCCGTCTCGGGATCGATGCCACGCACCGCGCCGATCATCTCGGAAGCGAACAGCACGTTCTTCACCGGGATCACACGGGTCAGCAGATCGATGCCCGGCTGGTGGTAGACGCAGGTGTCGAAGAACACGTTGTTCAGCAGATGCTCGTCCAGCAGGGGCTTCTTCAGCGCCTGGGCCAGGCCGCGGAAACGGCCCCAGTGATAGGGGGCGGCGCCACCACCGTGGGGAATCACGAAGCGCAGGGTCGGGAAATCCTTGAACAGGTCCGAGGTCAGGCACTGCATGAAGGCCGTGGTGTCGGCATTCAGGTAGTGGGAACCCGTGGTATGGAAGCACGGGTTGCAGCTGGTGGACACGTGGATCATCGCCGGGATGTCGTATTCCACCATTTTCTCGTAGATGGGATACCAGGAACGGTCCGACAACGGCGGCGAATTCCAGTGCCCGCCGGACGGGTCCGGATTCAGGTTGATCCCGACCGCACCGTATTCCCTGACGCACTTTTCCAGTTCGGGAACGCAGGTGGCCGGATCCACGCCCGGCGACTGCGGCAGCATGGCGGCCATGACGAAATTGTCGGGAAACAGCGTCGCGACGCGGTGGCACAGCTCGTTGCAGATCGCCGACCAGGTGCTGGACACCTGGAAATCCCCGATGTGGTGGGCCATGAAGCTGGCGCGCGGCGAAAAGATCGTCAGGTCGGAGCCTCGCTCGCGCATCAGGCGCAGCTGGTTGGTCTCGATGCTCTCGCGCAACTCGTCGTCGCTGATGCGCAGGTCGGAGGGGCTGGGGCGCTTGGAGGGATCCTGGATGCCCGCAATCTGCCGGTCGCGCCAGTCGGCCAGCGCCTGCGGCGCGGTCGTGTAGTGGCCATGACAGTCGATGATCAGGGGTTTTCTGCTCATTTCGTACGTTTCCTTTTCCGTTTTCCGTGAGGATGAGGCCGTATCCGGGATATCAGAGCGCCTGGGGCCAGGCCGAGGCCGGCACCATCGCTTCTCCGCGCATGATGAGCCGCGCCGTGCGCAGCAGCGCCGCACGCACGACCTTCTGGGGGTCCTGGGGATCGAGTTCCAGCTCGACCGTGAATTCGCCGCTGGGATGCTCGATCGACACGGCCTTGCGCGCCCCTTCGGGCAGGCGCGCCAGGTCGTGCGGCACGGCGCCTTCGAGGACGCAGGCCGTGCCCACCGTCACGGCCGCCAGCACGCCGATGGCTTCGTGGCAGACGTGAGGGATGAAGCAGCGGGTATTGATCGCCCCGCCCTCCCGGGGCTCGGACACCAGGGTCATCTTGGGATAGTTGCGTGCGGACACGTCCCCCAGCCCCATCAGTTCGCCCGTGCGCAGGCGCAGGGCCTCGATGCGGGCCTTCAGCGCCTGGTCTGCATTGAGCTCGGCCGGAGTCTCGTGCCCTGTGCAGCCCATGTCGGCGGCCCGGAACAGCACCAGCGGCATGCCATTGTCGATGCAGGTGACGTCGATCTCGAAAGCGTCGAAGTCTGCGCCGGCGGGCGGCTCGACCCGCACGCGGTCGCGCACGCGGCCGGTGGGCAGCAGGCCCGAGCACACCGAACCGGCCGTGTCCAGGAAATTGATCGTGATCGGGGCCGAGCGGCCAGGTACGCCGTCGATGCGTGCATCGCCCTCGTAGGCAACCCGGCGGCCTTCCGGCGTCATCGGAGTCAGCACCGTGATGTCGCACTGCATGCCGGTATTGCGGGTCAGCACACGCACGGTGGTCTCGTCGCCCTGGGCCTGGATCAGGCCGCGCTCCAGCGCGAAAGGCACGACTGCCGCCAGCATGTTGCCGCAATTGGCCGTCGTATCGACCGTGTCGCGGTCGGGTTGCAGCTGAGCGAACAGGAACTCCAGGTCCACGCCCGGCGTCGTGCCCAGGCGCACGATGCCGACCTTGCTGGTCAGGGGGTGGGCCCCGCCCAGGCCGTCGATCTGGCGCCGGTCCGGCGAGCCCATCACGGCCAGCAGCACCCGGTCGCGCGCCGCCGGGTCCGACGGCAGATCGGATTCCAGGAAGAACGGCCCGCGCGACGTGCCGCCACGCATGAACAAGGCTGGAATGGCTTTCTGCATCTTGTCACCACACTGTGCTCGATGGAGCTCATTATGGACGGGGGGCGTGCTATGTATAAGGGCATACGGCCACTATCAGCTATGCCGGAATGATATGATTCATGGATCGCAATACCGAAATTAAGGGTAAACCCTTATTCATATCCGGGAACCATGGACCTCAAGCAACTGGAATATTTCATGCGGGTTGCCGAACTGGGCAGTTTCACCCAGGCCTCGTACGCGCTGAACATCGCCCAGCCGGCCCTCAGCCGCCAGGTCCGCATGCTGGAAGTCGAACTGCGTCAGAACCTGCTGAATCGCAACGGGCGCGGCGTCACCACCACCGAGGCCGGCAAGCTGCTGCTGGAACACTGCCGGGGCATCCTGCACCAGGTCGAGCGCGCCAAAGAGGACATGGGTCGGGTTCAGGGTGCGCTGGCTGGCCGCGTGGCGCTGGGCATCGCCCCCAGCGCCTCGAAGATGATGACGGTGGAACTGACGCGGCAGTTCCGCAAGCGGCTGCCGAACGCCAGCCTGTCGATCAGCGAAGGGCTGTCTCTGGTGATGCAGGAATGGCTGCTTGCAGGCCGTTTGGACATCGCCCTGATGTACAACCCGTCGCCATCGGCGGACCTGGACCTGTCGCCGCTGACCAGCGAGCGGCTGTACCTCGTCGGCACCCGGGGGCCGCATCCCTCGCACCAGCCCCTGCCGCTGCACGCACTGGTCAACATTCCCCTGATCATCCCCAACCGGCCGCACACGGTGCGCATGCTGCTGGAATCCGAGATGGCGCTGATCGGCTCACGCCCGAACATCCGCCTGGAAATCGACAGCGTCCAGGCAATCCTGGACCTGGTGGCCGACGGCACCGGCTATGCCATCCTGACGGAACACGCCGTCCTGACCTCGGCGCAGCCGGACCGCTACCACATCCGCCCCATCACTCAGCCCGAACTGTACAGCCGGCTGTACCTGGCGACGGCGGCGGGCCGGATCACCACCCTGACGCAGAAAGCGATGCTGGAACTGATCCGCACCACCGTGCGCCGGGTCTATCCCCCGGCCATGACGCTTCCCGCCTGACCCGCATCCGGCCGCCCCCGTGCCGCACCGTACGGTGGCATGGTCGGGCGCGGCCTGCCGCCCCGGAGCGCCATCGGGACGCGGCCCCGGATGATGTCAATCGCGCGCCTGGGCGATCAGCCGGTCCGCGTAGGCCTGCCAGCCGTCCGCAGCCTCGACGTCGGCAAACAGGCCCCGGGCCGCCAGACCAGCGACCCAGTCCTGCTTCTCGGCGGTGGCGGCGGCCATCCAGGGCTCGAACCCGGCTTCGCGCACAGTATTGGCCACCTCGCGCATTTCCTCGGCGCGGCGGCGACCGTGCTCCACGACGCGGCTGTAGAAATAGCGGCCCTGCTCCGTCCAGTCGATGGACGGAAAGGTTTCCTGGAGCGTGGGCAGCACGTAGTCCTCGACGCCATAGGCGCGCGCAGCGGTATAGCTTTCGATCACCAGGGCCTCCAGGCCCTTGATCATGACGCTGCGGCACATCTTGATCGCCGATGCCACGCCCAGTTCCGGCGACACCGCGGTGGCGTCCATCCCGAAGGCACGCAAGCGTTGGGCCAGGGTCTCGGCGTGCGGTCCGCCCAGCAGCATCGGCACGCGGATGCCGTACGGCGGCACCGAAGTCATCACGCCCGCTTCGACGTAGTGGCCGCCCGCCGCCTCGATCAATCCGGCGGCTTCGCGCTTGGCGCCCGGCGAAGCGGAATTCAGGTCCAGGAAGACCGTGCCCGGCCGCAGGTGCGCGGCCGCTTCGCGCGCCACCGCAACCGTGTTCGATGCCGTGACGGCGGAAATCACCAGATCGGCCGCCGCGCACAGGGCCGCGGCCGAATCGCACAGGATGACGCCATCGCGCGCCGCACGATCGCGCAGCGGCGCCGATGCGGCCGCATCAGCCAGCTTGGTGTCCCAGGCGTGGACACTGTCCACCTGTGCTTTCAGGCCGGCACAGAAAATGCCGCCGACCTCGCCATAACCGATCAGGCCCAGTCGCGTTGCTTGCATCGCTTTCAAAGCTCCATTCAATGATTCCGATTCAACCGCGAATCGCGCGCGCGGCCCGGCGCCAACGGCGTGCCGCAAGGCGTCCTCAGGACGCCGGAAACTGTTCCGTATCGATTTCGGCCTGCGTAGCGGCACCGTAGCGTTCGCCCGATACCAGGCCGCGGTCGAACAGCCGCGCCAGTTGGTCGCAGGTCGCCGCATCCAGCCGCACGCCAACCGCCCCGAGATTCTCATCCAGGTGCGGCAACCGCGTGGTGCCGGGAATGGGAATGATGTCATCCCCCTGATGCAGCAGCCAGGCCAGCGCCAGCTGGCCCGGCGTGCAGCCCAGATCCCGGGCCATGCGCCGCAGCGGCGCCAGCAGCGCCTGGTTGCGCGCGAAGGCATCGGCCTGGAAGCGCGGCATGCGCCGCCGCAGGTCCGCCTCGTCGAGGTCAACCGGGTCGGACAGGCCGTCGGCCAGGAACGCCCGCCCCAGGGGGCTGAAGGCGACCAGCGCCGCGCCCAGCTCGCGGCAGGCCTGCAGGACGGCGATCTCGACCTCGCGGGACCACAGGGAATATTCGCTCTGGACGGCGGCGATCGGGTGCACCGCGTGCGCCCGCCGCAACGTGGCGGCCGAGACCTCGGACAGGCCGATGCTGCGGATGTTGCCCGCGCGGACCAGATCCGCCAGGGCGCCCACGCTGTCCTCGATGGGCACGGTCTTGTCCCAGCGGTGCAGGTAGTACAGGTCGATCACATCGGTGCGCAGGCGGCGCAGGGAGTCCTCGCAGGTCCGGCGCAGGGTCTCGGGCCGGCCGTCGATGCGGCGCTGGCCATTTTCGCGGAAGATGCCGCATTTGCTCGCCAGCATGAAGCGGCTGCGGTGCGGCGCCAGCACCCGCCCCAGGAGTTCTTCGTTGTGGCCGAAGCCATAGAGCGCCGCCGTATCGAACAGCGTCACGCCCCGGTCCAGCGCTCCCAGCAGCAAGGCTTCGGCATCGGCGGGGGAAGCCGCCGGACCATAGCCGTGACTGAGGCCCATGCATCCCAGGCCGATGGGAAAAACCTGAAAACCTGCCAGTGTGCGCGTCGTCGTCTTTGTGGTCATAGTGCCTTGATTATCCCCATAAAGGAACGGCCCGGTAAGACCGGGCGCGTCACTAGCAGCTATGCCGGATTGCTATGGATGTGCCGGCATCCGACCCGGATGCTACTGCTTGCCGGGGTCCTTGACGGCCTCGACCGTGGCGAACTCCACGTTCTGCAGCACGCCATCGACCTTCTCCACCTTGCGGATATAGACGTTCTGGACGATGTCGCGCGTTTCGGGATCGATCTCCACCGGGCCGCGCGGGCTGGTCCATTTCAGGCCCTTGACCGCCGCGATGAACGCATCCCCGCTTGCATCGCCCTGGGTCTTTTCCAGGGCTTCGCGGATCAGGCGCATGCCGTCGTAGGCCGCCACGGCCACCATGTTGGGCCGCGTGCCGGGATAGGCCCGGGCATAGGCTTCGACGAAGGCCTTGTTCTCGGGTGAATCGTGCGCCTGGGAATAATGGAACGAAGTGATCATGCCCAGTGCATTGTCGCCCATGGCCGCAAGCACGTCTTCGGTGACCACGTCGCCGGTGGCCAGCAGCCGGATGCCGGCATCGGCCAGGGCGCGTTCCCGGTAGCTCTTGGCGAAGGCCACGCCCTGCTCGCCGTTGGGGACGAACAGGAAGATCGCGTCCGGCCGTGCGTCCTTGATCTTCTGCAGGAACGGCGCGAAATCCGGGCTGGTGAGCGGTGTGTGGACTTCGCCCACCACCTCGCCGCCCGCTGCGGTGAAGGTCTTCTTGAACTGAGCCGCGGCATCGTGACCCGGACCGTAATCGGCCACGGCGACGTATACCTTGTGAATGCCGTTGGCCGCCGCCCAGCTTGCCATCGGCGCCGCGACCTGCGGCAGGGTCATGGACGTGCGCACGATATAGGGCGATTTCTCCGTGATCGAGGACGTGGCCGCATTCATCACGACCATGGGCACCTTGGCCTCGGTCGCCAGAGGCGCGACCGAAAAGGCGCCCGGTGTCAGGCCGAAGCCGGCCAGCACGTCGACCTTGTCCTGGATCAGCAGGGTCTGCGCCTGGCGCTTGCTGATCGAAGGCGACACGCCCGTGTCGTCCTTATCGATCAGCACGATCCGGCGGCCCGCCACGATGTCCCCATGCTCCTTCAGGTAGAGCCGGGCGCCGTTGACCATCTGCTGCCCGGTCGAGGCGAACGGCCCCGACAGCGGCAGGATCATGCCGACCTTCAGGTCCTGGGCCTGGGCGGCGCCCAGGCCTCCGGCCGCGAAGATGCAGGCCGCCAGCAATTTACCGATCTTGTGTTTCACGTCTGTCTCCTTGTCTTGTGATCGTGAAATGCGTGCAATGAAGACGCCGACCCGTGGCTACAGGTCCAGCACCAGCATCGGGGTCCGCGCGCGCGAGCAGCACGGCGTGAACTGGTCGTTGGCCGCATGCTCGGCATCCGTGAGATAGCTGTCGCGATGATCCGGGATGCCTTCCCGCACCCCCGTCAGGCAGGTGCCGCAGATGCCCTCTTCGCAAGACACGGGGATGAACACGCCCTGCCGGTCCAGGGCCGAGGTGATGGTCTCGTCGGCCGGGATCTCGAACACTTCCCCGGTGCTGGCCAGCTTGACCTGGAAGGCCACATCGCCCTCGGCCGGCGCGGCGGGGCGCTGGTCCTCGTCCAGGGCGAAACGCTCGAAATGAATGCGCGAATCGTCCACCCCGGCCGAACGGGCCTGCTCGCGGATGAAATCGATATAGCCGGACGGGCCGCAGACATAGATGTGGGTCCGTCCGTCGTCCGCCGCCAGAATGGCCGGCGCGTCGAGCGCCGTTTCAGGTTCATCGTCGAAATGAACCTGGGTGTGCCCCGCCAGGGCCGGCCCCAGGATCTCGTCCAGGAAGGCGGCGCGGCTGCGCGAGCGGCAGCTGTAATGCAGCTGGAAAGCGGCGCCCGTCGCCTGCAGGCGGCGGGCCATGCACAGCAGTGGCGTGATCCCGATCCCGCCTGCAAACAGCAGGCTGCGCTCGGACGGCACCAGCGGGAAGCGGTTGCGCGGCTGGCTGATGCGCAGCAGATCCCCCACCTGCACCAGATCATGCACGGCCACCGAGCCCCCCCGCGATTGCGGTTCCCGCAGCACACCGATCAGGAAGTGGGACCGCTGCGTGCAATCGTTGAACAGGGAGTACTGGCGGATGTAGCCGCCCGGCAGATGCACATCGATGTGTGCGCCGGGCGAGAATTCCGGCAGCAGGCCGCCGTCGGGGTCCACCAGTTCGAGGCTCACGACGTCCGGGGCCGCCTGGTGTTTCCCGGCAACTCGCACGGACAGGGATTCGGTGATCATGTCTTTCTCTTTCCAATCGGCCCGACGGACATGCCGAGCCTTCTTCAAACCTTCAGCCCGCGGCCTCTGCTTCGGCTTCGGCCCGGACCAGTTGGTCCAGGACGCGCCGCGCCCGCATGCCGCCGGCATCGATGTCCAGCGACAGCAGCCGGCGGCCCGGGAAATTGCGCTGGTTGCGCTGCTGCGCTTCCAGCACGGCCAGATCCTGGCTGAAAATCCTGCCCTGCCCCGTGCGGATCGAATCGGTCAGGGCGTCGTCATCGGGCTTGAAATGACGGGCCATGCCCCAGAAGTACCAGTGGGAGGATTCGGTCTCGGGTGTCATGAAATCGACGACGACCGCCGAGACCTTGTCGCGGGGATCAGCCTCGAAGCCTCCCTTGCCTGCCAGCGCCACGCCCACGTCGATCAGCACGTTGCCCGGCGCGGTGAACCGCGACATCTGCCAGCGGTCCACCAGCGCCTGGTCGTCCAGTCCGTTGGCCCGCATGGCGGCCTGCCAGAAAGGCGGCGCGACGATGCCGTGCATGACGCGGCTGGTCACGATCTGATCGCCTTCCACGCGGGTCTGGACCGGCGCCTCGTCGATCTCGGTCTGGCCGATGCTGTCGGTATGCACGTAGGCTTCGTGGGTCAGGTCCATCAGGTTGTCGATCATCAGCCGGTAATCGCAGTCGATATGATAAAGCCCCCCGCCATACGCCCATTCGGGATGGTCGGCCCAGAACAGGTCGGGGATGGCGGATTCGTCGGCGCGCTCGGGATCCCCCGGCCAGATCCAGACGAAGCCGTGCCGCTCCACGACTGGGTAGCTTCGGATACAGGGAAAGCCGCCCACGCGTTGCTTGGGCATGGAAACCGCCTTGCCGTCGCAGCCCATGACCAGGCCATGGTAGCCGCACATCAGGTTGCCGTCCACGACCGCACCCAGCGACAGCGCGGCGCCCCGGTGGGGGCAGAAGTCCTCCAGTGCCGCGACGCGGCCCTGGGCGCCCCGGTAAAGTGCAACGGGTTGGCCGCAGATCATGCGGCCCAGGGGCTTGTCCGCGATTTCATCGGGCGTGCAGGCCACGTACCAGGCATTCTTGGGGAACATCATCGGTCTCCTCGCGGGCGCGCAGGCGAACGCACGGCCCGGTCTATTGTTCGAGATAATATTCAGTACACTGAATGTTCAGGTATATCCTATTTTCTCGGACCGCAATGACATATCGGTGCTTACCCTTAGACCTTGTCGGAAACAGGGTTTCCAGCAGCGCCATCGGCCGGCCCCGGCCTGGCCGCCGTCAGAGGAGCCCGGCTCTGGTGGTTGTTCACGTCCACCAGCTTCTGCAGCAGTTCCATGAACCTGGCCTCTTCCTGGGGCGAGAATTTCTCGAAGATGCGCCGGTGCAGGCGTTCGATGGCATCGTTGAGTTCGTGCAGCAGATTCCGACCCTGCTCGGTCAGCGTCAGGATCCGCTGACGGCGATTCGCCGGGTCCACCCGGCGGGACAGCAGCCCCTTTTCCTCGAGCCGCGTGGCCACGCTGGCCGCCGTGGACGTATCGATGGCCGCCAGACCCGCCACGGACACCTGATCCACCCCGGGATTGTCCAGCAATACGCACAAAACGGCATACTGCATGGGCGTGACCCGGCTGCCGATCTCATCATGGAAGATCGAAGCGGAAATCTGCTGCGCACGGCGCAGCAGGTGACCGGGTTGGGTGTAGAGCGGTTCTCGCAGGATCGGATCGGACATGCAGGCATCTCGCCGGGGGCCGCCGGGCGAGCGGCCGGAAAGGAACACGGGCGGGCGCCGCCCCGGCGCCCTTTTTGCATCAAACCGGATTATCGTCCAGACAGCGCCCGGCGCGCGAACCGATCCGCGCGGCTCGCGTGCGCGCCAACCCCCGGCATCCACCCCAAGGAGACTCCATGAATGCGCGCCCCACTTTCGTCCTGTTGCACGGCCTGCTGTGCGATGCCGACACCTGGGCAGATTTCATCGGCCCGCTTTCGCGCCGGGGCCACGTGCTGGCCGCCGACCTGAGCGACATCGATTCCCTGCCCGACGCGGCGCGCAACGTGCTGGCGGCAACGGCGGGGCCGCTGATCGTCGCGGGGCACTCAATGGGCGGCCGCATCGCCCTGGAAATGGCACGCCAGGCGCCGGAGCGCTGCAGCGCCCTGGTCCTGATGAACACGGGCTACCAGGGTCTGGGCGAAGGCGAAACCGAAAAGCGCATGGCTCTGGTGCGCGCCGCACGCGCCGGTGGCGTCCAGGCGATCGCCGATGATTGGCTGGATGGCATGATCGCCCCCCGGACCCGGGTCGACTCGGCCCTGATGGCCAGGATGCGGGCCATGGTCCTGCGCTCGACACCGGATTCGTTCGCCGGCCAGATCCAGGCCCTGATCGGACGGCCCGACGCGACGGAGCTGCTGGGCAGGATCGCCTGCCCGGTGCTGCTGATGAGCGGCACCGAAGACCGCTGGAGCCCGCTCGAACGCCACGCCGACATGGCATCCCGGATGCCGGACGCGGCACTGGAAGCCATCGCGCAGGCAGGCCACATGGCGCCGTTCGAGGCGCCCGGTGCCTGCCTGTCCGCGATCACGGGCTGGTTGGCGCGGCGAGGCCTGGCGGCCTGACGCGATCAGGCCGGGGGCTTAGGGTCAGGCGGGTTCGAGCACCAGCAGGCCGGTCGCGGTATTGGAGATCGGCACGTGGTAATGCGCGTGATGCTGCCGGACCGGCGTATCGTCCAGGACGCCGCGTGCCGCCACCCACATCAGCAGTTCGATCCCCTGGGTGCCGGTGAGCTCGACCAGTTCGTCGTTGGAATACCGGGTGACCCAGGTCGGGTCGGACACCATGCTCTCCATGAACTGCAGATCGAAGGGCTTGTTGATGAAACCGGCGCGCTCGCCGTCGAGCTGGTGCGACAGGCCACCGCTGGCCACGACCAGCACGCGCCGGTCATCGTCCCAGGACTCGATCGCACGGCGCAGCGACTGTCCCAGCCGGTAGCAGCGCGCAGCCGAGGGATACGGCGCCAGCACCGTATTGATGCACACCGGCACGATTTCCACCGGCCATTCGCCTGCATCCTTGCCTTCCGGCCAGAGCAGCGCCAGGGGCAGCGAGACCGAATGGTCGATCAGGGCCTCCTGGCAGGTGGTGATGTCGAACTCGTCCTCGACCAGAGTCTCGACGATGTGCCAGGACAGGTCCACGCAGCCGCGCGCGGCCGCCAGCGGCGGGATGCCCCAGCCCTCGTCGGCGTTCTTGTAGGCGTCCGCGGCGCCCACCGCGAAGGTCGGCATCTTGTCGAGGAAGAAATTCAGGCCGTGATCGTTGTGCAGGATGACCACCACATCCGGACGCTCGCGCCCCAGCCATTCGCGCGCCTTGCCGTAGGCGTCGAAGAAGGGCTTCCAGTAAGGATCCTGCTGCTTCTGGCGGGCCAGTGCCCCGCCGATGGCCGGCACGTGAGACGTGCTGATGCTGCCGATGATGTGCGCCATGATCAAGCTCCCGCCGCGATGAGTTTGGCCTGGAAGGCCTCTTTGGTGACGCCCGTCTGCTGGGCGCCGATGTCCTGCATGTCCAGCCCGAAGATCCCGGCCAGCTTGGCCAGGTAATAGGGATGCCCCCCGGCGGCGATCATGCGCAGGACCTGGCGGCTGCGGACGGCCTCTTTCTGGGTTTCCGTGAGGTTGTAGCGTGACATGTAGGCTTCCTCGTCCCGCAGGAAGGCCTCGCGGCACTCGGCCGAATTGAAACTGAAGCACATGCGGTTCAGGGCATAGCCGATACGGGCCAGATCGCCGTCGAAGATCACGGTGCCGGGGATCTGGCGCCGGCGTTTGCGTGTGGCTGCTGTCATGGGATGTCTCCTTGGAATCGAAGCCGCCGCGCCGATGACGCGGCGGGAACGGACAGCCTCATGGTGGCGCAGGACGACGGCCCGGAGAATGGACTTTTGTTTTTTAAAAATGTACATTTCGCAGATATCGGCACCCACGATCCGGAGGACGCCATGGAACCGCTGACCCCGGCGCCCCCGGCCCATGACCACACGGCCATTCCCATCTACAAACTTTACGGCTACGGGAATGTCTGGACGGCCTCGGACCCGCTTTACTGCGAAACCATCGCTGCCCAGGAAGAATTGCACAATTGGCATGTGGCGGCCCACAAGCACACGGACCTGTTCCAGGTGCTGTTCCTGGAATCGGGGGAAGTCACCGTGGTGCTGGACGGTCAGGCGCGCACGCTGGGCCCCGGACGGCTGGTCCTGGTGCCTCAGCGAGTCGTTCACGAATTCATTTTCAAGCCCGGCTCGGGGGGCTACATCCTGACATTGACCTATGCATTGCTGCACGGACTGTGTGCGCGTTTCGGCCTGGGCCTGAGCGCCGCCACCGATCCCGCCGTGCTGGCAATGGATGCCGACGAGGCCGCACGGCACACGGCCCTGAGCTTCCACCGGCTGGACCGCGAATACCGCGGCCTGCACAGCCCGCAGCGCGGCCCCCTGCTCGAAGCGCTGCTGGCGGGCATTCTGGTGTGGATCCACCGCCAGGGTTATCCGGCCGGCACGGCCGCCACGGGTGCAGACCCCGGCAGCCAGCACCTGACGCGCTATGCGCGGCTGATCGAGGAACACCACACTCGCCAGCACCGTGTGGCCTGGTACGCGCAGCGCATCGGCGTGACCCCTGCGCACCTGAACGCCATCGTCCAGGCCCTGGCGGGCAAGTCGGCGCTGGAACTGATCCACGAGCGCCTGCTGCTGGAGGCCCGCCGCGAGCTGATCTACACGCCGCGCACAATCGGCGCGATCTCCGATTCGCTCGGATTCGCGGACCCGGGCTATTTCACCCGTTTCTTCAAGCGGCTGGCGGGGATGTCGCCCAAGGACTTCCGCCGCCGGGCCCTGGCGCCCGGCGACGGCCCTTCCGGCGAACCCTGACGATCCGCCCGGCCCGCGGCCGGCCGGCAGATCGGGCCGGCTGCGTCAGACCACCGGCTCGTAGGGCAGGCCGACGTAGTTTTCGGCGATCGTGGTCAGGCCGGCGCGGGTGCTGGTGTAGTAGTCCTGCTCGGCCTTCTGGATGCGCTGGCTGAAGGCGTCGTCGTCGAAAGTATGCAGCAGCATGCTCATCCACCAGGAGAAACGCTCGGCCTTCCAGACGCGGCGCAGGGCGATTTCCGAATAACGGTCCAGCAATTCGGGGCGCCCGTCCAGGCAGGCCCCGCGCAGGGCGTGATACAGGGTGTAGACATCGCTGGAAGCCAGGTTCAGGCCTTTGGCGCCCGTCGGGGGCACGATGTGCGCGGCATCGCCCACCAGGAACAGGTTGCCGAACTTCATCGGCTCGGCCACGAAGCTGCGCAGCGGCGCGATGCTCTTCTCGATGGAAGGACCGGTCACCAGCTTGGCGGCGACGTCCTCCGGCAGCCGGGCCGAGAGTTCCGTCCAGAAGCGGTCGTCCGACCATTCATCGACGTGCTCCGCCAGGCTGCACTGGATGTAGTAGCGGCTGCGCGTATGCGAACGCATGCTGCACAGCGCGAACCCGCGCGGATTGTGGACGTAGATGAGCTCGTCCTCGACCGGCGGCGTATCGGACATCAGGCCCAGCCAGCCGAACGGGTACACACGTTCGAATTCCTTGATCCGGTCCTTCGGCACCGATTTGCGCGACACGCCGTGGAAGCCGTCGCAGCCGGCGATGTAGGCACATTCCAGCGTCTTCTGCTGGCCCTGGTGGGTAAAGGTGACACGCGGCTTGCCGTCCAGGAAATCGTACAGCTGCACATCCTCGGCCTCGTAGTAGATGGGGGCGCCGCTCGCCTTGCGGGCGTCCATCAGGTCGCGGGTGACTTCCGTCTGGCCATAGACCAGCACCGACTTGCCGGTCAGCCCTTTCATGTCGACATGCTCGCGCCGCCCCTGGAAGGCCAGGGTGAAGCCGTCATGCACCAGGCCCTCGCGGTCCATGCGCTCGGCCACGCCGGCCTCGCGCATCAGGTCGACAAAGCCGTATTCCAGCACGCCGGCGCGGATGCGACCCAGCACGTAGTCGGGCGTATGGCGCTCCAGGATCACATTGTCGATGCCGCAGCGATGCAGCAGCTGGCCCAGCAGCAGCCCCGAAGGGCCGGCGCCGATGATGGCGACTTGCGTCTTGATGGTCATGGTCTCTCCTCTGTTTTCGATGGATGCGCCTTCCCGGTCGCCCGGGAAGGCATGGAATCGGCGCGCCAGGCGGATTCCGCGGAGGCGCGGTCTACCGGCGCGGGCCGGGGAATCCCCGGGCGGCTCCGCCGGAAGTTTCCAGAATGTTGCGCCATCCCGACCTCTTTTTGAATGGATTTTTGAGGATTAAACTTGCCAATATGAAATATTTCGATCAGGCCCCGATCTTCAAGCTCTATGGCGGCCGCGAGGAATGGTCCAGGGCGGAGCGGGTGCA
Organism: Castellaniella daejeonensis; assembly: GCF_039523555.1. Lineage (NCBI taxonomy): Bacteria > Pseudomonadati > Pseudomonadota > Betaproteobacteria > Burkholderiales > Alcaligenaceae > Castellaniella > Castellaniella daejeonensis. The sequence goes on from NZ_BAAAFN010000006.1 coordinate 229,469, forward strand.
CTGCGAGACCATCGCTTCGCGCAGCCGATTGCACAATTGGCATATCCGCCCCCACCGTCATTCGGGCCTCTACCAGATTCTCTACCTGCACCGGGGCCGGGCCGTCGTCTGCCTGGACGAAGCGCGGCATGCCGTGACAGGCCCCGCGATCGTCGAAGTGCCCCAGGCCTTCGTGCACGGATTCGAGTTCGACGAAAACTGCATGGGCCACGTCGTGACGATCGCCTATCCTCTGCTGGCGCACCTGGCCCAGATCCTGGGCCCGCGCGCCGCCCCGCCGGCGCAGCCCGTCATCCACGCGCTGGGGCGCGGCAGCGGTACGGGCCTGCGCGATGCCTTTGCGCACCTGAATGCCCATTACCTGTCCCAGGACGATTTCCGTGACGCACGGATCGAAGCCTGGCTGACGCTGATCTACGCGCGGCTGCGCAGCCAGCGCTCCGGAGCGGATCCCGGCGGGCCGCCCCGCGCCCGGAGCCTGGAACACCACACCCGCTTCAGCGAGCTGCTCGAATCCTCGTACACCAGGCACCACGACGTGGCGTGGTACGCAGCGCAGATGGGCATGACCGCCGCCCACCTGAACGTCATCACCCGCACCCATGCCGGCAAATCCCCGCTGCAGCTGATCCATGAGCGGCTGGCGCTGGAAGCGGGACGCAGCCTGGTCTATACCTCGATGACCATCGGTGAAATCTCGGATGCGCTGGGTTTTTCAGAACCCGCTCATTTCACGCGATTCTTCCGCAAGGCGGCCGGAGAATCGCCGCGCGCCTTCCGACAGCGCGCCTGGGACCAGGGCAGCGCAGCCGTGCAGCCCGGCGGCCGGGATCAGTTCCCGGCGGAATCACCCACGGCGGCCTCGGTCCGCGCATCGTCGCGCACAAAGGCCCGCCGGTCGATGCCGTAGCGCCGCAGCTTGTCGTAGAGCGTCTTGCGCGGCAGCCCCAGCGCCTCGATCGTGCCGCGGATCTCGCCGCCGTGCGCGGCCAGGGCTTCGCGGATCAGCTCGGCCTCGTAGCGCTCGACGCGCTCGGGCAGGCTGCCGGCAGCCGGCGCGGGCGTGGCCGGATCGCTGGCTGGCGTCTGCTGCACGCCCAGCGCGCAGCGGTCCGCGAAATGCGCCAGTTCGCGGACATTGCCCGGCCAGTCATGGCTCATCAGATGGCGCAACAATGCGGAATCCATCGGCGGCACCGGGCAGCCGAAACGGCGGGCGGCCAGGCCGGCGAAATGGGCGAACAGCACCGGGATGTCTTCGCGTCGTTCCCGCAGCGGCGGGATGTTCACCGTCACGACATTGAGCCGGTAGTACAGATCCTCGCGAAAGCGCGCGCGCATGGCCGGATCGCCCAGGTCGGCCTTGGTGGCGGCGACCACCCGCAGGTCCACGGCCCGCTGTTCGTTGGTGCCCAGGGGGGCAACCTGCCGGGTTTCCAGCACCCGCAGCAGGCGCACCTGCATCGCCGGAGACATGCTCTCGATCTCGTCGAGGAACAGCGTGCCCCCGTCGGCATGCTCGATGCGGCCCACCCGGCGCTTCTGCGCGCCCGTGAAGGCCCCCGCCTCGTGGCCGAACAGCTCGCTCTCGATCACCGACTCGGGCAGCGCGCCGCAGTTGATGGCGACAAAGGGCGCATCCCGCCGGCGGCTGAGCCGGTGCAGAACCTGGGCCACGACTTCCTTGCCGCTGCCGGTCTCGCCATGCACCAGCACGTCCACGTCGGCGTCGGCCACATGCCGCAGCAGTTCGCGGATCCGCACGATGGCCGGCGCATTGCCGATCAGCATCGACTCGGCGGCATCGGCTCCGCCCGGGGCCTGTGCCCGCAACCGGCGGTTCTCCAGCACCAGCCGCCGCTGGGCCGTACCGTGCCGGATGGCGGCGAGCAGCCTTTCGGGCGCATAGGGCTTGGACAGGAAGTCGTAGGCTCCCTCGCGCATGGCGCCCACCGCCATCTCGATATCGCCATGGCCGGTGATGAGGATCACCGGAATCTCGGGATCCAGCCGCCGCACGTGCCTGAACAGCGTCAGGCCATCCATGTCGGCCATGCGCACGTCGGTGACCAGGACACCGGAAAAAGTGTCGGCAAGGATATCCAGCGCTTCCTGCGCGCTGGCGCAGGCCCGCACGGATACGCCCTGTAGATCGAGCGCCTGGGCATTGGCGTCGCGCACGTCCTCGTCATCGTCGACGAACACCACCTCCATCGGATTCATTCCATGTCCTCCATCGCGTCCAGGGCCACCTCGAACGCCGCGCCCTCGGGAACGTCCAGGACTTCCAGCGTGCCGCCGAATTCGGCAAGGATGTCGCGCGAGATCACCAACCCCAAGCCCACGCCCTGTGCCCGGGTGGTGAAGAACGGCGTGAACAGCCGCTCGCGCACGTCGGGATCGACCCCGGGGCCATTGTCCTGGATCCGTACCCGGACCTGCGCGCCGTTGCGTTCCACGCTCAGGCGGATGCCCGGATGCGCCGTATCCGCGAGCGCCTCGAGCGCGTTGTGCAGCAGATTGACGAAGACCTGCTCCAGCCGCATGGCGTCGGCCCGCACCCGGGGGGACGGCCGCCCGGCACGCGCGTCTTCCAGGCGCACGCCCTGCCGCCCCAGGCGCGGCCCCGCAAGCATCAGCGCGCCATCCAGCGCCGCATCGAGCTCGACCGTCCCGATGCATGCGGTCCGCTTGCGGGAGAACGCCCGCAGTTCCTGGGTGATGCCGCCGATCCGCTCGGTCAGCCGGGCGATCGTCGACAGGTTCGCGCTCACCTTGTCTGCCTGCCCGCGCCGCAGGAACTCGCCTGCATTGTCGGCATAGGTCCGGATTGCACCGACCGGCTGATTGATTTCGTGCGCCACACCCGCCGCCACCTGCCCCAGCAGCGACAGCTTGTTCGCCTGGACCAGCTCGTCCTGCATTTCGTGCAAGCGCGCCTCGGCACGGCGGCGTTCGTCGATCTCGGCCCGCAGCCGCTCGTTGGCATGCCGCAATTCGCCGGTACGCGCACGCACCTCGGCCTCGAGCGCATCGCGCGCGGCCAGCAACGCCCGGGCCCGGCGGCGCCGCTGCACGGCCCACCACCCTGCCATGGCCGTGAGCGCCAGGGCCAGCAGGGCCAAAGCCTGGGCGGTCAGTTCGGCCTGGGCCAGCGCGGCCGAAACGGGCTTGAGCAGGTGCAGGCGCCAGCCATCCATGCGCGCCAGCGGCTGTTCGACATGCAGGACCTGCGTGCCCTTTTCCAGGCCGGCGGCAGCGCGCGTCAGACGCAGCAGGGGTACCGGGGACTCGCCCTGGTCCACCAGCATCGGATCGAGGGGCAAGAGGTCCAGGGGCGCCGCGCCGAACTGCAGGCTGGCACGGACCCGGACGGCCTCGGCCGGCGACATCGGCCGGGCCACCCGGTAATGCCAGTCTTCCGGATACCCCAGCAGCACCACATGCCGCCGGTCGGTCACGAACTGCGGCATGCCGCTGCGGGCCCAGGCGGATTCCAGGTCGCGGAAACCGATCTTGAGCACGACCACCCCCAGCGGCCCCTGCGCGCCGTCGATCCGGCGCGACAGATACAGGCCAGCCTCATGGCTCACCACCCCGAGGGCGAAGTGCACGCCGTCGCGGGCATCCATGGCATCCGTGAAATACGGCCGGAAACGATAATCATGGCCGACGAAAGAATCCGGCTCACGCCAGTTGCTGGCCGCCACCGTCCAGCCCGTCGCATCGAGCACATACAGGATGGCGGGCCCCAGCTCGCTGCCCAATGCCTCCAGTCGGCGGCTGAGGCCGTCCAGCGCCTTCGGCGTGGGCGATGCCAGTACCGCAGCCAGCGCCGTATCCTGCGCCAGCACGCGCGGAATGGCGTGAAACTTGTCGAGCTTGTGGCTCAGCGCGGCAAGGCTCAGCTGCGCCGCGGCGCGGGCCTGGGACTCCAGATCCCGCAAGGCGCGCTCGCGGGCCCAGGCCCCGACCCCCAGAAGCAACGCCACCAGCAAGCCGATACCCGCGACTGCCAGCAGCCAGCGCGCTGCCCAGGCGGGGAAACGGCGCCATGGGGCGCGCGAGGTGGAGGGCAGGTTCTGGGAAGGCATGTCGTGCGTGGCGGAATTTCGGACATTCTACTGCACGCATGTGCGAAATTCCGCCACACCCCGCCCATCTGGCCCGGGCGCAGACTCCCGCATTCTGGAAAAAATTCTTTTTTGTCAATGCATTGGAAAGAATACCCATGTACATGAAAAAATTGGCACGGGGATTGCTTTGGCTGTGTCCAGCAGGCCTGGCGGCAGGTGCCGCCTTTCCTTGAGAAAAACGCCGGAAAAGACGAGCCGGACTCGTCCCGTCCGGCACCTGTCTGGAGACACGGACCATGCTCGACACCCCGACCCGCGCCGTCCCCGCGCGCAAGCCCCGGTTCTACCGGATCCTCTACGTCCAGGTACTGTTCGCCATCGCCATCGGCATCCTGCTCGGGCACTACGCGCCCAGCCTGGGCGAATCCATGAAGCCCCTGGGAGACGGCTTCATCAAGCTCGTCAAGATGATCATCGCACCCGTGATCTTCCTGACCGTGACGACCGGCATCGCCGCCATGAGCGACCTGAAGAAAGTGGGCCGCGTCACGGGCAAGGCCATGCTGTATTTCTTCACGTTCTCGACCCTGGCCCTGGTCATCGGCATGATCGTCAGCCACGTCGTGCAGCCCGGCGCCGGCATGCACATCGACCCCGCGTCCCTGGACCAGGGCGCGGTGGCCACCTACGTCAGCAAGGCGCATGCGTCCACCATCAGCGGCTTCCTGATGAACATCATCCCGGCCACGATGTTCAGCCCGTTCGTCAGCGGCGACATCCTCCAGGTGCTGTTCATCGCCGTGCTGTTCGGCATCGCCCTGGCCATCATCGGCGAGCGCGCCAAGCCGGTGCTGGACCTGCTCACGGCCCTGGCCAGCCCCGTCTTCAAGATCGTCGAGATCCTGATGAAGGCCGCCCCCATCGGCGCCTTCGGCGCCATGGCCTTCACCATCGGCAAATACGGCATCGGATCGGTGCTGAACCTGGCGATGCTGGTGGGCACGTTCTACGTCACGGCCGTGCTGTTCGTGGTGGTCGTCCTGGGCGCGGTGGCCCGCTACAACGGATTCTCGATCCTCAGGCTGGTGCGCTACATCCGCGAGGAACTGCTGCTGGTCCTGGGCACCAGTTCCTCGGAAGCCGCCCTGCCCACCCTGATGCAGAAGATGGAAGGCGCCGGCTGTTCGAAGTCGGTCGTGGGGCTGGTGATCCCCACGGGCTATTCCTTCAACCTGGACGGCACCAACATCTACATGACCATGGCGGCCCTGTTCATCGCCCAGGCCTGCGACATCCCCCTGAGCCTGGGCGACCAGATCCTGCTGTTGCTGGTGGCCATGCTCAGTTCCAAGGGCGCGGCCGGCGTCACCGGCGCCGGCTTCATCACGCTGGCGGCCACGCTTTCGGTGATCCCCTCGGTGCCGGTCGCCGGCATGGCCCTGATCCTGGGCGTGGACCGATTCATGTCGGAATGCCGCGCCCTGACCAACCTGGTGGGCAATGCCACCGCCACCGTGGTCGTGGCCCGATGGGAAGGCGAACTGGACAAGCGCCGCCTGGACGAGGCCCTGTCCCAGGGATCGGTTCCGCTGGACACGGACGTCCATCCCCAGCCGATCGGCCAGGCCGGGACAGGAAGCCAGGTCCAGGCGGCCTGAGGCAGCCTCGCCCCGCATGCCGGCGCTCCAGCGGAGCGCCGGATGAAAAACGCCGGCCTGATGGCCGGCGTTGTCTTGCACGGCAAACTACATCAGAAGAACCCGAGCGCGTCCGGGCTGTAGCTGACCAGCAGGCACTTGGTCTGCTGATAGGCGTTCAGCGCCATCTTGTGGGTCTCGCGCCCGATGCCGGACTGCTTGTAGCCGCCGAAGGCCGCATGCGCCGGGTACAGGTGATAGCAGTTGGTCCAGATCCTGCCGGCCTGGACCTGGCGCCCGACGCGATAGGCCTGAGAGCCGTCGCGCGTCCACACCCCTGCCCCCAGGCCGTAATCGGTGTCGTTGGCGATGGCGATGGCCTCGTCTTCGTCCTTGAAGGTCATGACCGAGGCCACCGGCCCGAAGATCTCTTCCTGGAAGACGCGCATGTCGTTCTGGCCGAACAACAGCGTAGGCTTGACATAGAAGCCCTGGTCCAGCCCCGCCCCGGGCACGTTGCGCGCACCGCCCGTCAGGCAGCGGGCGCCTTCCTCGCGGCCGATATCGATATAGCCGAGGATCTTGTCCATCTGGGCCTTGGATACCTGGGCGCCCAGCATGGTGGAGGCATCCAGGGGGTGGCCTGTCTTCATGGATTCGACCCGCTTGATGGCGCGCTCGATGAAGCGCTCGTAGATCGATTCCTGGATCAGGATGCGCGAGGGGCAGGTGCAGACTTCACCCTGGTTCAGGGCGAACATGCTCAGGCCTTCCAGGGCCTTGTCGAAGAAGGCGTCGTCCTGGTCCATCACATTGGCGAAGAAGATGTTCGGGCTCTTGCCGCCCAGTTCCACCGTGCTGGGAATCAGGTTGTCGGCGGCCGCATGCAGGATGTGCCTGCCGGTGGGCGTCGAGCCGGTGAAGGCGATCTTGGCGATGCGCTTGCTGGAAGCAAGGGCCGCGCCGGCTTCCTTGCCGAAGCCGTTGACGATGTTGAGCACGCCCGCCGGCAGCAGATCGCCGATCAGTTCCATCAGCACCAGGATCGAGGCGGGGGTCTGCTCCGCGGGCTTGAGCACCACGCAGTTGCCCGCCGCCAGGGCCGGACCGAGCTTCCAGGCAGCCATCAGCAGGGGAAAATTCCACGGAATGATTTGCCCCACGACTCCCATGGGCTCGTGAAAATGATAGGCCACCGTGGTCTTGTCGATTTCCGAGATCCCGCCTTCCTGGGCACGGATGCAGCCGGCGAAATAACGCAGGTGATCGATGGCCAGCGGCAGGTCGGCCGCCATGGTCTCGCGCAGCGGCTTGCCGTTGTCGATGGTCTCGGCCACGGCCAGCAGGCGCAGGTTCTGTTCCATGCGGTCGGCGATGCGCAGCAGCACGCCGGCGCGTTCCATCACCGAGGTCTCACCCCAGGCCTTGCGCGCCGCATGGGCGGCATCCAGGGCGGCTTCGACATCGGCCGCATCCGAGCGCGGAACCTCGCAGAACGCCTGCCCGGTGATCGGCGACAGATTGTCGAAATACTGCCCCCCGGCCGGCGCCACCCAGCGCCCGCCGATATAGTTCTCGTAGTGTTTCTTGTAGGGAAAGCCGATATCGATGCCAAAGTGCTTCAGGTCGGTCATGTCCATGTCTCTGTCTCCTTGGTCGCGGGCCGGCCCCGTGCGGGGCCTGACCCAGGCGCGCCGCCGCGGCATGCGGCGGGGCTCTCTTCCGATAAAGCAAAGACCATGCCAATCCATGCCGGATACGGCAGCCGCGATACCCGGAATGCCCGGCCACCGCCTGCGGCTCCGGTCTTTCAAAGACCCTCCGGCGATGGCATACTGAAAAGAATCGGCTTTCAAAACATGGACTTGTCGCATTTTGCGACAATCCGCGCCGCATGCGGCGACAATCTTTGCTGCGGACCGCGACAGTGTCCGCACCATCCGGCCGGAGGACGACTCCCATGCAGACACCGCCCACGATCCAGCTGGCAGCAGGCCCTCGCCCGCAGGCCGCAACGCGCATTCACCAGTCCTGGGCGCGTTGCGCCGAACTGGACCCTGCCCTGCTGGCCGATCCCAATCCCCTGCCCCGCGCCGACCTGGACCTGCGCCGCGAGGCCCATCGCGATCTGCTGCGCCTGGCCGAGCCGAACCTCGGCGCTCTGGGCGCGCTGGCGGACTCGGCCCACAGCGTCGTGCTGCTGGCTGACCCCAGCGGCCTGATCCTGCACGAACGCGGCAGCCGCAGCTTCCGGGACAAGGCGCGCCGCGTGGCGCTGCAACCCGGCGTCAGCTGGGCCGAACCCCAGCGCGGCACCAATGCCATCGGCACGGCCCTGCACGACGGCCGGGCCGTGCGCATCCATGGTGCCGAGCATTTCCTGGCCTGCAACAGCATCCTCAGCTGTCACGCGGCGCCCATATTTTCCGCTGCGGGCGAAATCCTCGGCATCCTCGATCTGTCATGCCCGGCCGACGACAAGCGCGATTACCTGCTGGCCCTGGTGCAGCGCATGGCGCGCGGCATCGCCGATCAGATCCTCGGCGAAAGCCCGCTGCGCCGGCTGGATTTCCGCCTGGGCCGGGGGCAGGAAGACGACACCCGCGCCATTCTGCTGCTGGACGACGACGCCCGCATCGCCGGTGCCAACGAGGCCGCACTGCAGGCCCTGAACGCGGACTGGAGCCGCCTGATCGGCACGCCGTGCGCGCAATGGATCGACGGACCGCTGCACACCCGCGATGCGCCGCTGCATCGCCACGACGGCCAGCCCCTCACCGGGCGCCTGGTCGTTCCGCCGCGCACGCCGGCGCGCCCTGCCCCGGTTGCCCGGCCCGCGGTTCCGGCCGCCACCCGCCCGAAGGCCCGCCCGCTGCCCGCGCCCGACGCCATCAGCAGCCCCCTGCTGGACCAGGCCGTGCGCGCGCTGGATGCCGGCCTGGCCGTCCTTCTGTGCGGCGAGACCGGCACCGGCAAGGAAGTCCTGTCGCGCCATATCCACGCCCGCAGCGCCTGGCAGGCCGGCCCTTTCGTCGCCATCAACTGCGCGGCCCTGCCCGAACACCTGATCGAATCCGAACTCTTCGGCTATGAGCCGGGCGCGTTCACCGGCGCGCGGCGCGAAGGTTCGCGCGGTCTGCTGCGGCAGGCGCAGGGTGGCGTGCTGTTCCTGGACGAGATCGGCGACATGCCGCTGGGACTGCAGACCCGACTGCTGCGGGTCCTGCAGGAACGCGAGGTCCAGCCCCTGGGGTCGGACAAGCGCGTTCCCCTGGAATTCGGCCTGATCAGCGCCAGCCACCAGGATCTGAAGGCGCTGGTGGCCCAGGGCCGGTTCCGCGCCGACCTGTACTATCGGCTGCAGGACATGCCGCTGCATCTGCCGCCGCTGCGTGCGCGGCCCGACCTGGCGGCCTTCATCGACGAGTCTTACCGGGCGCTGGAAGGCCGCCTGTGCGCCGACGCGATCGATGCGCTGGCCCGCCACGGCTGGCCGGGCAACTACCGGGAACTCTTCAGCGTGCTGCGCCGGCTGCGCTGCCAGCACCCGGGGGCCGCCCCCATCGGCGTCGAGGACCTGCCCGGCGACATAGCACCGCCGGCCCCGGCCACGGCCGGGCGTCCCGGACACGATCCGATCGCGGCAGCATCCGCAACGCCACCGGCGTATCGGCTCGACATGCCCCGTGACGGCGAAGACCTGCCTTCCGGCGACGGCGCCTGCGGCGATCCCGAAGCTGATCCTGGCCTGCGCGCACTGGAACGGCGGGCCATCGAGCAGGCCCTGCGCGCCAGCCAGGGCAACGTCAGCCGCGCTGCACGCCGCCTGGGCATCCACCGCAGCACGCTGTACCGCAAGCTGAAATAAAAAGGGACCGCTGAAAGCGGCCCCCTTGCTGCGCAGCCTGCGGCTGCTTGCTGCCCCCCGAGGGGGTGTTTTTGCCTTGGGGCGGCCCTGCGGCAAAAAGGCGGCCCCCTTGCTGCGCAGCCTGCGGCTGCTTGCTGCCCCCCGAGGGGGTGTTTTTGCCTTGGGGCGGCCCTGCGACAAAAAGGCGGCCCCCTTGCTGCGCAGCCTGCGGCTGCGCTTTACCTGCCTTACTGGCCTTCGAGGAAGGACTTCAGCTTGTCGGCGCGGCTGGGGTGGCGCAGCTTGCGCAGGGCCTTGGCCTCGATCTGGCGGATGCGCTCGCGGGTGACGTCGAACTGCTTACCGACTTCTTCCAGGGTCTGGTCGGTGCTCATCTCGATGCCGAAGCGCATGCGCAGGACCTTGGCTTCGCGCGGGGTGAGCGAATCCAGGACTTCCTTGACGACGTCGCGCATGGAACCATGCAGCGCCGAATCCGACGGCGAGACGGTGCCGGTGTCCTCGATGAAGTCGCCCAGGTGGGAATCGTCGTCGTCGCCGATGGGGGTTTCCATCGAGATCGGTTCCTTGGCGATCTTCAGGATCTTGCGGACCTTGTCTTCGGGCATGTCCATCTTCTGCGCCAGGGTGGCGGGATCCGGCTCGGCGCCGGTTTCCTGCAGGATCTGGCGGTTGATCCGGTTCATCTTGTTGATCGTCTCGATCATGTGCACCGGAATGCGGATGGTGCGCGCCTGATCGGCGATCGAGCGGGTGATGGCCTGCCGGATCCACCACGTGGCATAGGTGGAGAACTTGTAGCCGCGGCGGTACTCGAACTTGTCCACGGCCTTCATCAGGCCGATATTGCCTTCCTGGATCAGGTCGAGGAACTGCAGCCCGCGGTTGGTGTATTTCTTGGCGATGGAAATCACCAGACGCAGGTTGGCTTCGGTCATTTCGCGCTTGGCCTTGCGGGCCTTGGCCTCGCCGGTGGCCATGCGCTTGTTGACGTCCTTCAGGTCTTTCAGGGGCAGCACCACGTTGCGCTGCAGCTCGATCAGCTTCTGCTGGATTTCCTGGATCGCCGGCGCGTGGCGCGCCAGGGTCTCGGAATAATCGTGGCCGGCCGCGACTTCCTCGTCCACCCAGTTGAGATTGGTCTCGTTGCCGGGGAAGGCCTTGATGAAGTGGTTGCGCGGCATGCCGGCGCGGTTCACGCAGATCGCCATGGCGGCGCGTTCCTGGGCACGGACTTCGGCGACCTGCGCGCGCAGGGCATCGGCCAGGCGCTCGACCATCTTCGCGGTGAAGCGCACGCCCATCAGCTGGGAGTGGATGGCCTCGCGCGCCTGGACATAGGCGGCGGAACGGTAGCCTTCGGTCTCGAAGGCCACGCGCATCTTGTCGAACCAGACCTCGACCTCGTCGAAGATCTTGAGAGCCTTGGTGCGCAGGTATTCCAGCTGCTTGCTGCTCATGCCGCCGGCAGGGCCGTCGTCGTCGTCGGAAGCCACGCCCGAGCCGGCGTAGTCTTCGCCTTCCTCGTCGACCAGGCCGTCCACGACCTCGTCGATCTGGGCGGAGCCTTCGCGCACGCGGCGCACGTGTTCCAGGATTTCGTTGACCGTGGTCGGGCAGGCCGCGATGGCCATGACCATGTGCTTGAGGCCGTCCTCGATACGCTTGGCGATCTCGATCTCGCCTTCACGGGTGAGGAGTTCGACCGTGCCCATCTCGCGCATGTACATGCGCACCGGATCGGTCGTGCGCCCGAAATCCGAATCCACGGTGGTCAGGGCGGCCTCGGCCTCGTCCTCGACGTCGTCATCGCTGGCGGCCGTGGGCACGTTGTCGCTCATCAGCAGGGTTTCGGCGTCCGGAGCCTGGTCGTAGACCGAGATCCCCATGTCGCTGAACGTGCTGATGATGCCGTCGATGGCCTCGGCGTCGACCAGGTCGTCGGGCAGGTGATCGTTGATTTCCCCGTAGGTGAGGTAGCCGCGGTCCTTGCCGAGCTTGATCAGGATCTTCAGGCGGTTGCGCCGGGCTTCCTGCTCTTCGGGCGTCATCTGGCTGCGCGACGGGCTGTCCTTTTCGCCCTTGGCGCGCTTGCCGCCGCGCTTGGGCAGGGGCTTGAGATCGGGGATGACCTCGCCGTCCTCGACGTCGTCGTCCACGTAGTCGCTGCCGTCATTGCCGGCATTCTTGGCCGGGCGGCCGGGTTTGCGCCCCGACGGAGCAGCCTTGGCGGCACGCGGCTTGGACGCGGCGGCCTTCTTGGCGGCCGCAGGTTTTTCAGCCGTTTTTTCAACTGCCGTCTTGCGCACGGCCTTTTTCGCCGTGGCGGCTTCGGGCACCGCAGTCGCCCCGGCCGACTTCACCTCGGCTTCGGGCGCGATACCCGCCGCCTTGGTTTTCTTGGCAGCCGTTTTTTTGGCGGCCGCAGAGGCCTTGCCAGTTCCTTGGGTCATGTGTGGGTTCCGTAGACGCGACAACTTATTGAAAACCATGTAGTTTACTGCACTTGCGAGGAAGAATCATCCCACCCCGGCCTTGAGCCGGGCCAGCCGGCGGCTGAGCTCCTGATAGCGGCGGCGGTCTTCCGCCGTCGCCAGCCCGGACGCGATCAGCCGGTCGCATTGATCCTGCACCGCCTGGCGTTCGATGGCCCGCAGGGCATCGTCCCATTCGGCCTGCGGGTCGGGTAGGTCCTGCGCCATGAGTTCGGTGGACAGGTCCTGGATCGCCCGCGCGAGATCCGATTCGGGCTCGGCGGCCTGCAGCAAGGCCCCCGCATGCGCAGCGCCGCAGGCGCTGGCCAGCCCGATCAGCTCCCTCACCAAACCCAGATGGGGATGATGGGCCAGTAATTCAAGCTGCTGGTCCCCCAGCCCCGCCACCAGGCCGGGGTGCGCCAGCAGCAGGCGCAGCAGTCGCCGCGCCATGGGCGTGACCTGCCGCGACCCGCCTGCCCGGCGCGGCCTGCGGCCGGATTCGCGCGCGGCACGCGGCGGGGCCTGGTCCAGCCAGGGCGGGATGGCGTCCAGGCTGGCCCCCGCGCCCGGATCCTCGCTGTCGAGCCACGCAGCGCCTTCCGGCGCCGCCGCATGCGGGCCTTCCGGGGAGGAAAACCGTGCCGGACTGCTGGCGCCCGGGCCGGGCGCCCCCCCCTGCCCCGCGGGCCGCCCCTCGCCGGCCGCCTGCCCCGCCGCCAGGAGCTGCGACAGTTCCTCGGGCGTCAGACGGACCAGGCGGGCGAATTCCCGTTCCAGCTGCAGGCGGAATCCGCCTTCGGGCATCTGCGCGAACAGCGGCCGGGCTTCGTGCACGCAGGCAGCCCGGCCCTCGGCCTCGCCCAGATCGTGGCGCGAACCCAGCTCGTCGAGCATGAAGCGCGACAGGGGGATCGCCTCGTCGAGATAGGCGCGCAGGGCCTGGATGCCATGGGCCCGCACATAGGAATCCGGGTCGTGGCCCTCGGGCAGGAACAGGAAGCGCATCGAGATGTCTTCGGCCACCCAGGGCAGGCAGGCCTGCAGGGCACGCCAGGCGGCCTTGCGCCCGGCGCCGTCGCCATCGAAGCTGAAGACGATGCGGTCGCTGGCGCGGCGCAGCTTGCGCAGGTGTTCCGGCGTGGTGGATGTGCCCAGCGTCGCCACGGCATTGTTCAGCCCGTACTGGGCCAGGGCCACGACATCCATGTAACCCTCGACCACCATCACGCAGCCCTCGGCGCGGATGCCGGTGCGCGCCTCGTGCAGGCCGTAGAGCTCACTGCCCTTGGAAAACAGGCTGGTCTCGGGCGAATTCAGGTACTTGGGCTCACCCGGCTCGATCAGCCGGCCGCCGAAACCGATCAACTGCCCGCGCTGATTGTGGATCGGGAACATGATCCGGCCGCGGAAGCGGTCGTGGCGCCGGCCGTCCTCGGATTCGATCACCAGCCCCGATTCCAGCAAGGCGGGATCCTCGTAGTGCGTGAAGACCGCTGCCAGCCCGCGCCGGTCCCGGCCAGCCCAGCCCAGGCCGAAACGGGCGGCGACCTCGCCGCTCAGGCCCCTGCGCTTGAGGTATTCGATGGCCTCGGGCGCCTGCTTCAGGGCGGCGCGATAGTGCGCCTGCGCCTGGTCCAGGATGCGCTGCTGGCGCGAGCCTTCTTCGCGGCGCTCGCGCTCGGCCGCACGCTGGCGGGGGCTGCGGGGCTCTTCCGGCACGGTCATGCCGACGCTGGCCGCAAGGCTGCGCACGGCCTCGGGGAACGGCGCCCCGGTGTGCTCGGTCAGGAACCGCAGCGCGGTTCCGTGCGCGCCGCAGCCGAAGCAATGGTAGAACTGCTTGGTCGGGCTGACGGTGAACGACGGCGTCTTTTCATTGTGAAAAGGGCACAAACCCAGCAGGTTTGCGCCCCCTTTGCGCAGCTTGACGTACCGGCCGACGACGTCGACGATATCGACGCGCGCAAGCAGTTCCTGAATGAAGGAATCAGGAATCAATCAATAGAGTCGCGGCGGCAGTTGTTGGCTGCGGATGCGCTTGTAGTGGCGCTTGACGGCGGCGGCGCGCTTGCGCTTGCGTTCGGCGGTGGGCTTTTCATAAAACTCGCGCGAACGCAGCTCGGTCAGCAGACCGGTCTTTTCGATGGTGCGCTTGAAGCGCCGCAGGGCAGCCTCGAAGGGCTCGTTTTCTTTGAGGCGGACAATCGGCATGTAAATCCTTGAAAGCCTGTAAGGTTCATGAACGTCGGAAGCAAGGCATCCGGTGCGCTCACGGTAAAGTTAAAGGGAAATTCCTGATTAGACGGAAGATTCTAACATGAAACCAGGGGCATGACCATGCTGCCGGCGCGCAAGAATCCCCGCCGCGCGAAGCGGCGGCCCGCCCACCGGATCACTTCGACTCGGGATACGCCGTGCGCACGCCCTTGCGGATCCAGGATTCCAGCTGGTGCGGCCGCAGGCTGTCGTAGTCCTCGAACGGCTGGTGGATCCAGGGATTGGTGGGCAGGTGCTCGACGAAGTAATCGGGCTGGACCTGGGCGTGGCCCTTTTGCCAGAGCACGGCCGTGCGCAGTTCGGTGATGCCGGGGAACTGCTTGACCAGGTGGTCGCGCACCCGGGTGAAGGTCAGGCCCGTATCGACCATGTCGTCCACCAGCAGCACCCGGCCGTCCAGCGTGCCGCGCGTGATCGTGATGAACTGGGCGATATCGAGCTGCCCCTGGATCGTGCCCGCGGCTTCGCGGTAGCTGCTGGTCGCCAGGATGCCCAGCGGCAGATCGAAGATGCGCGACAGCACGTCTCCCACCCGCACGCCGCCGCGCGCCAGGCAGAGGATCTTGTCGAAGGTCCAGCCTGATTCATGGACTTGCAGGGCCAGGCGCTCGATCAGGCCGTGGTACTGTTCCCAGCTGACCCAGAGGTCTCGCTCCGTGCTCGGTGGCATGTTCATCGGTATTTCCCGTTCAGATGAAGAAGAAAGAAAAAACCGCAAGCGGACTTGCGGTTTCGGTTTTTTCCCGGCGCATCAACCCTGCAGGGGGTTGCGCAGGACGATGGTTTCCAGCCGGTCGGGGCCGGTCGAAACCATGTCGATGGGCACGTCGCAGACCTCGGCGATGCGTTCGAGGTAACGGCGCGCATTGACCGGCAGCTTGTCGTATTCGGTGATGCCCACCGTGGATTCCGACCAGCCGGCCATTTCCTCGAGCACGGGTTCGGCTTCGGCGGCGGCATGGGCGCCATACGGCAGGACGTCCAGGAACTTGCCCTTGTAGCGATAGCCCACCCCGATCTTGAGCTGCTCGACGCCGTCGAGCACGTCCAGCTTGGTGATGCACAGGCCGGTCAGGCCGTTGATCATGACCGAGCGCTTCATGGCCGCGCCGTCGAACCAGCCGCAGCGGCGCGGACGGCCGGTGACCGAGCCGAATTCCTTGCCCACCGTGGCCAGGCGCAGGCCGGTGTCGTCCAGCAGTTCGGTCGGGAACGGGCCCGAACCGACGCGCGTGGTGTAGGCCTTGGCAATGCCAAGAACATAGTCCAGGGCCTGCGGACCGACGCCCGAGCCGGCCGCAGCCGCACCCGCCACGCAGTTGCTGCTGGTGACGAAGGGATAGGTGCCGTGGTCGATGTCCAGCAGCGTGCCCTGGGCGCCTTCGAAGAGCAGGTTGTGCCCGGCGCGGCGCGCGATGTGCAGGTTGCTGGAGACGTCGGCCACCATGGGTTCGAGCTGCGGCGCCAGGGCCATGACCTGGTCGCGCACCTGGGCGGCATCCACAGGCTTGGCGCCCAGGTACTGCGTCAGCACGAAATTGTGGTAATCGAGGACTTCGGCGAGCTTTTCGTCGAACACGGCCGGATCGTAGAGATCCTGGACGCGCAGGGCGCGGCGCGCGACCTTGTCTTCGTAGGCGGGACCGATGCCGCGGCCCGTGGTGCCGATCTTGCCTTCGCCCTTGCGGGCCTCGCGGGCCTGGTCCAGGGCCACGTGGTAGGGCAGGATCAGCGGGCAGGCGGCGGAGATCTGCAGACGCGAGCGCACGTCGAGCCCGGCGGCCTCGAGCTCGCCGATCTCGGCCAGCAGGGCCTCGGGCGAGAGGACCACGCCGTTGCCGATGTAGCAGGTGACGTGCGGGTGCATGATGCCCGACGGAATCAGGCGCAGGATGGTCTTGCGGCCGTTGATCCACAGGGTGTGGCCGGCATTGTGCCCACCCTGGAAGCGCACGACGCCCTGGGCCGACTCGGCCAGCCAGTCGACGATCTTGCCCTTGCCTTCGTCACCCCACTGGGTGCCGATCACGACGATGTTCTTGCTCATAAGCTTTTCGAAAGGCGACGGAATGCCGCCATGGGAAACGGGTTAGTTTATACCATTGGTGACAGTGCCCGAAGACAACGCCTTCAGGCGGCGCCTTCCAGGGGTCGCAAGGCCCAGCCGTCGCCGGTGGCGACCAGTTCCTGGTCCACGAAGAATTCGTCCGGGCACTGGGGCTCGCCCGGCAGCGCCTGGATCACGACGCGGCCCTGGCTGCGCAGCGCGCGGATGGCTTCGGCCAGGGCCGGATCGTCGGACCAGGGCGCGCGGATGGCCTGGATCGGCTGCGCGTCGGGCAGGCCCGCGGACAGCTTGCGCAGATCCAGGCTGAAGCCGGTGGCCGGGCGGGCGCGGCCGAACTTGCGTCCGATGCCATCGTAGCGGCCGCCACGCACCAGGGCGTCGTGCCAGCCCGCGGCATAGATGGCGAACATGACCCCGGAGTGATAGCCGTAGCCACCGCCCATGTCCGCGAGGTCCAGTGCGATCGGCGCATCCGGCAGGGCCGCGCACAAGGTGCGCAGGTCGTCCAGGGCGGCCAGCACGGCCGGCAGCCCGGGCAGGCACTCGCGGGCGCGGTCCAGCACCGGCAGGCCGCCGTACAGCGTAGTCAGGATCCGCAGCGCGTCCAGGCTGTCGGCACGCGCGCCGCATTCGGCGCACAAGGCCTCGAGGCCGGGGACGTCCTTGGCGCTGAGCAGCGCGAAGACCGCATCCGCGGCCTCGGCCAGGGCCGGATCGGCATCCACCAGCGCCCGGCCGATGCCGGGGTGGTTCAGGTCCAGGCGCGGCTGGCGCACACCGGCGCGACGCACGGATTCCAGCGCCAGGCGGATGGATTCGATGTCGGCCTGGACGCCCGCGTGGCCGAAGATTTCGGCGCCGATCTGCAGCAGCTCGCGATCGGACAACAGGCCGGCCGCGCGCGCATGCACCACCGGCCCGCAATAGCACAGCCGTGTGACGCCTTCGCGGTTGAGCAGGTGGGCATCGATGCGCGAGACCTGGATGGTCATGTCGGCACGCACGCCCATGGTCAGCCCGGAAAGCTGATCCACCAGCTTGCAGGTGCGCAGGCGCAGGGCCTCGTCGTCGGCCGGCATCAGCGAATCCAGGTATTCCACCATCGGCGGCGCGACCAGCTCGAAGCCGTAGGTACGGTACAGGTCCAGCAATTCGCGGCGCAGGTCCTCGATGCGGCGCGCTTCGGCGGGCAGGACGTCCGACAGGTTTTCCGGCAATAGCCAGCTTGACATCATGGTCTGTCGATCCTCGTTCAGCGGACGGCGGGCTGCGCGGCGGTCTTGCCGCCTCCGGCGCGATCCCAGAAGCGGAAGAAATCCGAATCCGGACTCAGGACCAGGGTGCCGCTGCGGTCGGCGAAGGCCGAACGGTACGCGTCGAGGCTCTTGTAGAAGCTGTAGAACTCGGGATCCTGGCCGTAGGACTTGGCGTAGATGGCGGCCGCAGTGGCATCGCCTTCGCCGCGCTTGGCCTGGGACTCGGCATAGGCCTTGGCCAGGATTTCCTGGCGCTTGCGGTCGGCTTCCGCACGAATGCGTTCGCTGTCGGCGGCGCCGCTGGCCCGCAGGCGGTTGGCTTCCTGCTTGCGCTCGGCTTCCATGCGCCGGTAGACGGATTCGGAGATCTCGGGCGCGAAATCGATGCGCCGCAGGCGCACGTCGACCACATCCACGCCCAGGGGCTTGGCACGGCGCGCCACGGCCGTCTGGATTTCCTTCATGATGGTGTCGCGGTCGCTGGAGACGACCTGCTTGACCGTGCGCACGTTGACGGCGGCGTTCAATGCATCGCGGATCTGCGCCTGCAGGCGCTCGACCGCGGCATTGCTGTTGGCACCGAAGGTGACGTAGTACTGGCGGGGATCGGCGATGCGCCACTTGACGAAGGAGTCGATCAGCAGGTTCTTCTTTTCGGCGGTCTGGATGCGTTCCGGATCGCGCGTCTCGATGGTCTGCAGCCGCTTGTCGAGGTAGACGACGTTTTCGAAAGGCGGCGGGAACTTGAAGTACAGCCCGGGCTCGGTGATGGTTTCGCGGACTTCACCCAGGGCGAACAGGAGCGCGGAATCACGCTCGCGCACGACGAACATGCACGAAGACAGCACCGCGACCAGCACGACCAGACCGACCAGGGCGGGGAAAAAGCGTTGCATCTTGGGCTCCTAGTTCGAATACGGGCTGGTCATCAGGCTGTCGAGGCCGGACGGCACGCCGCGCTGCGACGCGCGGCCGGACCCGGATTGCCCCTGGGCAGCCTGCGCGGCTCCGGCCGCGGCCGATGCCGACCCGCCGGCATCGCGCGAACCCGACGACGAGGAACCCCCGGCCGCGCGCGCGGCCTGGCCCATGATCTTGTCGAGCGGCAGGTAGAGCATGTTGTTGCCCACCGGCGCATCGATCATGACCTTGGCGCTTTCGCTCAGGATGTCCTGCATGGTTTCCAGGTACAGGCGCTCGCGGGTGACGCCGGGCGCCTTGGCGTATTCGGCGGCGATGCTGTCGAAGCGCGAGGTGTCGCCCTGGGCCTGGCCGATGACCTGGGCGCTGTAGCCCTCGGATTCCTGGATCATGCGGGCTGCCTGGCCTTCGGCCTCGGGGATGACCCTGCTGGCATAGGCATTGCCTTCGTTGATCTGCCGCTCGCGGTCCTGGCCGGCCTTGACGGCATCGTCGAACGCGGCCTGGACCTGCTCGGGCGGCTGGACGTTCTGGATGGCCACGGTGGAAATCTGGATGCCGGTCTTGTAGCGATCCAGGATGGACTGCGCCAGGGACTGAACTTCGGACGCGACTTCGGTACGGCCCGAATACAGGACGAAGTCCATGGGCTTGCGGCCGACGATCTCGCGCATGGCGGTCTCGGCGGCCTGGCGCACCGATTCATCGGGCTGGCTGGTGTTGAACAGGTAGGCCGGCGCACCGTCGGGCAGCAGCCGGTATTGGACCACGAACTGCACGTCGACGATGTTCTCGTCGTTGGTGAGCATCAGCGATTCGGACAGCACCTTGTTGCGCGACGAGCCCCGGAAGCCGACTTCGAAGGTGCGCAGCTGGGCGATGTTGACCTGCTGGGAGGCTTCGATGGGATACGGCAGGCGCCACTGCAGGCCCGGGTTGAGCGTCTTGACGTACTGTCCGAAGCGGGTGACGACGGCCACCTGGCCTTCCTGGACGATCATGAAACCGCTGGCAAGCCACAGCAGGATGGCCGCCACGACCAGCAGCAGCACGAAACGGGGCGACGGGCCCGGCAGGGACGGCAGGCCGCCACCCGAGGGCATGCGGGGACCGCGTCCGCCGCCGCGGCGGCCGAACAGGCCGTTCAGCCGCTTGCTGAAGTCGCGCCAGACTTCGTCCAGATCGGGGGGACCGGAAGGCTGATCGGGTTTGCCGCGGGAGTCGTCGTCCTGGTTCTGGCCGCCCCGCCCCCAGCCCGGATCATTCAGGTTGAACAGTTTCATCAAACGCATTGTTTCCCGTAGGCTCCCCACCAAATTCAACGATCGACTGCCGCAAGCCGTCCAGCCCGCTGCGCTGCAAGGCGCTGACAAAGACTCGCGCAATCGTACCATGTTCGTTTCGCTCGACCCGGGGTTCATACCCCGCCCTGTCGATTTTGTTGTAGACCAGGATCTGCGGAATTTCGTGGGCTTCGATGTCCTGCAGGACCTGGTTGACCGCCATGGCCTGCTCGTCGCGCTGCGGGCTGGCGGCGTCGATCACGTGCAGCAGCAAGTCGGCGTGGACGGTTTCTTCGAGCGTCGCCCGGAAGGCCGCGATCAGCATCGGCGGCAGGGACCGGATGAAACCCACGGTATCGGATACGACGACCTGCCCCGCGCCCTCGATCCAGACACGGCGGGTCGTGGTGTCCAGCGTAGCGAAAAGCTGGTCGGCCGCATAGGCGTCGGCCCGGGTCAGGGCAT
Source organism: Castellaniella daejeonensis (assembly GCF_039523555.1). Classification (NCBI taxonomy): domain Bacteria; kingdom Pseudomonadati; phylum Pseudomonadota; class Betaproteobacteria; order Burkholderiales; family Alcaligenaceae; genus Castellaniella; species Castellaniella daejeonensis. Next base: position 249,797 of record NZ_BAAAFN010000006.1, read on the forward strand.
TGAACAGGGTGGACTTGCCCGCGTTGGTGTAGCCGACCAGGGAGACCGACAGGGTCTTGCCGCGCACCCGCGCGCGGCGCTGGGTCAGGCGCTGGCGCTGGACGCGGTCCAGGCGTTCCTTCAGGGCGCGCACGCGCACGCCGATCAGGCGGCGGTCGGTCTCGAGCTGCGATTCGCCGGGGCCGCGCACGCCGATCCCGCCGCGCTGGCGCTCCAGGTGGGTCCACATCCGGGTCAGCCGGGTGGACAGGTGCTGCAGCTGGGCGAGCTCGACCTGGAGCTTGCCCTCGTGGCTCTTGGCGCGCAGGGCGAAGATGTCTAGGATCAGGGCCACCCGGTCGACGACCCGAACCTCGAAGTGGCGTTCCAGGTTGCGCTGCTGGGCGGGCGTGAGCGCCTGGTCGAACAGCACCACCTCTGCCCCGGTGGCCTTGACCAGGGCGGCGGCTTCCTCGATCTTGCCCGAACCGATGAAGCCCGCGGCATCCGGCCGGGAGCGCCGGGCGGTGAGCACCTCGACGATGTCGGCGCCCGCCCCGCTCGCGAGCATCAGGAATTCCTCGGCATGGGCCGCGTAGTCGGGTTCGCCCAGGTCGACGCTGATGACGAGCGACTTCATGGCAGCGTGCCCGTCACGCGGCGCAGGCCACAAAACGAATGCCCGCCGCGGCAGGGCGCGCGGCGGGCCGGGAAGAGAGGCTGCGGCGAATTATTCGGCAGAGTCGTCCACCTGGAAGGAAACGGGACGGGCAGGCACGACAGTGGAAATGGCGTGCTTGTAGACCATCTGGGTGACCGTGTTGCGCAGCAACACGACGTATTGATCGAAGGACTCGACCTGGCCTTGCAGCTTGATCCCGTTGACCAGGTAGATCGAGACTGGAACGTGGTCCTTGCGCAAGGCGTTCAGGAATGGGTCTTGGAGAATTTGCCCTTTGTTGCTCATGGCCGAGGCTCCGGTTATTGAAGTTATGGTGGAGGATCTATTTTAATGCGTTTCGATATTGATGCATTGCAGCGACGGCGCCGGCTCAGGCCGGCGGCAGCGCGCGCAGCGCGGCGCACAGGCGGGCGCATTGTTCCGGCGTGCCCACGGTGATGCGCAGGTGCTGGTCGATGCGCGGCGAGCGGAAATGCCGCACCAGGATGCCGGTCTCGCGCAGGCTGGCGGCGATCGCGGCCGCGTCGCGGCCCGGATGCCGGGCGAAGACGAAATTGGCCTGCGAAGGCAGGACATCGAACCCCAGGTCGCCCAGGTCGCGCGCCAGTTGCTCGCGCGCTTCGATCACGGCCCGCCGGGTGCGGTCGAACCAGGCTTCGTCTTCGATCGCCGCCTGGGCTCCGGCCAGGGCCACGCGGTCCAGGGGATAGGAATTGAAGCTGTCCTTCACCCGCGTCAGGCCCGCGATCAGGTCGGCCTGCCCCAGGGCGTATCCCACTCGCAGGCCCGCCAATGAGCGGGACTTGGACAAGGTATGGATCACCAGGATGTTGGGGCATTCGCCGATCAGCGCGGCCGCCGATTCCGCGCCGAAATCCACGTAGGCCTCGTCGACCACCACGGCACTGTCGGGGTGCGCCCGTGCGATGGCCGCGATCTCGTCCAGGGACAGGGCGCGACCGGTGGGTGCATTGGGATTGGCGAAGATGATGCCGGCGGGTTCCGGATCGGCCGGCCGGGTGTAGTCGCCGGCCCTCAGGACGAATTCCTCGTCGAGGGGAATCAGCCGGTGCGGCACGTCGTACAGGCGGCAGTAGGTCTTGTAGAAGCTGTAGGTCACGTCGGGCAGCCACAAGGGCCGTCCGCCGCGCAGGAAGAATGCGTTGAACACATGGGCCAGGATCTCGTCCGAGCCGTTGCCCAGGAACACCTGCCCGGGCGTCAGGCCGAAGCGGCGCGCAATCGTGCCGCGCAGGCCCTGCGCCTGGTAGTCGGGATACAGGCGCATGTCGTCGGACAGGGCGGCGCGCATGGCCTCGATCGCCTTGGGCGAAGGCCCGTACGGATTCTCGTTGGTATTCAGCTTCAGCAGGTTCGGGATGCGGGCCTGCTCGCCCGGCACGTAGGGAACCAGGCTGGCGATGTGATCGCTCCAGAGCGTGCTCACGTCTCGTCCTTCAGGTAGGGATTGCGAGAAGATTTGAATTCCACCGACAGCGGCGTGCCGGCGAGCTTGAAGGCTTCGCGGAACTGGCCTTCGAGGTAGCGGCGATAGGAATCCGGGACCGCGTCCAGGGCGTTGCCGTGGATGATGATGCGCGGCGGATTCTGGCCGCCCTGGTGGGCGTAGCGCATCTTCGGCCGGAAAATGCCCTTGCGCGGTGGCGGCTGCTGCTCCACGGCGGCCTGCAGGGTACGGGTGAGCCTGGGGGTGGACAGCTTGGCGAAGGCGGCGGCATGGGCCGCGTCCACGGCCTTGAGCACGGCGCCGACACCCTGCCCCTTCAGGGCCGACAGGTGCAGCACGCGGGCGAAGGACAGGAAACGCAGCTTGCGGTCGTACTCGCGCTGCACCCATTCGCGCTGCTCGCGGTCCACCGCGTCCCATTTGTTCAGACCCACGACCAGAGCGCGGCCTGTCTCGGTGATGAAACCGGCGATGTGGGCATCCTGGTCGGAAATACCTTCGCGCGCATCGATCAGCAGCAGCACGACGTTGGCGGCCTCGATGGCCTGCAGCGTCTTGATGACCGAGAACTTTTCCACGGTCTCGAAGACCTTGCCCCGGCGGCGCAGGCCGGCGGTGTCGATCAGCGTGTAGCGACGGTCGCCACGCTCGAATTCGATCTCGATGGCGTCGCGCGTGGTTCCCGGCAGGTCGTAGGCGATGACGCGGTCCTCGCCCACCAGGGTGTTGATCAACGTGGACTTGCCGACGTTCGGCCGGCCGGCGATGGCGAGCTTGATGCGATGATCGGGTTCGCCGCCGTCTTTTGCTTCCTCGGGGCTCTCGCCGGCCTGCGCAGCACGCTCGGCCAGCAGCGGGGCGAGCGCCTCGTCGGCCAGGGCCGCCACGCCGTCGCCGTGGGCTGCCGAGATCGGATGCGGCTCGCCCAGCCCCAGTTCGTGGAATTGGGCCAGGTCGGCATGGTGGCGCATGCCTTCGGCCTTGTTCACGGCCAGCAGCACGCGCTGACCGGATTTGCGCAGCAGGCGGGCGATCTCGTGGTCATGGGCGTTGATGCCTTCGCGCCCATCCACCAGGAAGATCACCACGTCGGATTCGGCAATGGCCTGGGCCGTCTGGCGGGCCATCTCGACCAGGATGCCGCGTGTGGCGACCGGCTCGAAACCGCCGGTGTCGACCACGATGTAAGGATATTCGCCCACCCGCCCTTCGCCATAGTGGCGGTCGCGGGTCAGCCCGGAGATGTTCGCCACCAGCGCCGCGCGCGAACGCGTCAGGCGGTTGAACAGGGTCGATTTGCCGACATTCGTGCGCCCGACCAGGGCCACGACCGGCTTGAAGCGAGTATCAGCCACCGACGCCCACCAGGATCAGCTTGCCATCGCCCGTCTGGACCACCACCCCGCGCGGAGTGGACACCAGGGCGGAGACGACCGGCCCGCCGCCCACCAGCAGCCGGGCCATCAGGGTGCCGTCGGCGCGCGACAGGAAATGCACGTAGCCTTCGTAGTCGCCCACGGCCACGGCGGAACCCGCCGGCGCGGGCGCACCCAGGCGGCGGTTGAGCAACGCGCCCTGCTTCCAGAACTCGTGGCCATCCTTCAGGTCGAGGGCGTGAACCACATCGCGCGCATCGGCCAGATAGAGACGCTGGCCATCGGTGTGCATGCCGGTCGCGGACGAGATTTCCTGGGACCAGACGGCGCGCCCGCCCTGGGACACGTCGAAGCAGGTCGTGCGGCCCTGGTAGCTGACACCGCACAACAGGGGGCCGGCGACGACGGGTTCGCCGACCACGTCGGTGATGCGTTCGAGATCGGAGGCACCCCGCGAGGTGGAGACCGTGCCTTCCCAGCGCACGGCGCCGGAGGCTGCGTCGATCACCATCAGGCGGCCATTGGGCATGCCGGCGATCAGCAGGTTGGGCACCGACAGCATGCGGATGCTGGTGCGCAGCGCCAGCGCGGGCCCGGGGCGCTGGACATTCCAGCGCAGCTTGCCGGAGGCCGCATCGAAGGCCTGGATTCGGTAGTCGGTGGTGCGTACGGCCACAATGCCGTTGCCCACGGTGGGCGGCACGTTGACGGCGCTGGCGGCCTGGCTGCGCCAGAGTTCCTTGCCCTGGGCGTCGTAGGCGATGACCATGCCCGACTGGCTGACCACGGCAACCACTCTTCCGTCGCTGCCTGCCCCGGCGGACAGCGGGCCGGCATCGATGCGCCAGCGCAACGCACCCGAGGAGGCATCCACCGCCGCCACGGCCCCGGAAGGCGTCGCGGCATACAGGGTGTCACCCACCAGTTCGGGCGAGAAACCATAGCCGCCCCCGCTGCCGATCGAGGCCGACCAGCGCGCCGACACCGCCAGAGAGGGCGCGTAGTCGGTCAGCGGCGCGGGGTCGAAGCGGGCATCGGAATGGGAAAACAGGCCGCAACCGGACAGCCCGGCGGCGACCAGGCCGACGAGCGCCGCACGAAACAGACGGGAGGTGGATCGCATGAGAGGTCAGGCTCCGTTCAGGGCATCGATTTTCAGCTGGACGATCTGGGCCGCAGGGTCTGCGCCCAGGGATTTCAGGGCCTCTTTCCAGGCCTGGACAGCCTGGGCGTTCTGGCCCTGGGCGGCCAGGATATCGCCGCGGCGGTCGGCATACAGGCTGGCGAAACCGGCGGGCGGCGTGCCCTGCAGCTGGGCCAGGGCGGGTTCGTATTGCTTCTGGGCCAGCAGCACGCCGGCCAGGCGCAGGCGGGCCACGGCGCGCAGCGCCGGGGCCGTATCGTCGCGCACCAGCCATTCGAGCTGCTCGCGGGCGCCATCCAGGTCCTTGCGCTGCTGCAGGGCCCAGGCCGCCACCAGCACGCCGCGCGCGGCATAGCCGGAACCGGCGTAATCGTCGCGCAGGGCCGCGCTGGCTGCCTTGATGCGGGCCACGGCATCATCGCCCGGCTGGGCCGCGGCGGCTTCGAGCGCCTCGTAGTAGCCCATGGCCTGATTGGCCTGATGCGATTGGTACCACTGCCAGCCGCGCCAGCCGGCGAACACGGCCAGCACGGCGAAGACCAGGGCCATGGTGAGCGTGCCGTAGCGTTCCCACCAGGCCTTCAGCGCGTCGATTTTTTCCTGTTCTTCGAGATCGTATGCCATGCCTGTGTTCAGATCCTTTGTTGGAGTTGCTCGGCCAGCCGGTCGAAGGCGACCGATTCCTGCTGTCCGTCGCCGGCCGCGCCGGTGCGCAGCCATTTCACCGTAGCCTGGCCGGAGGCCAGTTCGTCTCCGCCGATGACGACGGCGGCCACTGCGCCGCTGGCGTCGGCCCGGCGGAACTGTGATTTAAACCCAGTCGAACCGGCATGGACAAGTGCCCGCAGCCCGGCGTCGCGCAGGGACTCGGCGAGCTGCGCTGCGCGGCGCTGGGCGGCTTCGCCCTGGTGAACCAGGTAGACCTGGCACTCGGCCGGATCCTGGTCGGGCGCGTCCTGCTGCCAGAGATCGAGCAGACGTTCCATGCCGATGGCGAAGCCCACCGCCGGCGCCGGCTTGCCGCCCAGCAGCTCGATCAGGCCGTCATAGCGTCCGCCGCCGCAGACCGTGCCCTGGGCGCCCAGGCGGTCCGTGACCCATTCGAACACCGTCAGGTTGTAATAATCCAGCCCGCGCACCAGGCGCGGATTGAGCGTATGGGAAATTCCGGCGTCGTCGAGCCGGTCGCACAAGCCCCGATAGTGCGCCAGGGATTCTTCCCCCAGGAAATCAAACAGGCGCGGGGCGGCGTTGGCCATGTCCTGCATGGCCGGATTCTTGGTGTCCAGCACGCGCAACGGGTTGCTGTACATGCGGCGGCGCGCTTCCTCGTCGAGCACGTCGGCATGTTTCTCGAGGTGGGCCACCAGGGCCGCACGGTGGGCGGCGCGCTCTTCGGCCTGGCCCAGGGAATTGAGTTCCAGGCGGATGTCCTGCAGGCCCAGCAGGCGCCACAGGCGCGCCAGCATCACGATCAGCTCCGCGTCCACGTCGGGGCCGGGGAACCCCAGGGCTTCGACGTCGATCTGGTGGAACTGGCGATAGCGGCCGCGCTGCGGGCGCTCGTGCCGGAACACCGGCCCCATCGCATAGACGCGGCGCGGCCGGTCGTAGAGGAAATTATGCTCGATCACCGAGCGGACGATGCCGGCGGTGAACTCGGGCCGCATCGTCAGGCGCTCGTCGTTCAGGGGGTCGACGAAAGAATACATTTCTTTCTCGACGATGTCGGTGACTTCGCCGATGCCGCGCGCGAACAGGCGCGTGTGTTCCAGCACCGGCGTGCGCAGGTTCTGGTAGCCGTAGCTGGCCAGCCAGTCGCGCACGATGGACTCGAGCCGTTCCCAACGCGCCGTTTCCGGCGGCAAGGCATCCTTCATGCCGGTCAGGCCGGCGACTTTCTTGAATTCGGACATGGATTCAGTTTGTGTGGCGCGCCACGACGCCCGGGCGGCGCGGGGGCTCGGCGCCCTGCTCCTGCCCATAGCGCCGGGCCACGTAGTTCTCGACGATGGCCTGGAATTCCTCGGCGATATGATCGCCCTTGAGTGTCACGGTGCGCTCGCCATCCACGTACACCGGCGCGGACGGCACTTCGCCCGTGCCCGGCAGGCTGATGCCGATGTCCGCATGGCGGCTCTCGCCCGGCCCATTGACGACGCAGCCCATGACGGCGACGTGCATGTTCTCAACACCCGGGTAACGGGTCTTCCAGACCGGCATCTGGGCACGCAGGTAGGCCTGGATGCTGGCCGCCAGTTCCTGGAACACCGTGCTGCTGGTACGCCCGCAGCCCGGACAGGCCACGACCATCGGGGTGAAGGCCCGCAGGCCCATGGTCTGCAGGATTTCCTGGGCGACGACGACTTCGCGGCTGCGATCGCCGCCGGGCTCGGGGGTGAGCGAGATGCGGATCGTGTCGCCGATGCCTTCCTGGAGCAGGACCGCCAGGGCCGCCGTGGAGGCGACGATGCCCTTGGAGCCCATCCCGGCCTCGGTCAGGCCCAGGTGCAGGGGATAGTCGCAGCGGCGCGACAAATCGCGGTAGACGGCGATCAGGTCCTGGACATGGCTGACCTTGCAGGACAGCACGATGGCATCGCCCCGCAGGCCCAGTTCCTGGGCGCGCTCGGCATTGCTGATGGCCGAGACCACCAGGGCTTCGCGCATCACGGCATTGGCCGACCAGGGCACGGGCCGGGCGGCGTTCTCGTCCATCATCCGCGCCAGCAGTTCGTGATCCAGGCTGCCCCAGTTCACACCGATGCGGATCGGCTTGTCGTGGCGGCAGGCGACCTCGATCATCTGCGCGAAATTGTCGTCGCGGCGCTTGCCGCCGCCCATGTTGCCGGGATTGATGCGGTACTTGGACAGCGCCTGCGCGCAATCCGGAAACTGGGTCAGCAGCTTGTGGCCGTTGTAGTGGAAGTCGCCCACCAGGGGTACCGGCACGTTCATGCGGTCGAGTTCGTCGCGCAGGGCGGCGACCTGGGCGGCGGCCTCGGGGGTGTTGACGGTGACACGCACCAGTTCCGAACCGGCCCGCCAGAGCTCGCGCACCTGCTGCGCGGTGGCCCGGGGATCGGCCGTGTCGGTATTGGTCATGGACTGCACCACGACCGGCGCGGCGCCGCCCACCTGGACCGTGTGGCCGCCCCAGCGCACGGCGACGGCGCGGGTTGGCCGCCGGGGAGCGGCGGCCGGCTCGGGATTCACGGAAGGAACGGTCATTGACGCAAGGCCCTCAGCCAATCGAACACCAGCCATTCGTCGGGCACCCAGCCGCGGTTGACCGCATACACGCCGATCACGCAGAACAGCAGCAGGATCAGCAACAGCCAGGCCCAGGTGCGATGCGCCGGCTCGCCCTTGGGCGTCATGTCGGCCTGCTGCAGGGCGCGCCGCGCGCCCAGGGCCGTCACGGCGGGCCTGGGCCGGGTCGGCCCGACCGCCTCGTCGAGCAGCTTCAGGGCGGCATCCACGTCGGTTTCCAGGAAGCGCGCATAGTTGCGCACCAGCCCGCGCAGGGGCACGCCTTCTGGCAGCCGCGACCAGTCGCAGGCTTCCAGGTAGCCCAGCTGCACCGAGGAATACTTGATGCGTGCGGAGACTTCGGACAACGACAGGCCGCGCGTCTCGCGCATGGCCCTCAGCGCATCACCCAGCGACAGCGCATCCTGATCCTGAACCGCATCCTGGCGCCGCAGCCCCAGAGGGGAGGTTTCGCTCATCCATGCTCCTTTTTGCGTATGACGATCTTGGCCCGGTCGGGCAACCGTTCTGTAATGCGCGTCCGGTCGCGGACTTCCCCCGCCAGCTGGCCGCAGGCGGCGTCGATGTCGTCGCCGCGCGTCTTGCGGACCGTCACCACCAGCCCTGCGTCGATCAGTTGCTGGGAGAACAGGCGGATGCGCGCCGCCGGGGAACGCCGCAGGCCGGACTGCGGAAAGGGATTGAAGGGAATCAGGTTGAACTTGCAGCGCACGCGTTTCGCCACCTCGATCAGCTGGCGTGCATGCTCGTCGGCGTCGTTCACCCCGTCGAGCATAATATATTCGAAGGTGATGAAGTCGCGCGGCGCATGCTCCAGGTAGCGGTTGCAGGCGTCCAGCAGTTCATCGAGCGGGTGCTTGCGGTTCAGCGGCACCAGCCGGTCGCGCAGTTCGTCGTTGGGCGCATGCAGCGACACCGCCAGCGCCACCGGACAGTCGCGCGCCAGGCGGTCCATCATGGGAACCACACCGGACGTGGACACGGTCACGCGGCGGCGCGACAGGCCGTAGGCATGATCGTCCAGCATCAGGCGCAGGGCGCCCAGCACCTGGTCGTAGTTCAGCAGGGGCTCGCCCATGCCCATCATGACCACGTTGCTGACGGCCCGGTGGGTTTCGTCCGCCGGGGCGCCCAGCCGCGCGGCCGCCGGGTCGGCGCGCAGGGCGCGGTTCGCGTACCAGAGCTGGCCGACGATCTCGGCGGTGGTCAGGTTGCGGCTGAAGCCCTGGTAGCCCGTGGAGCAGAACGGGCAGGCCACGGTGCAGCCGGCCTGGCTGGAAATGCACAGCGTGCCGCGGTCGTCTTCGGGAATGAAGACGGTCTCGATGGCATTGCCCAGGCCCATGTCGAACAGCCACTTGCGGGTGCCGTCGGCGGAGCGTTTTTCCAGGTTCAGGGGGGGCGCCTGCACGACGCAATGCGCTTCCAGGCGGGCGCGGAAATCCTTGGCCAGGTCGCTCATGTCCTGGAACCGGTCGACGCCGCGCTGGTGCACCCACTGCGACAGCTGGCGCGCACGGAAGGGCTTGCCGCCCCACTGCGCCACGAGCGATTCGAGGGAGGCCGGGTCCAGACCCAGGATGTTGGTGGTTTCGGCGCCGGACATGTGCGTATTTTCTGCATGGAGTCCCGGCCACGGCCGGGACTCGTGCCGCAATCAGCGGCTGTGGATGTTGCTTTCGGGGAAGAAGAAGGCGATTTCGGCGGCCGCCGTTTCCGGGGCATCGGAGCCGTGCACCGCATTGGCGTCGATGCTCTCGGCGAAATCGGCGCGGATCGTGCCCGGCGCGGCCTTCTTGGGATCGGTCGCGCCCATCAGGTCGCGGTTCTTCGAGATGGCGGATTCACCTTCCAGCACCTGGACGAACACCGGGCCCGAGACCATGAAGTCGACCAGGTCCTTGAAGAAGGGGCGTTCCTTGTGCACGGCGTAGAAGCGTTCGGCTTCGCCGCGGGAGAGCTGGCGCAGCTGGGCGGCCACCACGGTCAGGCCGGCCTTTTCGAAACGGGAGACGATCTCGCCGATGGCGTTCTTGGCGACGGCGTCGGGCTTGATGATGGAAAGGGTGCGTTCAATAGCCATGAAAGTTTCCGGTAGGGAATGGAAAACAGGGTTTTCCGGTGAAAATGTGGAATGACACCGCCGCGGCCGCCCCGACGGATCGGGCCGGTGATCGGGTCTTGTGGTCAACCGCGCATTTTACCATGGGCGGTTTTCTCGCCATGCGCCTAAAATGATCGTTTTTTCGTCGCCGGCCCCCTGCCAAGAAAAACCCATGAGCGATCCCGCCTCCCCGTCCCTGCCCAAAAGTTTCGAACCCAAGGATATCGAGTCCCGCTGGTATGAAGAATGGAATCGCCGCGGTCTGTTCGCCGCGGGCCAGCATACCGAGCCCGCCGCAGGCCGCGCCCCGGAAGCCTTCGCCATCCAGTTTCCGCCGCCCAACGTGACCGGCACCCTGCACATGGGGCACGCTTTCAATCAGACCGTCATGGACGGTCTGATCCGCTATCGCCGCATGCGCGGCGACGACACGGCCTTCATCCCCGGCACGGACCATGCCGGGATCGCCACCCAGATCGTGGTGGAACGCCAGCTCGACGCCCAGGGCGTGTCGCGCCACGACCTGGGACGGGAAAAATTCCTGGAACGCGTCTGGGCCTGGAAGGAACAGTCCGGCAGCACCATCACCGGCCAGTTCCGCCGCCTGGGTTCGTCCTGCGATTGGTCGCGCGAATACTTCACCATGGACGAGCGCCTGTCGCGCGGCGTGGTGGAGGTCTTCGTGCGCCTGTACGAACAGGGCCTGATCTACCGCGGCAAGCGCCTGGTGAACTGGGACCCGGTACTGGGCACGGCGGTGTCCGACCTGGAGGTCGTCAGCACGGAAGAGGACGGCCACATGTGGGAAATCCGCTATCCGCTGGCCGAGCCCGTGGACGGGCTGACCCATCTGGTGGTCGCCACCACCCGCCCGGAAACCATGCTGGGCGACGTCGCCGTGATGGTGCATCCCGAGGACGAACGCTACGCCCACCTGATCGGCCGCAGCGTCGTCCTGCCCCTGGTCGGGCGCAAGATTCCCGTCATCGCCGACGACTACGTGGACCGCGAATTCGGCACGGGCGTGGTCAAGGTCACCCCCGCGCACGACTTCAACGACTACGCCGTCGGCCAGCGCCACGGCCTGGACATGATCAGCGTGCTGACGCTGGATGCGAAGATCAGCGACCAGGCCCCCGAGGCCTACCGTGGCCTGGACCGCTTCGAGGCCCGCGAGCGCGTCGTCGCCGACCTGGAATCCCAGGGTCTGCTGCGGCAGGTGCGCGCCCACAAACTCATGGTGCCGCGCGGCGACCGCACCAACAGCGTGATCGAACCCATGCTCACCGACCAGTGGTTCGTGGCGATGAGCAAGCCGGCGCCCGAGGGCAGCCTGCATCCCGGCCAGAGCATCACCCAGGTGGCCCTGGACGTGGTGGCCGACGGCCGCGTGAAGTTCGTTCCGGAAAACTGGACCGTCACCTACAACCAGTGGCTGGAAAAGATCCAGGACTGGTGCATTTCGCGCCAGCTGTGGTGGGGCCACCAGATCCCCGCCTGGCACGCGCCCGACGGCCGCATCTTCGTCGCCCGCTCGGCCGAAGACGCCGAACGCCAGGCCCGTGCGGCCGGCGTGGAAGGCCCGCTCGTGCGCGATCCCGACGTGCTCGATACCTGGTTCTCGTCCGCCCTGGTGCCCTTCACCGACCTGGGCTGGCCCGACCAAACGCCCGACCTGGAACGCTACCTGCCGTCCGGCGTGCTGGTCACGGGCTTCGACATCATCTTCTTCTGGGTGGCCCGCATGATCATGATGAGCATGCACCACACCGGCCAGGTGCCATTCCGCACGGTCTACGTCCACGGCCTGGTCTGCGACATGGAAGGCAAGAAGATGTCCAAGTCCAAGGGCAATACCATCGACCCGGTGGACCTGATCGACGGCATCGACCTGGACCCGCTGATCGCCAAGCGCACCTCGGGGCTGATGAACCCCAAGCAGGCCGACGCGATCCGCAAGCGCACCCGCAAGGATTACCCGGACGGCATCCCGGCCTACGGCGCCGATGCGCTGCGCTTCACCATGGCGGCCTACGCCACGCTGGGGCGCAACATCAACTTCGACCTGAAGCGCTGCGAAGGCTACCGCAACTTCTGCAACAAGCTCTGGAACGCCACGCGCTTCGTGCTGATGAACGTCGAAGGCCACGAACTGGGCCAGGCCCGCCCGGGCGACCTGTCCTTTGCCGACCGCTGGATCATCGACGGCCTGCAGCGGCTGATCGACGAAGTCGACGCCGGCTTCGCCCAATACCGCTTCGACCAGATCGCCGACCGCCTGTACCACTTCATCTGGGACGAATACTGCGACTGGTACGTGGAACTGGCCAAGGTGCGCCTGCAGACGGGCGATGCCGTGCAGCAGGCCGCCACGCGCCGCACCCTGATCCACGTGCTGGAAACCCTGCTGCGCCTGGTCCATCCGATCATGCCCTTCATCACCGAGGAACTCTGGCAGAAGGTATCGGTGGCGGCCGGCGTTCGCGCAGTGGACACGCCCGCCAGCATCAGCGTCCAGCCCTGGCCGGCCGCCCGCGACGACCTGCGCGACGCGGACGCCGCCGGGCGCATGACCGCGCTGAAATCGCTGACCGACGCGATCCGCGCCCTGCGCGGGGAAATGGGCCTGGCGCCGGGCCAGCGCGTGCCGCTGCTGGTCCAGGGCGCCGAGGCCGGGCTGGACGAACTGGCGCCCTACCTGGTGGCGCTGGCGCGCCTGGAAAGCGTCCAGGCCGTGGAGCATCTGCCGGACGTGGGCGCGCCCGTCCAGGTGGTCGGCACCACGCAGCTGATGCTGCACGTGGAGATCGACCTGGACGCCGAGCGTGCCCGCCTGGACAAGGAAATCGACCGCCTGGACAGGGAAATCGCCAAGGCCTCCGGCAAGCTGTCGAACGCCAGCTTCGTCGAGCGCGCCCCGGCGGCGGTGGTCGAACAGGAAAAGGCCCGCCTGGCCCAGTTCGGCGAGACCCTGGAACGGGTCCGGGCGCAGCGGGCGCGGCTGGGGAACTGAAGACGGACACCGCCGGCCGGATCCGCGCCCCGGATCCCGGTCGGCGACCTCGATGCTCAGACGCCGCCGTACTCGGAAGCCCGATCTGAGACGAGGCACGGCACCGGTCCGCACCAGGCCGGCAGCAATTCGGCCGTCCCCGGACCGCGCGCACCGGCGTCCGGCGCGTCGCGGACCAGCACGGACACGCCCAGGGCTTCCAATTCGCGCGCCAATGCGTCGGCCGGCCCCGCCTGCGCATGGGCTCTGGGCCCGGGCAGTTCGATGGACAAGCGCTGCGCCAGTGACGGACGCCCGCCCAGGTAGCTCGACAGTTCGCGCCAATAGGCGTCGAGCCGGAACGTCGCGGCCGAAAGGGCGCACCCTACCCGGCGGGCCGGATCGATCTCCAGCAGGCTGATCAGCGTCCAGAGCACGCTCCAGTCCAGCCGCCGGATCAGCCCCAGCCGTTCCAGCGCCTGGAACGCCTCGGCGGCCGGGGCGTCCGGGTCGGCCAGGCGCCGCGGCAGGGCCAGGAAATAGTCCAGACGGGACCCCGGACGGCGTGCCGGCGGGTGGCCGTCCACGCCTCCGGAGCCTGCCGGGACGGCGCGGCGCACAGGCCGGAAGGCCAGCGCCAGGCGGTCGCCGCGCAGGTCGTCCAACCACTGCGCGGCCAGTCTCAGGTCTGTTCCCAGGCGCTGATGCGCGAGCCCCGCGTAGGCGCCGGCGGCTGGCGGCGCCTCGTCCCGCAGATCCAGTCCCGGGCCCAGCCCCCACAGATCCATGTGGACCGAAGGATAGAACCGCAAGGCGCCGCATTCGACGGGGTCGCGGTCCAGGTCCGCTCGCAGGCCGCGCCAGAACTGATCCACCCGCCGGGGCGTGGCGGCGCCGCTGAAGGGCCAGGCCCTCGCCAGGTCGAGTTCGAGCGACTGCCCATTCAGATCGATCGCTTCGCCGGGTATGCCGCGGCAGGCCAGACGCGCGCCCAGCCGGCGCAGGATGCCCGCATGACTGGACACGCCCTGCAGGGCGGCGATCTCGAGCAGATGGGCGATCCGGATCGCGGCCCGCGGACCGGCGCCTCCCGGATCATCGGAATGGACCGGCCGCGGACCGGAAGCGCCCTTTTCCGGAAGGCCGGAAAGGTTCCTTTATTGTCAAACCAAAACCCCAATATTCGCTGATCTTTCAATGCGCAAACGCTATAAACATCAACAGACAAGTGTTTGAATTATTTAATTAGAAACATTAAATTTTTTATCCGTGGATGCCAAATCATCGGGTGGGAGATCATCCCTGCCCAGTTCCACCGGGGCGCCCTATCCCGCCGAGCAATAGGTCGCGACATGAAAACCTCTTCCTCCACCCCCGAAGGCAGGCTCGTGGGCTACGCCCGGGTCTCGACCGACGAACAGCACCTGGGCCTGCAGCTGCAGGCATTGCGCGAGGCCGGCTGCAAGACGATCTACCAGGATCACGGCGTCTCCGGCGCCACGATGCGGCGCGAGGGCCTGGGACGCCTGCTGCAATCCCTGGTCAGGGGCGACAAGCTGATCGTCTGGCGCCTGGACCGGCTGGGACGCTCGCTCGGCGGCCTGATTTCCCTGCTCGAACAGCTCGGGCGCCGCGGCGTGCGCTTCTGCTCGCTGTGCGAACAGATCGACATCGACTCCCCCGGCGGCAAGCTGGTGTTCCACATGATGGCCGCCCTGGCCGAGTTCGAACGCGCGTTGATCGGCGAACGCACCCGCGCCGGCATGGCCGCCGCCCGGGCCCGCGGGATCCGCCTGGGGCGCCCCCCTTCCCTGAGCCCCCCGCAGTGCCTGCAGGCCCGGGCCATGATCGACGCGGGCCATCCGCCCGCGCAGGTCGCGGCCCATTACGGGGTCAGCCCGCGCACGCTGAAACGGCTGCTGGACGCGGCCGCCCCCTTGCCCGAGGGGTGAGATGGGCTCTCCTCCGGATCCTGTAGAATCACGGGTTCCGGGTGTTAGCCGCATCGTGCGGCGGGACAGGACAACGCGCTGGTCGGGCCGCCACGCAGGAAACCCACGACCATGTCCCGGACCCCGTCGCACGAGATCCCGCGTGCCCAGCTGCTCGCCGAGCGCGCCTTCGCCACGCTCGAACGCTTTCTCCACATCGAGGCCGTCAGCGGCGCCATCCTCCTGCTGGCGGCCGCCGGCGCCCTGATCTGGGCCAATTCCCCGCTGGCCCCCAGCTACCATGCGATCTGGCACGCGCCCCTGTCCATCGGACTGGGGGACTTCGTCTTTTCGCAATCCCTGCATTTCTGGATCAACGACGCCCTGATGACGGTGTTCTTCCTGGTCGTCGGCATGGAAATCCGGCGCGAGATCCACGAAGGCGCGCTCAGCAGCCTGCGCCAGGCGGGCCTGCCCCTGGCCGCGGCCCTCGGAGGCGTGGCCGTCCCGGCGCTCATCTATACCGCGCTCAACACCGATCCCGCCAGCCTCCAGGGCTGGGCGGTCCCGACCGCCACCGACATCGCCTTCGCCGTCGGGGTGCTGGCCTTGCTGGGCCGCTCGATCCCGGGCAACGTCCGCGTGTTCCTGCTGGCGCTGGCCATCATCGACGACATCGCCGCGGTGCTGATCATCGCTTTCTTCTATTCCGGCGGGCTGCAGTACGGCGGCTTCCTGGTGGCGATCCTGGGCATCCTGATGGTCGTCGGCCTGCAGCGCATCGGCGCCGGCTCGGCCCTGGCCTACGTGATCCCGGGCGCGGTCGTCTGGAGCGGCCTGCTGATCACCGGCGCCCACCCCACCCTGGCCGGCGTGGTCCTGGGCCTGATGACGCCGGTGCGCTCGATCCCCATGCGCGAACAGCCGCTGGATGCGCTGTCGCGCTCGATCGGCGACCTGCTCGGCCGGAATGCAGGGACGGCCCCGGACGTCGGCCAACTGGCCGGACCGCTCCGGCAGCTGCGCCTGGCCCAGCGTGAAATGCGGCCGCCGGTCGTGCGGGTGCAGGCGGCGCTGCACCCCTGGGTGGCCTTCGGGATCATGCCGCTGTTCGCGCTGGCCAATGCCGGAGTCACCCTCGACGGCGTGGACCTGTCCCTGCCGGGTCCGCAATGGGTGATGGCCGGCGTGGCCGTGGCGCTGGTGGCCGGCAAGGCGGCCGGCGTGATCGGTGCAAGCTGGCTGGTGGTCCGCCTGGGCTGGTGCCGTCTGCCGCCCGGGGTGACCTGGGGCGGCGTGTGCCTGATCGGCTTGCTGGCGGGGATCGGCTTCACGATGTCGATTTTCATCGCCATGCTGGCCTTCGCCGACGAAGGCCTGCTGGCCGCCGCGAAGCTGGGCGTGCTGCTGGGTTCGCTGACGGCCGCGATCCTGGGGCTGGCCTGGGGATCGGTGCTGATCCGGCGGCGCGCCTGACCCGGTACGCGGTCCCCGTCTCAAGGAGCGGGAGGCCGCGACCGGCCGGAACGATCAATTCCGGGATTTCAGCGGGCAGGTGTTGACGCCCAGCAGCATGTACAGCGGGCAGAAGCGGAACAGGGCCGTGGCCACCGCCACCAGGCCCAGCCAGCCCCACCAGCCGATGGTGCCGTTGGCGGCCAGCACGATGAGGACGAGGCCGAGGACCAGGCGCAGGATGCGGTCGATCGTGCCGATATTGACTTTCATGAGGACTCCTTTCGAGAAAAGTCGGGGAGGGGGTCGGGCAGGTCTTCGCGCAGCGCGGCGAAGGCCGCCCGCTGCGCGGCCGACTGCTCGATCTGCCGCAGGATGCTGCCGCAGACGAGATCGCACAGGGCATTGACCGAGGGATCGGCGATCCGGTAGTAGACGCTGTTGCCGCGGGCCTCGCGCGCGACCAGCCCGTGCTTCTTCAGCACGGACAAGTGGCGGGAAATGTTCGCCGCCGTGTAGTCGCATTCCAGCGCCAGGTCGCCCACGTTGTATTCGCCCTGGCGCAGCAGGCTCAGGATGTGCAGCCGGGTCGGTTCGGACAGCGCCCGGAAATAGGCCGCGACCGGCTCGAGCACTTCGGGGGGCAGATGTCCCATTCCTGAAAACTCACAGAATGACGGACGAACCATGAGTGTATCCCGCTGATCCCGACAGATCAATGATGTGTCTAATTGACTATTTGCGTGATTAGTTAAATAATAACATCGAATCCGATGCCGTATCCACCGAAGACACGGGAACCATGTCCGCACACCGTCCGCCCTCATCCGCCCGGCCCGCCCCCTCCCGGTTCGTCCTTTGGGCCGGGTTCGGCCTGCTATGCGCGGGGACCGCGCTGGCCGCCCAGGCCCTTCCTCCGCCGCGGGCCGTCCAGGTCAGCGCCCTGTCAGCCCCCGACCGCCTGAATCTCGACGGCACGATCCAGGCCATCCGCGAAGCCACGCTGGCGGCCCAGGTGACCGGAACGGTCACCGCCGTGAACATCCAGGCCGGCGACGCGGTCCATGCCGGGCAGGTGCTGCTGCGCCTGGACGGCCAGGAAGCCGGACAGGCGCAGCGGGCGGCCCAGGCCCTGATCCGCGAAGCGGACGCGGAACTCGCCCTGGCGCAGACCGAACTGCGGCGCCGTGAAACCCTGTACGCGCAGCGCTACATCAGCCAGGCCGCCTACCAGCAGGCCCGGGCCCGCGCGGAAACGGCCCGGGCGCAGGCCGCGGCCCGGCACGCCCAGGCGGCGGCCGCGCAGACCCACCACGACCACTTCACGCTCAGGGCGCCGCACGACGGCCTGATCGGCCGCCTGGACGCCCATCCGGGCGACATGGTCATGCCGGGCCAGCCGCTGGCCACGCTCTTCGATCCAGGCGCGCTGAGGATCCAGGCCGCCGTGCCCCAGCGCCACATCGGCCAGCTGGCGCCCCGCGCTCACGTCGAATGGCCCCCGGGCTTTCCCGATCTGCCCGCGACCCTGCCCGTCCAGGTCCTGCCCGCGCGGGACGCCGCCAGCCTGACCGGCACCATCCGGCTGGCCCTGCCGCCCGGCGTGCGCGGCCCCGCGCCCGGCACGCCGGTGCGCATCGGGATCGACCTCGATGGCACCACCCGCATCCGCCTGTGGGTGCCGGCCGGCGCCGTGGTCCGCCGAGGCGATCTGTCCGGCGTCTACGTGCTGGACGCGAACGGCATGCCCCGCCTGCGCCAGGTCCGTCCGGGATCGCGGGACGGCGACCGCGTCGAAATCCTGAGCGGACTGGTCGAAGGAGAATCCATCGTGCCGGAACCGGGCAGCATGTCTCTGGAAGACCGCAGGCCATGAAGACCACGACGCCGGGTATCGCCGGGCGCATCACGGCCCTGTTCCAGGACAACCGCCTGACGCCCCTGCTCGCGCTGGCCCTGCTGCTGGCCGGACTGTTCGCGCTCGCGGTCACGCCCCGCGAGGAAGAGCCCCAGATCGACGTCACCATGGCCACGATCATGGTGGCATGGCCGGGAGCCTCGTCCGGAGACGTCGAGCGCGTCATCGCCACGCCCGGAGAACGCATCCTGGCCCGGATGGAAGGCACCGAGCACGTCACATCGATGTCCATGCCCGGACAGGCCGTGCTGACCGTCCAGTTCGAGGTCGGCATCCCGCGCACCGAGGCGCTGGTGCGCCTGCACGACACGCTGCGGACGGAATCGTCCGCCTGGATGCCGCCGGGGCTCGGCATCCAGCCGCCCGTGGTCCGGCCGCGCGGCGTCGACGACGTCCCCATCGTCGCGCTGACGCTGCACGCCGCGGACAAATCCCCGCGCGACCTGGAATGGATCGCCCGCGGCATCGAGCCCGAACTGAAACGCGTCCCCGGCACGCGCGACGTCTGGCTGATCGGCGGAGCCGACAACACGGTCCGCGTGAACCTGGATGCCGGCCGCATGGCGGCCGCCGGCGTGACGACCCAGGACATCGCCCGGATCCTGGACGACGCCAATCATCGCCTGCACGCGGGCGACTGGATCGCCGCCAACCGGAGCCTGACGGTGGACGCGGGCCAGTTCCTGCATTCGGTCGAGGACGTCGCCGAACTGATCGTGGCGCGCCGCGACGGGCGTCCCGTGCGCCTGCGGGAAATCGCCCGCGTCGAAGAAGGGCCGCCGCCCCCCGACAGCTACGTCGGCTACCGCGCGGCCGGGCGCGGCGGGGACGCCGAGACCGCCGTGACGCTCGCCATCACGAAGAAGCCCGGCGAAAACGCCATCGACGTGTCCAACGCCCTGATGCGCCGCGTGGACGAACTGCGCAACGCCCTCATTCCGCCCGACGTCCAGGTCACGGAAACCCGCAATTACGGAGCCACCGCCGACGCAAAGGCCGGGACGCTCATCCACAAACTGATCTTCGCCACCCTGTCGGTGGTCCTGCTGGTCCTGCTGGCTCTGGGCTGGCGTGAAGCCGTCATCGTCGGCCTGGCGGTCGGCCTGACCCTGGCCACCACCCTGTTCGCCTCCTGGGCCTGGGGATTCACCCTGAACCGGGTTTCGCTGTTCGCGTTGATCTTCTCCATCGGCATCCTGGTGGATGACGCCATCGTCGTCGTCGAGAACATCCACCGGCATGCCGGCCTGCATCCCGGACGCCCCGCGGCGCACCGCATCCCGATGGCCGTGGACGAAGTCGGCGGCCCGACCATCCTGGCCACTTTCACCGTCATCGCCGCATTGCTGCCCATGGCCTTCGTCACGGGCCTGATGGGCCCCTACATGAGCCCGATCCCGATCAACGCCAGCATGGGCATGCTGATCTCCCTGGGCATCGCCCTGACGCTGACCCCCTGGCTGGCCAAGCGCATGAGCGCGCCGGCCCGCCCACACGCGGGCCCCGGCCGCGCGCCGCGGTTCTTCCAGCGCCTGATGGCGCCCTTTCTGACGGCGCCCCGCGCCGGGCGCAACCGCGTCTGGCTGGGCCTGGCCACCCTGGGTCTGGTCCTCGGGTCGATGCTGATGCCCGTGCTCGGCTGGGTGGAACTGAAAATGCTGCCGTTCGACAACAAGTCCGAGTTCCAGGTCATGGTCAGGATGCCGGCCGGCACCCCGCTGGAACGGACCAACGCCGTCTTGCAGGCGCTCGGCGACCGGGTCCTGGCCGAGCCCGAAGTCACCGACATCCAGACCTACGCCGGCACGGCCTCGCCCATCAACTTCAATGGCCTGGTCCGCCAGTACGACCTGCGGCGCGACCCGGCGCTCGGCGACATCCAGGTCAACCTGGTGGACAAGTCCGGGCGGGACGCACAAAGCCACGACATCGCCATGCGCATCCGGCCGATTCTGCGGGAAACGGCCTCCCGCCTCGGCGCCGACATCCAGGTCGTCGAAGTGCCTCCGGGCCCTCCCGTCCAGGCGCCCATCGTGGCGGAAATCTACGGCCCGGACCCGGCCGGACGACATGAACTGGCCGGCGCCGTGCGCAAGGTGTTCGAACGGACCGAGGGCATGGTGGACATCGACGACAGCCGCATGGCCTCCGCCCCACGGATCGTGCTGGCCGTGGACCGCGAACGCGCGGCCCAGGCGGGCGTTTCGCAGGAAGCCGTCATCCAGACCCTGAAGGCCGGATTGAGCGGCATGCGCGTCGGCATCCTGCGCGACGGCCACTCCCGGCCCACGGCCATCGTGCTGGGCCTGCCGCCGGAATATCAGGGGGATCCCGGCGCGCTGCTGCGCCTGCCCGTCCGGGCCGCGGACGGCGCGATGGCGCCGATCGGAGAACTGGTCCGGGAAATCCGGACCACGCGGGAACAGCCGATCCATCACAAGGATCTGCTGCCGGTCCAGTACGTGACCGCGGACATGGCCGGACGGATCGACAGTCCGCTGTACGGCATGTTCGCGGCGCGCGCGGCCCTGAAACGGCTGAAAACGCCCGATGGACAGCCGCTGACGGAATTCTTCACCCACCAGCCGGAGGACGCCTACGGCGGCTACGCCATCAAATGGGACGGCGAATGGCAGATCACCTACGAGACCTTCCGCGACATGGGGCTGGCCTACGCGGTGGGCCTGCTGCTGATCTATCTGCTCGTGGTCGCGCACTTCGGCTCCTACCTGATGCCGCTCATCATCATGGCGCCCATCCCCCTCACGCTGATCGGCGTGATGCCGGGCCACGCCCTGATGGGCAAGCAGTTCACCGCCACCAGCATGATCGGCATGATCGCCCTGGCGGGCATCATCGTGCGCAATTCCATCCTGCTGGTGGACTTCATCCTGATGCGCCTGCGCGAAGGATCCGGCTTCGCGCAGGCGGTCGTGGAGTCCGCGGCCACCCGCGCCCAGCCCATCCTGCTGACCGGCCTGGCCGCGATGCTGGGCGCCTTCTTCATCCTGGACGATCCGATCTTCAGCGGCCTGGCGATCGCCCTGATTTCGGGCATCGCCATCTCCACGGCGCTGACGCTGCTCATCATCCCGGTCCTTTTTTTCAGCGCCTTCCACAGGCGCGCCCACACCCTCGTTCCTCAAGGAGACCCCTCATGACTTCCTGGCAACTCGTCCGCGTCCTCGCGGGCCTCTTCATCCTGCTGTCGCTGCTGCTGGGCGCCCCCGCCAGCCCCTGGTTCCACAGCCAGTGGTGGCTGGCCTTCACGGTTTTCGTCGGCCTGAACATCCTGCAAAGCGGCGTGACCAAATGGTGCCTGCTGGAGCGCATCATGCACCGCCTGGGCGCGCGCCGGGGCGACTGATGGCGCCATCCATGCGTCGCATCGCGCTCGCGCTGGCGGCCGCGCTGGCGCTCGCCTGCGCGCCGGGCGCCCGGGCGACCGACCTGCTCCAGGCCTGGCAGGCCGCGCAAACGCACGACCCGGAACTCGCCGAGGCCCGCCAGGGCCTGCTGGCGGGCCAGGCGCGCGCCGACCAGGCGGACAGCCTCTGGCGCCCCACGCTGGAGGCCCAGGTTTCCGTGGGACGCGCAACCCAGGAAAGCCAGACCCGGGGCGCCCATTTCTCGGCGGCCGGACTCGGCGCCATGGACGGAGCGGATTTCGACACGTCGATCCGCAATGGCGCCCGATCGGAATACGGCGTCCAGTTGCGCCAGCCCCTGATCGACCTGGGGCGCGACGCCCAGGCGCGGCAATTGCGCCATGCCTCCATGCAGGCCGAGGCGGCCTGGACCATCGCCGAACAGCAGGCCGCGCTGCGCATCGCCCGACGCTATTTCGACGTCCTGACGGGCATGCGGCGGCTCGACGCGCTGCAATCCCAGAAACGCGCCGTGGAGCGGCTGCTGGAACAGGCGCGCGCCCGCTATCGGGCCGGTGACGCCTCCATTCTCGACACCCACGAAGCCGAAGCCCGGCTGGGCCAGATCGACACCCAGGTGGACCTGGCCGCCACGCAACTGGAACTCGCCCGGTCCGCCTTCACCCAGGCGTCCGGTCTGCCCGCGAAGGGACTGGCGCCGCTCCGGGAAGACGCGCCCGCGCTCACGGCCCGGCCCGACCAGCCGCTGTCGGCCTGGCTGGACCGGATCGGCAAGGCCAGCCCCGAATTGCGCCAGGCGCTGGAGACGGCGGCCATGGCCGCCGAACACGCCGAGGGCCTGCGCGCCATCGCCCAGCCCACGCTGAGCCTGGTCGGCGCGGCGGGCCGCACGCACCTGAGCGGCGCCGGACAGTACGGCGACGCGGGCTACGCGGCGACGCAATGGTCCGTCGGCCTGGAATTGCGGATCCCCCTTTACACGGGCGGCATGCGCGACGCCCGGTACCGCGAGGCCCTGGCGGAACGCGACGGCGCGCGTTTCCGGATTTCATCGATGCAGCAACGCCTGAACCTGCGGACCCAGGCCGCATGGCTGAGCCTGGAGACGGGGCCGGCCCGCATCCATGCATTGCGCCAGGCGCTGCGGGCCGGCGCGGCGCGACGCGACGCGACCCGGCTGGGCGTCGAGGCGGGCGACCGCACCCTGCTGGACCAGCTGGACGCCGAACAGGCCCTGGCCCAAGCCGAACTGGATCTCCATCAGGCCCTGGCGGATCTCGTCATCGACCGGCTGGAGCTGCAGTCGCTGGCCGGAAGCCTGGGCCGGCATGAACTGGCCGCGGCCAACTGCGTCCTGCGCGGCACGCACTGCCCTGAAACGGCCAACAGATAAAAACGACACGAGGAGACAACACCATGGCACACATCGTCATCATGGGCGCCGGCATCGGCGGCATGCCGGCCGCCTACGAGATCCGGAGCCTGATCGAGTCCGGGCACAAGATCACGGTCGTCAACGCGACGGACCATTTCCAGTTCGTGCCATCGAACCCATGGGTCGCCGTGGGCTGGCGCACGCGCGCCGCGGTCACGATGGAAATCGCGCCGCTCCTGCGGAAAAAGGACATCGGCTTCATCGCGGGACGGGTGACGGGCATCGACGCGGACGGCCACACGCTGACGCTCGAGGACGGCATGACGCTCGGATACGACTACCTGGTCATCGCCACGGGCCCGAAGCTGGCTTTCGACGAAGTGCCCGGCGCCGGGCCCATCGACGGTCATACGCATTCCATCTGCACGGTGGACCACGCCGAGAAATGGTGGGCGGAATACCAGGAATTCCTGAAGGCCCCCGGGCCCATCGTCATCGGCGCCATGCCGGGCGCAAGCTGCTTCGGCCCCGCCTACGAATTCGCCTTCATCGTCGCGGCCGATCTGCGCCGGCGCAAGTTGCGCAACAAGGTGCCCATGACCTTCGTGACCAGCGAACCCTACGTCGGCCACATGGGCCTGGGCGGCGTGGGCGACAGCAAGGGCATGATCGAGAGCGATTTCCGCAACCTGGACATCCAGTGGATCGTCAACGCCAGGACGACCCGGGTGGAGGCCGACAGGATGTTCGTCACGGAAGTCGACGACGAGGGGGAGCCCCGCAAGGAACACGAGCTGCCGTTCAGGATGGCCATGATGCTGCCGGCCTTCAAGGGCGTGGACGCCGTGGCCGCCGTGCCCGGCCTGTGCAACCCGCGCGGCTTCGTCCTGGTCGACGAACACCAGCGCAGCAGGCAATACCGCAACATTTTTTCCGCCGGCGTCTGCGTGGCGATCCCACCGGTGGAAACCACGCCCGTGCCCACCGGAGCGCCCAAGACCGGCTACATGATCGAAACCATGGTCAGCGCCATCGCCCACAACATCGCGGCGGATCTGGCGGGCAGGCCGGCGACGGCCAAGGGCACCTGGAACGCCATCTGCCTGGCGGACATGGGCGACACCGGCGCCGCTTTCGTGGCGCTGCCCCAGATCCCTCCCCGCAACGTCAACTGGTTCAAGAAGGGGAAATGGGTGCACCTGGCCAAGGTGGCCTTCGAAAAATACTTCATGCGCAAGATGCGGCAGGGAACCTCGGAACCGATCTATGAAAAATACGTGCTCAAGGCGCTCGGCGTCATCCGCCTGGAAAAATGACGGCCGGCGTCGGATCCCCGCCCCGGCCTTCCCGGGGAGGTCCCGCCATGCCCGCTGATGCCCGCATCGTCATCCTGGGCGCGGGATTCGCGGCCCTGAAAGCCATCCGCGAAATCCGCCGGCGCGCGCCGGGCATCCGGCTCACCCTGGTGGCCCCGGCGCCGGAATTCGTCTACCAGCCCAGCCTGATCTGGATCCCCACGGGCCTGCGCGACGCGGAAGCGCTGCGCATGCCCCTGGAGGGTTTCCTGCGACGGCACCGGGTGACGTTCCTGGCGGCGCGGGCCATGGGCCTGGCCGACGGCGGACGCCGCGTGCTGACCGACCGGGGCGAGGTCCCCAACGACGGCCTGATCATCGCCACGGGCGGACGTTTCATCCGCAAGCTGCCGGGCATCGAGCACGCCCACGTTCCGTGCGCGGGCACCGAGGCGGCCCAGGCGATCCGCGAGCAGCTGGTGGCCATGGACCGGGGCCGCCTGGCCTTCGGCTTCGGCGCCAATCCCCACGAACCGGCGGCCATGCGCGGCGGCCCCGTGTTCGAGCTGCTGTTCGGGATCGACACCTGGCTGCGGCGGCGGGGATGCCGGGAACGGTTCGAACTGACCTTCTTCCACGCCAGCGAACGGCCGGGCCAGCGGCTGGGCGAACGGGCCGTCACGGCCCTGCTCGCCGGGATGCGGGCGCGCGGCATCCGCCTCGCCCTGGGGCATCCGCCCCGGGCATTCACCCGCGAGGGCGTGGAAACGGCGGGCGGCCCGATCCCCGCCGACTTGATCCTGTTCATGCCCGGCATGACCGGGCCGGACTGGGCCGAGGCCAGCGGCCTGCCCCTGTCGCCCGGCGGCTTCTTCCAGGCGGACGCCCACTGCCGCGTCCGGGAAGCGCGACGCGTCTATGTCGCCGGGGACGCCGGCAGCTATCCAGGCCCCGACTGGCTGCCCAAGCAGGCCCACATGGCGGAACTGCAGGCCGCGGCGGCCGTGCGGAACCTGCTGGCCGAACTGGAGGGCTCGACGCCGCGCGCACGGCCCCGGCCGGAACTCCTGTGCGTGATCGACGCGCTGGACACGGGCACGCTGGTCTACCGCGGCGCGCGCCGGTCATGGATGCTGCCCGGTTCGCGCCTGCTCCATTGGGCCAAGAAACGGTTCGAGGCCCGTTATCTGGACGGCCTGCGAGCAGGCGCCCCCCGGTAGCCCGGGGGGGTGTCACGGCCGCCGCTGCGGGCGCCGGAACGGAGGCCCCCCGGGATCAGAACGTCGAGGCGCAATGCCCGCCGCTGGGCGCCACGCCCGAACCCGCCGCGATCAGCGGCGGCTCCGTGCGCACGTTGACCGGCGCGCTGTGCGTCCAGTCCCAGGCGAAGAAGCCCACGAGCGCGATCCAGAAGGCGGCGGCCAGGAATCGGAAATGCATGGCGGTTGCCCCTTCAGAAAGCGTAGCGGCGGCGCACGCGCACGCCGATGAGCGACCCCAGGAAGGCCATGGGCACCCAGATCCAGCCGTGCAGGCTGCCGGTGGAGATCCCGCTGACCATGGCGCCGATGTTGCAGCCGAAGGCCAGCCGCGAGCTGTAGCCCAGCAGCAGGCCGGCGGCCAGGCCCACGGCCCATTGCGTCCCGTTCATGGGCCTGGCGGCGGCGGCCGGCTTGCCCGCCGCGATCCACAGGGCGCCCGCCAGGATGCCGATGTTGGTGATCGAGGTCACGTCGAGGAAGACCGACTGCGCCAGCGTCGCCGCGTTGACCGGCTCGCTCCAGAAGGCGTTGGCCGACGGGTCGAACAGGTGCGCGGCCGTGGCGATCTTGGCCGCCCACAGGCCGAAGCCATAGACGATGCCCCAGGGCTGGCCGGCGATCACCAGGTTCAGCACCGCCAGCGCCGCCAGCAGCACGGCGCCCCACAGCAGCTTGCGGTTCCACAACGGCGCCGCGCGGCCGGCCCAGCGCACCACGCCGAGGCCGACCAGGGCCAGGCCGGCCAGCGTCAGCAGCAGTGCGGCGGGCGCGCCGAAATGCGCCACCAGGCCGTAGGGCGGCAGGGCCCCCAGGGCCAGCCAGCGGTCCAGCGTGGCCGAGCCCAGAAAGCTGCCGATCGCGAACAGCGGCAGGATCGCCATGTTCAGGGGAATGCCCAGGCCCGCCTTGTACAGCGTGCCCGAACCGCAGCCGTCGGCGACCTGCATGCAGGCGCCGAAGACGAAGGCGCCCACGATCAGGCTGACGCTGGGCGGTCCCAGGGCGGCTCCCAGGTCGGTCGGATAGGCGGCCAGCAGGGGCATGGACACCGCCGCCGCGACCGCCAGCAGCACCAGTTGCGCCAGCACGCCGGACGGGTCGCGCTGCTCGATCAGCCGCCGCCAGCCGGTGGTGAAGCCGAAGCGCGCGCCCGCCAGCACCGCCCCCAGGCCGATGCCGACGAGAAACAGCAGCGCCTGGCGCAAGGCCACCGACCAGGCGAGGAAGACGCAGAACGCGAGGATCAGGACCGCGAGAGGGAGTCGTTTCATGCGTCAGCTCAACCGAACACGCCCTTCAGCTTGTCCAGGATCTGGCTGCCCCGGCCGGGCACGTGCTCCATCGGCCGGTTCGGGTCCTGGGACCATTCGGCCATGGATTCGGGGTACAGCCGCACGTTCTTCTGGCCGACGATCTCGGACAGCGCGAACCAGTCGGTGGCCGCCCAATGGCCGGTGTTGCAAAACGAGATCGTTTCGGACTTCGGGTCGGGCAGGAGTTCGGCGGCGATCCTGCGCGCTTCGTCGGCCGAGACGAAGATCGAGGTGCCGGGCTTGAACCAGCGGCCGTTTTCGACGTTGACCGCGCCCTGGATCGTGCCGGGCACCTGCGCCGTCGGCGCCTTGACCTTGCCCAGGTAGAAGTCCAGCGGCCGGGCATCCACCAGCCGGGTCTGCGGGTTGCCGACCTGCGCGGCCACCTGCTCGGTGGTGGCGATGATGGATTCGTTCAGTTCCGGCTCGAAGGCCGTCGCGGCGACCGAGGGCGCCGCCTGGTCCCGCGGCAGGCCGGCGTCCGCCCAGGCCTTCAGCCCGCCATTCAGGACGGACAGTTCCTTCAGGCCCAGGTATTTCAGGGTCCAGTACACCCGCGCCGAGGCGCCGAAGTCGGTGCCGTCGGCCCCCGACGAGATCACCACCGCGTGCGTGTCCCGGTCGACGCCCAGGCTGCGGACCAGTTGCGTCAGCCTGTCCAGCGGCGGCAGCTGGCCGGGATTGTCCGCCGGCCCGCGCCACTGGCCGTAAGGCGCCGACACCGCGCCGGGAATGTGGCCGGCGGCGTAGGCGTCGGGCGGACGGATGTCGATGACCCGCACCGACGGCTGCTGCCGGACGGCGTCCAGTTCGGCCGGCGTCAGCAGCGGCTGGGCCGACCAGGCGGCCGAGGAGGCCCCGAGAGCGAGGAAGAGCGCGCCCAGGCGGGCGGACAGGGATTTCATGACGATGCCTTTGGGAAACAAGAAAGCGATCGTTCATTCTCCCAGATTCGATCGCACGGCAAGCGATACATATAAAACCTCAAGTTATATCGAACACCGGCGGCATGCGATCCTCGCCACGCGGTCCTCAGGCTCGCAGCGGGCCGGCGAGGTTGGCGGGGATCACCTGGATCACCCGGGCGGCGCTGTCGGCGGCGGCGGCGAGCGCGTCCATCGGCGCGGCCCCGCCGGCCCAGGCGTGGACGAAGGCGGAAGCGAAGGCGTCGCCCGCGCCGATGGTGGACTGAGGAACGACGATCCGCGCGGGATGGAAATGGCCCTGTTCGCCGTCATGGAACAGGGCGCCGCCCTGCCCCAGCGTCACCAGGACGGACTGGCCGGGCCGGCGCAGCAGCCGCCGCGCCAGGTCCCGGGCGACGTCCGGCGCGGGGGCGTCGGTATCCAGGGACACGTCCCCGCACAGCCGGGCGGCTTCGCGGGCGTTGACGCACAGCAGGTCGGCCCGTTCCCAGAGGCCGCGCAGGGCGCGGGGATCGGCCAGCTGGCGCGCGCCGGGCGTCACCACCAGCCGGTGGCGCGACGCGGCCATGCGCGCCAGGGCCTGTTCCAGCCAGGCCTGGGATTCCAGCGACAGGCCCGTCACGTAGACGACGTCCGCCGACTCCAGGCCGGGAAAGCCCTGTTCCCCGACCCAGGTGCTGGCGCCGCGCTGCGCGTAGGCGCGCGCCGCGCCGGTCTCGTCCACCATCACCACGGCCTTGCCCGTGGGCAGCGCATGATCGGGGATGGCGGCCTGGATGCCGTGGCGCCGGAGGATGTCCCGCAGCAGGTCGCCTTCCAGGTCGCGGCCCACGCAGGCATGGACGGTGACGTGGGCGCCGCGCGCGGCCACGTTCAGCGCGGCGTTCACCGCGCCCCCGCCGGCGTACAGGCCAATGTGCTCCACGTCCTGCTTGGCGGCGCGCATGGGCTGGACGCGGGACACGACGATGTCGACGATGGCCGCGCCGATGGTGGTGAATTGCATGGATCTGTCCGCTCAAAAAACAGCCTGGGATGCCTGGGATTTCAGCACATTCGCCGCCCAGTCCGCGAAGACGCGCATGCGCCGGGGCGGATGGCGGTGATGGGGAAACAACAGATTAACCGGCATCGGCGGCGGCGGACAATCCGGCAGGACGCCGACCAGTCCCGGCGCGCGCGCGGCGCTGGCCAGCGGCACCTGGATCAGCCCGAGGCCCGCCCGGCAGGCGGCGTCATAGGCCGCGCTGTTGTCCACGGTGACCCGGGACCGCATCGGCACCCGGACGACGCGGCCGGCGGCATCCCGGTATTCGAACATCGCCGGCCCGTCCGAGGCATTGGGGCGGTAGTCCACCAGCCAGTGGCGCGCCAGGTCGTCGGGGCCGAGCGGCCGTCCGTGGGCGCGCAGGTAATCGGGGCTGGCGAAATTGCCCAGGGGCATCGCGCCCAGGGGACGGCAGGCAAGCGATTCATCGACCACCGCGCCGACCCGGATGACGCAGTCGAGTCCCTCGACGATCATGTCGGCGCGCCGGTCGGCACTGGAGATTTCCATCCGCAAGGCCGGGTGGCGCGCCAGGAATTCCGGCAACCGGGCCATCAGCGGGCCCGCCGCCATGCCCAGGGGCATGCCGACCCGCAAACGGCCGTCCAGCGGCCCGTCCGGACGCCGGAAGAAACCGCCGAGCTCGTCCAGACCGTCCAGCACGGGCGCGCACCGCTCCAGGAAGGCCTGTCCGTCCCCGGTCAGGCCGACCCGCCGCGTGGTCCGCTGGAGCAGCCGCGCGCCCAGGCGCTTTTCCAGGCGCTGAATGGCCGTGGACACCGTCGCGCGCGGCAGGCGGAGCTGTTCCGCCGCCTGGGTGAAACTGCCCAGGGTGGCGACCCGGATGAAGATCCGCAGGTCCTCGGCCGAAGGGGTATAGGCGGGCGCGGAGCCTGGCGAAGCCGAATTGATCGAAAAATTCGACATGTATTGTTGAATCAAGGCCATTTATCCATCCAGATTCAAACAATATAGTGTCCTCATCCGGCCCGCAAGCCCGGCGTCGCACGCAACGGACGCCCGGAAATCGCGACCGGCCGCCTCGAATACCCCGCCTACAGGAGATCCGCCATGACCACGACCGCCCCCCACGCCGCTCCCTCCGTCCCGCACCCCCTCGCCCTCATCACCGGCGGCAGCCGGGGCCTGGGCCGCGCCTCCGCCCTGCACCTGGCGCGGGCGGGATGGGACATCGTCCTGACCTACCAATCCCGCGAGGACCTGGCCCGGGAGGTCGTTGAGGAAATCCAGTCGCTGGGCCGCGCCGCGCTCGCCCTGCCGCTGGACACGGCCCGGACGGAGGACTTCCCCGCCCTGGCCGCCTCGCTGCCGGCGCGGCTGCGCGGCACCTTCGGCCGGGACCGCCTGGACGCGCTGGTGAACAATGCCGGAACCGGCATCGACGCCGCCTTCCTGGAAACCACCGAGGCGCAATTCGACCGGATGATGAACGTGCACCTGAAAGGCGTGTTCTTCCTGACCCAGGCGCTGGTCCCGCTGCTGGCGGACGACGCCCGCATCCTGAACGTTTCCAGCGGCCTGACCCGGTTCTCGTTCCCCGGCAAGGCGGCCTACGCCATGATGAAGGGCGGGATCGAAGTGCTGACGCGCTACCTGGCCAAGGAACTGGGACCGCGCGGCATCCGCGTCAACGTCCTGGCACCCGGCGCCATCGCCACCGATTTCGGCGGCGGCGTGGTGCGCGACGACCCGCGGGTCCACGCCGCCATCGCCGGCAGCACCGCCCTGGGCCGCGTCGGCGAGGCGGACGACATCGGCGGCGTCGTCGCGGCGCTGCTGGCGCCCGGCAGCGCCTGGATCACCGGCCAAAGGATCGAGGCCTCGGGAGGCATGCTGCTCTGACCCGTACCGGGCCGGCTCCGCAAGCCGCCGGCCCGCGCGGCGGCCCCCGTGATCAGGCGACCTTGTCGCGAGTGCGGGTGTCGAAGTCCGCCGCGTCGTGGCGTTCCCAGAGCTGCTCGGACGGCTCGCCGGACGTGCGATTCACCATCCGGCCGCGCCGCACCGCCGGGCGTTCGCCGATGGCCCTGGCCCAGCGCAGCGCATGGCGATAATCGCCGGCCGACAGGAATTCCGCCGCCCCGTAGACCTGGTTCAGCAGCAGCCCGCCGTACCAGGGCCAGATCGCCATGTCGGCGATGGTGTAGCTGTCTCCCGCCACGAACTCATGGTCCGCCAGGCGCTTGTCGAGCACATCCAGCTGGCGCTTGGTTTCCATGGCGAAGCGGTCGATGGCGTACTCGATCTTCACGGGGGCATAGGCATAGAAATGGCCAAACCCGCCCCCCACGTACGGCGCGCTGCCGACCTGCCAGAACAGCCAGGACAGGCACTCGGCCCGGGCCGCCGGCCCGGCCGGCAGAAAGGCGCCGAACTTTTCGGCCAGGTGCAGCAGGATCGCCCCCGACTCGAACACTTGGATGGGTTCCGGGCCGCTGCGGTCCACCAGCGCCGGAATCTTGGAATTGGGGTTGATGGCGACGAAGCCGCTGCCGAACTGATCGCCCTCGCCGATGCGGATCAGCCAGGCGTCGTATTCCGCGCCCGAATGACCCTGCGCCAGCAGTTCCTCCAGCATGATGGTGATCTTGACTCCGTTGGGCGTGCCCTGGGAATAGAGCTGCAACGGATGCCGGCCCACCGGCAGTTCGCGCTCGTGTGTCGGCCCCGACACGGGACGGTTGATGTTGGCGAACCGGCCGCCATTGGGCTGGTTCCAGGTCCAGACCCTGGGCGGCTGGTACTCGGACGACTGACTCATGCTGCACGCTCCTGACGAGCCCCCGCGCCGCGCCTTCGGCTTGCTGCCGTCTCCCGAAGAGACGTTGTCGGCCCAGGAGCGGCCCGGCGGCAAAAGCTTCTACGGTAACAGCATCGGCCGCCCCTGTGAACCGGATCCGGCCACGGCGCACGACGCATGCGCTTTTTCTGGACGCATCCCCCGGCCGGCCCTATGATGGCCCCACCAGATCATTGAAACCCAAAAGGAGTGGCGGATGGGAATCATCAGCATGATTGTCGTCGGTTTCATCGTCGGCCTGCTGGCGCGGGCCATCATGCCCGGCGACCAGAAACTGGGCTGGATCCTGACCACGGTCCTGGGGATCGTCGGCTCGATCGTGACCGGCTACCTGGGCGCGGCACTGGGCATCTACGAGCCCGGCCAGGGCGCCGGCTGGATCGGTTCCATCGTGGGCGCCCTGATCGTGCTGGGCGTGTACGGGCTCATCGCCAAGCGATCCTGACGCGCCTGCCCGGGGGCTCCGGGCTAATAATGCGGCGGCCGCTCGTCGACGCTGCCACCCAGGCCGGGCGTGCTGCCAGCCGCAAGCTGCTGACGCAGGGCCAGCAGCTCGCGCGCCAGGGATTCGATCTGCTGCTGCTGGCGAAATACCGCATGGTTCAGCTGGTCCAGCAGGTCGTCGGCGTACGCCGCCTTGACCTCCAGGTCCACCACCCGCTTTTCCAGAGCGGTGGAAGGGTCGATGTCGGCTTCATTCATATCCAGTGTCCTGACGGCGGGTTCATGCGGCGTCCGGAGACAGGAAATCGGCCAGCAGGCTGGCCACCACCCGGGTTGCGCCGCGCAAGTCTTCCAGCATAACGTGTTCGTCGGCCTGCTTGGCGCGCGACTCCATCACGGTGAGCGGCCCGGCGCCGTACATGACGGTCGGCACGCCATGTTCCGCATACAGGCGGGCATCGGCGTACAGGGGCGTACCCACGGCCGGGATGTCCTCGTCGAACACTGCGCGCGCATGCCGCTGCAGGCTGGCGACCAGCTTTTCGTGGCCGGGCAGCGGACGCAAGGCCCGCGCCAGCAGGATGCGGCGCACGTCGACGCCGATCCCCGGAATACCGGCCACGGCGGCGGCGATGAAGGCGCGCACCCTGGCCTCGACCTCGGCGGGATCTTCCTCGGGGATCAGGCGGCGGTCCATCTTCAGCACCACCCTGCCCGGAACCACATTGGTATTGGTGCCGCCATCGATGCGGCCCACGATCATGGTGGGATGCCGGATGCCGTCGATCCGGGACGCGATGGTGCCGAGCGCGTCGGCCTGGCGGTAGATTTCGTCCAGGATGCGGCTGGCCGCCCGCAGGGCGTCATGCCCCGTCTCGGGCGCCGATCCGTGCGTGGCCTTGCCGTTGACGACGATCTCGAACTGCAGGCAGCCATTGTGCGCCGTGACCACTGCGTGGCTGAAGCTGGCGCAGACGGCATAGTCCGGCCTGGTCAACCCGCGCTCCAGCAGCCAGCCCGGCCCCTTGAGCCCACCGTATTCCTCGTCGTAGGTGAAGTGCAGTTCCACCGCCCCCTTCAGGGGCGCCGCAACGGCTTCCAGCGCCCGCACGGCATGCAGGTAGGTCGTGAAATCGCTCTTGGAGACGGCCGAGGCCCGGCCATAGAGGCGTCCATCCGCGATTTCGCCGCCGTAGGGATCGCGGGTCCAGCCCTCGCCCGGCGGCACCACGTCGCCATGGGCGTTGAGCGCCAGCACGGGCCCGCCCTCGCCATAGCGGCGGCGCACGATCAGGTTGGTGATGCTGCGCATGCCGTAGGCCCGCACCTCCTCGTCGGGGACGCGATGGCGCTCCACTTCCCAGCCCCAGCCTTCGACCACGGCGGCCACGGCCTCGGCATGCGGGGCGTTGTCGCCCGGCGGCGTGTCGGTCGGCACGGCGACCAGGCGCTGCAGCAGCGCCACCTGCTCATCGAAGTGGGCATCCACCCAGGCGTGCAGGTCGGCGTGCATCGTTCTTGCCATCGTCAGCGCGCCAGCCGGCCCCAGATGCGCACGCGGCTGATGCCTCCGTCGGGGAACATGTTCACGCGCACGTG
Source organism: Castellaniella daejeonensis (assembly GCF_039523555.1). Classification (NCBI taxonomy): domain Bacteria; kingdom Pseudomonadati; phylum Pseudomonadota; class Betaproteobacteria; order Burkholderiales; family Alcaligenaceae; genus Castellaniella; species Castellaniella daejeonensis. Next base: position 283,591 of record NZ_BAAAFN010000006.1, read on the forward strand.
CGAGACCGGACCGATCTTCCGGATGGCTTCGCCTTCGTAGAAGTGCTGCTTGTCCATATCGGTCTTCTGCTCGCCCAGCAGCTCGGGCCAGAACATGGCCTGGGTGACCAGGGACTGGTCGGTCGATTCGGCCACCAGGGCACCCTGGACCGAGACCCGGTCCGGATAGTTGCCCTTGAAGTGCGCCGTATCGATCTCGATCTTTTCCACGGTGACGGGGTGACCCAGTTCGAGGATCAGCCAGTCGTAGCCCGGCTCCCGGCGGCGGCGGGTCTCCCAGCCATCGCCCATGTTGACTCCGCGGCCCGCCTTGATGACGCTGGTGGGCATGCCGAAGTGGGCATCGCTGTAGGCGACGACCCGCCCGCCGCTGGCCAGGGCCGAGACCTCGTACAGGGCGTCCGGGTCGCGCTGCTCCCAGTTGCAGGCCGGCTGGCCGTAGACGCGCAGGCGGGCCACGCCGCCGTCCGGAAAGATGTTCAGGCGCAGATGGGTCCAGACCCGGCCGTCGTCGATCTCGACGAAGTGATGGGAATTGCCCTGCAGCGAGCGGGCTGCGACGAGTTCGACCCATTCGGTCCCGGCGTCGGGCTCGCCTTCGCAAAACGCGGCCTGCACGGATGCGGCGGGCGGGAAATTGCCGGTGAAATGGCTGGTGTTGATGTCCAGTCCCCTGATCGTGCCCGGCAGTCCCAGCTTGACGATGGCGTGATCGTTGCCCCCATTGCGGCGGCGGCGGGTCTCCCAGCCATCCATCCACTTGCCATGGTCGTCGAACTTGCCGACGATGAAGACGGGTTCGGAGTCCTGCAGCATGCGCTGCGCCGCAGCGAAGAACTCGTCCGAGCAGGACAGCACCCGGGCGCCCAGGCTTTCGCTGGCAAGATTCGGGTGGCGGGTCGCAAAGGCCGGCAGATCGACGGACGGGGCGTCGATGACGGTGCCGACAGGCAGATTGGGGGAAGCCATGGGATACGCTCCAATGAGTCTGGGTAACACGCCGGGACGGCCCGAAGGCGCCCGGCGGAAAAGCCCGGGCGGTTGCCCGGTCGGGGATGGGTCGGGGCCCGGGTTCAGGCGGGCTTGTAGGGGTGTTCTTTCACCCAGTGGCGGGCGATGTCGGCCCGGGTGGCGATCCAGACGCGGTCGTGTTTCTGGATGTGGTCCAGGAAGCGCTGCAGGCCCGCGAACCGGCCCGGGCGGCCGATCAGGCGGCAATGCAGGCCGACCGACATCATCTTCGGCGTGGTCTCGCCTTCGGCATAGAGCACGTCGAACGCGTCGCGCAGGTAGCTGAAGAAATGATCGGCGGTATTGAAGCCCTGGGGCGATGCGAAGCGCATGTCGTTCGTATCCAGGGTATAGGGCACGATGAGCTGGGGGTGGATCTTGCCGTTGCCCAGGTCGACCTCGGTCCAGAACGGCAGGTCGTCGCCGTAGTAATCGGCGTCGTACAGGAACTTGCCTTCCTCGGCGACGATGCGCAGGGTGTTGGGACTGTCGCGACCGGTGTACCAGCCTTCGGGATGGCGGCCGAGCAGCTTGGTGACGATTTCCACGCAACGCTGGAAATGCTCGCGCTCGACGTCCTCGGACACGTCCTGGTAGTGGATCCAGCGGTAGCCGTGGCAGGCAACTTCGTGGCCCAGTTCGACGAAGGCGCGCGCGACCTCGGGGTTGCGCTCCAGCGCCATGCCCACGCCGAACACCGTCAGCGGCAGGCCGCGGCGCTCGAACTCGCGCAGGATGCGCCAGACGCCCGTGCGCGAACCGTATTCATAGATGGATTCCATCGACAGGTGGCGGGCCGGATAGGCAGCCGCGCCGATGATCTCGGACAGGAACTGTTCCGATCCCGGATCGCCATGCAACACGCAGTTCTCGCCGCCTTCCTCATAGTTGACGACGAACTGCACGGCCACGCGTGCCTGGCCCGGCCAGTTGGCATGCGGGGGGGTTCGTCCATAGCCGGCGAGATCGCGAGGGTAGTGCTGTGCTGCCATGAGAGTGTCTCCTGTGGAATGAAGCTCAGAGCGAAGGGTTCAGGGGGCGGCGCTGCAACGCGGACCAGGGATCGGCGCCGGTTTCGGGCGCGACATCCATCCGCTGCTCGCAGTCTTCCAGGTGATGATCCATGGCGGCCCGCGCGCCTTGCGTGTCGCGCCGGGCGATGCAGTCCAGGATGTCCCGGTGCTCCAGGTACGAGCAGGCGCTGCCCTCGGCGGTGTCGCCCAGGGCGATGATCAGCGTGGTGCGGGCGCACAGGCCGGCCAGCATCTCGATCAGCACCTGATTGTCGAGCAGGCGGGCGAGCTCGACGTGAAAGGCGTTGGACAGGCGCAGCCAACTGATGCGATCGCCCTGCTCGAAGGCGCGCTGTTCCCGATCGACCATCTCGCGCAAGGGCAGGAGCCGGTCGGCCACGTCATCCTGCGCCGTCAGCATGTCGATCACGATGCATTCCAGCGCGCGGCGCATGGCGAACACATCGCGCACTTCCTTGGGCGTCGCCTGCCAGACATAGGCGCCGCGGTTGGGCTCGATCGCCACGATCTTGTCATGCGCCAGACGCGCCAGCGCGGCGCGCACCGTGCCGCGCGAGCAGTCGAAGGCGGAGCACAGGGCGGATTCGGTCAGCTTCGCGCCGGGCAGCAGCCGGCGGTCCATCGCGGCGTCGAAGATTTCCCCGTAGACGCGATCGACGTCCGACGGCCCGCCGGCCGGCTGGGTCCCGCGCAGCGACGAGGCGCGCGGCGCCTTCAGGTCCTGGGTGGCGCGAGCGGGCTTCAGTTGGAGCATGGCCATAGGTGAAAACGACAGGATGGATTGAGGACGAAAATTGTTGACAATTATTGTGTACCGATCCAGAATCGTCAACACAAATTGTTCACAATGATTCGAATCCATCCTGCCCCGAAGTCCGCCGGCCAGTCCGGCGCTTCGCGAACCGGCGAACCGCTCGCCGGGTCCGGCCATACCGGGGGCCTATTGGCAGGATACTGACCGGCGTGAATCCCATGGGAAAACTCTCCACCCATGTCCTGGACACCGTGCACGGTGTGCCAGCCCAGGGCGTTGCCCTAGAACTCTATCGCCTCGACGGCGAATCCCGCACTCTCCTGACGCAGACGGCCACCAACCAGGACGGCCGCTGCGACGCGCCCCTGCTCAGCGGTCCCGCGCTGACCCGGGGCGTGTACGAACTGGTCTTCCATGCCGGCGACTACTTCGCCCGCAAGGGGGTGCCCCTGCCCGAACCCCGTTTCGTCGATCAGGTCGTGCTGCGCTTCGGCGTGGCCAACCCGGACGAAAACTATCACGTCCCCCTGGTCGTGACGCCGTGGACCTGGTCCACCTATCGCGGCAGCTGAGCCTCGCGCTCATCCCGGCAACCCCCAACATCGAAGAACCCAAGAGGAGACTCTCATGGAAGGCTTTTTCCTTGAGTATGGCAACCTGCTGCTGCGCTGGCTGCACGTGATCGCCGCCATCGCCTGGATCGGCGAATCCATCTATTTCGTCATGCTCGACCTGAGCCTGCACGCCCCCAAGGGCGAGCAGGCCAAGAAGCTGGGCGTATACGGCGAAATGTGGGCCGTGCACGGCGGCGGCTTCTACCACAACCAGAAATACCTGACCAACCCCGCCGAACTGCCCGACGACCTGCACTGGTCGTTCTGGAAGTCCTACACCACCTGGCTGTCGGGCTTCGGCCTGTTCATGCTGCTGTACCTGCTGCGCGCCGACATCTACCTGGTCAACCCGGCCAGCCCCTGGGAATGGGCGCGCAACATGAGCGGCTTCCAGGCGGGCCTCCTGGCCGTGGCATTCCTGGTGATCGGCTACAACGTCTATTCGCGCCTGTGCCGCATCATCAGCCCCACCGTCGAGCGCGACGGCCTGCTGAGCGTGGCCGTGGGTGTGATGATGGTGGTCGTCGCCTGGCTGACCACGCAGATCTTCCCGGGCCGCGCCGCGTTCCTGATCACCGGCGCGCTGATGGCGACCTGCATGTCGGCCAGCGTGTTCTTCTGGATCATCCCCGGGCAGCGCCGCATGGTCAAGGCGCTGAAGGCCGGCGAAAAACCGAACCCCCTGGACGGCGCCCTGGGCAAACAGCGCTCGGTGCACAACACCTACTTCACCCTGCCGGTGATCTTCCTGATGCTCAGCAATCATTATTCGTTCACCTACACGAACGAATACGCCTGGGTCATCATGAGCCTGTTCATCTTTGCCGGCGCGGCGATCCGCCAGTATTTCGTGCTGCGCCACACGGGCAAGAACGACCTGCGCTACCCGTTGGCCGGCATCGTGATGCTGGCGATCATCGGCTGGATTGCCGCCCCGTCGCCCGCGCCGGCCCAGGCACCCGCCGCGCAGGTCAGCCAGGCCGGCGGCACGGCCGCGGCGTCCCAGGCAGCCGTCACGATCGAACAGGTCCACGGCATCATGCTCGCACGCTGCACCGAATGCCACTCGGCCAAACCCACTCAGCCCGGCTTCGCCGCCGCGCCGGCCGGGATCATGCTGGATACCAACGCGCAGACCCTGCAGCACGCCGACCAGATCAAGCAGGTCGTCGCCAGCAAGTACATGCCGCTGGCCAACCTGACGCAGATGACGGACGAGGAACGCGCCGTGATCGCCGCCTGGAACGGCAAGTAAGACCCGCCGCGGGGCGATCACGCGCCCCGCGGCCATGGGCGCCCTGGCCACGCCCCAGGCGCCGGGACGGACCCGCCATCCGCAGGACTCATCTCTGCGGCAGGCAAAGATACCCCACGGTCAGCCCTTCCGGCGCGGTGGCGGATCCGCTTTCGGCCACTTGCGCCATGGCATACCCTGCAGGGCAAGAGCAATTGCCGGTCACCGGATTGGCCGAAGAAATGCCCAGCGCGCTGGAGCAGCCGCGGCGGCTGTTGAGCATGTAGCCGCCTCCGGCTGGGCGCGCCACCAGCGACCAGACCCCCTGCCTGCAGACCAGCACGCCGGAGCCCTCGCCAGTGCGGCCCAGCGTCCCCTCGGGTGCGCAGGGATCACCGACGTTCCAGCCTTTTTCCAGATGCAGGCTGTCGCGCGCCTGCAGGTGCGTTCCGCTTCGCACCACGCCCTGGATCGTGGCATCGCCCTGGAAATCGGGATTCCGCGTATCGCGCACCCGCAAGTAGGCATCGCCGGCTCCTGCCCCACCCTGCTGCCCCAAGAGAGGCCGGACCGCCAGGGCCACGGTGCCCGGCGCCCAATCGGCGGCCCCCTCTTCGGGCACAGGAAAGCGCAGTCCGGCCCCGCTCAGGAAACCGGGCCGGTGCGGCCACACCACCAGCCCGCGTCCCTCGGCTGCCTGCAGCCATTCGGCCACCAGGGCCTCGTCCACCCCGCCCGTGCGGCCCTGCAGCGCAGGACGCGCATGCACCAGCGCCCAGACCCGGCAGGACGCCCCCGGACACGCGCCCTCGCGCATCACTCGCAGCCCCAGTGTCCGGCGCAACGGCCCCGCGGTCTGCCAGCTCCCGGCCAGCAAGCCGGCCGACCGCAATTCGTCCCAGCGCGGAGCCGTCCAGTCGGCATAGCCCTGTACCGCCAGGGCATCGCCCGATTCAGCCTCGCCAAGATCGGCAGCGTGGCGCGACAGGAAAGCCTCGGCCGCATCACGGGCGGCATCCATCCACGCGGCCAGGGAACGGGCCTGAAGCGCCCGGACGCGATGCGCCCATTCCTGGCCGGCCCAGACCGCGGCGACCAGGGCCAGCAATGCAACGACCATGCTCTCAAGGAGCAGGGAGCCTTTCTGAGCGCGGAACACCGGCCGTCCTCCGGACACGGGATCAGCTGACATGGAACACGAACTGGTTGACGTCGCCCCTGGCGCATGCCGACTCCACCGACAGCGCGTTGTAGGTCGTGTCCTCGTCCTTGACCGTGCGGGCGGCGCCGCTGCCGGCCTCGACCGTGATGCGTCCGGCGACGCGCTGCAGCACGGACGCGATCGAGGGGCAGGCCACATGGTTCACCTTTTTCAGGCGCAGCAGGAACGCCGCGCCGGCATCCGCCGATTCAACCTCGACGGTACCGCCGCTTCCCAATCCATGCAGCACGGCCCCGTCGTTCGACAAGGTCAGTACGGTGGAATCCGCCACCATGGCCGCCAGATTGGCCGTGCCGACGTTCTCGTACGGCGCATCCGCCGCGGTGCCGGCATTGACACGCACATGCATGACGAAGCGGGCCAGTTCCTGGCCGACCTTGGGCACTTTGTTCTCCATCACGTAGCCGCCGATGGCGGGAATGCCGATGACCGCGATCAGCAGCACGATGGCCGTGACGATCGAGACTTCGACCAGGGAGAACCCCGCCTGCCCCGTCCGGCGCCGCGCCGCGCGCGATTGATCCAAGCTTTGCATGAAGACTCCTTTGCCGGATGACCGGCTCACGAAAGAACCGGTCCGTCAGGAACCGGCATGAAACATCATCCAGCCGCGCCGCAGTTCGTCGAGCGCGGCGTAGTGCCACAGGCCGATCCCCAGCACGGCCGCCGCCCCCAGCAGCAGCGCCGTCCAGCGCAGCGCCAGGGCCTGGCCGCGGACCCGGTCCAGCCACCGGCCCGCCATCCGCCGATGGACGGCCTGCAGCCCGGCCTGCAGGCCGCACGCCGCGGCCATATCTTCCAGGTACCAGTACAGGTCGCGATCCAGCAGCCCGGTATCGAAAGCCTCCGCACCGGCCAGTCCCTGGTCGATCCGTTCGGCGGCGCATTCCAGGTGGTCGCCCAGCCAGGGGCTGGCGTCCTCCAGGAACAACAGGATCACGGGCCGCAATTGAACCGAACCGCCCGCGCCGGGCTGCAGCAGGATGGAAACCAGGGCCAGAAGGCGCAGCGCCTGCACCTGGCGATACAGGCGCCAGGGGCCGTGGCGGTCCAGCCGGCGGCGCAAAGGACCGCGCCAGCGTGGCAGGGAATGCAGGCCGGCCACCAGCAATGCGCAGATTCCCGCCGGCAGCCAGGCACCCCACGCCCGCAGCCAATCCGCGCCTGTGAACAGCGCCCGCGACCAATCACCCAGATAGGCATCCGGCAGGCCCAGGAAGGCCTGCCGCAGGGCGGGCACCGTCCATTGCGGCAAGGCCAGGAGCAGCAGGCTGGCCGCCAGCAGGGCCGCGGCGGCCGAGCCCAGCGTGGCCCAGAGCATGCGCCGGGCCCTGATCAGCAGCGCCAGATGGTCGGACAGGGCCCGGAAGCAGGCCAGCAGCCGGGCATTGCCGTACGCCTGGGCTGCACGCACCAGTGCCAGTTCGTCCGCCGGGAAGCTGCCCAGCCAGGTGGCGTGCAGGTCGCCGCCGCTTGCTTCGCAGGCCCGCGCCCAGGCTCCCGACAGGCGTCCGCGCACCGTGCCCTGGCCGTGGCGCGCGGCATCGCGATCGAAAAGCTCCCGCAGGGTCAGGCGGCCCTGCGCCCCCAGCAGCACCGCCTGGAGATAATCGAAGTAATCCGCGCGCGCCCCCGCGAACCGCCAGGCATCCAGGCGCAGGCGCAGCCGTGCCAGCATCGCTCCGAACCGCGTCATCCGTGGCCTCCCGATTCAGCCGGACAGGAAGGCGCGCGCACACCGGCCGGCAGCCGGCCCTGTCGCAACAGCAGGGTTTCGAACGCCATGAACCGGGTCTCGACATCGCGCGGATCCACCAGGCCCGCAGCGGCCTTTTCCATCGCGTGCGCCATGGCGCTGGCACGCGGATCCGGCACATAGCCGTTGTCGCCTGCCGTGCCGGGCAGGCCGGGCTCCAGGCACTCGGCGGCCACGGTCCGCCCGTCATAGCCGAAGAGCTCCGGCAGCGCCACCTGGCGGCAATGCGCGCAGCCCCCGGGATTGCGCAGGCGCAACGCCGATGGATCGCCTCCCCAGGCCAGGGCGATCCACCCGAGCCACTCCCGCCAATGCCCGGCATCGCCGCTCCGTTGCTGGCGCACGAGTTCTGCGGGATCGGCCGGAACCGCGCAGCGCGCGCACAGTTGGGGCAGCAGCGCCTGGTAGACGAGCAGCTTGAGAATGCCCGGCGTGGCCAGGAAGTCGCGCGGCACCGCGATGAAATCGGAAGCCAGCCGGTCGACGATGGCCCGTGCGGAAGGCGCATGCACGGTGGTATAGACATTCACACCGGATCCGGCCAGATCCATGAAGGCCAACCCGCTTTCCGCGTCGCGAATTTCCCCCAGCAGCACATCGGTCATGGCCGAACGCTTCAGGGTGCGCAGCTTGGCGGCATAGCGGCCATGAGCCTGCTGATCCAGATCCCTGCCGATGGTGTTCTGCACGGCGCGGTCGATCCGGTATTCCACCGGCTCTTCCAGCGTGATGATCTTGCGGTGTGCCGGCAAGCCGCGGATCAGGGTCGCCAGCGTCGTCGACTTGCCCGAGCCCACGGTTCCCGCGAACACCAGGGCCCCGCCTTCGGATTTCAAGACCCGCTCGAAGCAGGCGATCTGGTCGGACCGGTAGCCCAGCCCCGCCAGGGTCGCGGGGCTGACTGCGGCATCGCGCGAAAGGAAGCGCAGGCAGACGCTGGGTCCCCGATCGGCCGCGAGCGAAGCCCAACGCAAGGTATAGGCGCGGCCATCCACGCGGCGCAGCAGGCTGCCCTGCTGCTCCAGCAGCGGATCGAACACCGCCCCATTGCCGCCCAGGATGTCCATCCAGGCCACCGCAAGCACGTCCTGCAGCAGCCCGGTCGGCATGCGGCGGAAGCGTTCGGGGGCCACATAGCGGCCGGCCACGGTATAGCGGACCTCGGATTCCGCCGCATCGCGGTGAATGTTCAGGTGCAGGTCCGTCGCGCCCTGGCGCACGCCCCATTCGACCAGATCCTGGAACACCCCGGCCAGGGCGGTCGGCGTGCGGTCGCCCCCCTGCGCCAGCACCGCCGCGCCGCCCTCGCGCGACAGGGCCAGCAGCAGGGCCGCGGGCAGGACGTAACGGGCCGGATCGGACAGGACGCGCCCGGCTTCGCGCAAACGCCGCTCCAGCGCGTCGGCCTGGTCGCTGCCGACATATTCGGCCCGTGCCAGCAGCGTGACGCTGCCGTCGGCCCGCTCGACCGGACAGATCCGGTCGGCAAGCGACTGGACGCCCAGGTCCCGCGCCAGCACGCGCCTGACCTCGGGGCGCAGCGCCGACAGCTGGCCGGAGTGATCGATGACGCCGGCCCGGGCCGGATCGAAAGGCTGCGGGGGCTCGGCCAGCGACAGAGCGTGAGACCAGGGTCTCATGGCCGCGCCTCGCCCAGCAGCATGCGCAGGCACAGGGAGTGGCGGTCCTGGCCGCGTTCGAGCTGCACGCAGGCGCCGTTCATGCCGCGCAACTGATACACCCCCGGATCACCCGCATGGCCGGCTGGCCAGGCCTGCCCACGCACATACAGGTAGGCGCGGCGGCCAACCTGGACCTCGGCCATCAGGGCTCGCCCGACCCCGTACAGCGCCACCAGGCGGGGTTCCAGCACGGGGCGCACGGCCTGCTCGGGTACCGGACGGCCGCCCTGTCCGCCGCCGACAGGCGGGTGCAGGGCGTCCCTGAGATCCTGTTGCATGAGTTCGCGCACCGACTGGCTTTCCCAGCGGGTCTGGGGATCCTCCGGCATGCGGCCGGCCGTGGCCGGCACCCCAGGAGGCACGACCCCGGCCTGCGTCTGCGCATGGGCTGGAACCGGGGTGCACCACGCCAGCGCCAGCCACAGCCACGCTGCAGGCAGGCTGCGCAGGGATGGAATGAACGGGCCCCGGCTCACGGCGCGGGGCGCCCACGTCTGGCGCACGGCTTCACGATCGGTTTTCATAAACGCTTCCTTCGAGATGCAGGATCAGACGGCTCGCACGCACGCCCGGACGAACACCCGGCGCCAATGTCAGCGCAGCCTTGTGCCAGGAGACGGCGCGAGCCAGCGGCGCCAGCAGCGCGCCCGAACGCAGCGGCCCTTCGACTCGCAAGGCGCGGACGGCCAGGACAGGGAAATCCTGGGGCGGCGGCAACGGCCGGCCCCGGACATCGTGCGGCGCCGGCACCGTCAGCGGCCGTGCCGCATCCAGCCGCAGCACGGAAAAGGCCGGCAGCACCGCCTGCAGCGCGCTGGCCCAGTCGCGGTCCAGGAGCGCCGCACGCGGCAGGCTGCGCGGTTCGGAGCGCTGCCCCGGCAAGGACAGGGTCCAGGTGGCGCGGGCGATATCCAGGGAAGGGAAATCCAGCCGCCAGCCGGCAGGCGCGGCCTGCAGCAGGGAACGGTTGTCCGCTGGCGGCCCCTGGCGGCGGTACTCGCCCACGCATTGCCAGAGCGCGCCTTCGGGCCGCGGCTGGCAACGCAACGCATGCAAGCTCCAGCCCCCGAGCCGCGCCGGCTGCCGGTACAGGGAATCCAGCAGAGCCCGGGTACCCGCTTCACCATGGAGCGGACGCTGCGCCAGCACACGATCCAGCGCCGCATGCCAGCCAGCGCTGGCATCGGGGTCGGGTGCGGCAGCCGCATCCGCGCCGCCGGCTCGGTACAGCCAGCCGGCCACCCCCAGGCCGGTCATCAGGACCAGCAGCGCAAGATGCAGTCCCCGCCGCCGCACCGGTTCCAGGGGACGGCGTGCGGCTGCCTCGCCGGCCAGGTCTTCCGCCAGTCCCGCCGCCGCGAGCAGCTCCAGCTTCGGGTGCGCCAGGCGCAGGGCGTCCACCGCTTCGCATGCCAGGCCGGGATCGGGATAGCCCCGGTCGGCACGAGCCAGGGCCACGCCTTCGTGTGCAGCGAGCACATGCCAGGTCTCCGCATCCAGCGGCAGAACGCAGGCCACGCTGCCGCGCGGGTGGCGGCGTGCCAGCAAGTCCGCCGCGGACCAGCAGGCCAGCCCGGGAGGCAGGCCGCGGGCCAGCCCCAGCGCGGCGGGCGGATCGCCTGAGACCGCCTGGTGGGAAGCCCCCAGGCGGCGCGCTTTGCCTCGGGCCGCCTCCGGGTCGCCCAGCAGCGGCACCCAGTCCAACCCGAAGGCCAGGGGCACGCCACCCACCCAGACGAGCCGTGCCGCCCGCGCCATGTCAGAGGCCCTCCTCGACTTGGGCGGTGATGATCAATACCGTGGTCAGCCGCTGGGCGTTGAGCTGGTTGCCGCCGCCGAACAGCGCGGGCACGCCCGGGTTCAGGCGGCGCTCGGTCGACTCGGCGGTCTGCCGGTCGAACCCCGACACCACCAGCGGCTGCCCCGGCTGCAACGCCAGTTGCTGGACGGTCCCGTTGCCCTCGATGGTCAGCTGCTGCAACTGCAAGGGGTGGTCCTTGTCGCCGAAGGTCACGGTCTTGAGAGGCTGGGCCACGGTATTGTCATAAGCCAGCGACAGCAGGATACGGCCATCTTCCTGGGCATCGGGCACCAGGGTCAGCAGGGATCCGACGGTCTCGGCCTTCTGGTTGACGGACACGGCGGGAACCGCCAGGCCGGTGGCGCCGGTGACTGGCGTGGTCTCGATCCGGTCGATATAGGAAAACGTCGTGCGCACCGCATGCGACACCGGCCGGCGGTTCAGGCTGAGCATCGGGACGCTGCTGCGCCGCACCAGCTGGACGGACTCTCCCAGGGCCCGGATGACGGCCTCGCTGCCGGAAAAGGAACCCTGGACGACCTCGGCGCCCAGCCGCCCGCTCGCCCCGCCGGCCAGGGCAGGCACCGCCAGGCCGGCTGCCAGGCGGGCGCCGGAAAAGACGAGATTCCAGTCGATGCCCGCATGGGCATGCTCGCTGAGCGCCACGGTCAGCTCTTCGAAGACCAGGCGCACGCGCCGCGTCATGGCGCGGTTTTCCTGGTCCAGGTAGCGGGCGATGCGATCCAGCACGTCGGGCGTATCGGTGACGACCACCGATGCCCCGGCCCCGGATTCCGCCACCAGCACACCGGCCCGGGACAGGAACGGCTCGATCCGGGCGCGGACGGTTTTCATCACATCCTGGTCGCCGCTGCTGAGATGCGTGCCCGAAGTGCTGACGAAACCGCCTTCGGACGCATCCCGCCCCTGCCCCAGCGACGCCTGGACACGTGCATCCAGCGCCAGCGCCTGGACATTGAAGACCCGCGTGTCGGTGCGGAAGAATTCGATGCGGTCCCGCTCGTAGCGCCAGCGCACTCCCAGATGCGCGCACAGGCGGTCGAGGATCTGAGGCAGGGGGGCCGGGCCGGACGCCAGGTCGAATTGCCCGGCCGGGTCGTCTGCCGCCGCACCCTGCCCCGCCCCGCCCGCCAGGCGCGGCAGGAAAAGCCCGGCCGGCAACAGGGCATCCGGGCGCACGTGGACGGGGATCCCGGTGACGGCTGCGATGCGCCGCGCGATGCGGCGCAGATCGCCGGTGCCATCGGCGAACAGCAGCGTCGTCTGGACACGGGCGCGCAGCGGTGCCGGCAGCGTCAGTTCGCGGTCCAGCGGCCGGGCTCGCCCTGCGATCCAGGGGCGGTCGATGTCCTGGGCGTCCCGGCGCGCCCCGGCGTCGGTTGCGGCTCGGGAAAACCGGCCGTGCTCGCGGGATGCGGTTTCACCCGCCCGCTGGAAATCTCCCGCGGCCTGGCGCAGGCGTTCGGAAAACGCGCAGCCGGACAACCCCAGACACAGGCACAGCAGGGTGGGACCCAGGCGGCGGGGCTTCACGAGTCGGCTCCCGGCACCCGGGTGCGGTCGCAGCGCTGCGCCAGCGGCACCACGCGCAGGACCCGGTTGGCGTAGAAACAGGGCTGGACAGGGCGGTCCCCGAGTTCGGTGGCGGACAGCAGGCCGCGCACGGCAGCGCGGAACGAATCCCCGAAGGCGGCCGAGCCGGCCAGGGGAATATCGGCATCCACGTCCCAGTGTTCGGCTTCGAAGGTCCAGCCCGCGGCATGCGCCCAGCGCCCCAGCGCCCGCCGCACGTTGCCATCGGCCGGCGAGACCTGGAAGGAAAGAGGACGGTTTCCCGCCGCATCCCGGCCGTTGGGTGCGGGTCCGTTCCGAACGGCCGCATCACCGGCGGGCATGGCCGGGGGCGCCATGGGCGCAGGCGGCACGGATGGCGGCGGCGGCACCGGCGGGGATCCTGCCGGCGCCACCACCATCCGGACCGGGGACCGCGAGGATTCGGGGCCTGGTTCAGGCGCCGCCGCGGCAGGCATCACCGCGCCCGCGCCGTTTTCCGCAAAGGGCGTGGACGCAGGCGCAAATGCAGCGGCGTTTCCGGGCGAGCCCGCGGATTCGCGCCAGGCCTGGGCCTGCGACAGGCCGCCGCGCAGGACGATGTGCGCCGGCACGCCGCTCAGGACCAGGTAGTCTCGATCCCGGCGGGGCCGCAACAGCCGGTCGCCTCGGGCGGTACGCTCGAACAGGGCGGGCGCCGCCTGGCCCTGGGGATACTGCAGCCAGGTCTCGCGCCCGTCGTCGAAGACCTGCAGCGGCGCCAGGGCCGGATCGCCCGCGATCCGCCAGTCGAAGCGGTAGACGGCGGGCTCCGCCCGCATCCCCGCCAGCCCGCGCCACAAGGCGTTGTCCGCGGGGACGGCACAGCCCCCGATACCCGCCAGCAACAGCACCGCTCCCAGCAACCTGACCATTTTTCCCCCTCGACGACACTGTCGTGCATCACGGGGGTCATGGTGACGCGGCCGGGAGCGAGCCGCCAGACTGGGAAATACGAACGGATCAATCGGTCCGCGTCCGCATGCGATCCGGAGGAAGGGAACCCAGTCCCGCGGCCGTCTCAATCAAGCGGTGAGGACAAGCTCCCTGCCTTCTCTTCAGGAGATCTCATGCGCGCAGAATCCCCGCAACCCTTCGGGCAACGGGGGGAGCGGTCAGCGCTGGCGCACCAGCTTGTTGGCTTCGGCCGCCGCCACGTTCAGCGCCGTGACGGCTGGCTGTTGGCCGCTCAGGGCGGAATCCAGGATCTGCTGGAAACGCGAACGGATGGCCGGATAGTTGTGGATGCGGAAGCCCTGGGCCGTCAGGGTCGCCTTGCGGCTGTAGACGGCCACCAAGTCGCGCCACTGGCCCAGGTTGGCGTAATAGCCGGCCGGCGTGGCATCGAACGCGGCCTGGGTCAGCGGCAGGTAGCCGGTCTGCTGGTACCAGCGTGCCGCCTGCTCGGGCTGCGACAGCCAGCCCAGGAAGGCAGCCGTGGCATCGGTGACCGGCTTGGCGGTCTTCATGACCCACAGGCCCGCGCCGCTGACGAAGGGGTTGCCGGGCGTGCGCGTGACTTCGGGATAGTACGGCAGGCCGGACACCGCGTAATGCAGCTTGCGCTGGCTGAGGAATTCGCCGATATGGCCCGAGCTGGACATCAGCACGGCGCATTCGCCCTGTGCGAAGCGGCTGATGGAACGCATGCCGGCATCCGGGCGCACCATGATCTCGGAGCGTACCCAGCTGATCATCAGGGACAGATGGCGCACGTACGTGGAATCGAAGGAAAAACTGGGCAGGCCCTTGGCCTTCAGGCCGTTGTCGGCGCTGGCATAGAGCTGGTTGTTGACCGCCGCCAGGTTTTCGAGATTGATCGACACCGGCAGGTCGGAAGTCAGCGGGCACTTGCGCGAGCCATTGTTGGCCAGGGTGACGAGCTGGCCCTGCAGTTCGATCCAGGTGCGCTGCGGCACCGCGGGGGCCAGGCCGGCCTTCTTGAAGGCGTCCTGGTTGTAATACATGACCGGGATTTCCAGCATGTACGGGAAGGCCATCAGCTGACCCTTGGCGTCGTGGATGAAGGCATTGTCCGGCGACACGAACCAGCGCGTGTTCTTCAGCGCCGAGGACTTCTGCAGCACGTGGAACGGCTGCACGTAGCTGCGCTGGGCAATGTCTTCCAGCGTGTGGCTGTCGCCGATCTGCGCCAGGGCGGGCAGGTTCTTGGACTGGGCCGCGGCCCCCAGCGCCTGGTCGAGCGCCTCCGGCGTGTCGAACGCGCGCACCACGACCTTGACGTCGGACTGGCTGCGGTTATAGGCCTTGACCAGGTCCTGGAAAATTTCGGCATTGTGGCCGTGAAGGGTATGCCAGACCGGCACTTCGGTCGCCGCCCAGGCGGGGACGACGGCAACGGCGGCGGCAAGCGTCCAGACAGCGCGCATCCCCGGACGCAACACGCCGGAGCCGAAAGAAAGATTCATGATGAGTCAATCCAAAAAAGGAAAGTCGATATCCGGCGTCCGGCCGGACACCAGGTCAGCCAGCACCCTGCCGGAACCCGCTCCCATGGTCCAGCCAAGACTGCCATGGCCCGTGTTCAGGTAGAGATTGCGTATGCGGGTACGGCCGATCAGTGGGACGTTGGAAGGCGTCGTGGGCCGCAGGCCGGACCAGAACTGAACATTAGCAAAATCGAGGGCACTTGGGAACAGCGCACGGGCGTGCTCGACCAGGTGATTGCAACGGCCGGTATCCAGGGCACGGGAATAGCCGCCGATCTCGGCCGTGCCCGCCATGCGCAGCCGGTCGCCCAGGCGTGAAAACACGATCTTGGCTTCCTGGTCGACCAGGCTGACCATGGGCGCGGCATCCGGGTCCCGCAGGCGGAAGGTGGCCGAATAACCCTTGGCCGGCCAGACCGGGCAGGCCAGGCCCAGCGGCACGGCGATCCCGGGGGTGAAACTGCCCAGGGCCAGCACGTAGGCATCGGCCTGCAGGGGCCGGAAATAACCGTCGGGCTCGATCAGCTCGGCCACGGAAATGCGCCCGTCCACGGGCACCAGCCGGTTCACCCGGGTTCCGTAGCGGAAGGTCACGCCCGCTTCCCGCGCCTTTTCGGCCAGGGCCCGTGTGAACAGGTGCACGTCGCCGGACTCGTCGTCGGCCGTGAAATCGCCGCCGATGATCGGATCCCGGGACGCCGCCAGGGCCGGCTCGATGCGCAGCACCTCGGCCGCATCGACGATGCGCCGGTCGATGCCAAGTTCGCGCATCTGCGCGGCGCTGGCCTGCGCATGTTCGAATTCGCGCGGATCGCGATAGAAGGCCAGGATGCCGCGTTCCAGGTGATCGTATTCGATGTCCAGTTCCGCCCGCAGCTCGCGCAGCGTGGCGCGGCTGTACTTTGCCAGGGTCACCATGGCGCGCAGGTTCGGCGCGAAACGCGATTCGCGGCATTCTGCCAGGAAGCGCGCGCACCACAGCCATTGGCGAGGATCCAGGCGCGGCGACACGCGCAGCGGCGCATCGGCGCGCCCGAGCCAGCGCAGCACCTTGCGCAGCGTATGCTTGCTGGCCCAGGGCTCGGCATAGCAGACGGAGATCTGGCCGCCATTGGCCCGGCTGGTCTCCAGGGCCGCGCCCGCCCGGCGCTCGATGACCTCGACTTCATGGCCGGCGCGCGCCAGCCACCAAGCGCTGGACACCCCGATGATGCCCGCGCCAAAGACCGCAACTTTCATCGCTGGGCCGTCCCGATACGGAAAACGCCCCCGTCGGGCCGCAGCCCCCGGGCGGCACGCGGACTGCGAGGCAGGGAGCAGCCCGACAAAGCATGGAGGGCCGGTTTCATGCCTCGGCTCCGATCCGGTCCGCGACGGACGTGAAGGCGTCTGCGTGGAAGGCGTCGGGCTGCAGCCCGCAAGATTTCACGAAGTCGCGGCGCGCGGCCTCGACCATGACCGGGGCGCCGCAAGCGTAGACCTGATGGCCGGACAGGTCGGGCAGATCTTCCATGACGGCCTGGTGGACCAGGCCGGTGCGCCCCGTCCAGCCATCGCCGGCAACGGCCTCGGATAAAACCGGCACGAAACGGAAGCCAGGCAGTTGATCCTGCCATCCGAGTGCCATGTCCTGCCGGTACAGGTCGGCGGGGCGGCGCCCGCCCCAGTACAGCGTGGCCGGGCGCGTATCGCCCCGGGCCAGCATGCCTTCGATCATGGCCTGGATGGGAGCGAATCCCGTACCGCTGGCCAGGAAGACGATCGGCCGGACGTCGTCGGGATCCAGGAAGAACGACCCCAGCGGTCCTTCGATGCGCAGGATTTCGCGCGGCTTGAGCGGCTCGGCGCCTTCGCCGAAGACCCGGCTGGTGAACAGCCCGCCGGGCATGTGGCGCACATGCAGGCGCACCCGATGGTCTTCGGCCCGGGCGCAGGCCATGGAGTAGCTGCGCCGGCTGCCGTCCTTGAGGATGAATTCCAGGTACTGCCCGGGCTGGAAGCGGAAGGCCTCGGCCGAGGGCAGCTGCAGGGTGATTTCCATCACATCGGGTGCCAGGGGCTCCAGGGACAGCACGCGCACGGGCATCTTGCGCACCACGATATCGTCGGCCATGCGGATTTCGCGGGCCTCGATCACCAGGTCGGAGGCAGGATGCGCCTGGCACAGCAGGGTGTGCCCCCGCGCCAGGTCGGCTGCGTCCAGGATGCGGGCCGGCGCGGGTCCCGCGTCGTATTCGCCCGAGACCACCCGGCCCTCGCAGGTGGAGCAGGTGCCGTTGCGGCAGCTGTAGGGCAGGACGATGCCGGCCGCCAGGGCTGCATCCAGGACCGTCTGCCCCGGCTCGACCGTGAATTCCCGGTTGGCCGGCAGCACCGTGACCTTGAAACTCATGTTGTGGATTCCATCGGCATGTTGCAGGAGCCCTATTCTAGTCCCCCGATCCCGGCCAGAGGCTGGGCTGCTTGATCTTGACGTCCAGCAGGCGTCCCTTGCGGGCCCGGCGGCCGGCATACTGGGCCAGTTCCTCGGGCGTCAGGATCAATTCCGTATCGCGCGCCCGGTAGACGCCCCGCAGCACCACGCCCGAGGCACCCACGCCGGCCCACTGGGCAATGCGGTCGTCCTCGTCCAGCCCCATCAGGATGGTGCCGCGTCCGCCGCTGGACAGGGTCTTGAGCTCGTCGAGCGCCACCACCAGGAACTTGCCCTTGCGGCTGAGCAGGGCAACGGCCGTGTCGTCCGGCCGCAACAGCAGCGGCTTGAGCAGCGTATCGCCCTTGTCCAGCGTCATGTATTGCTTGCCGGCATGCTGGCGCGTGGACAGGTCGCCGACCCGCGCCAGGAACCCATAGCCGGACGCCACGCCCAGCAGCACCCGGCGGTCCGGCTCGCCAGCCAGCATATGGACGATGCGGCTGCCCGGCTCCAGGTCGATCATCGAGGTCACCGGCTGCCCGTCGCCGCGGGCCGAGGGCAGGCTGGCCACCGCGATGCTGTAGGAACGGCCGGTGCTCGACAGGGCCATGAGTTCGTGCGTGCTGCGGCATTCGATGGCGTCGTACAGGGCGTCGCCGGTCTTGAAACCGAACTGTGCCGGGTCGTGGCCATGGCCCTGGCGGGCGCGCAGCCATCCCTTCTGGGAGACCACCACCGTGACGGGCTCGTCCACCACCTGGGCCTCCAGGACGGCGCGCTCGGCCGGCTCGATCAGCGTGCGGCGATCGTCGCCGTACTGCTTGGCGTCGGCCTCGATCTCGCGGATCATCAGGCGCTTGAAGGCGGCGGGATCATCCAGCAGTTCCTGCAGCGCCTGCCGTTCCTCGCGCTTCTGCGCCAGTTCCTGCTCGATGCGGATGCCCTCGAGGCGAGCCAGCTGGCGCAGGCGCATTTCAAGGATGTCGTCGGCCTGGCGCTCGGTGAGGCCGAAGCGCTCCATCAGCGCCGCCCGGGGCTCGTCCGCCTCGCGGATGGTGCGGATGACCTCGTCCACGTTCAGGTAGACGATGCTGCGGCCTTCCAGGATATGGATCCGGTCCAGCACCTTGTCCAGGCGATGGCGTGTGCGCCGCGTGACCGTCTGCGCGCGGAAGGCCAGCCAGGATTCCAGGACCTGGCGCAGGCTGCGCTGGCCGGGGCGCCCGTCGGTATCGATGCACACCAGGTTGATCGGCACATTGCCTTCCAGGCCGGTGCGCACGAGCAGCATGTTGACGAATTCGTCGCGGTCGATGCGGCTGGTCTTGGGCTCGAAGACCAGCCGCACGGCATCCTGCTTGCCGGACTCGTCACGCACCGAGTCCAGCATGCCCAGCACCAGCGCCTTGGTCTGCTGCTGCTCGGCCGACAGGGACTTCTTGCCGGCACGCGGCTTGGGATTGGTCAGGTCCTCGATGGTTTCCAGGATCTTCTGGGCCGAGGCGCCGGGCGGCAGCTCGGTGACCACCAGTTGCCACTGGCCGCGGGCCATGTCCTCGAAATGCCAGCGCGCGCGGGCCTTCAGGGTGCCCCGGCCGCTGGCGTAGACCTGCGCGATGTCCTCGGCAGGCGTGATGATCTGACCGCCGCCGGGGAAATCCGGCCCCGGCACCAGGGTGTACAGGTCCTCGTCGGGCAGGTTCGGCTTGCGCAGCAGGGCCACGCAGGCGCTCGCGATCTCGCGCAGGTTGTGCGAAGGAATTTCGGTGGCCATCCCCACCGCGATGCCCGAGGCGCCGTTCAGCAGCATGACGGGCAGGCGCGCAGGCAGGCACACGGGCTCCTGCTGGCTGCCGTCGTAGTTGGGCACGAAATCGACCGTGCCCTCGTCCAGTTCGTCGAGCAGCAGCCGGGAAAACGGCGTCAGGCGCGCCTCGGTGTAGCGCATGGCGGCGGCGTTGTCGCCGTCGCGCGAGCCGAAATTGCCCTGCCCGTCGATCAGGGGATAGCGCAGCACGAAATCCTGCGCCATGCGCACCATGGCGTCATAGGCCGCCTGGTCGCCGTGCGGGTGGTATTTGCCCAGCACATCGCCCACCACGCGGGCGGACTTCACGGGCCGGGCCTGCGGCCCCAGCCCCATGGCGTCCATGGCGTACAGGATGCGGCGCTGCACCGGTTTCTGGCCGTCGGACACTTCCGGCAGCGCTCGGCCGCGCACCACCGACACGGCATAGTCCAGGTACGCCTGCTCGGCATAGCGCGCCAGCACCAGGCCGTCGTCGTCGCCCGTCGATTCAGTCAGATTCAGATCCATTCCAGTCCCTTCAAACATCCACGTCGGCCAGGTTGCCCTTTTCTTCCAGCCAGCTGCGCCGCTGGGCAGCCTCGCCGCGGGCCATCAGCATCTCGAACATGCGCGCCGAGGCTGTCAGGCCCTCGTCGCCATGGCGCACCTGCACCAGACGGCGGGTATCCGGATTCAGTGTCGTGTCCCAGAGCTGCTCGGCGTTCATTTCGCCCAGGCCCTTGAAGCGGCTGATGCGCCAGCCGCCTTCGCGCAGGCCCTCGCCGCGCAGCTTGTCCAGCACCGAGTCGAGTTCCGCCTGGTCCAGGCAGTAAAGCTTGCGCGCCGGGCGCTTGCCTGCGGCCGGCACGTCCACGCGGAACAGCGGCGGGCGGGCGATGTACACGTGTCCCGCCTCGATCAGGCGCGGGAAATGGCGCAGGAACAGGGTCAGCAACAGCACCTGGATGTGTGCGCCATCCACGTCGGCGTCCGACAGGATGCAGATGCGGCCGTAGCGCAGCCCCGAAAGATCGGCTTCCTGGCCGGGGCCATGCGGATCGACGCCGATCGCCACGGAGATGTCGTGGATTTCCTGGTTGGCGAACAATCGGTCGCGCTCGACTTCCCAGGCGTTCAGGATTTTGCCGCGCAGCGGCAGGATGGCCTGGAATTCCTTGTCGCGACCCATCTTGGCCGAGCCGCCGGCGGAATCGCCTTCCACCAGGAAGACTTCGGTGCGGCTGACGTCCGTCGATTCGCAGTCGGTCAGCTTGCCCGGCAGCACGGCCACCCCCGAGCCCTTGCGCTTTTCGACCTTGCGCGCGGCACGCGAGCGGGCCTGCGCCTGGCCGATGGCCAGTTCGGCGATCTTGCGCCCGTATTCGACATTGGCGTGCAGCCACAGTTCCAGTGCGTTGCGCAGGAAACCGCCCACCAGGCGCACCGCATCGCGGCTGTTCAGGCGCTCCTTGATCTGGCCCTGGAACTGCGGATCCAGGATCTTGGCCGACAGAATGAAACTGGCGCGGGCAAACACGTCCTCGGGCAGCAGCCGGATGCCCTTGGGCAGCAGGTTGTGCAGTTCGGCAAAGGACTTGACGGCGTTGAACAGGCCTTCCCGCAGTCCCGACTCGTGGGTGCCCCCGGCCGGCGTGGCGATCAGGTTGACGTAGGATTCCCGCACCACGGGGCCTTCCTCGGTCCAGACGACGACCCACTGGGCTCCTTCGCCCGGCGCGTACTGCTCGTCGTCCGGGTCCGCATACTGGCCGCCCTCGAACGGCGGCGCCAGGGGCTGTGCGCCATCCAGGGCCTCGTTCAGGTAGCCGCGCAGGCCGGATTCATAGTGCCATTCGCGCCGCTGGCCGGTCTTTTCCAGCGTCAGCGCCACTCGCGTGCCCGGCAGCAGCACCGCCTTGCTGCGCAGCGCGTGCTCCAGTTCGCCCAGCGGCACCTGGGCATGATCGAAGTAGCGCGCATCCGGCCAGGCCCGCACCCGGGTCCCGGAACGCCGCCGCCCGACGCTGCCCACGCGCGTCAGGGGCTCGACCACGTTGCCATCGGCAAAGACGATGCGCCATTCGCCGCCGTCGCGCCAGACGGTGACCTCGAGCCGCGTGGACAAGGCGTTGGTGACCGACACCCCCACGCCGTGCAGGCCGCCGGAAAAGGCGTAGGCGCCGCCGTCTGCCTTGCTGAACTTGCCCCCGGCGTGCAGGCGCGTGAAGACCAGCTCGACCACGGGCGCGTGTTCCTCGGGGTGTTCGCCCACCGGAATGCCGCGCCCGTCGTCTTCGACCGTCAGGCTGCCGTCGGCGTGCTGCGCGACCTCGATGCTGCGGGCGTAACCGGCCAGCGCTTCGTCGGCGGCATTGTCGATGACTTCCTGGATGATGTGCAGCGGATTGTCGGTGCGCGTGTACATCCCGGGCCGCTGGCGCACAGGCTCCAGCCCCTTGAGGACGCGGATCGACGACTCATCGTAGCGTGCGGTGCTCAATGTTTTCTGTCCGTCTGAGGATTCAAAAGACGCCTATTTTACGGAGAATTAATGGTATGCTTATCGCCATTGGACCGATGCGCCCTGCCTCCGGGCGGTTTCTTTCCGGCCCACCGTCTTCTCCTATCCTTGCTTCCGCGCACACGACATGAGTGACTCCATCAAGCACGTCAGCGACGCGTCCTTTGCCGGCGACGTGCTCCAATCCGATCTGCCCGTCCTGGTCGACTACTGGGCCGAATGGTGTGGCCCCTGCAAAATGGTCGCCCCCCTGCTCGACGAAGCCGCCGCCCAGTACCAGGGCCGCCTCACCATCGCCAAGCTGAACGTCGACGAAAACCCCGACAGCGCAGCCAAGTATGGCATCCGCGGCATTCCCACCCTGATGCTGTTCAAGGACGGCAAGGTCGCCGCCACCAAGGTCGGCGCCCTGTCCCGCACCCAGCTTCAGGCCTTCCTCGACGAAGCCCTCTGATCCTCCCAGCCCATCCGCTTTGACTCCGCGCGCGAACCCGGTCCCGGGTTCGCCGACCATCCGACGACCTCCACTTTCTTCCCTTTCCCCTCTTTCCCATGCACCTGAACGAACTCAAAGCGCTGCACGTTTCGCAGCTGCTCGAAATGGCCGCCGGTCTCGAGATCGAAAACGCCAATCGGCTGCGCAAACAGGAACTGATGTTTGCCATCATGAAGCGGCGGGCCAAGCAGGGCGAACAGATCTTCGGCGACGGGGTCCTGGAAGTCCTGCCCGACGGCTTCGGTTTCCTGCGTTCGCCGGAAACGTCCTACCTGGCCAGCACCGACGACATCTACATCTCGCCTTCCCAGATCCGGCGCTTCAACCTGCATACGGGCGACTCCATCGAGGGCGAGGTCCGCACCCCCAAGGACGGCGAACGCTACTTCGCGCTGGTCAAGGTCGACAAGGTCAACGGCACGGTTCCGGAAGCCATCAAGCACCGGATCATGTTCGAGAACCTGACCCCGCTGCATCCCGACGAGCCCCTGGTGCTGGAACGCGACATCAAGAGCAAGGAAAACATCACCGGGCGCATCATGGACATCTTCGCGCCCATCGGCAAGGGCCAGCGCGCGCTGATCGTCGCCAGCCCGAAGTCGGGCAAGACCATCATGATGCAGCACATCGCCCACGCCATCACCGACAACTACCCCGATGCGGTGATGATCGTGCTGCTGGTCGACGAGCGCCCCGAGGAAGTCACCGAAATGCAGCGCACGGTGCGCGGCGAAGTCGTGGCCTCCACTTTCGACGAGCCGGCCACGCGCCACGTCCAGGTCGCTGAAATGGTCATCGAAAAGGCCAAGCGCCTGGTCGAACTGAAGAAGGACGTGGTCATCCTGCTGGACTCGATCACCCGCCTGGCGCGCGCCTACAACACCGTGGTGCCCGCTTCCGGCAAGGTGCTGACCGGTGGCGTGGATGCCAACGCCCTGCAGCGCCCCAAGCGCTTCTTCGGCGCCGCGCGCAACCTCGAAGAAGGCGGTTCGCTGACGATCATCGGCACGGCCCTGATCGAGACCGGCAGCCGCATGGACGAAGTGATCTACGAAGAATTCAAGGGCACCGGCAACTCCGAGGTGCACCTGGAACGGCGACTGGCCGAGAAGCGCATCTACCCGGCCATCAACCTGAACAAATCCGGCACGCGTCGCGAAGAGCTCCTGATCAAGCCCGAACTTCTACAAAAGATCTGGGTACTGCGAAAATTCATCCACGACATGGATGACGTCGAAGCAATGGAATTCATCCTGGACAAAATCCGGGCCACCAAAAACAACGCCGAATTTTTTGACATGATGAAGAAATAAGCACAAGCGAGCACTTTTGATGACACTTCCTTCCGTCGATCAGTTCCTAACCCGGATTCAGGCCCGGGATCCGCATCAACCAGAGTTCATGCAGGCCGTGAAAGAAGTCATGCACAGCCTGTGGCCCTTCATCCAGCAAAACCCGCGCTACGCCAGCCAGGCCCTGCTCGAACGGCTCGTCGAGCCGGAACGGGCCCTGCAGTTCCGCATCAGCTGGATGGACGACACTGGCCGCATCCGGGTCAACCGGGGCTTTCGCATCCAGCACAACTCGGCCATCGGCCCCTACAAGGGCGGCATGCGGTTCCACCCCTCGGTGAATCTGTCCATCCTCAAGTTCCTGGCCTTCGAACAGACCTTCAAGAACGCGCTCACCACCCTGCCCATGGGCGGCGGCAAGGGCGGCTCCGACTTCGACCCCAAGGGCAAGTCCGACGCCGAAGTCATGCGCTTCTGCCAGGCCCTGATGATCGAACTGCACCGCCACCTGGGCCCGGACACGGACGTGCCGGCCGGCGACATCGGCGTGGGTGCCCGCGAGGTCGGCTTCATGGCCGGCATGATGAAGAAGCTGTCCAACCAGAGCGCCTGCGTCTTCACCGGCAAGGGCCTCACCTTCGGCGGCAGCCTGATCCGCCCCGAAGCCACCGGCTACGGCACCGTCTATTTCGCGGAAGAAATGCTCCGGCACGCGGGCCAGTCGCTCGAAGGCTACACGGTCTCGGTGTCCGGCTCGGGCAACGTGGCGCAATACACCATCGAAAAATGCCTGCAGCTGGGTGCCAAGGTCGTCACGGTATCCGACTCCCACGGCTGCGTGGTCGACCCGGCGGGCTTCACGACGGAAAAACTGGCTGCCCTGATCGAGCTGAAGAACGAAAAGCGCGGCCGCGTCGAAGAATACGCCAAGCAGTTCGGCCTGACCTACGAGGCCGGCAAGCGCCCCTGGCACGTGCCCGTCGACGTCGCCCTGCCCTGCGCGACGCAGAACGAACTGGAAATCGAGGACGCCCGCACCCTGATCGCCAATGGCGTGCGCTGCGTGGCCGAAGGCGCCAACATGCCCTCCACCATCGAGGCGGCCGAAGCCTTCATCTCGGCCGGCGTGCTGTATGCGCCCGGCAAGGCCAGCAATGCGGGCGGCGTGGCCGTATCCGGTCTCGAAATGAGCCAGAACGCCCAGCGCCTGCACTGGACCCGCGAGGAAGTCGACGCCAAGCTGCACGCCATCATGCGCGACATCCACGAAAACTGCGTCCGCTATGGCAGCACGGACAAGGCCGTCAACTACCTGAACGGCGCCAACATCGCCGGCTTCGTGAAGGTGGCCGACGCCATGCTGGCCCAAGGGGTGTGCTGATGGCGCTCCGGATGGTCTTCCCCCACCCATGAAAAAAGCTCCTTCGGGAGCTTTTTTTCGGCCTGCAGTCAGCGGTTCTCGCCCACGGCCGCGCCCGTCGACGCCGGATCCTGGTTGCCCGGAGCCGGGCCGCCGGGCGCCCCAGCCGGGCCGGGCATTTCCCGGACGACCGGATCGTCCCAGGTTCCGGTCACGCGGTAACGCACCGCCATGCTCCTGGCCAGCGGCGCCTTCAGCAGCCACTGCGTGACGAAGGCGCCCAGGCCGATCAGGGGGTTGACGGCGATGCCCGCCGCGATCGCTGCGCCGCTGGCGTCCAGGTTCGGCACGATGACGGCCTGCATGTCCAGAATCTCGTCCACGATGCTGGTGCTGCCTTCGAGCAGGATGGTGCCCACCGGGCCGATGACCTTGTAATCGCGGACCTTCACCTTGCCTCGATCCATGTCCAGCGTGCCGCGCAGCTGATCGAAGGGAAAGCCATCCTTGGGCAGGCCGGCCAGGCCGCTGTCCAGCTTCGTCAGCCGTGAAATGGATTGCAGGGACAGAAATTCCAGCAGCTTGGCGGTATGCGAGCCCAGCTTCTGGAACCGGCCCTTGTCCAGTTCGATTGCCAGTGTGCCGCTCAGATCCGCCTTCTCGCGCGTCCAGGGCAGATTGCGCCACTGAAACCGCCCCTTGAGCGTGCCTTCGCCGCCGGACATCACGTTCTTCCAGCCGGCCCGATCCATCCAGGCCCCCAGGTTTCCAGCCTGCACCGAGGCATTCAGGTCCAGCCCGCGATCAGGCCCGCGCAGGCGCCAGGTGCCCGACCCGCGCAGGCGGGCGTTATCGTCGCCCAACCGCAGATTGTCCAGTTGCCAGACATGGCGGGTCCCGTCGCGCACGCCTTCCAGGGACAAGGCACCCATCGAATGACCGTACAGCCGCAGTTCGTCCGCCTGCAGCACGATGCCCGGAATTTCCAGGTCGTCGTCGAACGAGGCCTCGTCATCGGGCTCGGCCTCGGGCAGCAGGGACCGGGCGTCGTGGGGATCGTCTCCCAGGCTCAACCGCGCAAAGCGGGCCGACATGCGGCCCAGCACCCGGCCGTCGCGTTCCTGCCATTTGAGCGTGCCGCTGGTCTGCTCGGAGCGCAGGTTCATCGACCACTGATCCTCGGGAGAGCGCGACACCCGCAGCACGGCCTGGTCCAGGCGCGTACTCAGGATCCGCATCTGGTCGGCCTGGACGCTGAGCAGGCTCAGGTCGGGCCACAGGGGCCGCGTGCCGGACCGCTGGGCGCCCGCGCCGCGACGGGGGATGGAAAACTCGTCCACGATGCGGTTCCACAAGTCCAGGTCGAACAGCGGGTAGGCAACCTCGATCTTCAGCCCGTCCGCGGCGGCATCGATGGCGCGCCCCGCCCCGACGGCAGCACCCTGGAAATAGGGCCCCCGCCGGACCTTGCGCTCATGCCGCAGGGCCAGCCGCAGCGCGTCGCCGTACTGCGCCTCCAGGCGATCCGACTTCGGATCGGCATCCGACCACTGCACGTGCAGGGACCGGGGCTGCTCGGCCGGCTTGGCCAGCGGCGCGGGAAAGTCCAGCGTCAGGCCCCGGGTATCCGAATCCAGGGTGAAGACCGTGTCCCGCCCCTGCCTGTGCAGCGAAGCCCGGTAGTCCAGAGTGCCCATGATTCGCTGCATGCCCGGCACGCCAACGTAATCCGCCAGCGCCCGGGCGCCGATCCGGCCCTGGAAATCCAGGCCGGTGGCGTGCGGCCCGCCCAGGCTGCCTCCGATCCGCACATCGCCCCCGAGCAGCCGGGCGGACAGAGGCCGGGCGATGCGAACGCCCTGCTCGCTGAAATGCAGTTGCCCATCGATGGCCTGGAAGGCCGGCGCGTGCGGCAGGAACTGCAGGCTGCCCTGATGCAGGTCCACGCGCCCCTGGACCTGGGTGTCCTCGCCGTGCAGCAGGGGAATGGTCAGGGACAGCGGCACCTGCCAGTCGCCGCCGGCACTGGCCTCGTCGAATACGCCATCCAGCAGCGCGGCCAGCGGAGAATGCCGGATCAGCGCCATGTAGGCCTCGCCGGGCGCGGCCGTCAGTCCGGACACATGCAGGGTGGAATCATGCTCGAGGTCCGGAATCCGGGCGGTCAGCCCCGACAGGGAGATTTCCTGGCCGGCCGCAGGGCGCATCCGCGCCATGGAGGCCGTCAGCCGCAAATCGGTACGGTGCAGGTCGGCCGTGCCCGTGACGTCCTCCAGCATGGGCCAGACATCTTCCGGCGGCGCGCCGGGCACGAACTCGATGCGCGCCTCGCGAAACCCGCCCTGGACGCGGAAATCCCCCGCCTGCGGCTGCGCGCCGAACGGGAATTCCGCCAGATCGCCCTGCAGGCGCCAGCGCGCATCCACGACCTCGCCGGCATGCAGGCCGCCCGCCAGCCAGTCCCTGGCGTCCGGGTTGACCTCGAGCGGCAGGTAGCGGTGGATCGCATTCAGGCTGGCGCGGGCAATCGTGCCCTGGAAATCGGCCTTGCCGGCCGCCCCACCGGACTGCCAGGTTCCCGCGCCGCGCAGATCGATGTCCGGATTCCGCCAATGCAGTTCGTCCAGCGCCAGGCTCCAGGATTCCGCCTGCCGCAGCTGGCCGCGGACTTCCAGGAAACCCAGGGACAGCGGCTGGCCAAATACGGCGGGCACGTTTCCCCGCGCACCCTGGGCGCGCACCTGGAAATCCAGACCGTCGGGCATCGGCCGGCCCTGCCCCAGGGCCAGCCACTGATCCAGTGCGCCAGAGGCCCAGATCCCGGCCCGGGGCATATCCAGGGACAGTCCGGAATCCCCTTCCCAGCGGACGGCTTCCGATCCCAGCAGCAAAGTCAGGCGGGGCCGGCCGCCCCGGGTCTGGACCCAGGCCTGCGCCTGCATGCCCCCCCGCAGCAAGGCCTCGGGCACGTCCGCCCAGGCGCGCCAGGCACGCGAGCGGATCGGCCCGGCCTTCAGCCAGGCCTGCCAGTCGGCTGGCAGGCGGCCTTGCGCCAGACTATCGGGATCCGCCAGCCTGGCGCGCAGTTCGAGCCGTGCGCCGGCCGCGTCGGGCACCCGCGCGCTGAGCGATATGCCGAGCGCTCCGCCCTCGCGCTCCAGGACCGCATCCACGCCTTCCAGACGCAGTTCGGGCGCGGCGCGCACCTGATCCACCCAGCGCAGGGTGGCATCGTGGAACGCGATCCGGGGCTGAGCCAGCAACCATCGCAAGGCAGGCGCATCCGTGGTGTCGTGCGCGCCTTCCAGGTTCAGGGTCTGTCCCAGCAGGCCCAGCCGGCCGTCCGGCAGACGATCCAGCGTCAGGTCCATGCCCCGGACCCGCAGGTCCAGCAGGCCCTGGTGCCCCGGCAGCATGGCGCGCCAGTCCAGCCGCGCGCGCGTCTCGGGAATGATCAGGTGTCCCTGGCCGTCGGCGGCCTGCAGGCGCGTGCCCTGCACGTCGAATTCGGGATTCCAGCCGTGCCAGCGGACCTGGATGGGGCCCAGCGCGACCTGGACGCCCAGTGCCTGGGACAGGCGTGCATCGATGCGGGGGCGCCAGGCATCGATCTGCGGCAGCACGACATACCGCAAGACGAGCAGTGCGATGCCGATGCAGAAGTACAGACCGACGGCAACCGCGAGCAGCCGGCGGCCCCAGGTGGAGCCATGGCGTGAAATGAATTGGCGCATGCCACCTTTTGCAGTATGTTAGGAACCCTTTGGAAACCCCCGGAACCCGCGCCGCGCACGGCAGGTCCCGCCCACCGCAGGCAGTCCCCATGTCCGAGACCATTATATTCAAGCCCGCCCTCCAATGGTCCGGCGCCTTGCGGCGCTACCTGACGGCGCATCCGGGCGAAGAATCCCGTCTGGCGGCCGACGCGGGCCAGCCCGTCACCCGCAAGACCCTGGCCGACTGGTACGCGGAACTGCTCGGCCCCGACACGGCCCGCCCGGTTCCCCAGGCCGACCTGAGGCGCGCCCTGCGGCGGCTGCGCGCGCGGGTCTTCGCCACGCTGACGGTGCGCGACATCGCCGGGCTGGCGCCCCTGCACGAAATCGTGGCCGCCATGTCGCACCTGGCGGACCTGGCCGTGGGCGAGGCCTACGCCTGCGCCATGCATACGCTGATGGAGACGCACGGCGTCCCCCGCCACCCCGGCACAGGCCAGCCCCAGGACATGCTGATCCTGGGCATGGGCAAGCTGGGCGGCAAGGAATTGAACGTCTCATCGGACATCGACCTGATCATGCTCTACGATGCGGAAGGCGAGACCGACGGCCGGCGCCGCATCAGCCACCACGAGTTCTACGGCAAGGTCTGCCGGCTGATGATGCCGATCCTGTCCGAGCCCGATGCCGACGGCATCGTCTTTCGCACCGACCTGCGACTGCGCCCCGACGGCGACAGCGGGCCGCTCGCCTGGAGCCTGGAGGCACTGGAGAACTACCTGGTGGTCCAGGGCCGGGAATGGGAACGCTACGCCTGGCTCAAGGCCCGGCTGATCCCCTGCCAGCTCTTCGACGAGTCGGCCTTCGCCGCCCAGGCGCGCGATGTCGAATCCCTGCGGTGCCCCTTCGTGTACCGCAAGTACTTCGATTTCGACGCGCTCGCGGCCCTGCGCGGGCTGCGGGAACGCATCCGCATGGACTGGCAGCGCCGCGCCCATGCCCGCAAGGGCCTGGACACGCGCCACAACATCAAGCTGGGCGAAGGCGGCATCCGCGAGATCGAGTTCGTCGTCCAGCTCAACCAGCTGATCCGGGGCGGGCGCCAGCCTTCCCTGCAGCAGCGCAATCTGCTGGCGGCCCTGCACAAGCAGCGCCGCGCCGGCATCCTGGACGAGGACCAGGCCGCCGGTCTGGAGGCCGCCTATGTCCATCTGCGACGGGTCGAGCACATGCTGCAGTACCGCGAAGACGAGCAGACCCACCTGCTGCCGCGCACGGCCGAAGGCATGGCCGCGCTGGCCCAGGCCATGGGCCATGCGGACACGGCCGGCTTCCTGGCCGAACTGGACCGGCACCGCGCCTGCGTCTCGCAGTGCTTCCGCGACGCCTTCCGCATCGCCGGCATGGGCGGCGATGCGCCGGAACCCGAAACTGCGCAGCCGGAAACGGCCGCACCGCAGCTGCCCGACGCCCTGGCCGAAGCCATGCAGGCGCGCATCGACGCCCTGCTCGACAGCCATCGGATCCGCAGCCTGCCGCGCGCCAGCCTGCAGCGCCTGCATGCCCTGCTGCCGGGGCTGACACAGGCGGCGGCACGCACCGACGACCCGCCCGTCGTTCTGCAGCGTCTGCTGAACCTGGTCGAGCACATCGCCCAGCGCAGCGCCTATCTGGCGCTGCTTGCCGAATACCCCGAAACCCTGGCCCGAGTGGCGCGCATCGTGCAGGCCAGCCCCTGGGCCTCGGAATACCTGACCCGCTATCCGCTGCTGCTCGACAGCCTGATCGAATGGCGCAGCCTGATGCAGGCGCCCGACTTCCCGGCTCTGGCCGAACAATTGCGCAACGACCTGGACGCCTGTGTGCTGCCCGACGGCCAGCCCGACGTGGAGCAGCAGATGAACCTGATGCGCGACGTCCAGCACCAGGTCACATTCCAGCTCCTGGCCCAGGACCTGGAAAATGTCATCAGCGTCGAGGGGCTGGCCGATCACCTGTCGGCCCTGGCCGACCTGATGCTGGCCGAAGCCATCCGCCGTGCCTGGCCCCAGGTGCTGCCGCGCGAACGCCGCGCCAACCCCGGCAAGCCGCGCTTCGCCATCATCGCCTACGGCAAGCTGGGCGGCAAAGAAATCGGCTACGCATCGGATCTGGACCTGGTTTTCCTGTACGACGACCCGGACCAGGAAGCTGCCGAGCGCTACGTCAAGCTGGGCCGCCGCGTGGCGTCCTGGCTGTCCACCCTGACCTCGTCGGGCCGCCTGTACGAAATCGACCTGAGACTGCGCCCGGACGGCGACGCCGGGCTGCTGGCCCTGCCCATCGACGCCTTCGAGCACTATCAGCTGGAACAGGCCTGGCCCTGGGAACACCAGGCCCTGACCCGGGCGCGTTTCGTGGCGGGCGATGCCGCCATCGGCGCCCGCTTCGAGGACATCCGCCGGCGCATCCTGCTGCTGCCGCGCGACCCCGAAGCGTTGCGCCGCGAAGTACTCGTCATGCGGGACAAGATTTCCCAGGGCCACCCCAACCGCAGCGGGGATTTCGACCTGAAGCACGACCGGGGCGGCATGGTGGACATCGAGTTCATCACCCAGTTCCTCGTGCTGAGCCAGTCCCGCACCCACCCAGAACTGCTGGGCAACCTGGGCAACATCGCCCTGCTGGGCCTGGCGGCGCGCGCCGGCCTGATCCCCGGCACGCTGGCGGCCGAGACGGCGGATGCCTACCGCGTCTTCCGCCGGCGCCAGCACACGCTGCGCCTGCAGGGCGCCGACAAGGCGCGAGTGCCGCCGGCGGAATTCGCACGCGAGCGCGAAGCGGTGCGCCAGCTGTGGGCGCACGTGCTGGAAAACAAGGGCTGAAGCGGCGGCGCAGGCTGCGGGGTCGGCCGGATCAGGCCTCCCCCACCCGGAACGCTCCGGCCAGCGTGGGCGAGAAATGGGCGGCGTTGATGCGGGTCATGGCGCGATAGTCGGCCGTCACGGCAAAGGCCTCTCCCGGCAGCAGCAGAATGCCCTTTTCCTCCAGGCCCGCGATGAAACCGGACAGATCCGGCAGGTCCGGATGCCCCGCCCACAGGAACATGCCTCCGGCGGGCGCAACCTCGAACCGCCAGCCCAGGTTGCGCAACGCCTTCTGCGTCAGTTGCTGCTGTGTGGCGAGCCGCCGCTGGATGGCGCGCGCGTGGCGCAGGTAGGTGCCATCGGCCAGGATGGTGTGGACGAAGCGCTCGCAGAACCCGGGAACCGCCACACTGGTCAGCAACTTGAGCCGGATGAGCGGTTCCACCAGATCCTTCGGGCACGCCAGGTAGCCGATCCGCAACGAGGCCGACAGCGACTTGGAAAAGCTGCCGACATAGACGACGCGCTCCAGTCCGTCCAGTTCCGCGAAAGTCTGGCGGCCCCCGGGATGGAAATCCCCGTACACATCGTCCTCGATGATCAGGAAATCGTGCGCCTCGGCGCGCTTCAGCATCCCGAAGGCCGCCCTGGGCGTCAGGCCCGCACCCGTGGGGTTATGGAAGGTGCTGTTGCAGAAAAAGGCACGGACACGATGCCGCGACAGGATGTCGTCCAGGAACTCGAGGTCGGGGCCGTCCTGCCGGCGGGGCACGCCCACCGGCTCGCCGCCGCACAGCCTGATCAGCCGCACCAGATTGCCGTTGCACGGCTCATCGACCAGCACCCGGTCCCCGGGCGAGAGCAGTTGCCGGGCCACCAGGTCCAGCGCCTGGGTCGCGCCCAGTGTGGTGATGAGCCGGTCCGGCGGAGCCTCCAGCCGCATGGTCTGCTGCAGATGCGCCGACAGCAGCCTGCGCAGCGGCACGTATCCCTGGATGTCGCCGTATTCCACCAGGCCGCTCTGGCCATGCCGGGCGGTCCGGCGGATGGCACGCGCCAGCAGATCGGTATCGCGCCAGGACGGCGGCAGCCAGCCGCAACCCAGCTTGACGTGGCGGCCGGGCGGCGCCTGCAGCAGCCGGAACAAGGGATCGCCCGGAAGGACCGGCGCTTCCGCAGGGGCCGCCGACCGGTGCAGGGGCCCCTGCACCGCCACGAAATAGCCCCGGCCCTGCTGCGCTTCGAGCAGGCCATCGCCCACCAGGCGGCCGTAGGTGCTGACCACCGTATGCAGGCTCACCCGCCGCTGCGCGGCCATCGCACGGATGGAAGGCAGCCGCTGGCCCCATTCCCACCGGCCCGCCAGCAAGTCCGAGCGGATATCGTCATAAAGGCCCATCGCAGCCCGCCCAACTGTTAGAAAAAACGCTCAAACAGTTTACGGGAAAAGCAGCCGGTGTTTCCGTCGGCGCAGCGTCTGAACTGACACAATATCTCCAGACGACACGCAACCGGACGAAACCCGATGACCTCGAAGCTGCCCTTTGCCACCTACCTGTATTTCCTGGCGCAGTCCATCAACCTGACCACCGCCGTCATGTCGGTGGCCATGGCGGCCATCGTGGGGGCCTCGCTCACGCCCAGTCTCTGGCTGTCGACCGTGCCGTACGGCTTCCAGTTCCTGCTCGTGATGCTGATGACGGTGCCCGCATCCCAGCTGATGAGCCGTATCGGGCGCAAGCCGGCATTCCTGCTGGCGGCCATTCCCCTGGCGCTCGCCGGCGTCGCGGGCTACCTTGCCGTGGAGCAGGAATCGTTCGCGCTGCTGATCGTATCGCACGCGCTGCTGGGCACCTACATCGCCTTTGCCAACTTCAACCGCTTCGCGGCCACGGACGGCCTGGACGCGCAGCTCAAGCCCCGCGCCATCTCGCTGGTCGTGGCGGGCGGCGTCCTGGCCGCCCTGACCGGCCCCCTGCTTGCGGACAGCCTGAAGGACGCCGCCGGCCATGCCCCCTTCGCCCTCTGCTACGCCGCCTTCACCGGTCTGGCGCTGCTGTCCTTCCTGGTCCACCTGGCGGTGCGGGAAGCGCCCGGCACCGGTTCCCAGGCCGTCCGGGGCGGGCATGCAGGTGCAGCCTGGGGCATCGTCCGGCGCACCCCCGCGCTGGCGGCGGCCATCGCCGTGGGCGCCCTGGGCTACGGCATCATGAACCTGCTGATGATCCAGGCCTCGCTGCACATGGCCGGCCTGCACATGCACTTCTCGGCCGTCGGCACGGCCATCCAGTGGCATGTGGTGGCGATGTTCGCGCCGTCCTTCTTCACCGGGTCGATCATCGGCCGCCTGGGTCTCAGGACCGTCGTATCCGGCGGCATCGCGCTGCTGGCCACCGCCAGCATCCTGAACCTCGTGTCAAGCGACTACGTGATGCTGGTCGCGAGCCTGGTGGTCCTGGGTCTGGGCTGGAATTTCACCTATGTGGGCGGCAGCGCGCTGCTTGCCCGGATCCTGGGGGACCAGCCCCACGCGATCGAAGTGCAGGGCCTGAACGACCTGGGGCTTTCCGTGATGGCGACCGCCGGCGCCTTCCTGCCCGCCCTGCTGCTGCAGGGCCTGGGGTGGACCGGCACCAACCTGGCGTGCATCGGGCTCTGCCTGGCCCTGCTGGCCTACGTTCACCGCTGCCTCAGGCACCATCCGGCCGCGGACGCGGACCCCGCCGCCGCGCGCGCCTGAGCCCGGCTGCCGGATCGATCCGGGGAACGACCCGGGCGGCAGACGTCCCGGGGCTAGGTCCTGGCCAGCGCCTCCGCCACGGATGCCTGCAGCGGCGTCGTCGGCCGGCCGATCAGCCGCGACAATTGGCAGCCATCGTCGAACAGCGCCCCCCGCGACGCGTCGACATCCCAGCCGGCGATCGCGCGGGCCAGCTCGGACGGCAAGCCATGGCTCACCAGGATGGCGGCGTAATCCTCCTGGGGCAGGTTGCGGTAGGGAATCGTGCGGCCCGTCTGGCGCGAGATCTCGGCAGCCAGTTCATCCAGGGTGTAGGCCGCATCGCCCGCCAGCTCATGGGTCTTCCCTTCGTGGCCGTCTTCCGACACGGCCACGGCGGCCGCATCGGCATAGTCGGCGCGCGCCGCCGAGGCAATGCGGCCCTGCCCCGCGCTGCCGACCAGTGCGCCGCCGGCCAGCGCTCCTGCGATGGCGCCCGTGTAGTTCTCGGTGTACCAGCCGTTGCGCAGGATCGTCCAGGCCAGCCCGGAATCCTTCAGCATCCGTTCGGTCCCCTGGTGCTCGGCCGCCAGGCTGAGCGGCGAGGCATCGGCATGCAGCAGGCTGGTATAGACGATGCGCCGCACGCCCGCTGCACGCGCCGCATCGATCGCATGGCGATGCTGCGCAAGGCGGCGGCCGACTTCGCTCGAAGAAATCAGCAGCAGGGTGTCCACGCCCGCAAGCGCGGGTTCCAGCGTCGACGGCCGGTCGTAGTCGGCCTCGCGCACATCGATGCCCAGGCCGGCCGCCCTGGACGGAGTGCGCGCCAACGCCCGCAGGCTGTCGGGATCGACGTGGGACTTCAGTCGTTCGATGACCAGGCGGCCGAGCTGCCCGGTGGCTCCGGTAATGGCGATAGTCATGATGATGCATCCGTGTAAGTTGAGGGTGGCTACACTCTACCGAATAAACTAACTTTCAGTAAGTACACACAGAAATGTTAGTGTTAACATGACGCCATGAAGACTGCTTCCGTCTCCGCCGCCCCGGCGGCCGTCCCGTCCCTGTCGCAGCGCCTGCGGCACGGCAACCTATTGGCCGCAGACTGTCCTTCCCGGGAAGTGCTCAAGCATGTCACCAGCCGCTGGGGCGTGCTGGTGCTGATCGTCCTGGAAAGCCGCACGCACCGCTTCAGCGAACTGCGGCGCGCCATCGGTGGTGTCAGCGAACGCATGCTGGCGCAGACACTGCAATGGCTCGAAGGCGACGGCCTGGTGCTGCGCACCGCACTGGACGTCGTGCCGCCCCATGTCGAATACAGCCTGACTCCGCTGGGCCGCGAAGCGGCCGAAAAAGTGCGGCTCCTGGCCGACTGGATCGAACTGAACCTGCCCCGCATTCGTCCGGAGGCACAATGAGCCGGCCGCAGGCCGGGATCCACCCACCCACCGCCGCGGACGGCGAACCGCCCGCGGCATTCTGGCGCGACCCGTCTCTGCCCTTCATCGAAAGCCGCCGCGCCTGCCGCAGCCGCGCCTGCTACGTGCCGCATCGCCATCCCACTTTTTCCATCGGCGCGGTCGATGAGGGCCGCAGCCTGTTCACCGGCGCCCCCGGCGGCCCGATCGGGCTGACCGCCGGCACGCTGGTGTTCGTGCCGGCCGAACGGGTGCATGCCTGCAATCCGGTCCCCGATACCGCCTGGAGCTA
Organism: Castellaniella daejeonensis; assembly: GCF_039523555.1. Classification (NCBI taxonomy): domain Bacteria; kingdom Pseudomonadati; phylum Pseudomonadota; class Betaproteobacteria; order Burkholderiales; family Alcaligenaceae; genus Castellaniella; species Castellaniella daejeonensis. The sequence continues at coordinate 319,628 of NZ_BAAAFN010000006.1, forward strand.
CCAGATGCTGCACCTGGACGCCGCATGGCTGCGGCACGCCAGGGAAGAACATGCCCCGGCCCGTTCGCGCGCGGCCGAACCGGTCCGCATCTCGACCGACCGCGCGCTCTACCGCCGCTTCAGCCAGCTCAACGCGCTGCTGTTCTCCGGGGCCGGACCGCACGACAAGGAAGCCGCACTGATCGAGTTCATGGGCGACATCGATACCGGCTCCGGCGTGCATATCGAACCACAGGCCGTCCCGCCCGGCACACACAAGCGCATCCGTCCGGTCCTGGAGCGCCTGCGCGACGCGCCGGATACCAATGCCTCCCTGAGCGAACTGGCGGCTTTGGCGCGCATGAGCCGCTACCAGCTGATCCGCACCTTCCGCACGGCCACCGGCATGACGCCGCATGCCTGGCAGTTGAACCAGCGCGTGAACCTGGCCCGCGAACGGATCCGCAAAGGCGCCGCCATCGCGGAAGTGGCCCTGCAGCTGGGCTTTGCCGACCAGGCGCATTTCCAGCGGGTGTTCAAGGCCCACACGGGCGTCACGCCGGGCCGCTTCCGGGCCTGACGCCGCGCCTGCCTGCAATTTTCTTCAATACAGGGCGCGTGCGCATCGGCACACTGCGGAAAAACACGCTCGTGCCCAGAATGCAGCAATTCCTGATCATCGCCGCGGCGCACTTCCTGGCGCTGCTGTCCCCCGGCCCCGACTTCTTCCTGATCGGCAGGACGTCCTTGTCCTCGGGCTGGCGCGTCGCCAGCGGCGCTTGCGCCGGCATCGCGCTGGCCAACGGGGTATTCATCGCCGCCGCATTCGCCGGCACCGCCGCGCTGCGGCCGGACGGCGTCCTGTTCACCGCCCTGCAGGCGGCCGGCTGCGCCTACCTGCTCTACCTGGGCCAGATGTTCATCCGCCACGCGGGCCGCAGCCAGCTGGACATCGCGCGAACCCGGACGCCCCTGCCGGCGCGCGCCCCCTGGGCCTGGCGGCGCTGCGCCGGCATGGGTTTTCTTTCGGGCATCCTGAATCCGAAGAATGCGCTGTTCTATGCCAGCCTGGCCGCGATGCTGAGCGGCCCGCATGCAAGCGCCGGCTGGAAAACCCTGTACGGCGCCTGGATGTTCAGTGCGGTGCTGCTGTGGGACGTGCTGGTTGCCGTCATGATCGGCAACCAGGCCGTGCTGCGGCGTTTCGCACGGCTGCTGCCCTGGCTGGAACGCATGTCCGGCGCCATGCTCATCCTGCTTGCGCTGGGCGTCATGGCGGTCCTGCTGCTGCGCTGAAGGCCAGGGCAGGCACGCTTACTGCAAGGTGCGCTCGAACACGAACTTCTCGCCGTCCCAGTCCACCGGCACGACGTCGCGCGGCCCGAACTTGCCTTCCAGGATCAGCCGCGCCACCGGATTCTCGACGTGCTGCTGGATGGCGCGCTTGAGCGGCCGCGCGCCGAACACCGGATCGTAGCCCGCGCGGGCAAGCTCGGTGACCGCCGCGTCGGATACTTCCAGGCGCATTTCCTGCTGAGCCAGGCGCTCGGCCAGGCGCTTGAGCTGGATGCGCGCGATCGGCTCGATGTGCGTGGCATCCAGTCCGTGGAAAACCACGATCTCGTCGATCCGGTTCAGAAATTCCGGCCGGAACGCCGTCTTCAGTTCGTCGCGGATGACCTCCTTGACCACGTCGTAGGGCTGGTCGGCCAGGTTCTGGATGTGCTGCGAACCGATGTTCGAGGTCATGATGACCACCGTATTGCGGAAGTCCACCGTGCGGCCCTGGCCGTCGGTCAGGCGGCCATCGTCGAGCACCTGCAGCAGTACGTTGAACACGTCCGGATGCGCCTTTTCGACCTCGTCGAGCAGGATCACGCTGTAGGGCTTGCGGCGCACGGCTTCCGTCAGGTAGCCGCCTTCCTCGTAGCCCACGTAGCCCGGCGGCGCGCCGATCAGGCGGGCGACGGAATGCTTCTCCATGAACTCGCTCATGTCGATGCGCACCAGATGGTGGTCCGAATCGAACAGGAAGCTGGCCAACGCCTTGGTCAGTTCGGTCTTGCCCACGCCGGTCGGCCCCAGGAACAGGAACGAACCATAGGGACGGTTCGGGTCGGACAATCCGGCGCGCGAACGGCGGATGGCCTCGGACACCAGGCGCACGGCTTCATCCTGACCCACCACGCGCTCATGCAGCACGGTCTCCATGCCCAGCAGCTTGGCGCGTTCACCCTGCATCATGCGCGACACGGGGATGCCGGTGGCACGCGACACGACCTCGGCGATTTCCTCGGCGCCGACCTGGGTGCGCAGCAGGCGCGGCTTGTCGGCCTCTTCCGTCCTGGACGCGGACTCGGCCGCCTTGAGCCGCGCCTCGAGTTCGGGCAGGCGGCCGTACTGCAGCTCGGCAAGCTTGTCGTACTGGCCCTTGCGCTGCAATTCGGCCATTTCGGCGCGGACCTGGTCGATTTCTTCCTTCACAGCCTGCGATCCCTGGACGGCAGCCTTTTCGGCCTTCCAGATTTCCTCGTAGTCGTTGTATTCGCGCTGCAGCGATTCCAGCTCGTCCTCGATCGCCTTCAGGCGGCGTTCGGAGGCTTCGTCCTTGTCCTTCTTGACGGCCTCGCGCTCGATCTTCAGCTGGATGATGCGCCGGTCGAGCCGGTCCATGACTTCCGGCTTGGAATCGATTTCCATGCGGATGCGCGCCGCCGCCTCGTCGATCAGGTCGATGGCCTTGTCGGGCAGGAAGCGGTCGGTGATATAGCGGTGCGACAATTCCGCCGCCGCCACGATGGCCGGATCGGTGATCTGCACGCCATGGTGCAGTTCGTAGCGTTCCTGCAGGCCGCGCAGGATGGCGATGGTGGATTCCACGTCGGGCTCGTCCACCAGCACCTTCTGGAAGCGGCGCTCCAGGGCGGCATCCTTTTCGATGTACTGGCGGTATTCGTCCAGGGTGGTGGCGCCCACGCAATGCAACTCGCCGCGCGACAGGGCGGGCTTGAGCATGTTGCCGGCATCCATGGCGCCTTCGGCCTTGCCGGCGCCGACCATGGTGTGCAGCTCGTCGATGAAGACGATGGTCTGGCCGGAATCCTGGGACAGTTCCTTCAGCACGGCCTTCAGGCGTTCTTCGAATTCGCCGCGGTACTTGGCGCCGGCCAGCAGCCCGGCCAGGTCCAGCGACAGGATGCGCTTGCCCTTCAGGGTTTCGGGCACTTCGCCATTGACGATGCGCTGCGCCAGGCCTTCGACGATCGCCGTCTTGCCCACGCCGGGCTCGCCGATCAGCACGGGGTTGTTCTTGGTGCGCCGCTGCAGGATCTGGATGGTGCGGCGGATTTCGTCGTCGCGCCCGATCACCGGATCGAGCTTGCCTTCGCGCGCGCGGGCGGTCAGGTCCAGGGTGTATTTCTTGAGCGCCTGGCGGTTGTCTTCGTCCTCCGCGCCCGTGACGGCGGCGCCGCCGCGCACGGCATCGATGGCGGCTTCCAGCGCCTTGCGCTGCAGGCCCGCCTCGCGCAGGGCGCGGCCGACCTCGCCCTTGTCATCGGACAGGGCCAGCAGGTAGAGTTCGCTGGCGATGTAGGCGTCTCCGCGCTGTCCGGCTTCCTTGTCGGTGCGCGCCAGGGCGGCCTGCAGGTCGCGGCCTACCTGGACATTGCCCTCGGCGCCCTGGACTGCGGGCAGGGCCTTGATCTGGCGTTCCAGTTCGGCTTGCAGGCGCGGCACCGCCACGCCTGCGCGCGCCAGCAGGCTGCTGGCGCCGCTGTCCGCATCGGCCAGCAGGGCCGACAACAGGTGGGCATTTTCAATATAGGGATTGTCATGACGCACCGCCAGGCTCTGTGCGTCGGCGAGCGCCTGCTGGAACTTCGTCGTCAGTTTGTCGAATCGCATGGGTGGAACCCCTTGAATAGGGAGGGGGCATTGCGCCCCGATACGCGATATATACGGACAGAAGACGGATTTTCAAGATGCTGCCCAGGCCGGGCAACAGGCTCCTTGCCACGTGATCCGCCGCCGTCAGCCAGCGTAGCGCGCAGGCTTTGGGCCATGCGCCACACAAAATCCCGGTCGATTGAGAAAAGTCAAAGCCGTGACAGATAAATCCCGGTTTCGCGGACGAACGACGCCATTCAGGGTTTACCCGGTGCTACAGTCAGAAGAATCTGATACAAAACCGCCCTTCCGCCCCTCGAAAGAACCGCCATGACCGCCTCTCAGGACTGGGACCCTCGCGCCCCGGAAGTTCTCGCCGACCCGATCGCCGCCTATGACAGCATGCGCCGCCGCTGCCCGGTGGCCCACAGCGATTACCTGCATCATTCCGTCTTCCGCCACGCCGACGTCATGCGGATCCTGCTGGATCACAAGACCTTCAGCAGCCAGGCCTCGCGCCACGTATCCGTGCCCAACAGCATGGACCCCCCCGAACACACCGCCTACCGGCGGCTGATCGAGCCTTATTTCGGCCCCGACCGCATGGCGGCCTTCGAGCCGGTCTGCCGCCGCCTCTGCGAAGACCTGGTCGCCGCCCTGCCCCGCAACGAGCAGGTCGAAATCATGTTCGGCCTGGCGCATCCCTTCGCCCTGCGCATGCAATGCGCCTTCCTGGGCTGGCCCGACAGCCTGCACGAACCCCTGCGGCAATGGATCCACAAAAAGAACGTCGCCACGCTTTCGGGCGACACCCACGCCATCGCCGCCGTGGCCACCGAATTCGACGAGACCATCCGTTCCCTGCTGAAGGTGCGCCGCCAGGCCGGTGACCAGGCGCCCGACGACGCCACCACGCGCCTGATGCGCGAAACCGTGAACGGCCACCCCCTGTCCGAAGACGAGATCGTCAGCATCCTGCGCAACTGGACTGTCGGCGAACTGGGGACCATGGCGTCCAGCGTCGGCATCATCGCCCACTACCTGGCCACCCACCCCGACCTGCAGAACCGCCTGCGCCGCCATCCCGAACTCGTCCGGCCCGCCAATGACGAGATCCTGCGGATCCACGCGCCGCTGATCGCCAACCGCCGCGCCACCACCTGTCCGGTGCGCCTGGGCGGGACGCAGATTCCGGCGGGCGAACGGGTCACGCTGATCTGGGCTTCGGCCAACCGCGACGAGGCCGTCTTCGGCGACCCGGACGAATTCCGCCTGGACCGCGACCCGTCCCTGAACCTGCTCTATGGCGCAGGCATCCACGCCTGTCCGGGGGCTCCCCTGGCGCGCCTGGAGATCGAAGCCATGATCCAGGCGCTGCTCGCGGGCACGCGCGCCCTGGAACCCATCGAAGACCAGCCGCCCATGCCGGCGATCTACCCGGCCAGCGGCTACCGCCAGGTCATGCTGCAGCTGCGCCACGGCTGACCGGCCCATCGCTTCGAAACGTGGCATTTTCACCGCGCGAGTGCGCGCGGTGTGCGGCTTCGTTCGCCAATCCCTCGCTGCCAGGTCTACAATTCAGGCATGAACGATCCGGGGCCTGCGCCGCCCCGTCCTGCCGAAGAGACCCGCCAGCCATGTGTCAGTTATTGGGCATGAATTGCGCTACGCCCACGGACATCACGTTTTCCTTCACCGGGTTCGCCGCGCGCGGCGGCGACACCGATCACCACGCCGACGGCTTCGGCATCGCCTTCTACGAAAACCGCGGTTCGCGCTGTTTCCTGGACAACGCCCCCTGCTGCCGGTCGCCGGTCGCGGAACTGATCAAGCGCTATCCGATCAAATCCCGCAACGTCATCGCCCACATCCGCAAGGCCACCCAGGGTTCACTGGAGCTGGAGAACTGCCATCCCTTCGTGCGCGAACTCTGGGGCCGCCACTGGCTGTTTGCCCATAACGGCGACCTGAAGGACTTCAACCCCGACCTGCGCGGCGACCACATGCCGATCGGCCAGACCGACAGCGAACGGGCCTTCTGCACCATGATGGAAGGTCTGCGCAGCCGTTTCGGCACCCGCGAGCCCGAAGACACCGAACTGTTCGCCGCCGTCGCCGACATGACGGCCGATCTCACACGCCACGGCGTCTTCAATTTCCTGATGTCCAACGGCCGCTGCCTGCTGGCGCACTGCTCCACGAACCTGTACTACATCGTACGGGCCTGGCCGTTCCAGGTGGCCCACCTGGTCGATACCGACATGTCGGTGGATTTCTCGCAGACCAACGCGCGCGGCGACTGCGTCTCGGTCATCACGACCAAGCCACTCACCGACAACGAAACCTGGACAGCCTTCCAGCAGGGCGAACTGATGATGTTCGTCGACGGCAGGCCTCAGTGCGGCCGGCTCATCGAGATTCCCGAAGACGTCCGGCGCAGCAACCAGGCCAACATGGCCTGCGTCTGACGCCACGATATGGACACGACGAACATCCCCGCCGACGACCCCCGCCCCGAAGAACCCGTCGAGCCGGATCTCAACGAATGCTGCGGCAATGGCTGTGAACCTTGCGTGTTCGACATCTACGCCGAGGAAAGGCGCTCCTGGCAGCAGGCCGTGAAGGCGTGGGAAGAGCGCCAGCGGGCACGCGCCGGCATGCCGCCGGGAACCTGATCGCGCCTGCTTCGACAACCTTTCTGCGCATAGGGTTCCCGCCGGTTTTCCGAGGGGGCGTTCCTATAATCGGAAGCTCGACCCACCTCTCCAGGAATGACGTACCGTGGCCTCCGACGCTATCCCCATGTTCGCAGAAAACACCTATCCCCTCGACGCGCGCGGCATTGCCAAGCGTTTCCGCCACGCGGCCATCTTCGGCGCGCTGTCGGCGCTGCAGCCCGGTGAAACCATGCGCTTCTGCAACGACCATGATCCCCTGCCGCTGCTGCAGCAGCTGAAGAACCATTTCGGCGAAAACATCCAGTTCGAATACCTGGCCCGCAACCCCGGTGAAATCGTCATCGATTTCCACATCGTGCCCTGAGCCGCACCGGGATCAGGCAGCCAAGGCCCGAGTTCGGCATTGCACCGGACTCGGGCCTTTCAGTTTGGCTCTGATCCGGCCGCGATTGCAGTAGTGGCTGTATTGGCGGATTCACCCGGCGGGCTTCTCGCCCTTCAAGAGGCCGGATCATTGCCGGCTCAATCCCTGCAGGAACTGCCCCAGTTCCGGCGGCAGCTGCGTGGGCGGCACCGGCAGGTCCAGGCTTCCCGGCGCGGGCGGCGTGGCTGCCAGCCGCTGCACACGGAACTGCTGTTCGTACGCGAGCAGGCCCAGGCCCTTTTCTTCCAGCGCATCCAGAACCTGCCGCGCGCCATCCGCCGGCTGGCCGGCGGCAGCCTGCAGCAGGACGGCCATCCGTCCCAGGGCACGCGTCAGTTCCCTGACTTCGGGCTGCTTGCTCAGCACGCCCCGCCCCGAGCGATCCCGCCCCTGTTCGTCCCGGTAGGACACGGTATAGACGGCACCCGCGCGGCCGGCCACCGTCTCGCGGGCACCTGTCGGCTGGAGGCTGGTCAACGAGCGGATCATGTCGGGAGCCGGCTGCGAGGCCCCGCCACCCAGCAGCCTCGCCATGGCACCGCCATCCATGACCAGGGGCCGGCCCGCGGCCCGCATGACTGAATACAGCTTGCCGTCGCGCATCAGCAAGTAGCCCTGGCCGATGCCGCCGACATCGACCCGCGCATCCGGCCCGTCGAAGGACACCGTCAGTGTCCGGTCGCCCGCCTGCACGGTCGCCACACCCGCCGCCAGAACAACGGCCGGGGCAATCCAGCCCCCGGCCGCCAGCAGCCATCCGATCCAGCGCATCATGTTTCCGTCTCTCCATGGAATTCGCACAGGTCTTTCACGATAGCGGGTTTGCCGCCCGGGGAACAGGCACAGCGGCGGGTCATGTGTGTCAGGATCTTGCCCCGCCTGCCGTACAGAATCAGCCCGGACCAGGAGACCCGCAGCCGCCCGGCTGCCGATGGCGCGCTCCGGAATCCCTGTTCTTGACCCCCATCAAGGCTATCCGAAAAAATCGGGAAAGGATCCTAATAACACTATATATTGTGTCTATATTGATTTTGAACACAATATATAGAGGAACACAGGATGACGCCCCCCACGCATCAAGCCCCGGCCGGGACACCGGCCAGCCGCCCCGTCCCGCACGTGGACGTGATCCGCTCCATCGACGAATACCTGCACCGCCAGGACTGGCGCGTCAACGCCAACGCCAACCAGGGCTATTCGCTGGGCGGCCTGATCCTGAACACGTCGGGCAAGATGATCGCCAATTACTGGCTCAGCCACGTCTACCCCGAGGCCATCGGCCAGGCACATCGCCAGGCCGACCTGCACATCCATGACCTGGACATGCTGTCGGGCTACTGCGCCGGCTGGTCGCTGCGCACGCTGCTCAACGAGGGACTCAACGGTGTTCCCGGCAAGGTCGAAGCCATCGCGCCGCGCCACATGTCCAGTGCGGTCGGCCAGATCGTCAACTTCCTGGGCACGCTGCAGAACGAATGGGCCGGCGCCCAGGCCTTCAGCTCCTTCGACACCTACATGGCCCCCTTCATCCGCAAGGACGCCATGTCCTACGCCGAAGTGCGGCAATGCATCCAGGAACTGATCTACAACCTGAACGTGCCCTCGCGCTGGGGCACGCAGACGCCCTTCACCAACCTGACCTTCGACTGGGTCTGCCCGGAAGACCTGCGCGCCCAGGTGCCGCTGATCGGCGGCGAGGAAATGCCATTCACCTACGGCGAGCTGCAGGCCGAGATGGACATGATCAACCGCGCCTACATCGAAGTCATGATGGCCGGCGATGCGCGCGGGCGGGCATTCACCTTCCCCATTCCCACGTACAACATCACGCCCGACTTCGACTGGCACAGCCCGAATTCGGAACTGCTGTTCGAGATGACGGCGAAATACGGCCTGCCCTACTTCCAGAACTTCATCAACTCCGAACTCAAGCCCAACATGATCCGGTCCATGTGCTGCCGGCTGCAACTGGACCTGCGCGAACTGCTCAAGCGCGGCAACGGCCTGTTCGGCTCGGCCGAGCAGACGGGTTCCCTGGGCGTGGTCACCATCAACTGCGCGCGCCTGGGCTACCTGCACCAGGGTGACGAGGCGGGGCTGTTTGCGCGGCTCGACGAACTGCTCGAACTGGGCCGCGACAGCCTGGAAATCAAGCGTCGCGTCATCCAGCAGCACATGGACGACGGCCTGTTCCCCTACACGCGCCGCTACCTGGGCACCCTGCGCAATCACTTCTCCACGCTGGGGGTCAACGGCATCAATGAAATGATCCGCAACTTCACCGCGGACGAGCACGACCTGACGAGCCCCCGGGGTCACGCCTTCGCCGTGCGCCTGCTGGACCACGTGCGCGCCCGCATGATCGAATTCCAGGAAGCCACCGGCCACATGTACAACCTGGAGGCCACCCCCGCCGAAGGCACGACCTACCGCTTCGCCAAGGAAGACCGCGCCCGCTGGCCCGGCATCCTGCAGGCCGGCACGCCCGACATGCCCTACTACACCAACTCGTCCCAGCTTCCGGTCGGCTTCACGGACGACCCCTTCGAGGCCCTGGAGCGCCAGGACGAACTGCAGCGCAAATACACCGGCGGCACGGTGCTGCACCTGTACATGACCGAACCCCTGTCGTCGGCCGATGCCTGCCGCGAACTGGTGCGCCGCACGCTGAGCCGCTTTTCGCTGCCCTACATCACGGTCACGCCGACGTTTTCCATCTGCCCCCGCCACGGCTACCTGCCGGGCCGCCACGATTTCTGCCCGCACTGCGACGATGAACTGATCGCCCGCAAGCGGCAGGCGGCAGCCTCGCCGGACGAGACCCCGCGCATAGCGGCAGCCTGATCGCGGCGCACCGATCCCCTTCCACCCACCCTTCACAGGAGCATTCCATGAACACACCCTCCATCACCCTGAATGACGCCGAACGCCAGCTCTGCGAAATATGGACCCGCGTCATGGGCTACCACCGCCCGATGTCGTCCTTCAACATCGGCAAGAAGGGCGAATTCCACGAGCGCCGGTTCTTCGTCGAACGGCGCGCCTGCCAGGCACCCGCCCGGCAGGCGGCCTGACGCGAACACGCGGCGCCCCCGCCCAGGGGGCGTCCCTTTCCGCCATGCACACAGACTTGTTCCCGCAGCGACACACTTTCGCGCCGGACCGCATCCGGGTCCGGCGATCCCTCATCCCCCGCCTGAAGATCGGCGGACTGGTCCCCTTCACCGCCACGGACTACCCCGGGCTGCTGGCGGCCGTCCTCTTCGTGCAGGGCTGCCCCTGGCGCTGCGGCTATTGCCACAATCCTCACCTGCAGCCGCGCACGGTCGACAGTCCGCTGGACTGGAACGAGGTCATGGCCTTCCTGCGCCGCCGCGTCGGACTGATCGACGGCGTGGTCTTCAGTGGCGGAGAACCCACCATGGACCCCGGCCTGGGCATCGCGATCCGCGAAGTCCGCGCCCTGGGCTACCGCATCGGCCTGCACACCGGGGGCACCCACCCGCGCCGCCTGGCCCAGGTGCTGCCGGACGTGGACTGGGTCGGCCTGGACATCAAGGCGGATTTCGACGACTACGCCCGCGTCACCCGGGTGGCCGGCAGCGGCTCGCCTGCCCTGGCCAGCCTGCAGGCACTGCTGGACAGTGGTGTCGGATTCGAATGCCGCACCACCGCTCATCCGGACCTGATCGACGCAAAGGGCCTGCTGGCACTGGGCCAACAACTGGCAGGCATGGGCGTGCGGCGCTACGCGGTGCAGGTATTCCGCCCGCAGGGCTGCGCCGACGAAGCCCTGAACGCCCGGGGCCGTGCGCTGCGCGACTGGCCCGGTCCAGCGGTCGCAGACGCGCTGGCAGACCTGTTCGAATCATTCGAACTGCGGCGCGCCTGACTAGCGTATTTCGACCCCGCCACCGATCCCGGCCGACGCTTGCGCTGCCCGTGCACGCGGCATCAGACGCTGCCCCAGCGTCCGTGCCACATCGCGCAGCACGGCGCGCGGCTGGAACACCGCCATATCGATGGAGTCCAGGGTGTTCTTCACCATCAGGCCCAGTTCCGTATCGCCTTCGATGACCAGGCGGCGGCTGAAGAACAGCGTGTCCGGGTCTTCCCGGCGCTGCAGCAGGCAGTGGAAATCCCAGGCGTTGGCGCGAAAGGTGAGGTCGGGCTCGGCCACATCGTGCCGGGCCGCCCGGAAGGCGCCGTTGCGCCAGGTGTAGTCGAAGCGCAACCCCGCATCCGCCACGTGGATACGCAGGGAACGGCCTTCCAGCATGTGCAGTGTATCGGGATGCAGGTGGCGGGCCAGCACCAGGTTCAGCCCGGTGACGAAGAGCACCGAGCCCGGATAGCGAGGCAGGTGCCCCAGCACCCGGGCCACGGGTTCGGGAATGCGGTAGGCGGGGGTCGAGGTGTTTTGCATGGTCGGGCTCGTGGGAAGAAATCGGAAAGCGTCAGGCCGCGCTGCGTGCCTTGACCCCGGGCGTCCGTGCGTCCGGCGCTTGCGACACGATGACGGTGCCGGGCAGGACCATGTCCAGGCCGGCGCGGCCGTGCCAGTAGCCGTTGCAGGGACCGGCGGGCATCAGCGGCACCAGGCGCTGGTGCGCATCGTCGGCCGACTCGCGGCCGTCGAGCACGGCACGGAAAGCGGCCACGACCTGGTCCATGTGCTGCGACTGGGGACTCAGCCGCACCACGTCCACGCCCAGGCCGCGCAGTTCGTCCAGCGCGTGGATCAGCGTGTAGACCAGCGCCGACTGGGTCTGGATGCCATTGATCGTGAGGAAAGCCTGGGATTCCTTGGTTTCCAGGAGCAGGCCATCGGGATATTCCATGCAGACGTACTGGCAGTTGTCCTTGGGGAAATTGCGGTTGCGGGCAGTGAAGCAGCGTGCGGAAAAAGCCAGCGGCATGCGGCCGTAGGCGAAGACCTCGGTCTGCAGGCCGGCGGGCCGGTCCTGCTGCAGCTGCGTCAGGCCGGTACGGCCCATTTCCAGCGGCATGACCCAGCGCACCGCGCCCTGTGCGGCGATCACGTCCAGAGTGGGCTTGCTGTAGACGTTCAGGAACGGCCCCCCCACGAAAGGCCGGCCCTGCATGAGGTGCACGGCGCCCATGTCATTGGCTTCGACGCCGTAGCGTTCGTTGTCGATGATCTTGCGCAGGGTATTCAGGTCGTTGCCCGATTCCAGCAGGACTTGCGTGGACAGCACGGGCGTCTTGCCGGCCCCCGCCAGCATGTCGGCGACTTCGATCCAGTCGGGCAGGCGCAGTTCGTGGCGCCGGGAACAAACGGTTTCCCCCAGGTAGACGATGTCCACCGGCCAGTCGCATACGGCGGCATAGAATTCCAGGGTGGTGACACGGGGCCAGTAGTACTGCAGGGGGCCCAGGGCGATTTTCATGATGGTTTCCTCGTGCGCAATGGGCGGGGCGGCCCGCGTCCCCGGCCAGGGGACCGGCGGGCGCAAGGCCCCGCGCGGGATCATTTCCAGGGCCGGTGGTAGGCGCCCAGCGTGTGCTGCTGGCCTTCGGCGACCTTGTTCAGTTCGGCCATCCAGGACGGATGCACCGAGTAGCGGGACGGGCTGCTGCGGGCCTGGTCGATGGCCTGGCGCCAGACGCGGGTGACCTGGGCGGTATAGGCCGGGCTGCGCTGGCGGCCTTCGATCTTGATGGCCCGCACCCCCATGGCCATCAGCCGGGGCAGCAGTTCCAGGGTATTGAGGCTGGTGGGCTCTTCAAGGGCGTAGTAGTTTTCGCCCGCCACGTCGAAGCGGCCCTTGCACAGCGTGGGGTAGCCTGCGTTCTCGCCATCGTCATAGCGGTCGATCAGCACGCCGTTCAGGCGCGATTCCAGGCCTTTGTCCGTTTGCTGCCAGCGCACGTGCTTGGCCGGGGAACAGACGCCGTGGGTATTGGGCGATTCGCCCGTGGCGTAGGACGACAGGGCGCAGCGGCCCTCGACCATGACACACAGGCTGCCGAAACCGAATACCTCGATTTCGACCGGCGTGTTTTCGCAGACCTGCTGTACCTGGGCCACCGACAGCACGCGCGGCAGCACGGCGCGCGCCACCCCGAAGCGGTCATGGTAGAAGCGGATGGCCTCGTAGTTGGTGGCGGAGCCCTGCACCGACAGGTGCAGCCGCAGGCCGGGATGACGTTCACAGGCGTAGGCCATCAGGCCCGGATCGGCCATGATCACGGCGTCCACGCCCGCGCCTGCTGCACGATCGACCGCGTCCCGCCACAGCTGCCAGCCGTCGGGCTGGGGGTAGGTATTCAGGGCCAGGAGTACCTTGCGCTTGCGGTCGTGGGCGTAGCGGATGCCTTCGTCAATGGCCGCGGTATCGAAGTTCAGGCCCGCGAAGTTGCGCGCATTGGTGGCATCGCGAAAACCCAGGTAGACGGCATCGGCGCCTTCGTCGACAGCGGCTTTGAGAGCGGGCAGGCTGCCCGCCGGACAGACGAGTTCGAAGCTCGACAGGTCGTGGCGGGGCACCACGCCGGGACGGTGGGATTCAGGGAGGGCTGACATGAGGGACTTCCAGGGGATTCGTGGCGGGGCGCACCGCCGGGCCCCGCTTCGGCAATAGCGGAAACTATGCCCTGTCGAACGGCATCGGACCTTAATCCGGATCAAGAAGCGCTCATCCTGACCCTGCCACAGGGTCTTTCCGCCGCCGATCCGAACCGGGAAAACAGTGCCCCGGACACGGTCTTGGTCCACGCAGGCCCCAGGATCGTGTAAGGTAGCGTCACCCAGGCCGCGCCCCGCGCGCCCATTTCGGACCCTGCCATGGCCCCTCCTCCCGATCTGACCCTCGACGTACGTTCGCTGCCGGCTCCCGAGCCGCTGGAACACTGCCTGGAAGCCCTGGCCGACCTGGCCCCGGGCCAGCGCCTGCGCATGCTCATCGACCGCGAGCCGTACCCGCTGTACACCATCCTGGACCGCGACGGATTCCAGCACTGCTGCACCCTCGAGGACACGCATTTCCTGGTCACGATCTGGTACGACGCCAAATAACATGCAGCGCGCCCTGGATTTCGACAAGACGCCCGCCCTGGGCGTGCCCCTGCCTTTTTTCCTGAATGTGCCGCTGTTCGCCCTGCTGGCCGGCCTGCTGGCCACCTGGGCGGGGTCCCAGGCATTCGCTTCGCGCTGGAACGGCGCTGCGCTGGCCCTCACCCATCTGTGGACCCTGGGCATCCTGGGCAGTGCCATGCTGGGCGCCCTGCTGCAGATCCTGGCGGTGGCCTGCAACGTCCGGGTGGACGCCATCCGCACGGTGGCCGGCCTGACGCACGCACTGCTGACCGCGGGCACGCTGCTGCTGGCGGCGGGCTTCCTGGGCTGGTGGCCGGTCGCCTGGGTGGGCGCCGCTGCGCTGCTCGGTCCGGCCTTCGCGCTGTACCTGGCCGCCGTGGCGTGGGCGCTCTGGCAACACCGTCGCCAGGTCTACAAGGGCGCCCGCGAAATCCTGGTGCCCGTGCGCGGCGCGTTGGCCGCCCTGGCCTGCACCGTGCTGATCGGCCTGGTCCTGGCGCTGTCCCTGGGCCTGGGATCGGCGCCGCCCGACTGGATCGACGGCCACGTGCTGTGGGGCCTGGCCGGCTGGGGCGGCCTGCTGCTGATGGGCATGTCCTTCCAGTTGCTGCCGATCTTCCAGGTGACGGAACTCTACCCCAGGCCCATCGCGCGCTGGCTGCCCCTGCTGATTCCCGGTCTGCTGCTGGCCTGGACCGCACTGGAAGCCTCCACCGGCCTGCCCCGCCTGATGCGGGAAACTGCGGAACTGCTGCTGGTCGGCGCCTACGCGCTGTGGGCCGGCGTCACCCTGCGGCTGCTGTGGACCCGCAAGCGGCCCACCCCCGAGCCCACGACCCTGTTCTGGTACGCGGGCATGATCAGTCTGCTGGCCTGTGCACCGCTCTGGATCTGGATGACGCACGGCCAGTCTCCCCGGGCGGGACTGGTGCTGGGCGTGGTGATGATCGCGGGGGTGCTGGGCTCGGTGGTGAACGGGATGCTGTACAAGATCGTGCCGTTTCTGCTCTGGAAGCATGCCCAGGACGCCATGATCGTGCCCGACCACGACCCGGCCCAGGCCCGCGTCTACCTGAAGGTCCTGCCCAAGATGGCCACCTACATCGGCGACCGCCCGGCCCGCTGGCAATGGGCCGCCCATGTCGCCGTCATCATCTGCTGGTCGCTGGCGGCGGCAGGCTGGGCTCCGGCGGTGCTGGCGGCCGGCCCGCTGCAGATCGTCTCGGCGGCAGGCCTGGCCTGGAACATCGGCCGGGCACTGCGGCTCTACCGCAGGACACTGCGCGCCATGGCGGCCCTGCCGCACCACGCGCCCGCCGCGCAGACCCGCGGGCCGCTTCGGGCCGGCGGCCGTGAATGATCCACCAGGATCATTCGCCGCCCGGCCTCATCCCTTGTAGTTTCTCAGCCCATCGGGGTCGAGAATGGTGTATTCGCGGCCCCGGACATGGATCAGGCGGCGATCGCTCAGGTCGCGCAAGATGCGCGAGAAATGCTCCGGCGTCAGGTTCAGGCGCGAAGCCACGATGGCCTTGCTGATCTCGATGCGAAACGGTTCGCCGACTTCGCCGCGCCATTCGCGCAGCAGGTAGGAAATCAGGCGCTGGGCGCCGGTATGCAGGGTGTAGGCCTCGACGTCGCCCATCAGGCTGTACAGGCGCCGGCTCAGGCCGGCCAGCATCTTGCGCGCCATGCCCGGATTGCGGTCGAGCTGGTCGAACAGCGCGTCGCGCCCCACGTGCAGCAGCAGCGTATCGCGCAGAGCCTCGGCGGTGACGATGTAATTCTGGCCCATGAACATCAGGGCCTCGCCGAATCCGTCGCCCGGGCCGATCAGGCGCACGACGCGTTCCACCCCCGAATTCGAGACGAACAGCAGCTTGACCTGGCCGTAGACCACCACATGGAAACCCACGCACGGATCGCCGCGCCGGAAAATGATGTCCCCCCGCACGGCGCTGATTTCGCTCGTACCGCGCGCGATGGGATCCAGGTCCTGCGGCGGCAGTTCGTTGAACAGCGGCACCTGGGACAGCAGGTCGCGCATCCTGGCATGGCGCGAGCGTTCTTCCCCGCCTCCCCGCGGGCGCCACGGATTGATAGAATCCCCGGTACGATGATCCGCGCCCTCTTTACCCTCCTGGGTTGCGTGGCCCTGGCCCTGGGCGTGCTGGGCATCTTCCTGCCCCTGCTGCCCACCACCCCGTTCCTGCTGCTGGCGGCTTTCTGCTTCCTGCGCGGCTCGGCGCGCATGCATGCCTGGTTGATGTCCCATCGCATCCTCGGTCCGTACATCCGCGACTTTCAGGCGGGGCGCGGCATCCCCTTGCGCAGCAAATGCATTGCCCTGATCCTGATGTGGCCTTCGCTGGCCCTTTCAGCCTGGATCATGCCGGTGCCCTGGGCACGCTGGTTGCTGCTGATCCCGGGCATCGGCGTCACGATCTATCTGTGGCGCCTGCCCACCCGGCCCGCCCGCCAGGCCGGCGGGGCGCCCGATACACCTGCCCGGCCCGATCCCGATCAGATCAGCCGGGAATAAGTGGCCACCCGCGGGCGGCGCACGTACTGGTCGAACACCATCGCCAGCGCGCGCACGAACACCCGCCCCTTGGGCAACACCCTGAGCCCGCGCCCGTCCAGTTCCAGCAGGCCGGCATCCGCATACGGGCGCAGCCGATCCAGTTCTTCGCCGAAACAGGACTCGAAGGAGCAGCCATGGCGCGCCTCGAAATCGGCAAAATCCAGCGGCATGCTGCACATGATGGTCATGATGACTTCCCGGCGCAGGACGTCTTCGGGGCTCAGGTCGAACCCCTTGGCCGTGGGCAGTTCGCCGCGTTCGAGGCACTCGCGGTAGGCGTTCAGGGAATGGTGATTCTGGATATAGGCATCGCCGATCTTGCCGATCGCCGAAATGCCGAAGCCCACCAGATCGCATTCCGCGCGGGTGGTATAGCCCTGGAAATTGCGATGCAGGCTGTGATTCAGGCGCGCCCGGTTCAGCTCGTCGTCGGGCTTGGCGAAATGGTCCAGCCCGATGTAGACGTAGCCGGCCGCCAGCAGGCGGCGCACCGACATCAGGAAGATCCCCATGCGCGTGTCGGCGCTGGGCAGGTCTTCGGCGTGGATCAGGCGCTGGGCCTTGAAGCGGTCGGGCAAGTGGGCGTAGTTGTACAGGGCGATGCGGTCGGGCGACAGCTCGATCAGCTGGTCCAGGGTGCGGCTGAAGCTGTCCAGCGTCTGCTTGGGCAGCCCATAGATCAGATCGGCGTTGATGGACTGAAAGCCGTTGTCCCGGCTGGCCTGCAGGGCCGTGCGCACCATCTCGTAGGGCTGGATGCGGTTGACCGCGGCCTGAACCAGCGGATCGAAGTCCTGGACGCCGAAGCTGGTGCGGTTGAATCCCAGACCCGCCAGCATGGCGAGCGAGGCGGGCCGGACGGTGCGCGGATCGATTTCCACGCCCAGTTCGGCGTCGGGGGTGAATTCGACGTGGCTCCGGATCCGGTCCATCAGGGCGGTCAGCTCTTCCGCGCTCAGGAAGGTCGGCGTGCCGCCCCCCAGGTGCAGCTGCACCGCGCGATTGTGGCGCCCCAGGAGCGCGCCGACCTGGTCCATTTCGCGGTACAGGATGTCCAGGTATTCAGCCGAGCGGCTGTGGTCCTGGGTGATGATCTTGTTGCAGGCGCAGAAATAGCACAGCGATTCGCAGAACGGCAGGTGCACGTAGACCGACAGGGGTGGCGCCTGATCGGCTGCGGCCCGTTCCTGCAGGCGCGCGATGTAGGCCGAGGCCGGATAGCCCTGCTGGAAGCGGTCGGCCGTCGGATACGAGGTATAGCGCGGGCCCGACTGGTCGAAACGGCGGATCAGCGCCTCGGAGATCTCCAGGTCGGGAAAGGCGATGGTCTCCGGATCGGAGGCCATCGCAGGGTTTTCTTGGGTCGTCATGCGGCAAGCTCCTGCGACAAGGCCGCGCCGGAAACCGGGGGGCCGGTGCGTTCAGGCGATATTGTTCTACATTTCAACATAGTCTCCGACAAAAATCGCCCATCAGGCTTGACTCAGGTCAAGCCCTTTTCTTCGCGTATCATTAAGGACTTCCATGCGGGTCCGCCCGGTTAGCTCCTCGGGCCGCGCGTTCCCGATTCCCGTACCAGCCATTCAATGCTTCTGATCCTGATCCTCGCGATCCCGTTTATCGGCAGCCTGTGCGCCTCGCTGCTTCCCGCGACCGCGCGCCGCGCAGGGGCCTGGCTGGCGGGCGGCAGTGCCCTGGCCTGCCTGATCCTGACGCTGCTGCTCACCCCCGAGGTCGCCGCCTCGGGTGTCATCAAGCTCAGCCTGCCCTGGATTCCGACACTGGGGGTGGACCTGACCCTGCGCATGGACGGCTACGCCTGGCTGTTCTCCGTGATCGTCTCGGCCATGGGTGCTCTGATCGCCCTGTACGCCCACTACTACCTGTCGGCCCGGGATCCGGTCCCCCGGTTCTTCACCTTCCTGCTCAGCTTCATGGGCGCCATGCTGGGTGTGGTGCTGGCCGGCAACCTGATCCAGCTGCTGGTGTTCTGGGAACTGACCAGCCTGTCCTCCTTCATGCTGATCGGCTACTGGCACCACCGCATGGACGCCCGCCGTGGTGCGCGCATGGCCCTGCTGGTCACGGGCACCGGCGGCTTCTGCCTGCTCGCCAGCATGCTCATCATCGGCCACATCGTCGGCAGCTACGACCTGGACGCGGTGCTGGCGGCCGCCACGGCGATCCGGGGCCACCGCTGGTACCCGATCCTGCTGGTGCTGCTGGCCCTGGGCGCCCTGACCAAGAGCGCCCAGTTTCCCTTCCATTTCTGGCTGCCCAACGCCATGGCCGCGCCCACTCCGGTGTCGGCCTATCTCCATTCGGCCACCATGGTGAAGGCGGGGGTGTTCCTGCTGGCGCGCTTCTGGCCGATCTTCTCCGGCACCGACTGGTGGACCTGGATCATCGGCGGCGCGGGCCTGTGCTCGCTGCTGCTGGGCGCCTACGCCGCCACCTTCCAGCGCGACATGAAGGGCGTGCTGGCCTATTCCACCATCAGCCACCTGGGGCTGATCACACTGCTGCTGGGCATGAACAGCCGCCTGGCCCTGGTGGCCGCCATATTCCACATCATCAACCACGCCACATTCAAGGCATCCCTGTTCATGGCGGCCGGGATCGTCGACCATGAAAGCGGCACCCGCGACCTGACCCGGCTGTCCGGCCTGCGGACCCTGATGCCGCTGACGGCCACGCTGGCCATGGTGTCCGCCGCCGCCATGGCGGGCGTGCCCCTGCTCAACGGCTTCATCTCGAAGGAAATGTTCTTCGCGGAAACCGTCTTCATCACCGGCCACTGGGCCAGCCGCTGGGGCCTGCCGATCGCCGCCGTCGTGGCCGGTGCGCTCAGCGTGGCGTACTCGCTGCGCTTCATCCTGCAGGTGTTCTTCGGCCCGCAGGCAACCGATCTGCCCAGAACGCCGCACGACCCGCCCCGCATGATGCTGATCCCCTGCGCGGTGCTGGTGCTGTTCTGCCTGTCCGTCGGCATCCTGCCGGGCCTGATCCTGGATCCGGTCCTGAACATGGTCATGCGCGCCCTGCTGGGCGACCGCACGCCGGTCTACGACCTGCAGGTCTGGCATGGGCTGAACCTGCCCCTGCTCATGAGCCTGGTCGCCATGGCGGCCGGCATCGGCCTGTACCTGGCCCTGCGCGAACGCGACCGCCGGGCGCCGGGCCAGGTGCCCCTGATCTACCGCCTGGACGGCCGCCAGTCCTTCGAGGCGCTGCTCGAGGCCATCGACGCCGGCTCGGCCGCGCTGCTGGCCCGGCTGCAGACCCAAAGGCTGCAGCCCCAGGTGCTGCTGCTGGTGCTGTCCACCGGCGCGGTGGCGCTGCTGCCGCTGCTGCCGGGCGGCTGGTGGCCCGACCACCCCACGGGCACTCCGGCGCAGTGGTCCTTCGGGCTGATGTGGCTGGCGGGCGGCGCCTGCGCCGTGGTCGCGGCCTACCAGGCCAAGTACCACCGCGCCGCCTCGCTGATGCTGGCCGGTGCGGCCGGCCTGGTCACCTGCGTCACTTTCGCGTGGCTGTCAGCCCCCGACCTGGCCCTGACCCAGCTCACGGTCGAAGTCGTCACCACCGTGCTCATCCTGCTGGGGCTGCGCTGGCTGCCGCCCCGGATCGAGGAATTCCCGGGCCCGACGCCGATGACGACGCGCTGGCGCCGGCTGCGCGATTTCCTGGTGGCCCTGGCCGCGGGGGCCACGATGACGGTCCTGTCCTACGTCATGATGACGCGGCTGCCGGCGCACGACAGCATCTCCGCCTATTTCGTGCAGCAGGCCTGGCCCCTGGGCGGCGGTGCCAACGTGGTCAACGTGATCCTGGTCGATTTCCGCGCCTTCGATACTTTCGGCGAGATCACCGTGCTGGGAGTCGTGGCCCTCAGCGTCTACGCGCTGCTGCGGCGTTTCCGGCCGCCGGCCGAAACCATTGCCGCGCCGCTGCACCACCGCGGCAGCGGCGACACGCCTGCGCCCTTCGAAGAACCCGACCTGCACGCGCCGCTGCCCGAAGGCACGATGCGCGTGCCCGCCGTCCTGATCCGGCTGCTGCTGCCGGTCTCCACCCTGATCTCGCTGTACTTCCTGCTGCGCGGCCACAACCTGCCGGGCGGCGGTTTCATCGGCGGGCTGATCATGGCCACCGGCATCATCCTGCAGTACATGGCAGGCGGCATCCTGTGGGTCGAGGCCCGCCCCCTGATCCGCCCGCAGGCCTGGATCGCCCTGGGCCTGATGGTGGCCGGGGCCGCCGCCATGGCGGTGTGGTGGGTCGGCAAGCCCCTGCTTGCCGCCCATGCGGTGGACCTGATCCTGCCGCTGGTCGGCACCGTGCACCTGTCCAGCGTGCTGCTGTTCGACCTAGGCGTGTACATGCTGGTGGTGGGCGCCACCGTCCTGATGATCATCGCCCTGGCGCACCAATCGCTGCGCTTCTACCGCAAGCTCGCCGAGGCGGCGGGCGCCTCATCGACGGAGTCCTGACCATGGAATGGATATTGGCGCTGGCGATCGGCGTGCTCGCAAGCTCGGGGGTCTGGCTGCTGCTGCGGCCGCGCACCTTCCAGTTCATCATGGGGCTGGCGCTGCTGGGCTACGCGGTCAACCTGTTCATCTTCGCCATGGGCCGCCTGCGCGTGGACGCGCCGCCGGTCATCGACCCCGCCTGGGCCGACCCGGCCAGCTACGCCGACCCCCTGCCCCAGGCGCTGGTGCTGACCGCCATCGTCATCGGCTTCGCCACCATGGCGCTGTTCCTGGTGGTGCTGCTGGCCTCGCGCGGCCTGAGCGACACCGACCACGTCGACGGCGAGGAACACCGCCGATGAATCCCTGGCTGCAACACCTGCCGGTCCTGCCGGTCCTGATACCCCTGCTCGCGGCGGCCCTGATGCTGCTCACCCGCGACGGCCAGCGGCGGCTGCGCGTGACCCTGGGCGCCGTCGCGCTGGGGCTCATGGCGCTGTCGGCCCTGATGCTGGTGCGCGCCACCCAGGGGATCGGCGCGCCCCATTGGCCCGACAACATCGGCGTCTACCTGCTCGGCAACTGGCCCGCGCCCTTCGGCATCGTGCTGGTGGCCGATCGCCTCTCTGCGCTGATGCTGGGCCTGACGGCTGTGCTGGGCCTGTGCGCCTGGATCTACGCCACGGCCCGGTGGGACCGGGCCGGCAGCCACTTTCACCCCCTGTTCCTGCTGATCATGATGGGCCTGAACGGCGCCTTCCTGGCGGGCGACCTGTTCAATCTGTTCGTCTTCTTCGAGATCCTGCTGACCGCATCCTACGGCCTGATGCTGCACGGCTCGGGCAAGCGCCGGGTCGGCGCCGCACTGCACTACATCGCCGTCAACCTGATCGCGTCCTTCCTGCTGCTGGTGGCCATCGCCCTGATCTACGGCCTGACCGGCACGCTGAACCTGGCCGACCTGTCGGTGCGCGCCCTGGCCCTGCATGGAGCGGATCGCCAGCTCTTCGACAGCGCGGCGGCGATCCTGGGCGTCGCCTTCCTGATCAAGGCTGCCGCCTGGCCCCTGAACTTCTGGCTGCCGAACACCTACTCCGAGGCCGGCGCCCCGGTGGCCGCGCTCTTCGCCATCATGACCAAGGTCGGCATCTACGCCCTGCTGCGCATCGGCTCGCTGCTGCTGCCGGCCGGCGCCCCCGCCGCCTTCGGCGGCGCCTGGATGTTCCCCGCCGGAATCGCCACCCTGGCCTTCGGCACCCTGGGCATGCTGGCCAGCACCCAGGCGCGGCGCATCGCGGCCTACGCCATCATCACGTCCTCGGGCACGCTGTTCGCCGCCCTGGGCATGCCCGGGGCGACCCTCACCGGCCCGGCCCTGTACTACCTGCTCAGCTCGGTCCTGGCTCTGGGCGCCCTGTTCCTGCTGCTGGAGCTGACGGAACGCAGCCAGAGCTTCGGCTCCGACGTGCTCGCGATCACGCAGGAAGCCTTCGAAAGCGAAGACACCGATACCGCCGACCTGAGCGGCCAGGCGGTGGGCGTGCCGCTGCCCGCCACCATGGCCTTCCTGGGCCTGAGCTTCTTTGCCTGCTCGCTGCTGATCATCGGCCTGCCGCCGCTCTCGGGTTTCGTGGCGAAATTCTCGCTGCTGTCGGCCGCGCTGCGTACCGCCGAATACGGCGCACCCACCGCCAACGTCTGGCTGCTGGTGGCGGCCATGCTGATCTCGGGCGTGGCCGGCCTGATCGCCCTGGGACGCTGCGGCGTGCGCCTGTTCTGGGTGCCGGAAGACCTGCATGTCCCGTCCCTGCGGCTGAACGAGGCCATCCCCATCCTGGTGCTGCTGTCGGCCAGCATCCTGCTGACGGCGCGCGCCGGATCCGTGATGGCCTATCTGGAAGACACGGCCTGGTACCTGGACCAGCCGGGCCGCTACGTCGAGGCGGTGCTGGGCCAGGATCCCCACGTCTTCCCCGCGCCGGCCGCCGGACACGGAGGCCCGCAATGAGGCGCCTGCTGCAATCCCTGCCGCTTGCCTGCCTGCTGCTGGTGCTCTGGCTGGTGCTGAACGACAGCCTCTCGGCGGGCCACCTGATCCTGGGGGCCGCCATTGCCCTGACGCTCGCCCTGCTGGCGCCGGTCCTGCGGCCGGTGCGCGCACGCCTGTCGCATCCGCTCACGGCGCTGCGCCTGGCAGGGCACGTAGCCGCCGACATCGCCCGTTCGAACCGCGACGTCGGCCGGATCATCCTGCGCGGGCCCAAGGCCGGCACCGAGCCCGGTTTTCTGGACATCCAGTTGCGCATCCGCGATCCGCACGGCCTGGCGACACTGGCCTGCATCATCACCTTCACGCCCGGCACGGTCTGGGCCGGGCACGATCCCGAGCGCAACATCCTGACCCTGCACGTGCTGGACCTGAGCGACCCCCAGGGCCTGACCCGCATCATCCAGGACCGCTACGAACGCCCCCTGATGGAGATCTTCGAATGAGCGCAACGATACTGCACTGGGCCGGTGGCTTCGCCGTGCTGTGCTTCACGCTGGGACTGGGCTGCGCCGCCGTGCGCCTGATCCGGGGCCCCGGCGCCGAGGACCGCGTCCTGGCCCTGGACACCATCTACATCAACGGCATGCTGATCCTGCTGGTGCTGGGCCTGCGCTTCGGAGCGGGCCTGTACTTCGACGTGGCCCTGCTGATCGCATTGTTCGGCTTCGTCGGTTCTTCCGCCCTGGCGAAGTTCCTGCTGCGCGGCGAGGTGATCGAGCCATGATCGGACTGCCCCTGTGGGCCGCCGTGCCCGTGGCCCTGCTGCTTGTCCTGGCGGGCATCGTGACCCTGACCGGCTCCATCGGCCTGCTGCGGCTGCGCAGCTTTCACGAGCGCATGCATGCCCCGACCATGGGCATGACGATGGGCGTGTTCTGCGTCGCCCTGGCCGCCACCGTGATCGCCAGCCTGCTGCAGCACAGGCCGATCGTCCACGAATGGCTGATCTGCCTGTTCCTGTTCATGACCGCGCCCGTCACGGCCATCCTGCTGATGCAAAGCGCCCGGCGCCGCCAGCGCAAGCGCACGGGCGCTGACGAGTCGAAATGACTTTGTTACACCGAGTTCTAGGGAAAACCCGTACACTGATCTGAAGTCCGTTCGCGCGGATCGAGCAGGCCGCACGAACGGTAAGCAAATCCCTGAACCGGACCGGGCATCGCCCAGGCCCCTCTCGCAAGGAGAGTTCACCATGCATCGTGCTATCCAGACACCTTTGCGCACCGCGCTGCTGGCCGCCGGACTGGGCTGTGCCGCCCTGTTCGCCCCCGCGACCCAGGCCGCGGGCACGCAGGCGCAATCCCAATATCAGCAGGATGTGGCGCGCTGCCACAACACTCCGGGCATCGACGTGCAGGCCTGCCTGAAAGAAGCCGGCGCCGCCGCCCAGGCTGCCCGCCAGGATGCCCTGACGCAGCCTTCGGACCAGGCCGAGTTGCGCAACCGGAAAGAACGCTGCGACCGCCTGCCGGCGGACCAGCGCGAGGACTGCATGACCCTGATGAACGACACCAACGCGCGTGTGCAGGGCTCGGTCCAGTCGGGCGGCGTGCTGCGCGAAACCACGATCACGATCCCCGCCCCGGCCGGCTCGTGACCGGGCGCTAGAGTTCCATCTGCATGCCCATTTCCACCACGCGGTTGGGTGGAATCTTGTAGAACCGGGTGCTGCGGCTGGCATTGCGCGCCATGAAGGCGAACAGATGCCGCCGCCAGCTCCGGTACCATGGCAGCCTGCGCACCACGATCACCGTCTGGCGCGACAGGAAATACGAAGTCTGCATGGGATCCAGGTTCAGCTCCGGGATCTCCAGGCCGATCTGCTCCACTACCTGGGGCACGTTCGGCTCCTGCTTGAATCCCCAGCGGGCCACGGCCTGCCAGCTGCTGCGACTGACCCTTTCGATGCGCAGCCGTTCGCTGAACGGCACGTAGGGCACGTCGGCCGACTCGACCGTCAGGAACAGCGCCTGTTCATGCAGCACCTTGTTGTGTTTCAAATTGTGCAGCAGCGCGGGCGGCACCGTGCCGACGATCATGCTCATGAACACCGCCGTGCCCGGCACGCGGGTCGGCGGATAGGCTTCCAGCGATTCCATGAAGCTGGCGAGCGGCTGCTGGTCCCCCGCCAGCGTATCGTGCACCCGCTGGCGCCCCTGCTTCCAGGTCACCATCAGCGTCAGCAGGCCGATGCCCACCAGCAGCGGCAGCCAGCCGCCTTCGTGCAGCTTCAGTGTGTTCGACGAGAACAGCAGCACATCGATCGCCAGGAACAGGGCAATCAGCGCCAGCCAGGCGAGCCGCCGTGCGCCATGCGCATTTCTGGGCAGCACGGCGAACGCCAGCAGCGAGGTCATCAGCATCGTGCCCGTGACGGCGAAGCCGTAGGCATGCGCCAGGCGGTCCGAAGAGCCGAACGACAGTGTCAGGACCAGCACGGCCAGCAGCAGCAGCCAGTTCACGCGCGGCAGGTAGATCTGCCCTTCCTCGCGCGCCGAGGTGTGCTGGATCACCATGCGTGGCCAGTAGCCCAGCTGCACGGCCTGACGCGTCATGGAAAACGCGCCGGAAATCACGGACTGCGAGGCGATCACCGTGGCCAAGGTGGCCAGGGCCACCAGCGGGATCAGGCCCCAGTCGGGTGCCAGCAGGAAAAAGGGATTGCGGATGGCGCCGGGGTCGCTGAGCAGCAGCGCGCCCTGGCCGAAATAGCACAGGAACAGTGCCGGCAGGACCACGGCGAACCAGGCGCGGCGGATGACTGCGCCGCCGAAATGGCCCATGTCGGCATACAGTGCCTCGGCCCCCGTCAGGGCCAGGACCAGTGCGCCCAGCGCCAGGAAGGTTTCCCAGGGAGCATCGCCGATGAAACGCAGGGCCCAGACCGGATTGACGGCCTGCAGCACTTCGGTCTGCCCGGCGATGCGCCAGGCCCCCAGCCCGCCCAGCACCAGGAACCAGCACAGCATCACCGGACCGAACAGCTTGCCCACGGCGCCGGTGCCACGCGACTGGAACATGAACAGGGCCAGCAGCACGACCACCGCGATCGGCACCACCCAGGCATCCAGCCGATGCGACACGATGCCGATGCCCTCGACGGCGGACAGGACAGAAATCGCAGGCGTGATCATGCTGTCGCCGTAGAACAGGCTGGCACCGATCAGCCCCAGCACGGCCAGGCGCCAGCGGCCCTGGCCCGACCGCCCGCGCAGGGCGAGTTCCATCAGGGCCAGCGTCCCGCCTTCGCCGCGGTTGTCGGCGCGCAGGATGCAGGTCACGTATTTCAACGAAACCACCAGGATGAGCATCCAGAACAGGATCGACAGCATGCCCAGGATGTGTTCGACGTCGGGCCGGCCCGTGCCCGAGAGCGCGACCTTCATGGTGTACAGCGGGCTGGTGCCGATATCCCCGTAGACGACGCCCAGTGCGCCGATCAGCAGGGTAGCCCGCGGATTGTCTTTCTGCATGTTCGTACCGTGTGCTATTGGTCCCGTCCGGGGGACTCCGCGCCGTGTGGACGGCCTGCTTCGCCGCCGTCCGGGTCGGCCTTGGGCTCCGGATGGATGCCGCCGCGCCCGGCTTCGTCACGCAGAGCCAGGCCCGCGCCCTGGCGTGCGGCCAGGCGGGCGCCCAGCCTGGGGCCGGGAAACACCAGGGTCACCCGCGTGCCGGGAAACGCGGGCCGGCTGGCAACCTTCCACCAGGCGCCATGTGCCCGCGCGATCTCGCGCACGATGGCCAGCCCCAGGCCGGAGCCGCCCTGGCCTGCATCGGCGGCGCGATAGAAGGCCTCGAAGACGCGGTCCAGATCTTCGGCACGGATGCCGGCGCCATCGTCCTCGACGGAAAACGACGGCGGATTGGCCATGACGCGCAGCACGATGCGGTTCGCCCCCAGGCCGTAGCGCAGGGCGTTGTCGATCAGGTTGCCCAGCAGTTCCCCCAGCAGGACCGGATCGCCGTCCACCCAGACGGCAGCGTCGGGTGCCACCAACTGCAGGTCGACGGAATGATCGCGCGCGCGGCCCAGCCATTCCGCACCCGCCTGGCGCATCCATTCGCACAGGTCCAGGCGCACGAAGCTGTCCCGGGGGCGGGCAGCATGCTCGGCGCGCGCCAGCACCAGCAACTGCTGCCCCATGCGGATCATGTGATCGGTCACGGACTTGATGCGGCCGGCCCGCATGCGGATGTCCTCGGACAGATCCTGGCCGAGCATGAGCTCGGATTCGACCTTCAGGCCGGCCAGCGGCGTGCGCAGCTGGTGCGCCGCGTGACCGATGAAGCGGCGCTGGGCCTGGACCGAATCGTCCAGCCGCACGAGCAGGTCGTTGAAATGCAGGACCAGGGGCGCGATCTCGCTGGGCAGGCCGGTCAGGTCGAGCGGCTGCAAATCCTCGATGGAGCGCTGCCGTATGTCGTCGGCCAGGCGATTGATGGACGCCAGTTCGGAGCGGATGCCCGAGATCAGCACCCACACGAACAGCGCCACCAGCAGCCCCTGCGTGAGCATCATGGTCCAGAACAGGTCGCGCAGCAGCCAGGGCTGGGGGCGGATCACGCCCGTCATGAACCAGGTGGCCAGCAGGTCGATGGCCACCAGGATGAAAAAGGCCGGCAGCAGCCGGCGCACCAGGCGGCGGGCGAGCGAATCCCGGGGCATCAGCCGCCCGACCAGGCCCGGCACGCGATCGGCGCGCGGGCCGGACTCGTGGGATTCAGGCGGCACGGTCGACGTCGAGCAGGTAGCCGAAGCCGCGCACCGTCTGGATGCTGGCCCCGGTGCCGTCGAGCCGCTTGCGCAGGCGGTAGACATAGACTTCGACCGCGTTTTCGCTGAAATCGGCATCCCAGGCCGACAGGGAATTGACGATCTGCTGCTTGGTCACCACCCGGCCGGGCCGGGCCATGAGCATTTCCAGCACCGACAATTCGCGCACGGACAGCGCCAGGCGCTTGCCGTCGACCCGGATCTGCCTGCCCACGGTATCGAAGGACAAGGGGCCGCATTCGAGGATGGTCTGGGCCTGGCCCGTGCGCCGGCGTGCAAGCGCCCGCACCCGGGCGGCCAGCTCGGGCAATTCGAAGGGCTTGGTGACGTAATCGTCTGCGCCGGCGTCCAGGCCCGCGACGCGGTCGTCCAGACCGTCGCGCGCCGTCAGGATCAGCACCGGCACCTGGGAACCGCCGTCGCGCAACCGCCGCAGGACTTCCAGGCCGCTCAGGCCGGGCAGGTTCAGATCCAGGAGCAGCAGGTCGTAGATCTGCCCGGCAAGCGCGCCTTCGACGCGGTCGCCGGATTGCAGCCAATCGACGGCATAACCCTGCCCGCCCAGGAATTCCTGCAGGGCGTGGCCAAGGGTGGCGTCGTCTTCGATGACCAGGACTCTCATGAAGGTGATTCTAGCCTGAAGCGGTCACCCCGCGTCACCGCTGAAGAGTCTGCGTTACATAGTTGACGATTGCTTGAATGCGTCAGCCACCGTGCCCCGGGGCGGGCGGCGGCGCGGACGGGCCTGCGGATGCCGGCGCGGCGGCAGGACTTTCGGGGGGCGCGGCAGCCGGGGCCGCCTGCCCTGGCGTGGTGACGAAGCCCAGGCGTTTCATGCCTGCCTGGCGGGCGGCACCCATGATCCTCGCCAGCACGCCGTAGCGGGTCTCCACATCGGCGCGGATGCGGACTTCGGGCTGGGGGTCGGCCGCGGCCTCGCTGGCGAACCGCGCGGGCAGTTCTTCTTCCGCGATCGGCTGCTCGTTCCAGAACAGCGCCCCGGACGGATCGATGGCGAGATCGATCACCACGGGCTTCTGCTCCACCGGCTGGGCAGTCACCTGGGGCACGTTGATGCGGATCGAATGGCTGAGCAGGGGCGCAGTGATGATGAAGATCACCAGCAGCACCAGCATCACGTCGATCAACGGCACCATGTTGATCTCGGACATGGTGGTGCCCGGCCCCTTGGAATCGAAGCTGCCGAATGCCATGTCAGGCTCCCCGGTGGCTGGCCAGGCTGATGGTCCGGCCGTTGCGCTCGTGGCTGCTGTCGGCCACCTGCTGGCCGGTGGTCAGGAAGGTGAACAGGTCGTGCGCAAAAGCGTCGAGCTGCGCCAGATAGACCCGGTTGATGCGCACGAAGGCGTTGTAGGCCAGCACGGCGGGAATGGCGACCGCCAGGCCCAGCCCGGTCATGATCAGCGCCTCGCCCACCGGGCCGGCGATGCGGTTGATGGTGACGCCATCGGTCATGCTGATGCTCAGCAGGGCGTGGTACACCCCCCACACCGTGCCGAACAGGCCCACGAACGGCGCGGTCGACCCCACGGACGCCAGCACCGTCAGGCCGTTTTCCAGGCGAGCGGTTTCCTCATCGATGACCTTGCGGATGGTGCGCGTGACGAAGGCCGCCGTGGAGCCGCTTTCCTCCAGCTTGAGTGCGCCGTACTTGGTGTGGTGCTTCTGGGCATGGATGGCATGGCTGGCCAGGTGGGCGAAAGGCTCTTCCGCCCCGTGCGTGGCGATCTCGTTTTCCACCTGCTCCAGGGAACTGGCCGCCCAGAATTCCGACAGGAAAATCCGCGACCGGCGGCGAATGCGCAGGTGCGTCAGCCCCTTGGCCAGGATCAGGTACCAGCTCGCCAGGGACATCAGCATCAGGAAAACGAACAGGGATTTGCCCACCGCATCGCTCTGGCCGATGAAATGCAGCACCCCCTGCCCGCCCGTTTCGGCGGCCGCATGCGGCAGCGCCACCTGGGCGGCATCCACTGCCGCGCCTGCGGCGGCCTGGGCGGCATCCGGCCCCACGGCCTGGGCCAGCGTCAGTGCCGCGCTCCCGATCAGATCAAGCATCATGGTCCTGTCCTATAAGACGAAATCGAAAGGAATGTCCACCAGCGCCTTGTACGCGATCCCGTTTTCCGTATACGGACGGAAACGCGCGTGGCGCATGGCGTCCACCGCCGCCTCGTCCAGGCGCGTGTACCCCGACGAGGTACGCACCGAGACGCTGGCCACCTGGCCCAGCGGAGAAATCAGCACTCGCAGCACCACCCGCCCCTGCTCGCCCCGGCGCTGGGAGATGCGGGGGTAGACCGGGCTGGGCCGCTTGCCCAGATAATCCACCTGGCCGACGGTGCGCGGCCTGTCGGGATCCACGGGCACCGGCTCGCCCCGCGCCTCGGACGCCTGCCGCGCGCCCCCCGCCGCAACGGCATCCCGCGAAGCGGCGGCGGGCGCCGCCGGCTGGGCCTGGACCTGCGGCTTGGGCTGCGGCTTGTGCACGGGCTTGGGTCGGGGTTTCGGCTTGGGCTTGGGCTTGGGCTTGGGTTCCGGTGGCGGCGGCTCGGTGATGGATTCGGGCTCCGGGGTCTCGACGACGGGTTCTGGGGTGGGCTCGGGCTCAGGCTCGACCGCGGGTTCGGGTTCGGGCTGGATGACAGGCTCGGGCTCCGGTTCGGGCGGCATTTCCGCCGGTGGCTGCGGCTCGGCCGCAGCCACCGGTTCCGGTTCGAGTGCGGGGCCCAATTCCACGAACTGCACATCGAGCGCCTCGGGACGGCCTTGCGCGACCTCGACCACGGGCGCCGACAGCACCATGGCCAGCACGGCCGCATGCAGGCCCAGGGCCACGCAGGCGGCTGCGATCTTCAGCGAAGAGAAGCGCGGGGAGGAACCGGAAGGCATGGACCAGCGGGCAGCGGAAAGCGAGTGCAAGATCTTATCAGAAATGATAACGGTTCTCAATACAACCAACAAAATCCATGGGAAAGTTTCCCGTCCGGAAACACAAAATTACATTTTTCATGAAACTTGAAACCGCCATGACCTGTCCCTTCGATCTGGAGACCGGATCCGGACCGGGAAGATCAACCAGAACCAGAGACTGAATCGACACCATGTCCAGACACCTTGCATTTTGGGCTGCCGCACTGTGCGCCCTGAGCTTCCAGACTGCCGCCCTGGCTGCGGAAACCGCCCCTGCCGGCATCTATCTGTCCACCGACTACCCGTCGCTGACCCTGAAGGCCGGAGAGACTTCGACCATCGCCCTGCACCTGCGCAACCACGCCACGCCGCCCGAGCGGCTGGCGCTGTCGGTGGACGGCGTGCCTTCGGGCTGGAAAGCCGATCTCCTGGGCAATGGCCGCCCTGTCGGATCGGCCATGCCTGGAAGCGATGATACGCTGCCCCTGCAGCTGCGGCTTGACATCCCGCAAGACGAAGCGCGTTCGCACCACACGCTCACCGTCCATGCCGACGGTACCCAGCGGCACCTGAGCCTGCCCATCGACATCACACTCGCCGACGAACTGCCGGCGCAGCTGTCGATCCAGCCCGAACTGCCGCAGCTGACCGGATCGGCCCGCACGGCCTTCGACTACCAGCTGACCGTGAAGAACGCCAGCGGTCACGATGTCCTGGCCAGCCTGGCGGCCCAGGCGCCGCAATACTTCGATATCTCCTTCACCGAAGGCTACGGCACCCAGCAGATCAGCGCCGTCCCCGTGAAGGCAGGCGAGTCGAAGACCGTGAAGCTGCACGTGCGCCCGCCCGCATCGGCACAATCCGGCGAACACGCGATCAAAGTCCGCGTCGCCGCCGACGGCGCGGAAGCCACCACCGACCTGAAGCTCGACATCACGGGCCAGCCATCGCTGGAGCTGTCGGGACGCGACGGGTTGATGAGCACCGACGCCCAGATCGGCGACACCCGCGAAATGCCCCTGGTGCTGCGCAACGACGGCACCGCGGCCGCGCAGGACATCGCGCTCGATGGCACGGCACCCTCGGGCTGGAAGATCGAGTTCGAGCCGGCCCGCGTCGCGCTCCTCGAGCCGGGCAAGACGACCGAAGTCCAGGCCCGCATCACACCCTCGACCCAGTCCCTGGCAGGCGACTACATGGTCAAGCTGCACGCGCGCTCGGCGGGCCAGTCGGCCGATGGCGACCTGCGCGTCTCGGTGACGACATCCGGCCTGTGGGGGGTCAGCGGCGCCATCCTGATCGCCGTGGCCCTGCTGGCGCTGCTCGGTGCGGTCGCACGGTACGGCCGCCGATGAACGGGACGCCCGCCATGAATGCAACTGCAGCGCCTCTTCCGCCCCGCGACGCCCCCGCCATCGATGCCCGGGGACTGGGCAAGGACTACGGCAGCCGCACTGTGGTCCAGTCGTTGAATTTCCAGGTGCGGCCCGGCGAGGTCTTCGGCCTGCTCGGCCCCAACGGGGCAGGCAAGACGACCACGATCCTGATGCTGCTGGGCCTGACCGAGGCCACGCGCGGCCAGGTGCGCGTGCTGGGCGAGGACCCCTGGCGCAATCCGCTCGCCGTCAAGCGCCAGGTCGGCTACATGCCCGACTCGGTCGGCTTCTACGACCACCTGAGCGCGCGCGACAACCTGCGCTACACCGCGCGGCTCCTGGGCATCCCCGCACGGGAACGGGACGACCGGATCGCCGAGGCCCTGGAACGCGTCAAGCTGCTGGACCGCATCGACCAGCGCGCCGGGACGTTTTCCCACGGCATGCGCCGCCGCCTGGGGCTGGCCGAAATCCTGCTCAAGCGGGCCGCCATCGCCATCCTGGACGAACCCACCTCGGGCCTGGATCCGCAATCCACCGAAGCCTTCCTGCGCATGATCGAATCCCTGCGCGAGGACGGCGTCACGGTGCTGCTGTCCTCGCACCTGCTGGATCAGATGCAGCGCATCTGCGATCGCGTCGCCCTGTTCAGCGCCGGGCGCATCGCGCTGATGGGACCGGTCCGCGACCTGGCCCGCCAGGTGCTGGGCGGACACAGCCACGAGGTCCACATCCATGCCGACGGTCCCGACCTGCGGTCCGTCCTGGCCGCCGTCTCGGGCGTGGGCGGCGTGCACGCCGCGGCGCCGGGCCACTATGTCCTGCAGGCCGAGCACGACGTGCGCGCCCAGGCCGCGCAGGCGGCGGTCCTGGCCGGCGCGCAGCTGCGCGACCTGGCCGTGGACACCCCCAGCCTGGACCGCATCTATCGCCAGACCTTCACGGAGGACACCCCGACATGAGCACGACCCGCATCGGCTCGCCCTGGCACGGCCTGGGCGCCGTCCTGTCCAAGGAATTGGCCGACCACCTGGGCAGCGCCCGCATGCGGCTGCTGGAATGGCTGGTCGTCCTGACCGCGGCGGCGGCCCTGTACGGCGCCATCGAAGGCATCCGCCAGACGACCTCGTCGGATCCCTTCGTCTTCCTGCGCCTGTTCACGGATACGCGCGCACCCTTGCCGTCCTTCGCCGCCCTGCTGGGGTTCCTGATCCCCCTGCTCGCCATCGGCCTGGGTTTCGACGCAATCAACGGCGAATACAACCGCCGCACCCTGAGCCGCATCCTGTCGCAGCCCCTCTACCGCGATGCCCTGCTGCTGGGCAAGTTCCTGGCCGGCCTGGCGGCGCTGGCCATCAGCCTGGTGTGCCTCTGGCTGCTGGTCATGGGTGCTGGCCTGATCCTGCTGGGCGTGCCCCCCAGCGGCGAGGAAGTCGTCCGTTCCCTGGCGTTCCTGGCCGCGGCCCTGGCCTATGCGGGCGTCTGGCTGGCCGTCGCCCTGCTGTGCTCGGTGATGTTCCGTTCGGCATCGACCTCGGCCCTGGTCGCCCTGGGATTGTGGCTGTTCTGCGCCCTGCTGTGGCCCATGCTGGCGCCCGCGCTGGCCCGCCTGATTGCCCCGCCCGACCTGGCGATCCTGATGGCGGGCGGGCTCGATCCGCATGCCCTGGCCTGGCAGGACGGCCTGCTGCATGTCTCGCCTTCCACGCTGTTCAACGACACCGCCATCACCTTGCTGAGCCCATCCACGCGCAGCCTGGGGCCGGTGTTCCTGTCGCAGCTGCAGGGTGCGCTGCTGGGCAGCCCGCTGCCCCTGTCCGAAAGCCTGGCCATCGTCTGGCCGCAGTTCACGGGCCTGATCGCGGCGGTCGTGCTGCTGTTCACCCTGGCCTACATCGCGTTCCAGCGGCAGGAGGTCCGGGCATAGGCAAGACCAGGGCGGTGGCGGTGCCCGGCCCGGGATGCTTACGGGCCGGGCGCGGGCCCCGCATCGATTCAGGCGCGCAGCAGTTCCGCCACGGGGTGGCCCGGGCCCAGGCGCAGATCGATCGCATCGGGAGCGGGGGCCGGCCGGCCCACCAGATAACCCTGGATCAGGTCGCAGCCCAGGCGCTTCAGATGCGCCAGTTGCTCCGGCGTCTCGACGCCTTCGGCCACGACGTCCAGCGCCAGGCCGTGGCCCAGGGCAATGATCGCCGTCACGATGGACAGGTTGCCGGGATTGGTCTCCAGGTCCCGGACGAACGACATGTCGATCTTGAGCCGGTGCACGCGGAGATGCTGGAGATAGGACAGCGAAGAATAGCCCGTGCCGAAGTCGTCGATGGACAGGCGCACGCCCATGCCGCGCAGGGTTTCCAGCGTTTCGATGGCGCGGCCGCGATCGGCCATCAGGCAGCTTTCGGTGATTTCCAGTTCCAGGCAATCCGGCGGCAGCCGGTTTGCATCGAGGACGGCGCGCACGGCATCGACCAGGTCCACGCAGCCGAGCTGCAGCGCGCACAGGTTCACGGCGACATAGCCGGGCGCCTTGCCCTCGTCGGTCCAGGCGCGCATCTGGCGGCCCACTTCCTGCAGGACCCAATTCCCCAGCGGCACGATCAGGCCGCTTTCCTCGGCCAGGGAAATGAACGCGCCGGGCGCGATCAGGCCGCGTTCGGGATGCTCCCAGCGCACCAGCGCCTCCAGCCCCGTCACCTCGCACCTGCCCAGGTGCAGCTGCGGCTGGTAGTACACCCGGAACTCCCCCCGCTCCAGCGCGCGCCGCATCTCGGCTTCGAGCGACAGGCGTTCCTTGGCGCGCTGCATGATCTCGGGCGAGAAGAAACGCAGGCTGCCCCGCCCGTCCGCCTTGGCCTGGTGCAGCGTGGCATCGGCCCGGCTGAGCAGTTCGCTTGCCGTCGTGCCATCTTCCGGGTAGAGCGCCACGCCGATGGTCGCGTTCACGTAGATGGCTTGTCCATCCAGGGTGAACGGGGCTGCCAGAGCATCGAGCATGCCCTGCCCGGCCAGGGTGACGCCCCGCTCGCCCTGGTCCCGGTCCAGGATGACATAGAACTCGTCGCCGCCGACCCTGGCCAGGGCATCGCGCTCCGGCAGCAGGCTGCGCAGGCGCTGGGCCACCTGGACCAGCACACGGTCGCCCAGTCCATGCCCCAGGGTTTCGTTGATGGTGGCGAACTTGTCCAGGTCCAGGCACAACAGGGCGAAGCGCATGGAAGCATGCTGGGCCATCTGGATCGAGTGGGCCAGCAATTCAGCGAACAGCACCCGGTTGGGCAGGCCGGTGAGGGGATCGCGGTGGGCCAGGATGCGGTATTTTTCCTCGCTGACCTGCAGCAGGACGGTGCGCTGGGCCACCAGGTCTTCCAGGAAGAGGCGCAGGCGGGCCAGCTCGAGATGGGCGCGCACCCGCGCGCGAACCTCATCGATGTCGAAGGGTTTGGTGATGTAATCGGCAGCGCCCAGGGCGAACCCGCGGACCTTGTCGCGCGTGTCGTCGACCACCGTGACGAACATCACCGGGATGCGCCGGCCGGCCGGCGTGGACTTGATGCGCCGGCAGACTTCGTAGCCATCCATGCCCGGCATCACCACATCGAGCAGCACCAGGTCGGGAGGCGTCGGCCCCTGGATGATTTCCAGCGCCCGTGCGCCGTCGCCGGCGACCTGGATGCGGAATTCGCCGCGCAGGGCCGACAGCAGCTCGTGGATGTTTTCCGGCACGTCATCGACCACCAGCAGCGTCGGCTGCGGCGCATCGCGGGCCTGCACCGCCAGGTCGAACGCCATGGGCATGCGTCGATAGCGCATCAGTTCGAGCTGGTTCCTGACCCGCACGCGGAACAGTTCCGGATTGATGGGCTTGGTGACGTAGTCGGCCGCGCCCATCAGCAGGCCGCGCGCCGCGTCGGCCGCCTCGGCCAGGGCGGTCACGAAGATGACCGGGATGTCCGCCGTCGCCGCGTCCTGCTTCAGGGCCGTGAGCACCTCGTAGCCGTCCATGTCCGGCATCTGGATGTCGAGCAGGATCAGGTCGGGCCGCGGCTCGCGCTGCGCCAGCTCCAGGGCCTTGCGGCCGCTGGTGGCGGCGGAAATCGCGTATTCGTCCCGGAACATGCCGATCAGCGTGTGCAGGTTCACGGACGCGTCGTCGACGATCAGCAGCCGGGGGCGTTCGTCGGTGCCGACGGCCGGGCCGGCCTGCGGAGGGGTCGCGTTCACGAAGGATTCTCCGATGGGATGGGCAGGGATTCCAGCAGCGCCAGCGCGGTATCGAGATCGAACCGGTCGATCCGCCCGGCGATCTCTGCCACGGGGGCCTGCAAGGGAGTGCCCGACACGCCCCGGGCCAGATCGTCGAGCAGGGCCTCGACGGCCCCGAGGTCGGATCCAAGCGCTTCCTTCAGGCGCCCGACCAGGTCGCGCAGGACCGCGGGCGACGATGGCTCTGACGACGGCGAAGGCTGCGTTTCAGAGCCGGAGAAGGATTCGATGTCGGCAAGCACGCCGCGCAGCAGCGTTTCCGCCGTATCCAGCAGTCCGGCATCGGGAATCACGTCCTGCTTCAATTGGACGTCGATCTCTGATACGTGGGCAAACAGCGCGCGCGCACCGATGTTGCCGGCCACGCCCTTGAGCATGTGGCAATGCGCCTCGGCCGCGGCCAGATCGGATTGGGCCAGCAGGTGCCGCAGTACCGCGATCGCGTCGCCATACTGCGCATGAAAGCGCCGCAACTGCTTGCGGTAGGGTTCGACCCGGCCGCCGATGCGGCGCACGCCGTCGGCTGCGTCCAGGTGCGTCAGCGTCAGCAGCTCGGCAGGCAGGCCGCCCGCTCCGCCGTCGGGATCGGCGGGCCGTGCAGGCGGCAGCAAGCTCACCCGATCGGCGGGCAATTCCACCCAACGGGCCAGCGTCGCCAGCAGGTGGTCGGGATCGATCGGCTTGGCGATGTGATCGTTCATGCCGGCTTCCTGGCTGGCCTGCGCATCGGACGACATGGCCAGCGCCGTCATGGCAATGATGGGCAAGGCGGCGAAACGCGCACCGCCCGAGGCCTTTCCCAGCTGCCGGATGCGCCTGGCCGCCTGCAGGCCGTCCATGACGGGCATCTGGATGTCCATCAGCACGGCGTCGTAATGCTTGCGCTGCACACGGTCCAGGGCCTCTTCCCCGTTGACGGCCTCGTCCACCGAAATGCCCTCGCCGCGCAGCAGTTCCCCCGCGAATTCACGATTGATGTCGTTGTCTTCGACCAGCAGGATCCGGGCGCCGGCCAGGCGGGGACTCCCGGCACGCGCGCCTGCCCCCGGCGCGGCGGCGTCGGGGCCCGGCAGCCGGCCCTGACCCAGCACGGACAGGACCGTGTCCAGCAGCGACGAGGGCGAGACCGGCTTGATCAGGAAGCCATCCATGCCGGCCTGCTCCGCCCGCCGCATGACGTCTTCGGTGCCGTAGGCAGTGACCATCACGATCTTCGGCTGATGCGCGATGGCGGGATCCGCCTTGATGCGCCGCGCGACCTCGTCGCCATGCATCCCGGGCATGCGCCAATCCATCAGGACCAGGTCGTACGGCTGGCCGCTGGCCTGGCGAAGCATGGTCAATGCCTGCGTGCCATGGCTGGCGGTGCCGACGTCGAGCTGGAAGAACAGCAGCATCTCGGACAGGATTTCCAGCGACACCGGATTGTCGTCGACCACCAGCACCCGCCAGCCGCGCAGCCGGGAACCGATCCGTTCCAGCAACTGGCGCTGCTGTGTCTGCGCCTGCCGCGCCACTTCCAGCCGCACGGTGAAGCACATCGTCGTGCCCTGCCCCGGGGCGGAGGATTCCACCCACAGCCGCCCCCCCATCAATTCGGCCAGGCTGCTGCAGATCGCCAGCCCCAGGCCCGTGCCGCCGTAGCGGCGCGTCATGGACTGATCGGCCTGGGTGAACTTCTGGAACAGCGTGCGAGCCTGCTCGGGTGTCATGCCGATGCCGGTGTCGCGTATGCACGCCCGGACCTTGACGCCGTCCTCGTCCCGCTCCAGGCAATGCAGGGCCAGCTCGACTTCACCCTGCTCGGTGAACTTGACGGCGTTGCCGCACAGGTTCAGCAGGATCTGCCCCAGCCGCAGCGGATCGCCCACCAGCAGGGTCGGAATGGCCGGATCGTGCCGGATCAGCAGTTCCACACCCTTGGCTTCCGCCTGCAGGCCGACCGCGTCCACCAGCCGTTCCAGCACCAGTTCCAGATCGAACTCGACCTGCTCGACGGCGAGCTTGCCCGCTTCCAGTTTGGAGAAATCCAGGATGTCGTTGATGATGCCCAGCAGCGACTGCGCGGCGCCCTGGGCCTTGACCAGCCGTCCACGCACACCGGACGGCATGTCGTCCTTCAGGGCCAGGTACAGCATCCCCAGGATGGCGTTCATGGGCGTGCGGATCTCGTGGCTCATGGTGGCCAGGAAATCGGCCTTCACGCGCGTGGCGGACTCGGCGGTTTCCTTGGCCAGCTGCAATTCCCGCGTCCGGGCCTCGACAATGGATTCCAGGTCGCGGTTCAACGCATCGAGATCCCGCATCGAGGCCGACAGGCGCCGACGGCTCTCGTGAAAGGCGTCCACCAGCTCGCCCAGTTCGTCGGAATACGGGTAGGCCAGCGGCTGGGAGGCGGTTTCATCGGCGCCGAAACGCCAGCTCTTCACCGCGGCCACGACGGCCGTCAGCGTATTCGACAGCTGGCGGCGGATCGTCCAGACGAAAAGCAGCCACAGGATGCCACTGAGCACGATCGAATTGAGCAGTGCCACCGCAAAACCGTACTTGAGCCGGCCCCAGATCACCGACGGCTCGGTATGAAGCCGCAATACCCCGATCTCCTGGATCTGACCGCCCGACACGGCATGGCGCAACGGGATGGAGGCCGACTGCCCCCGCACGAAGAACTCCGGCGCGGGTGCATCGGCGGATTCGCGCGGCCAGCCGCTATCGACCAGGAGATCGCCCTCGGCCGACTCGATCCGCGCGCCGGACACGATTTCATTCTGCCGCAGGCCATCCAGGGCACGGATCATCTGGTCGCGGTCCAATTCCCAGACGGCATTGGTGACGGAGGATTCGATTGTCTGCCCCAGCGAGGCCAGATCGTCGCCGACCGACCGGCTGATGCCGACATACTGGATCCCCAGCTGCACCGCCACCATGGCGACGGTCGCCAGCAGGTACCAGGGCAGCATGAAGCGCAGCAGGCGCCTGGACAGGGTGGATTGCGTCTTCAACCGAACCACCCGGACATCAGCGCCACCACCATTTCGTATCGATCGCCGCCGCCTCCGGAGACAACAGGGGGTTGTCCAGCCGGATGACCCGGCGCTGGCTGCGGCGCAGGTCCTTGATCATCGAGGCGTAATAAGTCTCGAACAGCTTGCGCAAGGAGCCGTCGGCCAGGGCCGCATTGAGTCCCCGCTCGATCTGGGCGGCCAGCTGCGCATCCTTGTGGTTCACCCAGAAATAGATGGGATAAGGGAAGAACAGCGCCCGGGTCTTTTCGATGGTCAGCTGGGGGTAGGTATCCTGCCGGGCGTTCAGTTCGACCGTCGCTTCGCCGATTCCTCGAGGCAGCGCATCGAAACGATGCGCCGCCAGCATGCCGAACAGGCTTTCATAATCGGAAGAGGTCAGTACCGTGTAGCCATTGGCCCGCATGATGGACACGTCGGCCCACTGCGCATTCAGCCCGAAGGTAAGGTCGGTCCTGAAGGCTTCGTCATCCATCCGCGCAATGCGTTCCTGGTCGGAAGCCGAAATCAGGAACACCCGGTAGCCGACGACCCCACGGGAAATGTCGAACCGGACCGGCAGCATCCTGGCTTCGCGTTCTGCGTTGGTGCCCAGCGCGATGATATCGATCGATCCGGTCTGCAGCAGGCTGACGGCACGGTTCTGGCTGACGTCCTGGCTGAAGGGCTGCAGATCGAACGTCGCGCCTTCGGCCTGCCGGACATGATCCAGCGCCAGTTCGAGGACCTTCCAGCGGTATTCGTAGATGGGACCGACGGGGTAGTAGTTCAGGGTCCGGTCCGCGGCATGCGCCGCGCCCGTGATTCCAACAGCGGCCAGCAAGGCCGACAGCAGCCTGCACATGGAAACCGCCCATCGCCGGACGCAGGATCCTTTGTTAGCCACCAAACGTTGCACCCAGACCCTCCCCTCGGGTTGTCGTCGGATGCGCCCGCGCCCCCAGCACAAGCGCATCGAGGAGTGACCCAGGATAGCACAGGGCATGTATCAAAGTATCACGAGGATTACCCGTATTGGTCCAGGCCGGCCACGGATGAGCACCCGCCCGCGGTGGGCGGCGCGCTCACTGATCCCGGGTGATGGTCAACGCCGTGAAGGACTGCGAAGTCGGCATGACCTCCACCGCATTGACATTGACGCGCGGCGGCAAGGAGGCCACCCAGGCCACGGTTTCCGCAATGTCCTCCGGGACCAGCGGATGGGCGCCGGCATAGACCGCGTCCGCCTTCTGCCGGTCGCCCCGGTAGCGGGTCAGGGAAAATTCCGTATCGCCGCACAGACCCGGTTGCACATCCGTGACCCGCACGCCCGTGCCCGCAAGGTCCGCACGCAGGTTGCGGCTGAATTGCGCCACGAAGGCCTTGGTGGCGCCATAGACATTGCCGCCCGGATAGGGATATTTGCCGGCCACCGAACCGATGTTGACGATCAGCCCGCGCTTTCTGGCCACCATGCCCGGCAGGAAGGCGTGCGTCACCAGCGCCAGGCCGGTGACGTTCGTGTCGATCATTGTCCGCCAGTCCTGCAGGACGGCCTCCTGGGCCTTTTCGGTGCCGAGCGCCAGGCCGGCGTTGTTGACCAGCACATCGATGTCGCGCCAATGCACGGGCAAGGACTCTTTCATGGCGGCGATCGACTGCTCGTCCCGAACGTCCAGGGACACCGGCAGCAGGGCCTCGCCATGCCTGCTCTGGAGTTCCAGCAGGGGTTCCATCCGGCGCGCGGCGGCGATCACCCGATAGCCGTCGCGCAGGAAGCGTTCGCAGATCGCCCGGCCGAAGCCCGCGGAAGCCCCGGTCACCAGGGCTATCTGTGCTTGAGTGGAATCGTTCATAAGTCCTCTGAATGCTCCGCTGCAGGCCGGTTTCGTCACCGGCGTCCAAGCCGGTGATGTTACACCGTCGCCACGCAGGAATACCCCGGGTAGCCGCCCCGAGCCCAGGACGGGTCGGCGCGCCAAAGCAAAAGGCCCCGTGAACGAATTCACGGGGCCTTTCCGAATAAGAGTGGTGCCCAGGAGAGGACTCGAACCTCCACACCTTGCGGCACATGGACCTGAACCATGCGCGTCTACCAATTCCGCCACCTGGGCACAGCATAACGTGTATGCTATTGCTTTCGCCGATCCGTCGTGCTGTAGAGCGCGTCGTTCAGCGAAGACAGAACTATACAATACTATTTTTTTGGATGCAAATAGCCTTTGAAAAAGCGAACCGACAACGACAATAACCGCGACGCTTCCACCCCGCCAGCGAACAGTCTCCCCTTTGATTTCGATCCCGACGTGCCGTCCCGGGAGCAGGTGCTGGATGCCCTGCGCAAAGCCGGCAAACCCCTGTCACCAGAAGCCCTGGCCGACGCGACCCACGCCACGATCCCCCTGTCCACGGGCTTCATCCGCCGCATCAAGGCCATGGAACGCGACGGCCAGCTGCGCTACAACCCCCAGGGAAGGTTGCAAATCTGCAACAACACCCACTTCATTACCGGTACCGTCCAGGGGCATCGGGACGGCTTCGGCTTCCTGATTCCCGACGAGGGCGGCCAGGATCTCTTCCTGTCGCCCCACGAAATGGGCAAGGTCCTGCATGGGGACCGGGTGCGGGTGAAGGAGTCCGGCGAATTCCGCGGCCGCCCCGAAGGCGTCATCGTCGAGGTCGTCGAACGGCGCACGCTGAAACTGGTCGGCCGCTTCCTGAAGGAACGCGGCGCCTTCATCGTCGCCCCCGAAGACCAGCGCATCAAGCACGACATCCTGATCGCGCCCCAGGATACGGCAGGAGCCGAGCCCGGGCAGGTGGTCACGGTGCAGATCCTGCGCCAGCCGGCCAGCCACATCCAGCCCCTGGGGCGTGTGATCGAGGTCCTGGGCGAGATCGACGACCCCGGCATGGAAATCGAGATCGCCGTGCGGAAATTCGACGTGCCGGTGGAATTCTCCGACGCCACACGACGGCAGCTGGCATCGATTCCCGACCACGTGCGCGCGGAAGACTGGGCCGGACGCATCGACCTGCGCGACGTGCCTTTCATCACCATCGACGGCGAGGACGCCCGCGACTTCGACGACGCCGTATTCTGCATGCCGGCCGACCTGGGCACGCCCAAGCGCGCGCGGCCCGGCTGGCGGCTGCTGGTGGCCATCGCCGACGTCAGCCATTATGTCCGGCCCGGCACCGCCCTGGACGAAGACGCACTGGACCGCGGCACGAGCGTGTATTTCCCGCGCCGCGTCATCCCCATGCTGCCGGA
The DNA here is from genome assembly GCF_039523555.1 of Castellaniella daejeonensis. NCBI lineage: Bacteria > Pseudomonadati > Pseudomonadota > Betaproteobacteria > Burkholderiales > Alcaligenaceae > Castellaniella > Castellaniella daejeonensis. The sequence goes on from NZ_BAAAFN010000006.1 coordinate 362,395, forward strand.
AGCCCTGTCCAACGGCATCTGCTCGCTGAACCCGGACGTGGACCGCCTGGTCATGGTGTGCGACATGATGATCCCGGCAGGCGGCGCCAAGGCAGGCACCGTCACCGCCTACCAGTTCTACGAAGCCGTCATCCATTCCCACGCCCGCACCACCTATACCGACATCTGGGCGGCCCTGCAGCAGCCCAGCGGCCCGGCGGCGCAGAACCTGGGCGACCTGCTGCCCCACGTACAGACGGCCTACGACCTGTTCCAGTCCTTCGAGCAGGCCCGCCGCAAGCGCGGCGCCATCGACTTCGACACGATCGAGACCCGCATCGTCTGCAACCCCCTGGGCCGCATCGAACGCATCGAGCCCTACACGCGCAACGATGCCCACCGCCTGATCGAGGAATGCATGCTGGCGGCCAATACCTGCGCGGCGGATTTCATCGTGCGCAACAAGGCCCAGGCACTGTTCCGCGTACACGACGGCCCGACGCCGGAAAAACTGCAGACGCTGCGCGACTTCCTGCGCCACCTGGGCCTGACCCTGGAAGGCGGCGACGACCCCTCGACCGCCGACTACGCCCGCCTGATCCAGGCCAGCCGCGCACGGCCCGACTTCGCCTCGATCCAGACCATGTGCCTGCGCTCGATGCAGCAGGCCATCTACAGCCCCGAGCAGACCGGCCACTTCGGCCTGGCCTACCAGCACTACGCGCACTTCACTTCGCCCATCCGGCGCTACCCGGACCTGCTGGTCCACCGCGTGATCCGGGGCATCCTGCACCAGCGGCGCTACCAGCCCGAGACGCCTCCAGGCCTGGTCATCGACCCCGCCCTGCCCGCCAGGATCCGCGAACACGACACCTGGGAAGCCCTGGGCGCGCTGCTCTCGGCCCGCGAACGGCGCGCCGACGAGGCCTCGCGCGATGTCGAGGCCTGGCTGAAATGCTGGTTCGTGCGCGAACACGTCGGCGAAGTCTTCAGCGGCCGGATCAGCGCCGTCACCAGCTTCGGCGTGTTCGTCACGCTGGACACGCTCTACGTGGAAGGCCTGGTGCACATTTCCGAGCTGGGCAGCGACTATTTCCAGTACAACGAGGCCCTGAACGAACTGCGCGGCGAGCGCACCGGCCTGCGCTACCAGCTGGGCGACGCACTCCAGGTCCAGGTTTCCCGCGTGGACCTGGAAGCCCGGCGCATCGACTTCCGTCCGGTCAAGGGCGAAGACTTCAAATCGCTGCAGGCCGAGATCGAAGGCGAAGCCCGCCCCGCCGGGCGTTCGCACAAAAAGGCCGCCGGCGCCAAACCCGCCGCCCTGCGCGGCACCACAGCCCGCCAGCGCCGCGCCGAGGCCAAGCGCGATGCGCGCAAGGAGACCCCGCGCAAACGACGGACCTGATCAGGCCGGCCCCGGCCGTTGTGCCGTCCCGGCCCTCGTCCGCACTACAATCCCGTGCAGGAAACCCGCCGCCCGATGCGGCGGGCCCCGCCAATCCAGAACAGCCTAGCCCCACATGTCATCCCAACAAATCCTGGCCGGCTTCCACGCCGTGCAGGCGCGCCTGCGCCATGCCCCGGACTCCATCCGCGACGTCTACCTGGACACCGCGCGCCAGGATGCCCGCATGCAACGCTGCATCGAGCAACTGGAAGCCGCCGGCGTGCGCTGGCACGCCGCCAACGCGCAGCGGCTGGAAGGGCTGGCCCACGGTGTGCGCCACCAGGGCATCGTCGCCCTGGCCCGCCCCCGGCCCCTGGCCGTGTCGGTGGACGAAGTCCTGGACGCCCAGGAAGACCGCAGCGAACCGGCCCTGCTGCTGGTGCTCGACGGCGTCACCGATCCGCACAACCTGGGCGCCTGCCTGCGCACGGCCGATGCCGCCGGCGTGCACGCCGTGATCGCCCCGAAGGACAGGGCGGTCGGCCTGAACGCGACGGTCCAGCGCGTGGCCTGCGGCGCGGCCGATACCGTGCCCTACCTGATGGTCACCAACCTGGCGCGCACCCTGCGCGCGCTGCGCGAGCGCGACATCTGGCTGGTGGGCACCGACGACGCAGCCACGCACAGCCTGCACCAGGTCGATGCGCGCCGCCCCATGGCCTGGGTGATGGGCGCCGAAGGCGAAGGCATGCGCCGCCTGACCCGGGAAACCTGCGACGAACTCGTGTCCATCCCCATGCAGGGTTCGGTCGAAAGCCTGAACGTCAGCGTCGCCAGCGCGGTCTGCCTGTACGAAACCGTGCGCCAGCGTCTGACGCCGGCCTGAGCCCGCGCGGCCCGGCCGGGGCGTCCCTGGCCAAAAAAAGCGCATAATGTCCGGGCCGGCGCAGCCGCCCGGGCGGCGCCTCTTTTCCTTTCAATCCGACCGCATCGCCTTCCCATGTCCGATCAAGGCTTCACCACCCGGCTCGTTCACGCCGACCACCGCGCCCAGCTGGAGCACGGCGCCATCCACCAGCCCATCCACCCGTCCACCGAATACGCCTATGCCGACGCACGCGAACTGGCCGCCGTATTCCAGGGCAAGGCAGGCTACACCTACGCCCGCCAGGGAACGCCGACCACGGCTTCGCTGGAAGGCAAGATCACCGACATGGAACACGGCCTGGCCACGGTGACCTTCGCCACCGGCATGGCGGCGCTGAACGCCACGTTCTTCGCCCTGCTGCGCCAGGGAGACCACCTGGTCGCCAGCAAATACATCTTCGGCAATACCAACAGCCTGCTGATGACGCTGGAAAACTTCGGCGTGGAACTGAGCCTGGTGGACGCAACCGACGCCACCCAGGTCGAGGCGGCGCTGCGGCCCAACACCCGCATGGTCTTCGTCGAGACCATCGCCAACCCCGGCACCCAGGTCGCCGACCTGAAGGCAATCGGCGATCTGTGCCGCGCGCACAAGCTGGTCTACGTGGTCGACACAACGCTGTCCTCGCCCTATCTCGCACCGGGCCGCGACTTCGGCGCGTCCCTGGTGATCAATTCCCTGTCCAAGCACATCGGCGGACACGGCAACGCCCTGGGCGGCGCGGTCACCCAGACGGGGCTGTACGACTGGTCCGATTTCCCGCACATCTACGAGCAGTATCGCAAGGGCGACCCGCGCGGCTGGGGCCTGCTGCAGATCAAGAAAAAGGGTCTGCGCGACATGGGCGGCACGCTGTCCTCTGACGTGGCCCACCGCATCGCTGCCGGCGCCGAGACCATGGCGCTGCGCATGGACCGCATCTGCTCGAACGCCCTGGCCCTGGCGCGCTTTCTCGAAACGCACCCGCTGGTCAGCCGGGTCCGCTATCCCGGCCTGGCCAGCCACGCCCAGCACGAGCGGGCCACGCAATGGTTCGGCGGCCGCTACGGCGGCCTGCTGGGCGTGGAACTGCACGACCACGTGGATGTCTTCGAATGCCTGAACCGCCTGCGCGTCGCGGCCCTGGCCACCCACCTGGGCGACAACCGCACGCTGGTGCTGCCCGCCGCCCACACCATCTATTATGAAATGGGTCCCGAACGCCGCGCCCTGATGGGCATCCCGGATGGGTTCCTGCGCATCTCGGTGGGGATCGAAGACGAAGCCGATCTGATCGGCGATTTCTCGCAGGCCCTGGATGCTGCCCTGGGCTGATTCCGGGTTCGGGGTATTCCCCTATCCGGCGTTGGGATTATTAACAAACTTCAGGAAACATGCGGGTTTCCAGTGATTTGTTCTTGACACTCCCGCCGTTCGAAGGCTTAATACAGCTTAGCCTTCGAACCGGCATGCATCCCCCCGCTTCGCGGTCGAGGAAACCGGATCGGCTTGGCTGCGACAGAGCATCATCCATCAAACAGCTGGCGGATCGTCCGCCAGAACACAATAAACCTCAGGGGTATTTCATCAATGAACAAGACCGAGCTGATCGAGCATATTTCCTCCAAGACCGATCTCTCCAAGGCTGATGTGGGCCGCGCCCTGGAAGCCTTCGTGGGCGCCGTGAAGACCACCCTGAAGAAAAAGGGCTCGGTCACCCTGGTCGGCTTCGGCACCTTCGCGGTGTCCGAACGTGCCGCCCGCACCGGTCGCAACCCGCGCACCGGCGAAGAAATCAAGATCAAGAAGGCCCGTGTGCCGAAGTTCCGCCCGGGCAAGGCCCTGAAGGATGCCGTGAACGCCAAGTAAATCCGGCGCTTCATGCAAAAGGCCACCGCACCGTCGGTGGCCTTTTTCGTCACAGGACCGCTCTCACACAGGGAACACGCCATGGCAACCGAAGGAGACGCGAGCCAACTGATCGGCATGGTCACGCTGCTGGGCGCCGCGGTCGTGGCGGTGCCTTTGTTCAAGCGCGCGGGCCTGGGGTCCGTGCTGGGCTACCTGGCGGCGGGGCTGGTCATCGGGCCCTACGGCCTGAGCCTGATCGCCGACGCCAGGACCATCCTGCACGTGGCCGAGCTGGGCGTGGTGATGTTCCTCTTCATCATCGGGCTGGAGATGAAGCCCTCGCACCTGTGGAACCTGCGCGGTCAGATCTTCGGGCTCGGCAGTTTGCAGGTCGTCCTGTGCGCCCTGCTGCTCACCGGAGTGGGCGTCGCCGCCGGCTTTCCCTGGCAGGCCGCATTCGTCGGCGGCGCCGGTTTCGTGCTGACATCCACCGCCATCGTCATGCAGGTTCTCGCCGAACGCGGCGACATCCTGGCGCCGCGCGGCCAGCGCATCGTCTCCATCCTGCTGTTCGAAGACCTGCTGATCGTGCCGCTGCTGGCGGCAGTGGCTTTCCTGGCGCCGGCCGGTGCCGTGCCGGCGGCCGCAGCGCCGCTGTGGCAGCGCATCGGCACCGGCTTGCTGTCTCTGGGCGTGCTGACCGCGGCGGGGCTGTGGCTGCTCAATCCCCTGTTTCGCATGCTGGCCAAGGCCAAGGCGCGCGAAGTGATGACGGCCGCTGCGCTGCTGGTGGTGCTGGGTGCGGCGCTGTTGATGGAACTCGGCGGCCTGTCCATGGCCATGGGCGCGTTCGTGGCCGGGGTGCTGCTGTCGGAATCGTCCTTCCGCCATCAGCTCGAAACCGACATCGAGCCTTTCCGCGGCCTGCTGCTGGGACTGTTCTTCCTGGGCGTGGGCATGACGCTCGACCTGGACGTGGTGGCGCGCGACTGGCGGTTCATCTGCCTGGGGGTGGCCGCATTGATGCTGACCAAGGCGCTGTGCATCTACGCAGTGGCGCGTCTGGCCGGCAGCCGTCATGCCGAAGCCGTCGACCGCGCCACCCTGATGGCGCAAGGCGGTGAATTCGCATTCGTCCTGTTCGCCGAGGCGCTCCGGCTCACGGTGATCAGTCCGGCGATGAGCGCCGACATGACGGCGATCATCGTGCTTTCGATGGCGATCACGCCGCTCGTGGCAACCATCCTCAGGCGCCGCGCACGCCCCGAGCCGGCCTCGCTCGACGGCGTCGAGGCCCCCCGGGACCTGCGGGGCAACGTGCTCATCATCGGCTTCGGCCGCGTGGGGCAGATCGCCAGCCAGAGTCCGCTGGCCCGGGGCGCCGAACTGTCCATCATCGACAACGATCCCGATGTGATCCGCAACGCCGCGCGCTACGGTTTCAAGGTCCACTTCGGCGACGGCGCCCGCGCCGACGTGCTGCGCGCCGCCGGCGCCCGGCATGCCCGCGTCATCCTCGTCTGCGTGGACGACCAGGCCGCCGCCACGCGCATCGTAGAGAACGCGCGACGCGAATGCCCCCACACCCGGCTGGTCGTGCGCGCCTTCGATCGCGAGCATGCGCTGGAACTCGTCCGGCTCGACGCCGACCACGTGGTGCGGGAAACCTTCGAGGCGGCGCTGACGATGGGGCGCCAGGCGGTCCTGGCCATGGGCGCCACGGAACAGGAGGCCGACGAGCTGGAGGCCGAAGTCCGCGGCAGGGATGCCGAACGCTTCGCCCTGGAAACGGCCGGCGGCACCTTCGCGGGCCGCGCGCTGCTGCTGGGCGACATCGACCGCATCGATCCGCCGCGCCACGGCCGGAAGCGGGACGCCCGTCCGCCCGAAGACGGCATTGCCTGAGCGCCGGATTGCCGCCCGCCCGCACGCCCCTATATAATGCGCCCCTGCGCCTGGCGAACCGCCAGGTCTGCCCGGAGCAGCATCCGGGTGCTTAGCTCAGTTGGTAGAGCGGCGCCTTTACACGGCGTAGGTCGGGGGTTCGAACCCCTCAGCACCCACCACATCCCCGGCCCCCTTCCGGCACGGCACCCACGCCCCGGCGGATTTACAATCTCCGCCATGAATCCCACACCGCATCCCCAGGGCTCGCAGCGCTGCGGCCTGGACGCCCTCGGTCAGTTCGACGAGATCGTCGACGTGCGCACGCCGGCCGAATACGAAGACGACCACATCCCCGGCTCCCTGAACGCCCCGGTGCTCAGCAACGAGGAACGCGTCCTGATCGGCACCATGTACGCCCAGGAATCGCCCTTCAAGGCAACGCGCCTGGGCGCCGCGCTGGTCGCACGCCACATCGCCGAATACCTGGAGACGATCTTCGCCGACCGGCCGCGCAGCTGGCGGCCACTGATCTACTGCTGGCGCGGCGGCAAGCGCTCGGGATCCATGACCGCCTGGTTCAACCTGATCGGCTGGCGCGCGCGCCAGCTGGACGGCGGCTACAAGGCCTGGCGGCGCCACGTGATCGACACGCTCGCCGAACGCCCGGCCGGTCTGGACTGCATCGTGCTGACCGGCCCCACCGGCTCGGGCAAGACCCGCCTGCTGCAATCGCTGGGCGCGGCCGGCGCCCAGATCCTGGACCTGGAAGGCCTGGCGCACCATCGCGGCTCGCTGCTGGGCGCGCTGCCGGACCAGCCGCAGCCCAGCCAGCGGGGCTTCGAATCCGCCCTGCTCCAGGCCATCGAGGCCCTGGACCCCGACCGCCCGGTCTTCGTCGAAGCCGAAAGCCGGCGCATCGGCCAACTGAGCCTGCCCGAGGCCCTGCTGCGCGCCATGCACGCGGGCCGCTGCGTGCGCGTGCAGGCGGCCCTGCCCCAGCGGATCGCATTCCTGCTGCAGGACTACGCCCACCTGTTCGATGCGCCCGAAGCCTTCGGCCTGACTCTGGAACGGCTGATCGGCCTGCACAGCCGCCAGACGGTGCGCGAATGGCAGGCCCTGATCGCCGCCGACCGGCGCGCCGAACTGTTCGAGGCCCTGGTCGAAGCCCACTACGACCCGGCCTACCTCCGCAGCAGCAATTCCCACTACGCCGGCCTGGACCTGGCCATGACGTTCGACTACGACCCCACCGCGGACGACGGCCACGCCCAGGCACGCGCCCTGATCGATCAACTGCGCGTCCCGGCCTGAACCCCCGTTTCCCGTTTTCCCGGATTCCCGATTTCCATGAACGCTTCCGATCCCACGACTTCCATTCCCAGACTGACTTCCCTGTCCCATGGCGGCGGCTGCGGCTGCAAGATCGCCCCGGACGTGCTGGCGCGCCTGATGCGCGACGCCCTGCCCGCCGGATCGTTCCCCGACCTGCTGGTGGGCACCCAATCGTCCGACGACGCGGCCGTCTACCGCATCAACGACGAGCAGGCCCTGATCGCCACGACCGATTTCTTCATGCCCATCGTCGACGACCCGCACGACTTCGGCCGCATCGCCGCCACCAACGCGCTGTCCGATGTGTATGCCATGGGCGGACGCCCGATCCTGGCGCTGGCCATCGTCGGCATGCCGATCAAGGCCCTGCCGCACGACACCATCGCCGCCATCCTGGCCGGCGGCGCCTCGGTCTGCCAGCAGGCCGGGATCCCCATCGCCGGCGGGCATTCGATCGACTCCGTCGAACCGATCTACGGCCTGGCCGTCATCGGCCTGGCGCACCCGGACCACATCAAGCGCAACGACCGCGCCCGCGCGGGCGACGCGCTGATCCTGAGCAAGCCGCTGGGCGTGGGCATCCTGTCGGCCGCCCTCAAGAAGGGCCGGCTCGATGCCAATGGCTACCGCGCCATGATCGACAGCACCACCCGTCTGAACACGCCGGGGGCGCGGCTGGCCGGGCTCGAAGCAGTGCACGCCCTGACCGACGTGACCGGCTTCGGCCTGCTGGGCCACGCCCTGGAAATGTGCCGGGGCTCGGGCCTGCGCGCCGAGGTGTCCTACGCCGATCTGCCCTGGCTGGCGCCCGCGCCCGCATTGGCCCGGGATGGCATCCGCACCGGCGCGTCCGAACGCAACTGGAACGCCTGCGGCGCCGAGGTTTCCCTGGATGCCGGCCTGCCCGACGAGGCCCGCGCCCTGCTCACCGACCCGCAGACTTCGGGCGGCCTGCTGGTCGCCTGCGCGCCCGAGGCCGCCGACGAGGTCCTTGCCCTGCTGCGCGCCGACGGCTTCGCACAGGCCGCCCGCATCGGGCGCCTGGAAGCCGGCCCCGCCCATATTCGGGTATCCTGATTCAGTCCCCACCCTCGGAGTTCCCATGGCCGATCCCCTGATCATCGCCCGCAACGCCGACATCCAGGCCGCCCTGCTGCCGCAACTGGCCAACCGCCACGGCTGCATCACCGGCGCCACGGGCACCGGCAAGACCGTCACACTGCAGGTCCTGGCCGAATCATTCTCCCGCATCGGCACGCCGGTCTTCATGGCCGACGTCAAGGGCGACCTTTCCGGCATTTCCCAGACGGGCACCGCGTCGCCCAAGCTCGCCAAGCGCCTGGCGGACCTGGGCCTGCCCGAGCCCGCCTGGGGCGCAAGCCCGACCACGCTCTGGGACATCTTCGGCGAACAGGGCCACCCGATCCGCGCCACGGTGTCCGACCTGGGGCCGCTGCTGCTGTCGCGCATGCTGGACCTGAACGACACCCAGGAAGGCGTGCTGAACCTGGCCTTCCGCGTCGCCGACGACGAAGGCCTGCTGATCCTGGACCTCAAGGACCTGCGCTCCATGCTGCAGTACGTGGCCGACCACGCCGCCGAACTGCGCACCCGCTACGGCCAGGTATCCTCGGCTTCCGTCGGCGCCATCCAGCGCAGTCTGCTGCGCCTGGAATCCGAAGGCGCCGAGACGTTCTTCGGCGAGCCCATGCTCGACGTCTTCGACTGGATGCGCACCGACGCCCAGGGGCGCGGCATGGTCAACATCCTGGCCGCCGACCGCCTGATGCAGTCCCCGCGCCTGTACGCCGTCTTCCTGCTGTGGATGCTGGCCGACCTGTACGAGCGCCTGCCCGAAGTCGGCGACCTGGAAAAACCCAAGCTGGTGTTCTTCTTCGACGAAGCCCACCTGCTGTTCAAGGACGCGCCGGACGCCCTGCTGGAAAAGATCGAGCAGGTCGTGCGCCTGATCCGCTCCAAGGGGGTGGGGGTGTACTTCGTCACCCAGAACCCCACCGACATCCCCGACACCGTGCTGGGCCAGCTGGGCCACCGCGTGCAGCATGCCTTGCGCGCCTACACTCCCCGCGACCAGAAGGCGGTCAAGACCGCCGCGCAGACCATGCGGCCCAATCCCGGGCTGGACATCGAGGCCGCGATCACCGAACTGGCCGTGGGCGAGGCCCTGGTGTCCCTGCTCGACCCCAAGGGGCAGCCCACCCCCACGCAGCGCGTCTGGATCTCCGCCCCCGGCAGCCGCATCGGACCCGCCACGGCGGCGGAGCGCCAGGCACTGCTGGGCGCTTCGATGCTGGCCGGCAAGTACGACCAGGCCATGGACCGGGAATCCGCCTACGAGGTCCTGCTGCAGCGCGCCCAGGCCGGACCCGGCGCAGACCGGGGCGCGGCAAAGGCCGGTGCCGAAGCGCCGCCCCCCCAGGACAACGGCATCACCGGGGTCCTGGGCGACTTCCTGTTCGGCTCTACCGGACC
>NZ_BAAAFN010000006.1:372280-494995 GCF_039523555.1 Castellaniella daejeonensis
CGGTCGCCAAGAGCATGGTGCGCAACGCCGCCAATCAGCTGGTGCGCGGCCTGCTCGGGTCCCTGGTCGGCGGCCGGCGGCGCTGAACACGCGCGGCAAGGCGAGACGCAGATGCCGGCACGGATATCCGATCCCGCTTCCGCCCCGCACGCCGGGGCGGACCTCGCACGCTGCAACTGGTGCAGCGGCGATCCGCTGTACGTGCGCTATCACGACACGGAATGGGGCGTGCCTTCGCGCGACCCCCGGCACCTGTTCGAAATGCTGATCCTGGAAGGCTTCCAGGCGGGCCTGTCATGGCTCACCATCCTGCGCCGGCGCGAAGCCCTGCGCACGGCCCTGATGGGATTCGATCCAGAAGCCCTGGCCGGCACCGGCGAGGCCTGGGTCCAGGACCGCATGCAGGATGCCTCCATCATCCGCAACCGCCTCAAGCTGCGCGCTGCCGGCACCAATGCCCGCGCCTGGCTGGCCCTGCCCGATCCGGTCGGCCTGGTCTGGTCCGTGGTCGGCGGCCGCCCCATCATCCACCACTATGCCGCCCCGGGCGACGCCCCCGTTGCCGGCCCGGAGGCCGAAGCACTCAGCCGCCTGCTGAAACGGCACGGATTCACTTTCGTCGGTCCGACTATCTGCCAGTCCTACCTGCAGGCCATCGGCTGCCTCATGGACCACACCACGGACTGCCACCGCCATCGGGAACTGGCAGGCTAGCCCCGACAGCCCGATGCCCTCCGTCACAGGATCCCGCAGCTCGCCATCCAGTCCGGCCGCTTCGGCGCTGGCCCAGGCCTACCGGGCCGCGCTCTACCGCATCGACATCGAACCCTCGCTCGTGATGCGGATCGACGAGGCGCATCCGGCGCTGCACGCCCAGTTTCCCCGGGGCGGCGTCTTCCTGACCGCCTGCAATCCGCGCAGCCGGCGCCTGAGGCCTGCCGCGAACGCCCGCCGCCTGCGGGCACTGCAGCGGGCAGTCGAACGCCTGGGCCATGCCTGGCTGCCGGGCCGGGGAATGGACCCGCGCGGCTCATGGCCAGACGAGCCCAGCCTGTGGATTCCGGGCCTGTCCCGGGATGCTGGACTGCAGCTGGCGCGCCGCTTCGGGCAGAATGCGTTGGTCTGGTGCGGACCGGACACGGTGGCGCACCTGGCATGGGTCAGGCCGCCGACAGCCTCCATCTGCTAAGGTAGGCGGGTCATCCGATCCCACGGAGCCCGTCCATGCAATCACTCCTCAGCCGCCACACCGCTTTCCATGCCGTGATCGCACTCACCGTGTTGTGCGCCCTGCTGGCCCTGACCTTCAGCGCCGGCTGGTGGCTGCCCTGCCTGCTGTTCCTGGGCCTGAGCCTGCTCGGGGTCTACGACCTGCGCCAGACACGCCACGCCATCCGCCGCAATTACCCGGTGATCGGCAACCTGCGCTTCCTGTTCGAATTCATCCGCCCGGAAGTGCGCCAGTATTTCTTTGAGGACGACACGCTCAAGCTGCCCTTTTCGCGCGTGGACCGGTCCCTGGTGTACCAACGCGCCAAGCAGCAGATGGACCAGCGCCCCTTCGGCACGCAGGGCGACGTCTACGGCAACGACTACGAGTGGATCAACCATGCCATGGTGCCCACCCACATCCAGGACAGCGATTTCCGCACCACCGTCGGGGGGCCGGACTGTACCCAGCCCGTGGACCTGTCGGTCTTCAATATTTCCGCCATGAGCTTCGGCGCGCTGTCGGCCAACGCCGTCATGGCGTTGAACAAGGGTGCCGCGATCGGTCGCTTCGCCCACGACACGGGCGAAGGCGGCGTCAGCCGCTACCACCTGGAACACGGCGGCGACCTGATCTGGAACATCGGCTCGGGCTATTTCGGCTGCCGCAATCCGGACGGCAGCTTTTCCGAAGAGCGATTCGCCGAAATGGCCCGGCGGGACAACATCCGCATGATAGAGATCAAGCTGTCCCAGGGCGCCAAGCCCGGCCACGGCGGCATCCTGCCGGCGCCCAAGGTCACGCCGGAAATCGCCGCCGCGCGCGGCGTGGCGGCCGGCCATGACTGCATTTCCCCGTCCAGCCACAGCGCCTTCCGCACCCCCGTCGAGATGATGCATTTCATCGCCCGCCTGCGCGAGCTGTCCGGCGGCAAGCCGGTCGGCTTCAAGCTGTGCATCGGGCACCCCTGGGAATGGTTCGCCATCGCCAAGGCCATGCTTGCGACCGGCATCGCGCCCGATTTCATCGTGGTCGACGGCGCCGAAGGCGGCACGGGCGCCGCACCCATCGAATTCGTCGATCACGTCGGCACGCCGCTGCGCGAAGGCCTGCGCCTGGTCCACAACACGCTGGTGGGCATCGGCCTGCGCGAACAAATCCGGCTGGGCGCCTCGGGCAAGGTCATCAGCGCCTTCGACATGGCCCGCATCATGGCCCTGGGCGCGGACTGGTGCAACAGCGCCCGCGCCTACATGTTCGCGATCGGCTGCATCCAGGCCCAGACCTGCCACACCGGCCGCTGCCCCACCGGTGTCACCACGCAGGACCCCAAGCGCCAGCAGGCCCTGGTGGTAGCCGACAAATCCCTGCGCGTGGCCAACTACCACGCCAACACGCTCAAGGCCCTGGGCGAACTGCTGGGCGCGGCCGGCCTGACCCATCCGAACCAGCTGCGCCCGCATCACATCGCGCGACGCATCACCAACGGCGAAGTGCGCGTCCTGTCCGCCCTGTTTCCGGATCTGGAAAAAGGAGAACTGCTGGAAGGCCGGTTCCGCAATACGATCTTCCGCACCGCCTGGCCCATGGCGCAGGCGGAGTCCTTCGAACCCCTGTACAGCCTGAGCGCGGCCCTGTCCGGGCATGCCGATACCACCCTCGCCGCCGATCGCGACCCTTCGGCGCGGCCCGGGGAAAACACCGCCTGAGGCGGCCCGGACACCCGGCTTCGGAAGCGATCAGGGAATTCCCCTATGGCCTGTATTCCGCTCGGGTCTATACTGGAATCGCTACCCGATGGTAGCCCATCACGCCTCAGGGCGTTGACTTAGCACCGCTCCCATGCGGTGCCGCTGCCCAAAGCGGCAGCAGGGCCCCGCCAAAAGGCGGGGCCTTCGCATTTCCGGACTCGCTCCATCCAGTGGCGTCTGCTAAAAAGCGTCCGCTTCCACCCGATTGCGGCCGCCCTGCTTGGCCCGGTACAGCGCCTGGTCGGCGGCCTTCAGCGCCTGCCACGCATCCCCGTCTTCACATACGGCCACCCCGGCCGACAGGGTCACGTTCCCGCCCTCCAGCATCTGCGCGCCCTCCAGCGCCGCCCGCAGGCGCTCGGCGATCTTCACGGCTTCGGCCATGTCGCATCCGGGCAGCACCACCAGGAACTCCTCGCCCCCCAGGCGGAACAGGGCATCCCCCTGGCGCGCCTGCGTACGCATGAGATCGGCCAGACCCGCGATGACCCGGTCGCCCGCGTCATGGCCATGCTGGTCATTGATCCGCTTGAAGAGATCAATGTCCAGCGCCACCAGGGCGAACGGCAGCCCCTGCTCTTCCAGGGCCCGGAAGGCGGCCTCCAGGCCACGCCGGTTTCCCAGCTTCGTCAACGGATCGGTATGCGCGGCGCTGTACAGTTCGCCCATCCGGGTCCGGACCTGTCCCTGGCCCGCCAGAAGCGCCCCACGCAGGCGCTGCGCTTCCAGGTACCAGCACTTCACGGCCGCGATCCGCCGCGCCATGCCTTCCTCGTAGCCGGCCTGGACGATCTGCGACAATTCGCCCAGGGGCCGGGAAATCCAGCGCGACAGCAACCACAAAAGCGCAAGCAGTGCCAGGGCGGGCCAAACCGCCAGCTGCAGCACATGCAGCATCAGCGCGTTCAGCCCGCGCAGGGCGAGCTCGGTGGGGCGCTGCACGACCACCCCCCAGTCGGCGGTCGGTACATAGGCATACCCGGCCAGCATGTCCACATCGCGGCTGTTGACCAGCCGCATCTGGCCGGACCGGCCCTTGCGGACACTGTCGATCGCCGGGTTGTTCATGATGATCTCGCCGATGCGCTCAGGCTGCGGATGGTACAGGAGCCGGCCCTGCGCATCGACGACATAGACGTAAGTGCCGTCACGGAAATATTGCTCGCCGATCAGGCGCTGCAAGCCGCCGTCATTCTTCAGGTACACGGTCGCCGACAGGCGGCCGAGCAGATGCCCTGTCCGGTCGAACAGGGGATGCGAGAGCCGGATCGCCAGATTGCCCAGCACGCTCACATACGGAGCGCTGATCATCGGCACCCGGTCCTCGCCGATGCCGTTCCCATTCTTCACATCCAGGCGGCGCCCTTTCAGGTCCCGGGTCAGTGGGGAAAATGCCTGGATGACACCGCGCCCATCCACGACGGTCACGGTATTGAAGCCCAGTTCCAGGTGGCGCAGCCGATCGACCTCGGCCTGCAGGACGGCCGGATCCATGCCGGAGCGCACCATCAGGCCGGCCGAGTAGGACAGATTGCCCTGGGCCCGCAACAGCAGATCGGATGTGATTCGTGCCAGCTTGAGAGCAAAGGCCTCGTTGGCGTCCAGAGTGTTGGCCATGAGCTGCTGACGCTGGACCTGGTAGGCCCCGGCCATCCCGCCCGCCAGCATCACCACCGCACTGAACACGGCCAGCAGCAGGATCAGTTGCCGTAGATTGATTCTGGACGGTTTCCGGATGCGCATCCGCTTGCCCCCCATGCGATGGTCCCGTGACGGCAACCCCTTCAGGTATCAACTATACGCCAGACTGCATGGTCTTCCGCCCCCCAAGTGCCCCCCGTCGCCTGCAACTTGCACGATGAAAATTCACCCCCTATAATTGCGTGCTTTGGCGCATTAGCTCAGCCGGTTAGAGCGACGGAATCATAATCCGCAGGTCCCCTGTTCGAATCAGGGATGCGCCACCAAGGAATGCAAGCTGCCCCGACACCGAAAGGCTCGGGGCAGTTTTTTTTGCGCCTTATAAAGGCAAGTGGTTGCGTAAGCTCCCCCGTCAAGTAAATAACCATTCATACCGTACAGTCCGATTGAACTGTTCGAGTTTTGGAGGTCAGTTCAAACCCCGGGGGATTCACGCCACTTGTCCGGAACCGCAGCCAGGTACTGAGTCACCATCACGTGCGGTTCACCGGCGATGTCAAACACCGGATTAAGCGTTTGCGCGGGTTTGAGCGCTTCGCTCAGGGGAAGTAGCGGCACAACCGCGCGCGTGCTCATCTGCATCAGCCTGTGGTCGGGACAGTTCTGTTTTCTCCCGAGCGTTCTCTCGGCAGTCTGCGCGCTGAAACAATTCAACACGTGTCCGGGCATGGCGCATGCTACCTTGATCCCGCATGCGGCATAACTTCCCCGCTCAGGAGAACGCACATCATGAAATCCAATATCACCCGCATCATCGCCATCGCCGCGATGGCAGGCGCAGCCACCGTCATGATTTCGGGCTGCTCCGTGGCCCGCAAGCAGGAAACCGTCGGCCAGTACATCGACGGCTCGGCGATCACGGCCGAGGTCAAGGCCAAGCTGGCAAACGATCCCGACACTTCGGCCGCGAACATCAACGTCAAGACCATCGATGGCGGCGTCGTGCAGCTCTCGGGTTTCGCCAAGTCCCAGCGCGAAAAAGACCGTGCCGCCGAACTCGCCCGGTCGGTCAAGGGCGTGACCCGAGTGCACAACGGACTAGTCGTCAAACCATGAGACAATGCGGGCATCATGCCTGATGCCCGCACAGACCTGAAAGATCCGTTCGCCGCCCTGGCGCCTCCCCCGGTCCAGGCCGAAGCCGCTGACTTGGCCCGCGATGCCTTCACCCGGGCATTTCGCCACGCGGCGGCGGAATCGTCCACCTTCCCACAAGATGCGCTGCGCAAGCAATGCCTGGATTGGATTCAATCCGTTCCGGATTCCGAGACGCGCGCCCCGCGGATGGCGCTGCTGCTGAGCGGGCTGGACCAGTGGGGCCTGGCCTTCAGCCAGGCCTTCGGAATCCAGGCGATTCCGCCGCTGACCGCGCTCATCGGCGCCCTGCGCACCGGCCTGGATCCCGCCGACGACGCGCGCTTCCAGCAGCAATTCGAGGCCCTGGACACTGCCGAGACGGCGGCCATCGACTTCAAGATCGCGCTACGCCGCCAGATTCACATGGCCTTGTGGCACGCCATGGCCGCAGGAGACAGCCTGGAAGCGGTCGAGCCGGTGATCCAGGCACTGGGCAGCCAGCTGCTGGCCCTGGACGCCGGCATGCCGGAACTGGGATGGCGCCTGGTGTCGGATACGCTGGCCCACATCCAGATCCGCCTGCTCGAAGACCCTGATGCAACCGCTCTGGCCCAGTCAGGCACCCAATGCCTGTTCGCATCGCTGCGCCAGGCGCTGCCGAAAGAACACCACGATCGCATCCTGGCCCAGGCCGCCCAGGCCGTAATTGCCTGGCAGCATGCCCGCCGCCCGGCGGGCGGCTGACCACCGGCGGGGCCGGGCCAAGACCAAGGATTCCAGCCGCAAATCCGGCTGCGCTAGGGGCATACCACGAGAGACAAGGCAGCGTCACTCTGTTACATTTGGGATGCGGCACCCCCTCATCCGTTTCCCGCTCGATCATGCCCCTGGTTTCCCGTCTTTGCACGCGATGCTGCCGGAAGCCCGTCCAGGCTATCCTGGCCGTGGCATTTGCATTTCTGTGCGCCGGCCTGGGGCAGGTCACCCGTCCCGACCAGGGGCTGTCCATCCTGTGGCCGGCCAATGCCTTGCTGGCCGGCCTGCTGATCCGCCGCCCGGCCCTGGGCCATCCGCTCTTCTGGGCAGGGGCGTTCTGCGGCCTGGCGCTGGCAGGCCTGTTCCTCGAAGACCAGCCCTGGCCGGCCGCCCTTGGCTACGGCATCACCGACCTGTCGGGCGTGTTCGTCGCCTGGATCATCCTGTCGTCCAACTGGACACCCGCCCGGATGCGCAGCCCCCGGGGCATCGGCCATGTGTTCGCGGCCTGCGCGGCGGCTGCCGCCACCAATGCCGCCATAGCATTGGCCCTCGTTCCCTGGCTGCGGCCCGATGCGCAATGGACGACCGTCGCCCTGAACTGGTTCTTCGGCCAATTGCTCAGCTACTGCGCCCTCCTGCCGCCGATCATGCTGTTGCCCAGGCGTGCCGGATTGCGTCCGGATCGCCGCCATTCCTGGTCCTCGCTGTTCAGGCGCATGGTCAGCGGCACCCTGCTGCTGCCCATCGCCGCGCTGGCCGCCAGCCTGTCCCTGTGTTTCCTGCTGGGCGGGCCGGGCGCCGCCGCATTTCCCATCCCCGCCCTGATGTACTGCGCCCTGGCCTACCGCCAGAGCACGACGGCCTGGATCACTCTGCTGACCGCCCTTGCCGTGCTGCTGGGCGTCGCAAATGGCTGGCTGCCGATGGGCGAAAACCAGCCGCTCGCCGGACGCCATGCCTGGGACATGGTTTCCTTGCGGCTGGGCGTCCTGCTGCTGGTCATGTCGCCTCTGCTGGTCTCCGGCATCCTGGCCGCCCGCAGCGACCTGATCTCTTCGCTGAACCTGGCCCTGGACCACGACGGCCTGACCCGCGCCCTGTCGCGCGAAGCCTTCCTGCGCAGCGCCGACGAGCACCTGGGGCGCGCCACGGCGCCGCCCCAGGGCAACGCCCTGCTGATGCTGGACATCGACCACTTCAAGCAACTGAACGACCGGTACGGTCATGCCGCCGGCGACCAGGTCCTGAAGGACTTCGCGCGCACCATCCGCACACTCGTCCGTCCCAACGACCTGTTCGGACGCCTGGGCGGCGAGGAATTCGCGCTGTTCCTGCCCGACACATCCGAACGGGACGCAAACGACATTGCCGAACGCCTGCGCTTCTGCGTGGAAAAACTGGAAGTCTTCGCAGGCAACGGCGCGCCCCTGAAGATCTCCGTCAGCATCGGCGCGGTGCACGACTCCTGCACCCAGCCCGCCTCCCTGAGCGAGCTTTTGGCGTATGCTGATCGAGCGATGTACCAGGCCAAGCGTGGCGGCCGCAACCGGGTGCACGCCCACGGCGGCACGACCGCCTGGCCCCTGGATGCGACGGAGGACACGGCATGGCTCCCACCCTTGAACAACGCGCCCAAGGCGCCCTGATCGGCGCCTACATCGGCGATGCCCTGGCCCTGGGGCCGCACTGGTACTACGACCTGGACGCGCTGCGGCGCGACTACGGCGCGTGGATCGACAGCTACACGGACCCCAGGCCGGACCGCTATCACGCCGGGTTGCGGGCCGGCCAATCGGGCCAGGCCGGTTTCATCCTGGACCTGCTGACGGAATCCCTGGACGCATGCGGCGGATACGATGAAACGGACTTCTGCCGCCGGCTGGACCAGGATCTGTTCCCGCTGCTGGACGGCACCCCCATGAATGGACCAGGAGGCTACACCAGCCAGTCGATTCGCGAAGCCTGGCGCCTGCGCGTGGGCCAGGGGCTGCCCTGGGGTCAGGTGGCGGGCCTGGCCGACACCACCGAGGCCGCCGAGCGCATCCTGGCCCTGGCCGTGCGCTATGCACGGCAACCGGCCGACCTGGCACGCCACTGTGCGACGAACACGGCGCTCACTCAGCGCGACGCCACGGTGATGGCCATGACCGTGGCGTACGGCTGCGTGCTGGGCAGCCTGGTGCGCGGCGAGCCGCTGGACGCAGCCACGTCCGACCGCCTGATGGCGCTGGTGCGCGACGGCGCCCTGCCCTTCCACAGCGTGACATCGGCCGGCGAGAACACCCCGCCGCCCGGTCCGGAAGCGCCCCGGACCGCCGGTCAATTCGCCTCGCCCGACGCCCTGCTGACGGTGTCCTGCGTCCTGCGCGCCGCCCAGGATCCGGACATCCGCATCGAACCGGCCTGGAAAGCCTCGCTGGTATACGGCATGCCCTGCGCCGTCTATCATCAGTTCCCCGCCGCCTACTACCTGGCCGGCCGCTTCCAGGGCGACTTCGAATCCGCCGTCCTGCATGCCGTCAACGGGGGCGGCCAGAACCAGGCCAGGGCGATGCTCACCGGCGCCCTGTGCGGCGCGATCGGCGGCATCCAGGCGATCCCGAGCCGCCTCGTCGCCCCCCTGGAAGACAGTGCGCGGCGCCTGGAACGCGCAGGCCGGATCGCCCGCCGGGCCGCCGAGGCAGCCTGACACACCGGCGAAATCAGCGTACCGGCAGAAAATTGAAGAACAGCAGGCCCTGCACGTAATTGATGCCGATGCGCCGCAGGCTTTCATCCTGCAGCTCGGCTTCCAGATCCAGGCGGGCGACGATGCGCCCGAACTCGCGCTCGAAGCTCAGGTTGGCCACGCCCTCGCCCATTTCATTGGACAGCAGCAGCGGCCGGCCCTGGGCATCGCGCCGGCTGGAGAGCATCCAGGCGGCGATCTCGACATTGCGGGCCGCATTGAACACATGACGGGCCTGGACTGAATCGCCGACGTGGAAACGGGTCAGTCCGCCATGCGCGGCGATGATCATGCTGGACAGGCCGAGCACGAACGCCGCCACCCGGTCCCCCGGGTAACGCGGGTCCATGGCCACCGAGAGCACCTCGATATCCTGCAGGCCGTCCAGTTCCTTGGGCACCTCGCCGCTGCGGATACGGGCCCGGCCCTGCTCCAGCGCTGCCTTCAGATCGGTGAACCCCGCCTTGCGCCATTCGCCCGGATTGCGCCGGTACAGCTTTTCGAGCAGGCGATCCAGGCTTTCCAGGTTGTCGCGCATCGCCAGGGTCTGCATGCGGTTGAGGTCGCTCTGCGCGAACTGATCGGCAGACATGGACTCCCCCCGCAGTCCGGGATCGGAAGGTGCCGCACAGCCGGCCAGCGCCAGCAGGGCGGCCAGCCACCACGCGCGCCAGCGGACGGATTCCCGGGGGCGCGATCCGGCCATCAGGGCCTGCCCGCACGCTGCATGCGCACAGCGGCATGCGCGCTGCGCCTGGTGTCCTGTCCAGCCCGGTTGTGCATGGCCACTCGACTCCTTGGCGAAGGTGAAAGGGCGCCTAGTATTGCCGGTCCCGGTCCACGACGCCGGAGACGGCCTCGCCCCGGTCCAGGGCGCGGATCTTGCCGGCGATCTGCCGCACCGTCCGGTCCATCAGGCTGGCGCCGGCGATGTGCGGCGTGACGCGGATGCGCGCATCGGTCCAGAAGGGATGACCGGGAGGCAGGGGCTCACGTTCGAAGACGTCCAGGGCAGCAGCCCGCAGGCGGCCCTCGTCCAGGGCGGCGAGCAGATCGGCCTCGACCAGGTGCCCACCCCGGGCGATGTTGATCACCACGGCGTCGGGACGCAACCGATCGAACGTGCGGCGGCACAGAATGCCCCGGGTGGCATCGGTGAGCGGCAGCGCGTTGACCAGCACACGCGTGCGCGCCAGGAACGAAGCCAGACCCTGCTCGCCGCAATAGGACTCGGCGCCCGGCACTGAGCGGCCGCTGCGCGACCAGACGGCCGTCGGGTACTCCAGAGCCGCGCAGGCCTGGGCGACCCGGGCGCCCATGGCACCGGCCCCCAGCACCCCGACGGTCCAGGCATCGCGGTCGATATCGCCCAGGGGGCGCCACTGCTCCTGGGCCTGCTGGCGCTCGTAGCGGCCGAAATCGCGCGATTCGCGCAGCAGGTGGTAGAGCGTGTATTCCGCCATCTGCACCGCCATGCCGCCGTCCTCCAGCCGCACCAGGGGCAGGCTGTCGGGCAGGCCGGGCAGTCGCAGCAAGGCGTCGACGCCCGCCCCCAGATTGAACAGGGCGCGCAATCGGGGCTCGCGCACGAACAGGTCGGACGGCGGCGCCCACACCACGGCGAAATCGGCATCGCCTTCGGGGGCACCATCGCCCCACAGGCGCACCCGGGCCTCGGGCAGCGCATCGCGCAATGCCGCCACCCAGGCGTGCGGATCGGCTTCCAGTTCCGACGCAAAGACGATTTCCATGTCAGGACCCATCCGTATTTCCAGGGGCGCCCCCATGTTCCAGGGCATAGTCCAGCGCCGCGCACACCGCCACGGCCTGGGCCTCGTTGCACCGATCCGGCGTTGTGCGCGGGCTGTCGGGATAGACCTCGGTCGTGGTGCGGTAGCGCGCATCCGTGATGCCCGCGCACAGGCCCAGGGACCGCAGGGCGTAGCGAATGACACCCGGGGCCACCACCGGAGAGCCGATGATTTCACCGCGCGCATCGGCGGGGGCGATGTGGGTGACTTCGGCCACCGCGCGAATCACGGCGGCCTGGAACTCCGGTTGGGGCGACTCGGTGTCGTCGACCAGGTAGAAGCCGTCGGGGATGCTGCCCGGGGTGAAAGGCCGGCCATCGCGCGCCGCCAGGGCGGGCCGGAATTCGGACTCGTCGGTGTCGGTGGTCTCGTGCAGGTCGATGTGCACCCGCACGCGGTCGGCAAACGGCGCCACCAGCGCCATCAGTGCAGCCGACTCGGGCGCCGGGCTGCCCTGGCGGAAGGAACGGTTCGGGTCCAGCGCCTGGGGATTCCAGCGATGGATGCGCTCGTAGCCCCAGGGGCTGACACAGGGAACGATCATCAGGTCCAGGCGGCCCGCATAGTCGGCGGCGTGGCGTTCGGCAAATTGCAGGGCGCCATGCACGCCACTGGTCTCGTAGCCGTGCACGCCGCCCGTGACCAGCGCCACGGGTCGGCCATCCTGCCAGTCCCGGCTGCGCAGCGCACACAAGGGATAGGTGTCGGGACCGTAGTCTAGCCGGCCATACCGCACGATGTCGAAACGGTCGCGCAGGTGCTCGACCGCGACGAGGACTTCATCGGCGTAGCTGCGCCGGCGTTGCTGGCGGGCACGCCAGGCGGCGACCTCCGCATCCCCCCAGGGGATGCCGGGCGTGCCGATCGGATAGAACGGGGACAGCATGAACCGGACTCTCCAGGGCATGAAAAACTGCCTTGGAATGTATCACACGGGCGCGCGCCGCCATGTCTGCCCACCGGCCGACCTGCGGCATGCGGACGGCGCCCTCAATACAGCCACAGCCGGACGTGCAGCCAGCCGGCGTCCTGGGCGGCCTCGATGGCCTCGAACACGGGAATCGACAGGAAATACGGCAAGGCATCGCGCACGGTCTTCCAGACGCCCGCAAGATCGACCGTCACGTGCTGCGGCGAGCGCCAGCCGGCCAGACGGGGCAGGAAACGCGGCACCCGTGCCTGGTATGCGTCGAACGGCGTGCCGAACGATATGCGCAGCATCCGCTCTTCTTCGCCCACGATCCAGCGGAACACCGCCCAGGCCGCCAGGGCGAGAACCAGGCCCACCGTCATGCTGCCGGTCTGCAGGCCGATACCCAGGACCGCCAGGATGGAAAAGACATACAGCGGATTGCGGCAGACCGAATAAGGCCCCTCGGCCACGAGATCGGCGCCCTTGCGTCCCCCCAGATACAGCATGCAGGCGCAGCGCCCCAGCAGCGCCAGCGCCATCAGCATGAGCCCCGCCCATTCCAGCCCCTGGTTCACCCAGCCGGCCTCCGGCCAGGCGGAACCGATCCAGGGCAGCGCCAGCAGGGCCAGGGCACCAAGAACGCCCAGGGCGCGGCGGCGCAGCACCTGCGCATGGGCCAGGCGCTCCCAGGCCGGACCGATACCGGTCCCGGAATGGGGCGCAGCGGCGGCCGAAGAAGAATAGGCAGTCGAGGTCATGAAGGCTCCCGGTCGGACAGCACCCACGATAGCCTTCCGGGTTACGAATCCACTACGAATCGAGCTGACTCATAGCTGAACGAAAATCCAGGACGAACACCGTGCCGCTGTCCGGGCCGCCACGGACCGAATCCACATCCAGCCGCCAGCCGCGCAGTTCGCAGACCCGCTGTGCAATGCCCAGGCCCAGGCCATGACCGGCTTCCTGCAGGTCTCCGGCGAACAGATCCGTCCGCCCGTTGCGCCACTCCTGCAGCCGGGCCAGGCGCCCCGGTTCGATGCCCGGGCCGTCATCGCGCAAGACCAGGGCGCCATTGCCGTCCAGGCTCACCCGCAGGGTGGCCGGCGCGGCATGCTCGATCGCGTTGCGCAGCAGATTGCGCAACACGATCAGCAGCGCATCCGGATCCAGCAGCCGGATCTCACCCGGCGGAACGAGCGGCTCCAGTGCCAGGCCGCGCACCCGGGCCATGGGCTCCAGGGCGAACCAGGCCTGTTCCAGGGCTTGCGCCAGATCGACGCGGCGCACCCGGGCAGGATCGGCGCTGTTCAGGGCCGCCGCGCCCGCCAGGCTGCTGGCGGCGGCATCGACCTGGACCAGCATGCGCTTCAGGCGCGCCTCCAGGGGCGTCCCCTGGCCGGCATCCAGCAGCGCCATCTCGCCATCGGAACGTAGGGCGGCCAACGGCGTGCGCAGTTCATGACCCAGGTTGGCGGAGAACTGACGCTCGAACGCCACGGAACGATCGACCCTGTCCTGTATCCGGTTGAAGGCCTCGATCAACTGCAACGCC
Organism: Castellaniella daejeonensis; assembly: GCF_039523555.1. Lineage (NCBI taxonomy): Bacteria > Pseudomonadati > Pseudomonadota > Betaproteobacteria > Burkholderiales > Alcaligenaceae > Castellaniella > Castellaniella daejeonensis. The sequence goes on from NZ_BAAAFN010000006.1 coordinate 385,783, forward strand.
TCGTCTCCCTGGACAGCGTCGTCGGCAGCAGCCCCGCCTTCCCAGGCCGAGAGCCGGTCCGACACGGCGCGGATCGGCGCCACCACACGGCGCGCCAGACGCCGGGCCAGCAGCCAGGCACAGACCAGCGCCAACCCGGCCCCGCCGGCCAGGATCCAGCCAAAGGACCGGACCCGGTCCTCGTGGGTGGTGGCGTCGTAGCGCACGTAGAGCAGGCCCTGCGGCACGGTCTCGACCCAGGTATGCCAGGTCTGGCCGGCCTGCACGATTTCGCGTCCACCCGGCCCGGCCGGAAACATACCCTCCAGGGGAGGCGGCCGATCCGCCGGCTGCACCCAGGCCTGGACGCGCCCGCCCTCGCTCCACCGCGGCGGCAGGACGGCCGGCACCGCCAGCCCTGCCCCGAGTTCATCGCGCAAGGCTGCGATCTGACCGGACAGGACCTCATCGACCAGGTCATCTTCCATGCGCGCGAAGGTTTCATACGCCAGCAAACCGATGATCGTCAGGAAGACGGCAGCGGTACCGGTGACGGCCCAGGTGACTCGCCTGGCCAGGAAGGAAGGCCGTTTCCGCGTCATGAGCCGTCCTCGCCCCCGACCTGGCCGAGCGCAGTCGTGTCGCCCGTCGCCGGGACCAGCCGCCAGCCCCGGCCGGGATCGGCCACGATGTCCGGGCCGCGCTCCGCACGCAGGCGACGGCGCAGCAAGTGCACCTGGTCATGCAATGCGCGAGCCGATGGCGGCCCCTCGGGCCACAGCGCCGCCGTCAGGCGGGCATGTGTCGCAAGGCTTCCCGCCGGCTGCATCAGCGCCGCCAGCAGCAGCACCGACTTGCGCGGCAGGGCCAGCGGCCTGCCGGACAGGAAAACCGTCCGCGATCGAGCGTCGTAGCGCAAATCTCCGTAGGTCACCGGATCCGCGGCTTCGGCCCGCCCCCGTCGCAGCAGCACGCACAACCGTGCCGCGACCTCGGCCAGCGAGAATGGCTTGACCAGGTAGTCTTCCGCCCCCAGCTCGAAGGCCAGGAGCTTGTCTTCCAGACGATCACGCGCCGTCAGCACCAGCACGGGCCGCCATAACGCGGGTTCCCGACGCATGGCGCGCAGTACATCCAGTCCGCCCAGCCCCGGCAGGCCCAGGTCCAGCACCACGGCATCGAAGGCCGCCCCGCGCAGCAAGGCCAATGCCCCATGGCCATCGTATGCGGCATCGGGCTCCATGCCCTGGCGCTCCAGGTAACCGTACAGGTTTTCCGACAGCGTCGGCTCGTCCTCGACGATCAGGATGCGACGACTGCCGGCCATCGCCGTCCGCGCCTACCCCAGGAACTCGACGCGCCCGGTTCCCAGGCGATAGATGCCGCCGACGACCCGCAGCTTGCCGGCCTGCGCGGCATCCCGGATGATGGACGAGCGCGCGCTCAGGGCGGCGACAGTGTCGCGGACATTCTGCGCGGTCGCGGTCTCCTGCAAGTCTCCCGCCAGTGCGCGGGCCTTTTCCACGGACGGCGAGATGGCCGACACCAGCGACGAAATCTGCCCGGGATATTCCGCCGACTGCGTGACGGCCCTGACGGCGGCGGCAACTGCGCCACAGCGCTCATGTCCGAGCACCAGGATCAGCGGCACTTCCAGGACAGCCACCGCGTATTCAAGACTGCCCAGCATGTCGTCATTGGCAAAATTGCCCGCCACCCGCGCGACGAACAGATCGCCCCGGGCGCAATCGAAGGCATATTCGGGCACGACGCGCGAGTCCGCGCAGCCCAATACGGCCGCGTAGGGATTCTGCCCGGTCGCCAGTGCCGGACGTTCGTGGGTGAAATCGTGACGCCGGGACACGCCGGACACATAGCGCTCATTGCCCGCGACCAACTGTGCGAGTGCGGCATCGGGATCCAGGACATTCTGCGGCTTTGGCGGGGACGCGGTGCGTGCCACGGCCCGGTTGCCCGGCAACACGCCGCCGGCGGCGACCGCCAGAGTGGCAGCCAGGGAGGAACGCAGGAAAAAACGGCGGGCGGACACTGCGGTGTGTGCACAGGATTTCGAATCACACATTTCGGCTCTCCTATCAGGGGAATCGGTCTCGACCCGAGCCGGCGTCGAGCGGCCATGATAACCAGCCCTTTGAAGCCTGAAAAGCACAATCTGAAGCCTGAAAAGCGCAATCGAAACGCCCGGCCTTCCTGCCCGCTGCAGGCATCCGGATTCAATCGCCCGGCAACAGATCCTGCGCGGGCGTCTGATCCAGATACTCCCGATAGTGCCGATATTCCTGCAGCGAGCACGCCCTGATATTCCTTGCAAGCCAGGCGTCGACATCCTCGGTCTCCCGCCCGCGGTCCGGCGCTGCGCGTGTGCGGGCCGCGGAAAAATCCGGGCGATACCTGCCGGTATTCTGCTGGTCCATGCCTGCCGACCTTGAAGAAACAAAACTCTTGAAAAGACGAAACTGAATGCGTATGCACCATGCCCATTATTTCATCCGTATCCCCTTGACACAGAATCAAGAATTGCAAATACCCTGCTTCTTCGGGCAATTTCCATGCATCCGGCAAGCAACGACCGGCAGGCCCACGCAAGGGAAAGATTAAAAATCGTCAGGAAACGAAGAATGGCTGCAACACTCTGATAAATTCGACCATGCCATGCTCACCAACGCCTTACCCGATATGCTCCAGGCCCTTCGCCGCAAGCATCACAGCGGCTGGCACACATCCAAGGTCGCCGCGATCGTATTCCTGGCCGCCATGGCAGAGCTGTCGACCCAGCCCGCCGGCGGCCTGCCGGTGTTGTGGCCCGCGAACGCCGTGCTGGCGGGCCTGCTGTTGCGCCAACCCGCCCTTGGACGACCGGTGGTCTGGCCGATGGCCGGCGCCGTCCTGCTCCTGGCCGCCAGTGCCTGGAACGTGCCCGCACTCCTGGCGCTGGTGTACGGCTTTGCGAACCTGGCCAGCGCCTTCGTCTGCTGGCGGCTTCTGGCCCAGCCCGACGCCGCCCCGAACCTGCGCCAGCCTCGCGCCGTCGCGCAGGTGCTGGCCGCCTGCATCGCGGCGGCCGCCACGCACACGATCGCGGCCGGTCCATTCCTCCTCTGGCTGGCGGCGGATGCGCCCGGTTCCCAGGCATCCGTCATCATTCACGGATTCCTCGGCCAGTTGCTCGGCTATTGCGCCCTTCTGCCCCCCATCCTGACGCTGCCCGTGCCGGCCTCCCGGAATCGCCGCCGCACTCCGCCGCGCACACAGCCCCGACCCGAGACCGTGCCACCGTTCGTCTGCCTGCTCGCAGGGCTGACCCTATGCTTCCTGGTCGGCGGCCCGGGCATCCTGGTCTTTCCGATTCCGCCCCTGCTGTATTGCGCGCTGGCCTACCGGCAACACATCACAGCCTGGCTCGCCCTGCTTTCCGTGCTCACCATCACCCTGGGCGCCACGTACGGCTGGATTCCCTTCGGCGACACACCGGACCCGGCCGGCACGGCCCCCTGGGACATGGCATCGCTGCAGCTGGGCGCCCTGCTGCTGGCGCTGGCCCCCCTGATCATGTCCTGCGCGCTCGCGGCGCGCAGCGACACCATCGCCGCCCTGAACCGCGCCCTCGATCACGACACGCTGACCGAAGCCCTGTCGCGGCAGGCATTCCTGCGCGGCGCCCAGGAACGCCTGCAAGATCCGGCCTTGCTCCGGGGGACCGGCCTGCTCATGCTGGACATCGATCATTTCAAGCGGCTGAACGATACCTACGGACACGCGGCCGGGGATCAGGTCCTGCAGGCCTTCGCGCAAACCATCCGCGCGGCGATCCGTCCCCAAGACCTGTTCGGCCGGATCGGCGGCGAAGAATTCGGCATCGTGCTGCCCGACACGGGCCCCGAGGAAGTCGCCCACATTGCCGAGCGCCTGCGTGCCCGCGTGGCGGAAGCCTTGACGACCTGCACGGAAAGCGCCGAGCCCATCCGGATCACAGTCAGCATCGGCGCGGTGCATGACTCACGGGCGAACGGTGAAACCCTGCACTCGCTTTTATCGTATGCTGACCAGGCGATGTACCGGGCCAAGCACGGCGGCCGCAATCGCGTGTGTTTTCACAACGCCCGGCATCGGAAACATCCCCATGCTTGATCCTAGCCAACTCATTGCACTGCTGGAAGACGACTCAGCCCAATCCGCGTGGATGCAGCAGACCCTGGCCAACGCAGGCCTGTCCTGCCGCGCCTTCGACGAAGGCGGTGCACTGCTCGCGGCGCTGCGCGCCCGCACACCCTTCGCGCTGCTCCTGCTGGACTGGGAACTGCCGGGCATCAACGGCATGGAAGTCCTGCGCTGGGTCCGCGCGAACTGCAACGAGGCCCTGCCGGTGATCTTCATCACTAATCGGACGCTGGAACGCGACCTGATCGAAGGGCTCAACGCAGGCGCGGACGACTATATCGCCAAGCCTTGCCGGCCCGGCGAGCTGCTGGCGCGGATCGGCGCCCAGCTGCGCCGCCACCGCCCGGCCGCGAACCCCGACGCGGACTTCTCGCTGGGCGGATTCTCGGTCGACATGAGCGCCCGGAAGATCCGGCTGCATGGCGAACCCATCGCCCTCACCCCCAAGGAATTCGAGCTCGCGTCCCTGTTCCTGCGCCACCCCTGGCGGCTGTTCTCGCGTGACGACCTCAGCGCGCTGGTATGGAACCGGGAAGTGCCCAGCTCTTCCCGCACCCTGGACACCCACCTGTCGAACATCCGCAAGAAACTGCGCTTCGGCCCCGCCACCGGCACCTTGCTCAGCGCATCTTACGCGCTGGGCTATCGTCTCGAGCTGCTGTCTTCCCCCGACTCAACCGCGTCCCCATGACTTTGCCACGCTTCTTTTCCAATACCCCGGATGCCCGCACCCTGGCGCTGGTCCTGCTGGCTTCCTGCCTGTCCCTGCCGGCCACCACGGTTGCACGCCCCCTGGGCGCCCAGGGAAACGACTTCCTGTACCAGGTGGAGCCGCACGACACCCTGGAGCAACTTTCCCGGCGCTACACGCTGCGGGCCGAGCACTGGCCCGAGCTACAGCGCCTGAACCAGGTCGAAGACCCCTACCGCCTGCCCATCGGCAAGGTGCTGCGCATTCCCCTGTCCCTGATCCCGGAGCAGCCGGCGACTGCCACCATCGTCCATGTGGCCGGACAGGTCGCCGCCGATGGCCGGCCAGTGCGGCCGGGCGACATCCTGCGCGCGAACCAGTCGCTGCGCAGCGACGCGGGCAGCACCGCCACCCTGCAGCTCGAAGACCGGAGCCTGCTGACCCTGCCACCCGGTACGACGCTGCGGCTCCGCCGCCTGAAGTCATTCCAGGGCACGGGGCTGACCGACACCCAGGTCGACATCGACCGCGGCTCGCTCGAATCCACCGTATCGCCCGACGACACGGGTGTCGGGCGCTTCGAGATCCGCACGCCCGCCACCGTGACGGGCGTGCGCGGCACCCGGCTGCGCGTCCACGTCGATGCGCAGGGATCGCGCCACGAAGTCCTGCACGGCAACGCGGCGATCGAAAGCCCCAGCCAGGGCGAACAGCGCCTGGCCCCCGACCGTGGCGCCGCCTACGACGCCCGCGGCACCTTGCTGGGCAGCCACCCCTTGCTGCCCGCGCCGCACCACCCGAACCTGGACCCGGGCAGCGGCCGTCTGGAGTTCGAGCCGGTTCCAGGCGCATCCACCTATGCCGTCCGGGTCGCCCTGGACGCCGACGGCACCCGTCTGGAATCCAGCCGGCGCGTGAACGGCCCCGGCGTGTTCCTCCAGGCCCGTGGAAGCGGCCCACGCTACATATTCGTGCGCGGCATCGACGCGCTCGGCATCGAAGGCCACGATGCAGTCCTGGCCGTCGATACCCTGCGCATCGGCCTCAGGGCCAGCGACGGGACTCCGGTCCTGGGGATCGACGGAACACCCGTGGCGCTGGACTGACGTGCCATGATGCTCACCGACACCCGCCATTCGACCGGCATGCGGCGCCGCCTCATGCTCGAATGGCTGGCGCTGGTGGCCGTCCTGACCCTGCTGTCGACCGCACTGGCGTTCTGGCAGAATCTGCCCGGCATCCGGGATGTGAACCGACGGGCCTACGACCTGAGCATGCAGGCGGTGCACAGCCCGCCCGCCAGCCGGAACATCGTCATCATCACCATTGACGATGCCAGCATCGACGCTCTGGGCTACTGGCCCTGGCGCCGTTCGGTGCATGCGGCCCTGCTCGACCACCTGCACGGCGCGCGGGCGGTGGCGCTGGACCTGATTCTCTCGGCGCCCCACCCTACCCACCCGCAGGACGACCGGATCCTGGCCGAAGCCATCGGAAGGCATGGACGCGTCGTCCTGCCCGAAGTCCTGAGCCCGGACGGGCGGTACCGGATCACGCCGATCCCCTCGCTCGCCCAGGCCGCCGCAGCTCTTGGCCGGATCGATACGAGCCCCGGCCACGACGGCGTGCTGCGCACCGTCGAACTGCGCCGCACGCCGCAGAATGGGAGCCCGCCGCTACCGCATCTGATCGTCGCGCTGGCCCGCATGAGCGGCCAGGACGCGGCCGTGGAACGCACCCGGGCCATCCCCCCGGACACGGCGTCATTCATTCGCTTCATCGACCCGGTTCCTGGCTACACCCTGTACCCTTATGCGGCCGTGCTGAACGGCCTGGTGCCCGAAGCCGCTTTCCGGGACCGCATCGTACTGGTCGGAGCCTGGGCCTCGGGCCTGGGCGACCAGTTGCCGACCCCCATGGGCGGAATGACCGCGGGAGTCGAAATCCTTGCCACCGCTCTGCAGAACCTGCAGGACGACCTCTGGATCCGCATTTCCCCGGCCTGGATCACGGCGCTGGCAGGGCTGGGGCTGATCCTGCCGGTCTGCCTGGGCCTGGGCGTCCTGTCTCCACGCCGGGGGCTGGCCTGTGCGCTGGCCGCCTGCGTGCTTTTCCTGGCTGCGAACGCCCTGCTGCTGCAATGGGCCGGCTACTGGCTGCCACCCGCCGGAATCCTGGCGGCCCTGATCCTGGCCTACCCCCTTTGGAGCTGGCGCAGCCAGGAAGCCTCCCTGAGCCACATCGACGCCGAACTTGAACGGCTGAGCATTCCGTCGACGTCCGCAGATCCCGGATCGGACCTTGCAATGCACGCAAGGGCCGGCCCCGATACCCTGCCCGAGCGGGCCGTCCGCCTGCACCAGGCCGTCACCCGGCTGAAGCAGGCCACCCAGGCCCAGGAAGAGACGCTCAGCTTCCTGTCGCACGACATGCGGTCCCCGCAAAACGCCATCCTGGCCATCATCGAACTACGGCGCCAGGCGCCCGAGCGATGGGCGGAAGGCGCGGTCCTGGCGCACATCGAGCAGCAGTCGCGCACCACCCTGGACCTGGTCGACCATATCGTCCAGCTGGGGCGCGCCGAATCCGCGCCCCTGAACCGGCACCCTGTCTACCTGGACGATCTGATCCAGGAATGCTGCGACCGGCGCTGGCCCAAGGCCGAGCAACGCGCCATCGCGCTTCGATTCGAGGCCCGGCACCCTGACGCGATGGCCGACATCGACGCGGAACTCATGAGCCGGGCCATCGGCAACCTGCTGGACAACGCCCTGCTCTACACCCCCGAGCGCGGGATCGTCGAGTGCACTCTGGACACCGACGGGCGTTTCTGGCGCATTCACGTGCAGGACACCGGCCCCGGCATCCCGCCCGACCAGATGAAGCGCCTGTTTGCCCGCTTCCAGCGCCTGCCGGGCGATGCCGGCAAACCGGCCGGCAGCGGGCTGGGCCTGGCGTTCGTCAAGGCCGTGGCGCAGCGCCACGGCGGCCAGGCATCCTGCGTCAGCACTCCTGGCCAGGGCGCCCGGTTCACGATCAGCATCCCGGTGCAGGCGCACTGAGCGCCGCCGCCCCTGTAGCGGGCAGGCTACCTGACGGCGCTGCGGCGCAGCTTTTCCAGCGCGGCCCGGTTCAGATCCCGGGCCTCCTGCTCGGCGTAGTCCCGCTCGCCGGGCTCATAAGCGCCTTCGTAGAGACACCGGCTGCGATTCCACTGGCACTCGCCGCTGACATCCGTCGTCTGCCTGGCCGGGGCGCCGCCCCCGAAGCATCCGGAGACCAGGGCGGCGGACAGCAGCGCGATGCTGCTTCGAATCACGATTCTGCCGGACATGTTTCCTCCTTCTGCCTGGATTGCGTCTGCCATTTTTATAACAGGTTCCCACAGGCCTTCCGGGGCCGTCGCCCCGCCGCGGCCGGCGATTTTGTCACCGGCTATTACCCCGGCGAAAGGAACGGGCCTGGACAGCCGGCATCGGGCACGCGAATTGCCCCGGCCAGCACCGTACCGAAATAGAAAGGAACCACCATGGCCGATCACACCAACGAACCGCCCGGGCCGGATGTGCCCGAACCCAGGCCCGAAGACGTGCCGCAACCCGATGAAGACGAGGTCAAGCTGCCGCCCAAGGAAAAGCCCCCGATGAAGGCGGGCTGGCAAGAGGATGGGTGAGGCGTGAGCCTCAACGTCCGCACGGCGCCAATCATTGCCTGTTGCCCATAAGCGGCTGGATCCGTGCCTTCGCGCATCCGGATGGTCCCCTCCCTGTGGAGGCATCGCTGGGTGGCGCTTGTCATGCAAGCACGTGTGTTGGGCGTTCTCGATCTCACATCATGCAGAAGCCGCAGCTCGGACACCCACGCACCTTCAGCAATTCCCCTTCTTGGCCTGCCCTGGGGGACAGAATCCGCCATGCCCCTGATCGGGGTCCACGACTACGGATCCGTGCGGCGTATACACAGCACAGGCTGAGAGCAAGGACACCAGCGCACAGGCCAACAATAGTTTTTTCATGCCAACTCCTTTCAGGGCGAAGCAATTTTGCCTCAAGCCAAAAAAGGAATGGCTACGGAGCGTAACCACTCGCCCCATTCAGACCGTCCGCAGACACGGCCCAACGAATGCGTCTTGGCTGCGCATGTGTTCTCTCATCCTCCGATACATGCAGTGCAGCCGGGGCCTTGCACCGGGCGCTATGCCGTGTCAGCCGAGAGCCTGAACTCCTGAGCCCTCCAATACCGGACGGATGCATACGGACGTGACGGCGGTGGAAAGCAAGATTCGCCCTGCCCCAATGACATCCGCATCCCAATCAAGCGCAATATGCAATGGCCTCACGTACAGGCAAAGAAAAAGGACCTAGGTTTGCACCTAAGTCCTTGGTAATTCTGGTGGGCTGTGAGTGACTCGAACACTCGACCGACGGATTAAGAGTCCGCTGCTCTACCAACTGAGCTAACAGCCCGTCGCAATGATTTTGCGAAGAACGAAACTATACACCTTTTTTCAGCGGCGCGCAAAGCAACTGCGGCCAAGCCAGGCCAGACGCAAGCCCCGGCCTACACCGCCGCCGCCAGTCGGGCCGCCAGACCGATGTAGCTGCGCGGCGTCATGGCCAGAAGCCGTGCCTTGGGTTCGTCGGGCAGGTCCAGGCCGGAGATGAATTCCCGCAGGGCCTGCTCGGTGATGCCCTTGCCGCGCGTCAGGGCCTTCAGTTGTTCGTAGGGCTGCGGCAGGCCATAGCGACGCATCACTGTCTGCACGGGCTCGGCCAGGATTTCCCAGCAGGCGTCGATGTCGGCATCGATGGCTGCTGGATTCAGTTCCAGCTTGCCCAGGCCGCGCAGGCAGGCTTCGTAGGCCACCAGGCCGTAGCCCAGCGCCACGCCCAGGTTGCGCAGCACCGTGGAATCCGTGAGATCTCGCTGCCAGCGCGACACCGGCAGCTTTTCCGACAGGTGTCGCAACACCGCGTTGGCCAGGCCCAGGTTGCCTTCGGAATTCTCGAAGTCGATCGGGTTGACCTTGTGCGGCATGGTGGACGAACCCACCTCGCCGTCCTTCAGGCGCTGCTTGAAGTATCCCAGGGAGATATAGCCCCAGACATCGCGGTTCAGGTCCAGCAGGATCGTGTTGGCGCGGGCGATCGCATCGAACAGGGCCGCCATCCAGTCGTGCGGTTCGATCTGGATCGAATAGGGATTCTGGACCAGCCCCAGGCCGCCCAGGACCTTGCCGGAGAAAGCGGGCCAGTCGACTTCCGGGTAGGCCGCGAGATGGGCGTTGTAGTTGCCGGTGGCGCCGTTCATCTTGGCCAGGGGCTGCACGGCGCGGATCGCATCCAGGGCCCGGTCCAGGCGGGCGACCACGTTGGCGAATTCCTTGCCCATGGTGCTGGGCGTGGCCGGCTGGCCGTGCGTGCGCGACAGCAGCGGCTGGTCGGCGTGCCGGTGCGCCAGTTCGCGCAGGCGGGTGGCGACCGATTCCAGGGCGGGCACCACGCACAGGGTGCGCGCGCGGCCCAGCATCAGGGCGTGCGAGGTGTTGTTGATGTCTTCGGAGGTGCAGGCGAAATGGATGAACTCGGCCGCCCGGGACAGCTCGGCATCGTCGGCCACCTGCTCCTTCAGCCAGTATTCCACCGCCTTCACGTCATGGTTGGTGGTGCGTTCGATGGCCTTGATGCGGGCTGCGTCCGCTTCGGAGAAATTCTCCACCAGCGCCTGCAGCCGTGCGCGCGCAGCAGCCGAAAAAGCGGGCAGCTCGGGCAGGCCGGCGTCGGACAGGCCGATCAGCCAGGCGATCTCGACCTCGACCCGATGCGCCATGAAACCGGCTTCGGACAGGTAGGGGCGCAGGGCATCGGCCTTGGCCGCGTAGCGCCCATCCAGGGGCGACAGCGCGTTGAGCGCGCTGAGGGAAGAATCAATATGCATCATCGACGGGAACGAGAAGGCGCCGCAGCCCGGCTACAGGACCGGGGGGCGCGAGACTGTGGAACGAACGGCGACCTGGAAATGCTCCGCACCAGCGAGGCAGCAAAGCGAATCCCAAGCCAGGATTCTAGCACCCGCCCCGGCCGTCTCCGCCGGCGGGGCTTATATACCACACCTGGCCCCTGGCTGTTGATAAAAAAAGGTCAAAAAGACCCCCACATCCCCAGTTCCGGAAACCCGTCCTGCTATACTTTTCGAGCCCTGGACTATCCTGTTTCCTCATGAAATTGATCGGTTCCCTGACCAGCCCCTACGTTCGCAAAGTGCGTATCGTGCTGGCCGAGAAAAAGCTCGATTACGAGCTGATCCTCGACGACCCCTGGGGTCCCGCGACGCACGTCACGGCGCACAACCCCCTGGGCAAGGTGCCCTGTCTGATCATGGACGAAAACGGCGCGCTGTTCGACTCGCGCGTCATCGTGGAATACCTGGACACGCTCTCGCCGGTCGGCCGGCTGATCCCGCCCCCCGGGCGCGAACGCGTGGAAGTCAAGCGCTGGGAAGCCATCGCCGACGGCATCATGGATGCCGCCGCGGCCGCGTTCATGGAAACCCACCGCCGGCCCGAACCCCAGCGCAACCCCGACTGGGTCGCCCGCCAGCATCAGAAGATGAGCGCCGGGCTGGACTACATGGAGCAACTGCTGGGCGAACAGTCCTACTGCATGGGCGTCAACCTGTGCCTGGCCGACATCGCCGTGGGCACCGCCCTGGGTTACCTGGACCTGCGCTTCCCGGACATGGACTGGCGCACCGGTCACCCCCACCTGGCCCGCCTGTCGGAAAAGCTCGGCGCCCGCCCGTCCTTTGCCACGACCCGGCCGCCCGCAGCCTAGGCTCGGCGCGCACCAGACGCCAAAAATCCCCGCATGGGCTCTGCCCTTGCGGGGATTTTCATTCGTGACGCCCGACCCCCCAGGCTGCCCGGATACCCGCCTTCAGACGATGATCCCGCCGCCCAGGCAGACGTCGCCGTCGTACAGCACGGCCGATTGTCCCGGGGTCACGGCCCACTGGGGCTCGTCGAAACGCAGCGTGAACTCCGCGCCCTCGCCCACTTCCAGCAGGCAGGCCGAATCGGCCTGTCGGTAGCGGGTCTTGGCGGCGTAGGCGCCCGGCGCCGGCGGTTCGCCCGCCACCCAGCTGGCATCCTGGGCGCTCAGGTGCTCGCTGAGCAGCCAGGGATGATCGTGGCCCTGGACGACGTACAGGACGTTGTTCGCCAGGTCCTTGCGGGCCGCGTACCAGGCATCGGCCGTGCCGTCATCGCGCTGGGCGCCGCGCACCCCGCCGATGCCCAGCCCCTTGCGCTGCCCCAGCGTATGAAAGGCCAGCCCCTGGTGGCGGCCGATTTCGCGGCCGTCCGGAGTCAGCATCGGCCCGGGCTGGGTGGGCAGGTAGCGGTTCAGGAATTCCCGGAACGGCCGCTCGCCGATGAAACAGATGCCCGTGGAATCTTTCTTGGCGGCGTTCGGCAGGCCGATCTCGCGCGCGATGCGGCGGACTTCGGTCTTGGGCAGTTCACCCAGGGGAAACAAGGTGCGCGCCAGCTGATCCTGGTTCAGTCGATGCAGGAAATAGCTCTGGTCCTTGGTGCCGTCCAGGGCCTTCAGCAACTGGCTGCGGGGGCCGTGCGGTGTGTCGACGCGCCGCACCCGGGCATAGTGGCCGGTGGCGATGTAATCGGCGCCCAGCCCCATGGCATGATCCATGAACGCCTTGAACTTGATCTCGGCATTGCACAGCACATCGGGATTGGGCGTACGGCCGGCGGAATATTCCCGCAGGAATTCCGCGAATACCCGGTCCTTGTATTCGGCGGCGAAATTGACCGCCTCGATGTCCACGCCGACCACGTCGGCCACGCTGGCGGCATCCAGCCAGTCCTGGCGCGACGAACAGTATTCGGTGTCGTCGTCGTCTTCCCAGTTCTTCATGAACAGGCCGACGACCTCGTAGCCCTGCTGCTTGAGCAGCCAGGCCGACACCGAAGAATCGACCCCGCCCGACATGCCGATCACGACCCGGGCGCCGCGTGCCGGCCGTTCAGTCATGCAGCGCCTCGTCCACGGTTTCGATCCAATGGCGCACCGGCGTGTCGGTGCCGCCCTGCAGGTGACAGATGCAGCCGATGTTCGACGAAACGATGGTTTCGGGCAACGTCGCCTGGATGGCCTGCAGCTTGCGGTCGCGCAGGGATTTCGACAGCACCGGCTGGGTGATCGAATAGGTGCCCGCCGAGCCGCAGCACAGGTGCGATTCGCCGAAAGACTGGAGATCGAAGCCCAGTTCGGTCAGCAGGCGCTCGGTGACGGCGCGCAGGCCTTGCCAATGCTGCAGGGTACAGGGCGGATGAAAGGCGCTGCGGCCCGGCGCACGGCGCATCTTCGACCGCACCTCGGCCGCCATGGGCGCGAGGAACTCGGCAATGTCCTTGACGTACGGCATCAGGCGCTCGGCGCGCTCGGCATAGGCCGGGTCGTGCTTCAGGTGATGGGCGTACTCCTTGATCATGCCGCCGCAGCCCGAGGCATTCACGATCACCGCTTCGACCTCGCCGGATTCCAGCAGTGGCAGCCAGGCATCCACGTTGGCGCGCATCTGGTCGCGGCCGGCTTCCTGGGCGTCCAGGTGGAAATTGATGGCGCCGCAGCAGCCCGAACCGGCCGCGATACGCGTGCCGACGCCAACCGCGTCCAGCACGCGCAGCGTGGCGGCGTCGATCGAAGGCATCATGGCGGGCTGGACGCAATTGGCCAGCATCAGCACCTGGCGGGCATGGCGGCCGGGCTCGGCCGGCAGCGGCCCGGCCGGGCGGGCCTCGGCGATCTTCGAGCGCAGCACGGCCGGCAGGACGGGCCGCACCCAGCACCCCATCCTGTACAGGGTGCCAAACCAGGGCGAACCCATCAGGCGGCGCAGGGTTTCGCGCAGCAGGCGTTCGCGCAAAGGACGGCGCACGCGCTCGCTGACGATCTGGCGGCCGATGTCCACCAGGGCGCCGTACTGGACGCCCGACGGACAGGTGGTCTCGCAATTGCGGCAGGTCAGGCAGCGGTCCAGATGCTGCTGGGTGACATAGGTGGGCTCGGCGCCTTCCAGGACCTGCTTGATCTGGTAGATGCGCCCGCGCGGGCTGTCGAGCTCGTCGCCCAGGATCTGGTAGGTCGGGCAGGTGGCCAGGCAAAAACCGCAGTGCACGCAGCGGCGCAGGATTTCATCGGCTTCCCGGCCGAGATCGGTATCGCGCGCCCATTCCGCGAGTTGTGTCTGCATGGTGGGTCCTCAGAGTTCCGGATACAGCCGATGGGCATTGAAGATCCCGGCGGGGTCGAATTCCTGCTTCAGCCGCCGGTGGATCTGCAGGACGCCGTCGGCCAGGGGATGGAAGGCCGGCACATCGGCGGGCGCGCCGTCGCGCCGGTACAGGCAGGCGGAACCGCCCAGCGACTGGACCCGGTCGCGCAGCGCCGCCGCATCGTGCGGGCCGGCCAGCCAGCGCAGGCAGCCGCCCCATTCGTGCAGCACGGGCGCAAGGCCCAGCGCCGGCGCGCCGGCAGGCAGGACGATGCGCCACAGGGGCTGCTGGCGGAAGAACGCATGCGTCTGGTCGCGCATGCCCAGCCAGAAGGCATCCGCGGCCTCGTCGTCCAGATGCTCGCCGCCAATTTCTTCCAGTCCCTGGCGCACGGCCGATTCGTTGCCAGACAGGCGCACCGACAGCTTCCCGCCGGCGCCCGAAGCATCGGCCACCCAGGCCGTCGCCGAAACCGGCAGCGGGCGCGACCGCCAGCGCAGGCACTGATCCAGCGCGGACGATTCATCCAGTGCCAGGACACAGGTGGCCTCGCGGCGCGGACGGGGCACGACCTTGAGCGAGACCTCGACCAGCGCCCCCAGGACACCCAGGGATCCCGCCAGCAGACGCGAGACGTCGTAGCCGGCGACGTTCTTCATGACCTCGCCGCCGAAGCGCAGCACGTTGCCATCGGCGCTCAGCAATCGCGTGCCGAGCACGAAATCCGCCAGCGAACCGGCCGCCATGCGGCGCGGGCCGGCCAGGCCCGAGGCCACGCAACCGCCCAGGGTGCCCGCGGTGCCGAAGCGCGGCGGCTCGAAGGCCAGCATCTGGCCTTGCGAGGCCAGCAGCGTCTCGATTTCCGCCAGCGGCGTGCCGGCCCGGGCCGTCAGCACCAGTTCGGACGGCTCATAGCTGACCACGCCGTGATAGGCAGACAGGTCCAGCCAGGACGCGGCGCCTTCCGGCGGCAGCGGCCCGCCGTAAAAAAGCCGAGTGCCGCCGCCCCGGATCAGAAGCTGCCGCTGGGCCGCGCGCGCGGTCACGACCTGCTCGCAGAGTTCGGACAATACGAATTCCATGGTTGGGCCTATTCAGTCCTAGAACCGGGGGATGTCGGGGAAACGGATGTCGCCCTGATGCACGTGCATCTTGCCGTATTCCGCGCAGCGCACCAGCGTGGGAATGAGCTTGAGCGGATTGAGCAGGCCGTAGGGATCGAAGGCGCGCTTGACCGCCGAAAAGGCGTCCAGTTCGTCGCGCGTGAACTGCGAGCACATCTGGTTGATCTTTTCCAGGCCCACGCCATGCTCGCCGGTGATGGTGCCGCCCACCTGGACGCACAGCTCGAGGATGGCTGCACCGAAGGCCTCGGCGCGCTCGACCTCGTCGGGCTGGTTGGCGTCGAACAGGATCAGGGGGTGCAGATTGCCGTCACCGGCATGGAAGACGTTCGAGCAACGCAGGCCGAACTGTGTTTCCATCCCCGCGATGGCCGCCAGGACCTTGCCCAGGTGGCGGCGCGGGATGGTGCCGTCCATGCAGTAGTAGTCGGGCGAGATGCGGCCGGCCGCGGGAAAGGCGTTCTTGCGCCCGGCCCAGAATTTCAGGCGCTCTTCCTCGGACGAGGACGTCTGCAGCCGGGTGGCGCCCGCCTCGCGCAGCAGGGCCTCGACGCGGGCGATTTCCTCGGAAACCTCGTCGGGCGTGCCATCGGATTCGCACAGCAGGATGGCCTCGGCCTGCAGGTCGTAGCCGGCCCCCACGAATGGCTCGACCATGTGCACCGCGCGCTTGTCCATCAGCTCCAGGCCGGCGGGGATGATGCCGTCGGCGATGATGCGCGTGACACCTTCCCCCGCCTGCTCGACGCTGGGGAAACTGGCCATGACCACCCGCGCCAGTTGCGGACGGGGGATCAGGCGCACCGTGACCTCGGTCACCAGGCCGAGCATGCCCTCGGAACCGATGAAGGCCTGCAGCAGGTTCAGGCCCGGTGCGTCCGGCGCCTCGCCGCCCAGTTCGACGATCTCGCCCTCGATCGTGACCACCCGCACGCGCAGCACGTTGTGCACCGTCAGGCCGTATTTCAGGCAGTGCACGCCGCCCGAGTTTTCCGCCACGTTGCCGCCGATGGAACAGGCGATCTGGCTGGACGGATCGGGCGCGTAGTACAGGCCATGGGGCGCCGCGGCCTCGGAGATCGCCAGGTTGCGCACGCCGGGGCCGACCACCGCCACACAGGTCTCGGGATCCAGGCGCAGGATGCGATTGAGCTTGGCCAGACCGATGACCACCCCCTGGGGATGCGGCGTGGCCCCGCCCGACAGGCCGGTGCCCGCGCCGCGCGGCACGACCGGCACGTTGTGCTCGTGGCAGGCCTTGAGGATGGCGATGACCTGGGCTTCGTTTTCGGGCAGCACCACGACGGGCGGCTGCTCGCGGTACAGAGACAACCCATCGCATTCGTAGACGCGGGTCTGTTCGGGCCGTGTCAGGATGCAGTGCGCCGGCACGTCCCGCGCGATGCGGGCGAGGAAGCCGGGAAAATCAGGCACGATGGCATGCCGTTCGTCCGGAGAGCTTGCGATATCCATGGGGTTCCTCGGGGCCTAGGCGGCCGGCGGCAGGATCTTGCCGGGATTGAGCACATTGTGCGGATCCAGCGCGGCCTTCAGGGCCGCCATCACGTCCAGCGCATCCTGTCCGTGCTCGGCCCGCATGAAGGCTTGCTTGTGCAAGCCCACCCCGTGTTCTCCTGTGCAGGTGCCCTGCATGGCGATGGCGCGCGCCACCAGGCGCTGGTTGAGCTTTTCGGATTCGGCCCATTCCCCGGGATCGTCTGGATCGAGCAGCATCAGCACGTGGAAATTGCCGTCGCCCACGTGACCCACGATCGTATAGGAGAAACTGGCCTGGTCCAGCTCGCGCGCGGTTTCGCCCACGCACTCGGCCAATCGGGAAATCGGCACGCACACGTCGGTCGTGCTGGAACGGCAGCCGGGGCGCAGCTGCAGGCCGGCGAAATAGGCGTTGTGACGCGCCGTCCACAGGCGGCTGCGGTCTTCGGGCCGATCTGCCCATTCGAAATCCTGGCCGCCGTGCTCGCGCGCGATGGCCTGCACCGACTCGGCCTGTTCGCGCACCGAGGCCGGGCTGCCGTGAAATTCGAACAGCAGCAGCGGCGATTCGCGCAGGCTCAGGTGGCTGTAGCGATTGGTCGCCCGCACGGCGTGGGCGTCCATGAATTCGATCCGGGCCACCGGCACGCCCATCTGGATGACTTCGATCACGCTGTTGACGGCGGCATCCAGGTCCGGGAAATTGCAGATGGCCGCGGACACCGCCTCGGGCTGGGGATACAGGCGCACGGTGACTTCGACGATGATGCCCAGGGTGCCTTCGCTGCCCACGAACAGGCGGGTCAGGTCGTAGCCCGCCGAAGACTTGCGGGCGCGGCTGGCGGTCTCGATCACCCGGCCGTTGGCCGTGACGACCTTCAGCGACATGACGTTCTCGCGCATGGTGCCATAGCGCACGGCATTGGTGCCCGAGGCGCGGGTTGCCGCCATGCCGCCCAGGCTGGCATCGGCGCCCGGATCGATCGGGAAGAACAGGCCGGTGTCGCGCAGGGCTTCGTTGAGCTGCTTGCGTGTGACGCCGGCCTGGACCGTGGCCGTGAAGTCTTCGGCGTGCACGGCCACGATCCGGTTCATTCCCGACAGGTCCAGGCAGACCCCGCCCTGGACCGCCAGCAGGTGGCCTTCGAGCGAGGAGCCGGCGCCGTAGGGAATCAGGGCGATGCCGTGGTCATGGCAATGGCGCGCGACCCAGGCGACCTCGTCCACGTCCTGGGCGAAGACCACCGCGTCGGGCGGCATGGTCGGATACGGGGATTCGTCGCGCCCGTGGTGCTCGCGCACCGCCTGCGCCGTGGAGCAGCGCTCGCCGAACCGCGCCTGAAGCGCCGTCAGGAATCCTTCCGGCAAGGGGCGGGCCTGCTGGGCGATGTGCAAGGTGTCCATGGATGCAATCCTGTCTTCTCTTAAGCCTTCAGCTTGCCATAGGGGGCATCAGGCGGCGCTGCCGACCGATTCGGCCGCCGCCCGCACTGCCTGGCGGCGCGCCCGCGCCGCCGCGGCCAGGCGATCCAGCAAGCCCACCGTCGTATCCCAGTCGACGCAGCCGTCGGTGATGCTCTGACCATACACCAGGGGCTTGCCCGGCACCAGGTCCTGGCGGCCGCCCACCAGGTGGCTTTCCACCATGACGCCGAACAGGCGCGTGTCGCCGGCCTCGACCTGGGCGCAGATGTCATCGATCACCAGCGGCTGGCGGGTGTAGTCCTTGCTGCTGTTGGCGTGGCTGGCGTCCACCATGACGCGCGGACGCATGCCGGCCTTTTCCAGGGCCTGGGCCGCCGCCTGGACGTGCTCGGCCTGGTAGTTGGGCGCCTTGCCGCCGCGCAGGATCACGTGGCAGTCCTCGTTGCCGCGCGTGGACACGATGGCGGAATGCCCGCCCTTGGTGACCGACAGGAAATAGTGCGGCTGCGACGAGGCCTTGAGCGCATCGATGGCGATGCGGGTGTTGCCGTCGGTGCCGTTCTTGAAGCCCACCGGGCAGGACAGCCCCGAGGCCAGTTCGCGGTGCACCTGGCTTTCCGTGGTGCGCGCACCGATGGCGCCCCAGGACACCAGGTCGGCGATGTACTGCGGCGTGATCATGTCCAGGAACTCGGTGCCGGCCGGCAGGCCAAGGGCATTGATGTCGATCAGCAGCTCGCGCGCGGTGCGCAGGCCCTGGTTGATGTCGAAACTGCCGTCCAGGCCGGGGTCGTTGATCAGGCCCTTCCAGCCCACCGTGGTGCGGGGCTTTTCGAAGTACACCCGCATGACGATTTCCAGGTCGGCGCCCAGGCGTTCGCGCTGGGGCGCCAGGCGGCGGGCATATTCCATGGCCGCCTGGGTGTCATGGATGGAGCACGGGCCGACCACGACGACCAGGCGGTCGTCGGTGCCGTAGAGGATATTGTGGATGGCGTGCCGCGCATCGTGAACCGTGCGGGAGATGTCCGGCGTGCAGGGAAATTCGCGCATCACATGGGCGGGCGGGGCCAGCTCGCGGATTTCTCGGATGCGGGTATCGTCGGTATTGTGTGACACGATCATGCTCCATTCATGGGCCGGATGCGGGGGCGGCAACAAAAAAGCCGCCTGGCAGCGCCGGCGGCTTTTTCGGGAATGTGTGGTCTACCTTTTAGTACAGCGATTCCCTTCCTCCACCAGCGGCTTTGGAAACGTAAAAAAGTAGAAAAAATAAGGAATCGAGTGCATTGGTGAATCCTAGCACAGTCTGCGCCGCCGGGGCAAGAAAGTTGCTCCGGCGGGACTCTCTGGATCTTTTGCGCCCGAAGGATTTCCTACGCTCCCCCAGCCTTTTCCATGCGATCCGGTCGCCCCGCATGAATCGATGGGCGAATCCTAGCACGCACCCCGCCCTCCTCGGCTAGAAAATTGCTCTAGGGATGCCAGAAGGATTTTCCACCCTGCACCTCCACTGTCAGCTCCGAGCGAATGTTTCTTGTGAATTGATTAGTGCCCGAATCATTCTATAATACATAATTCGCCTAGACACCATTTCACACATATACATTCCGAGATCCATTCACCGGACACCCAGGAGGCATCGATGAAATCCGCACAGAAGAAATCCGCGCTGAAACCCTGGCTGCTCGCCGCAGCCGCCGCCTGCACGCTGGGCCAGGCCGCCACCGTGCAGGCGGCCGACCTGGCCGCCATCCGCGAGAGCGGCACGCTGCGCGTGGCCATCGCCAATGAAATCCCTTATGGCTACATGGACCTGAACGGAGAGGCCAAGGGCGTCGGGCCCGACGTGGCCAAGCACATCGCCAAGGCGCTGGGCATCGGCAAGATCGAATGGACCACCACGGCGTTCGGCTCCCTGATCCCGGGCCTGCAGGCCGACCGCTACGACATGGTGGCCGCCGAAATGGCCATCCTGCCGCAGCGCTGCGAGCAGGTGTTCTATTCCGAACCCAACAGCTCCTATGGCGAAGGCCTGCTGGTGGCCAAGGGCAATCCGAAGGGCATCCATGACTACGAAAGCTTCGCCGCCTCGGATCACAAGGTCGCGGTCATGGCAGGCGCCGACCAGCTGGAAATCCTGCAGGCGCTGAAGGTGCCCGCCAGCCGGATCGTCACCATCGCGAACAACGCCGACGCGATCTCCACGGTGACCACCGGACGCGCGGACGGCTACGCGGCCACCAGCCTGACCGTCAGCCAGCTGGCCGCCAAGAGCAAGGGCAAGACCGAGGCCGCCCATGACTTCAAGGACCCGATGGTCGACGGACAACCGGTGCGCAGCTGGGGCGGCTTCGCCTTCTCCAAGGACTCCGGTTCGCTGCGCGACGCCGTGAACCAGGAACTGGCGAAATTCAAGAAGACCGACGACTGGAAGAAGATCATGAGCGACTATGGCTTTTCCGCCGAGGACGCCTCGCAGTCCTTCGAGCGCACCACCGCGCAGCTTTGCGCCGGCTAAGGTCCGCCCGCGCCGAGCATGGACTGGCTGTCCTACCTGAACCCCCTGATGCAGGGCGCCTGGGTCACGATCCGGCTGGCCCTGTATTCCACCCTGCTGGGGGGAATGTTTTCCTTCCTGTTCGGCATCGGACGCCTGTCCGGGTCCGCGCCCTGCCGCTGGGCCTCGATCGCCATGATCGAGATCTTCCGCGGAACCTCGCTGCTGGTGCAGCTGTTCTGGCTGTTCTTCGCCCTGCCGGTGCTGGGGCAGGCCCTGGGCCTGGACCTGCGCCTGCCGCCGGTGGTGGCGGGCACGCTGGCCCTGAGCCTGAACATCGGCGCATACGGGGCCGAGGTCGTGCGCGGCGCGCTGCAGGCCGTGCCGCACAGCCAGCACGAGGCCGCCAAGGCGCTGGATTTCACGCCGCGCCAGATCCTGTGGCGCATCTCCATTCCGCAGGCCGTCCCGGAAATGATGCCCAGCTTCAGCAACCTGGCGATACAGAACCTGAAGGACACCGCCCTGGTGTCGCTGATCGGGCTGGGCGACCTGGCCTTCCAGGCCGAACGCGTGCGCAATTTCACCCAGGACAGCGTCGGTGTCTACACCCTGCTGCTGCTCATGTATTTCGGCATGGCACTGGTGCTGGCCGGCCTGCTGCGTCTCATGGAAACCCGCGTCGGGCGCTGGCGCGCCAGAGGAATCTGAATGCTGTTCGGCATCGAATGGAACACCGCCAACGACTGGGTGTTCGCCTGGTCGATCCTGCCCATCCTGCTGCGCGGCCTGATCGTCACGATCGAGGCCACGCTGCTGGGTTTCGTGGTCGGCGCCGCGCTGGGCCTGGTGCTGGCGGCCCTGAAAAGCGTGCGCTTCCGGCTGATCTCCTGGCCCGCCCGCGTGTTCACGGAATTCCTGCGCGACACCCCGTTGCTGGTGCAGCTGTTCTTCCTGTACTACGTGCTGCCGGAATACGGGCTGGTGCTGCCCGCCTTCCTGACCGGCGCACTGGCGCTGGGTGTGCAGTACAGCGCCTACATGTCCGAGGTCTACCGCGCCGGCCTGGAATCGATCACCCGGGGACAGGTCGAGGCCGCGCGCGCGCTGGACATTTCCCCGCTGCGCATCTTCACGGTCGTCATCCTGCCGCAGGCGATTCCCCGCATCATCCCGGCGCTGGGCAACTACCTGGTTTCCATCATGAAGGACGTGCCCGTGCTGTCGGTGGTGTCCATCCTGGAACTGCTCAACGTCGCGCGCATCATTGGCGACCGCAGCTTCAACTACATGGTGCCGCTGACGCTGGTGGGCGTGCTCTACCTGATCCTGACCCTGGTCGCCTCGGCCGGCGTGCGCTACCTGGACGAACACCTGCCCAAGCGCGGCATTCCGCTGCATTGAACCCACGATGAACGATACTTCGAACCCTTCCGATCCGGCCTCCCCCATCATCGTGATGGACCAGGTCGTCAAGCGCTTCGGCGACGCACTCGTGCTCGATCATCTGGATTTCCAGGTGGCCAAGGGCGAGAAAGTCACCATCATCGGTCCGTCGGGCTCGGGCAAGTCCACGGTGCTGCGCATCCTGATGACCCTGGAGACCATCGACTCGGGCCTGATCCACGTGGCCGGCAAGCCCCTGTGGCACGAATACCGCGACGGCCGCCCCGTGCCCGCCAGCGAAGCCCATCTGCGCGCCATGCGCAAGGAAATGGGCATGGTGTTCCAGCAGTTCAACCTGTTCCCCCACATGACGGTGCGGCGCAACATCACCGAATCGCCCATCCACGTGCTGGGCCTGTCGAAGGCAGAAGCCGAGCAGCGCGCCCACGAGTACCTGGAGCTTGTCGGCATGACCGAGCATGCCGACAAGTTTCCCGGCCAGCTGTCCGGCGGCCAGCAGCAGCGCGTGGCCATCGCCCGTGCCCTGGCCATGCGTCCGAACATCATGCTGTTCGACGAACCGACCTCGGCCCTGGATCCCGAGCTGGTCGGCGAGGTGCTGACCGTGATCCGCCGCCTGTCCGAGGAACACGACCTGACCATGCTGCTGGTGACCCACGAGATGGAATTTGCCCGCCAGATATCGGATCGGGTGTGCTTCTTCGACAAGGGCGTCGTGGTGGAGCAGGCGCCGCCCGAGGAAATGTTCGCCGAACCCCGGGAAGAACGCACCCGCGAATTCCTGAAAACCTTCATCCGCACCCGGCAGGGGGCCTGAGCCGGAAGCGAACCGGGCGCGGGACTGCCCCGCGCCCGGTGGATCATGCGCAGGCTAGGCAGCCACCCGCAGCGGCGACAGCGGCTCGGCCGACTGCCGCGCCGCGATATGCTCGGGGCGCGGCTTCATGCCGTGAAACGGCGCCACCAGGCGGTTTTCCACGCTGTTGTAGACCATGAAGACATTGCTGCGCGGCCAGGGCGAGAGGTTTCCGGCCGAACCATGCAGCGTGTTGCAATCGAAGAACACCACCGAGCCGGCCGGCGCGATCACGGCCTCGAGGCCGCCCTGCTCCGCCAGCAGGCGCAGGCTGACCGGATCCGGCACCCCGACTTCCTGGCGGCGCAGCGAGGCGCGGTAGTGATCTTCCGGCGTTTCCCCGATGCAGGACACGAACTGCCGGTGCGAACCCGGGATCAGCATCAACGGCCCGTTGAACGCCGTGTTGTCCGTCAGCAGCACCGAGCAGCTCAGCGCCCGCATCGCCGGCATGCCGTCTTCCACATGCCAGGTCTCGAAATCGGAATGCCAGTAGAACTCCTTGCCGTCGAGCGCGGGCTTCATGTTCACCCGCGACTGATGGATGTAGACCTCCGATCCCAGGATCTGGCGCGCCACGTCCAGCAGCCGGGGATCACGCGGCAGGTCGGCCAGACGCCGGCCCAGCTCATGCACGCGGAAGATCGAACGCAATGCCGTACCGCCTGG
This sequence comes from Castellaniella daejeonensis, assembly GCF_039523555.1. Classification (NCBI taxonomy): domain Bacteria; kingdom Pseudomonadati; phylum Pseudomonadota; class Betaproteobacteria; order Burkholderiales; family Alcaligenaceae; genus Castellaniella; species Castellaniella daejeonensis. Next base: position 409,405 of record NZ_BAAAFN010000006.1, read on the forward strand.
TTCGCGGATCACTTCCTCGCCCTCGCGCACCGCCGGGTCGTGCTCCAGCGCCTGGGCCTCTTCTCGCAACGCCTGGATTTCCCCGGCATCGAACATGCCGGGCAACACCAGGAAACCGTTGCGTTCATAGGACCGCAACTGCGCTTCATCCAGGGCGTCGGCGTAGCGGCCGCCGCCATACACCACGGGATCGCCGCGCGCGATCAGCGCGGCATCCCGTCCTGTGCGTGATACGTAAAAATCCTTCATGTCGTCATCGTCTCCCATCAAATGCCCCGGCTTCGGCCGGGGCCGCTCCACCGGCCATCGGGCCGGCGAAAGCATGCGGGCAATCCCGCAGGCGCGCTGGCGCGATCAGGCGCCGGCGGCGTCCGCCACCAGCGGATAGACGCCCGACGCATCATGCACCTCGCGCCCCGTCAGCGGCGGATTGAACACGCAGATCACCCTCAACGGCCGCTCGCCGCCGCGCAGCCAGTGCTCGTCGTGCTGGTCCAGCGCATAGACCACCCCGGGGCCCAGGGCGTATTTCCGCCCATCGGCGATGGTCTCGATCTCGCCGTCGCCCTCGATGCACCAGACGGCTTCCAGGTGGTTGCGATAGTGGATGTGCGTTTCGGTCCCGGGAAGGATCACGGTCTCGTGAAACGAGAACCCCATGCCATCGGACGCCAGCAGCACCCGGCGACTGGTCCAGTTGTCCGTGACGATTTCCTGGTCCGTCCCGATGACATCCTTGACGTTGCGCACGATCATCGTCCGCCTCCCGCAACCTTCAGGGGCCTGGAGCGGCGCCCCTCGCCTGCCAGGACTTCGCCCACGCTGCGCTCGACGATTTCCAGTCCCTGCTGCAGTTGCTCGCGCGGAATCGTCAGGGCCGGCAGGACCTTGAGCACCTCGTCTTGCGCGCCGGAAGTCTCGATCACCACGCCCAGCTCAAAGGCCCGCCGCGCGATCCGGCCGGCCAGGCCGTCGCCCACAGGCGTCACCAGCCCCTGGATCAGCCCGCGGCCGCGCACTCCCAGGCCCGCGTCCCTGCAGCTGTGCGCCAGGTTTTCCAGCCAGTCGCGCACCAGGCGTTCCTTGGCCTCGACTTCCTCGCTGAGCGCGGCATCGGTCCAATAGGTCTCCAGCGCCTGGGCCGCCGTGACGAACGCCAGGTTGTTGCCGCGGAAGGTGCCGCTGTGCGCGCCCGGTTCCCAGACGTCCAGTTCGCGGCGCAGCAGCACCAGCGACATGGGCAGCCCGAAACCCGACAGGGATTTCGACAGCGTGACGATATCGGGCGAAATCCCCGCCGCCTCGAAACTGAAGAACCCGCCGGTGCGCCCGCAGCCGACCTGGATATCGTCCACGATCAGCAGCATGTCGTGACGCCGGCACAGGCGCTCCAGCTCGCGCAGCCAGCGCTGCGAAGCCACGTTCACCCCGCCTTCGCCCTGGACAGTCTCGACGATCACCGCCGCCGGCTGGTCCAGGCCGCTGCTCGGATCGTCCAGCATGCGCTCCAGGTAGGCCATGGTGTTCACATCCGGACCGAAATAGCCGTCGTAGGGCATGAAGCTGATGTTGCCCAGCGCCACGCCGGCCGCCTTGCGGAATTTCCGGTTGGCCGTGGCCGCCAGCGAACCGCCCGACACGCCGTGGAAGCCGTGGGTAAAGGAAATCACATTCTGCCGGCCCTTGACCTGGCGCGCGATCTTGAGCGCCGCCTCGACCGCGTTCGTCCCCGTGGGCCCCGTGAACTGCAGCACATAATCCATGCCGCGCGGTTCGAGCACCAGCCGCCCCAGCGTCTGCATGAAGTATTTCTTGGCACTGGTGGCCATGTCCAGGGCGTGCGTCACACCGTCGGATTCCAGGTAGGCCATCATGCGCTCGCGCAGGACCGGGTTGTTGTGCCCGTAGTTCAGGGTGCCCGCGCCGCTGAAGAAATCGATGTAGCAGCGGCCGTCTTCGTCGTAGAGTTCCGAGCCGCGCGCCTTGTTGAAAATGACGGGAAACGACCGGACGTAGCCTCTGACTTCAGACTCCATCCGGTCAAAGATTTTCAAGTCCATGGGTTCCTCCTTTTCTTCGTTCATGGGGTCCGGCCCGATGCATGGACCGGCGGGGTGAACGGGCCGATGCGCAGCAACGGCTCGGCCTCGTGTGCGTCCGGGCCGAACAGTGCGGCGCCGAACAGATCCGTTTCCTCCAGAGCGGCGCCCAGATGGGCCGCCAACCTGGAAAACAGCCTGCGCGAGGCCCTGTTGCCGGGCCCCACGGTGGTCTCGATCCAGCGGATCGGGCACGGAGTCCGGCGCGACAGCAGGCCCAGCAGCATGTCCAGGCCCAGCCCCCGGCCGCGTGCCCGGGGGTCCACCGCCACTTGCCAGACGAACAGCGTATCGTCGCGTCCGGGGGGGCGGTAACCCGACACCATGCCCAACAGGCCTTGTTCATCCTCGGCCAGAATGCAGGTGTCGGGGAAATGCTCCGTCAGGAGCAGATAGAGATAAACGGAATTCAGATCCAGCGGCGGACAGCGCGCCACCAGATCCCGCAGGGCCGGCCCGTCGGCGCGGGCCGGCAAGCGCATGCGAACGCTGCCTTCCGGAGCCGGGCCCGCCGTCAAACCACCAGCCCGGATTCGGGCGCAACGCTACCCACGGGGACGTCCAGCATGGGGGACTGGGGGTCGGCTGCCGGAGCAAGCCCCGTACCGGACTCGATCAGCCCAACCACGCGTTCCAGCGACAGCGTGATCGTGGCCTGTTCCAGTTCGGGCAGCGCCTGCAGTGCCTCGGCCAGCTTCTGCTGCAGCGGCGAAGGCGTATCCCGTGCCAGATCGCGCCCTGCGTCGGTCGCGCTGACGAATACGATGCGGCGGTCCGCTCGGCCGCGCTCGCGCACGATCAGCCCCTTGTCCTCCAGGCGGTCCAGAATGCCGACGACCGTGCTGGCGCTGACGTGGACTTCACGGCTGATGGCCGTGGCCGTCATCGGCCCCTTTTCGATCACGGTTCGCAGGCAGACCAGCTGGGGGCCCGTGATGTGGCTGCAGGCCGATAGCTGCCGGGAATGCAGGGCCACGGCCCGGGTGATGCGGCGCAAGGCCCGCAGGATCCGCAGGTCGTAGGCCTGCTGCGCATCCGTCTGGGTGTTCATGGTCTTGGAAAATCCTCAAAAATTAATTTCTATTGAAATGATAAGACCATGAATCATCTGGGTCAAGAATAAAAAAAACCGCGCCTGGCCGAACCAGGAGCGGTCTTGCGCCACGAGGCCGGGCGCCGGAAGCAGGCCGGTCAGTGCCCCGAATGCGGGTCGATCGGCTCGTCGCTGTGGAAGATCGAGGCGTCCTCCTTGCCCTTCACGGTCAGGAAGCCGGCCAGGCCCTTTTCCATCCGCGACAAGGCATGGTCCACCAGCATGTAGCGTCCCGGGTAGTCGGCCTTGAACTCCACCATCGTGGCCCCGCCCGGCGGCACCAGTGTGGTCTGCACATCGGTCAGCGGCTTGCTGGTGAGCGAGGCCTGGTCGTAGACGCGGTCGAAGACCTCGCCGATGAGGTGCAGGCTGGATGTCAGGTTGGGCCCGCCCACGCCGAAGAAGATCCGCACCGTATCCCCGACCTGGGCTTCCATGTTGTAGACCTTGGTCAATGCATCCATGGAGCCGTTGAACATCATGTGCTCCGGGTTCTCGGCCAGCAGTTTTTCCAGCGAGAACTCCTGCAGGCCGCTGCTGCCGTGCGCCTGCGCGGTGTAGAGCTCGCCCTGCATGACGTAGAACTCGCGATCCACCGCGGGCAGGCCGCCTTCGGGTTCGACCAGGATCATGCCGTACATGCCGTTGGTGATGTGTTGGGCCACCATCGGCGTGGCGCAGTGGTAGACGAACAGGCCGGGATGCAGCGCCTTGAAGGAAAAGGATTTGGTCTGCCCCGGCGGCACCTGCGTCACGGCAGCCCCGCCGCCCGGCCCGGTGACCGCATGGAAGTCCACGGAGTGGATGTGCGTGCTGTCCTTGGCATTGGACACATTGACCGTGACCGTATCGCCCACCCGCACCCGGATGAACGGACCGGGCACCTTGTTGTTGAAGGTCCAGAAGCGGTAGGTGCTGTTGTCGCCCAGCCGGCCCTCGACTTCCGTGGTCAGCAGGTCCACCGTGATTTTCTGCGGCCCGCGCTTGCCCACCGGCGTCCCGACGATGGACGGATCGTGCGCGATCTGGGGCGCCTGGACCTGGGCCTCCTTGGACGGCTCACCCACGATCAGCTTGCCCACCATCCCCGCGGCCTTGTGGCCCGGCAGAGTGCACAGGTACTCGAAAGTGCCGTTCTTGGAAGCACGGAAGACGATGGCCGTGGCCGCGTTCTTGCCCGAGATCTGGTCCGAATGCGCATGGAACTCGGGCACCGCGATGTCGTGGGTGGCCCCATCGTCGTTGATGAGGTTGATCTGCACCACCGCCCCTTCGGGCACCTTCAGGTCGGGATTGACCGCATCGGCGATCGCGCCCCGCTCGCCGATGAACACCAGCTTGCCGCCCGAAATCGACGTGCGCAGCGTGAAGATGACATCCGGCTTGTAGGTGACCGACTGGCCGCTGCCGGCGGCGCCGTCATGCTCTGCCCAGGCCGCTCCGGCCAGCCCCAGGCCGGCCGCGCACAGCAGGAGGCCGCCCAGCAATCGTCCGAAAAAACTCATGACTTCCCCTGTTTGTTTGACGACGAAATTATCCCTGCTTCGATAATGTAGGTTGCGACTTTCAATGTCAACTTGCGATCTGGATACAATTTCGCGCGCAGAGGGGAATCGGCGCAAAAAACCGACAAATCTCAATTTTCACGGCCAAATGCCAGTAAAAGGATAGTGCAGGCACCAAATGTCCTGACAAAGAACTTATAATCCCTCACGAGATCAGGGGCCTTTCCCTGAAGCTCCTTTTTTTGGCAGGTCCTATTTTGCTGGCTGATCCTCCTTCCTCCGGGCCGATCCGCAGGATCAACGCGCCCAGGCGCATTGCTGTGGCGCCCGAGTCGACGCGATGCTCCACCTGCATGCTGAACGCCATCTGCCTGCCGCTGGGCATGACGCGCCAGGACGTGGTCAAGATGGACGAGCTGATCAAGGAACGCTTCCGCCTTCCCAAGGGGGGCACGCTGTATCGCCAGGGCGATGCGGCCGATGCCGTCTATGGCCTGCGGTCCGGATCGCTCAAGACCCAGATCGAGGATGCGAACGGCCAGGTCCAGATCACGGGCTTCCTGCTGCCCGGCGAAGTCCTGGGCCTGGACGGCCTGATGAGCGAACAGCAGGTCTCCCACGCCATTGCCCTGGAAGACTCCGAAGTCTGCATCATCCGGCTGGACGAAATGGACCAGCTGGCGCCCCAGCTGCCTTCGCTGCAGCGCCAGCTGCGCCGCCTGATGAGCAAGGAAATCGGCCGTTCGCACCAGCTGCTGCTGGCCCTGGGCAGCCTGCGCTCGGAACAGCGGCTGGCGGCCTTCCTGCTGAACCTGTCCCAACGGCTTCAGGTACTGGGCTATTCGCCCTATGAATTCATCCTGCGCATGAGCCGCGAGGAAATCGGCAATTTCCTGGGACTGACCCTGGAAACCGTCAGCCGCCTGTTTTCGCGCTTTGCGCGCGAAGGCCTGATCCGGGTCCAGCAGCGCGAAGTCCATATCCTGGACATGGCCGCCCTGCAGGCGCTGTCGGGCACGGACTGCAGCTAGGCCGCCTGGCGGGCGGCCTGCCTGGCCCGGCGCCGCAAAGCCCGGGCACCGGATGCCGGATTCGGCTTTTTCCTATTCGACCGGGTCGCCGAATTCGTCCAGTTCCACCCCGCGCGGGGCGATGCGCAGCGTGAGCGCGCTGGACAGGGCCGCCATGATCCAGAAAATGAAGAAGCCCACGGTGTACACGGTGAGGCGGCCGGCCTGCAGATACCCCAGGAATACGACGTCCAGGGGGTCGACCAGCGCGAACACGACCGCGCTGGCGGCACCTGCCATGAGAAAGGACGGCCACAGGATCCACATCAGATTGCGTGTGCGCAAAACCCGTCTCCCATACGTCAATGATGAATTCAGCGCTGCTGCGCCGGGGCCGCGGGGGCGGTGATGACCAGGCCCTGCCGGGTTCCGCCATCGATGATAGCCTGATCTCCGTAGGACTGGAATGCCAGCACGATGGTGATCACGCAACCGACCACCGCCATGGCCGGGCCCAGGATCAGCAGCCAGGGCCAGCGATGCTGCCACCAGGGCCGGCCTTCGGACAAGCCTTCTGTTTCCCTTGTCTTCGATGTCATGGTGTTTTCCTGTTGGGGCTCAGTTCGGCACATAGAAGCTGGACTGCTCGATCACCGAAGCGGTCTCGCCCGAATCGCGCTGGCCGGTCGTCTCGAAGCGGATATCGTACAGGCCGGGCTTGAGCCCGTCGATGGGGGCCCGCAGCACCACCGGCACCAGCCGGTTGGCCGAGCCTTCGACGCGCACCCGGTCGACTCCCTGGTCTGCGGTCTGCAACACCAGCCCCGGCACGCCGACGGCTTTCAGGTCCAGCTCGATCGGGCTTTCGTCCGAGTTGATGATCTGCAACCGGTAGACATTTTCGACCAGGCCGCCGGCGACTTCGCGCCCGAGCGCGCCCCGATCGCGGATCACGTCGACCCGCAGCGTCGTGCGCGTTGCCAGCGAGAAGACGAACGCGATGGCAATCGCCCCGAGCAGGGCCGAGTAGGCCAGCACGCGGGGGCGCAGCATGCGGCGGCGCACCTGCGACTGGGTCAGCCGTTCCGTGATGGCATTGCCCGAGGTGTAGCGGATCAGGCCGCGCTCGTAGCCCATCTTGTCCATGACGGTGTCACAGGCATCGACGCAGGCACCGCAACCGATGCACATGTACTGCAGGCCGTCGCGGATGTCGATGCCGGTCGGGCAGACCTGCACGCACAGGCTGCAGTCCACGCAGTCGCCCATCCCGGCTTCCTTGTGGTCGATCTTGCGCGAACGCCCGCCGCGCGGCTCGCCGCGCACATGGTCGTAGGTCACGACGAAGGTGTCGTCGTCCACCATCACGCTCTGGAAGCGGGCGTAGGGGCACATGTACTTGCAGACGGCCTCGCGCATGAACCCGGCATTGCCCCAGGTGGCGAAAGCGTAGAACAGCATCCAGAACCACTGCCAGGGGCCGAGGTCGAAGGCCATCAGGTGCGCGCCCAGTTCGCGGATCGGCGCGAAATAGCCGATGAAGGTATAGCCTGTCCACAGGGCCAGGACCACCCACAGGAAATGCTTGGTCGCCTTGATGCGCAGCTTGCGGGCGTTCCAGGGCTGCTCGTCCAGGCGGATGCGGGCCAGACGGTCGCCCTCGACCCTGGCCTCGATCCACATGAACAGCTCGGTGTAGACCGTCTGCGGACAGGCATAGCCGCAGAACAGGCGCCCCGCCATGGCGGTGAAGAGGAACAGCGCAAAGGCCGACAGCACCAGGAGCACCGTCAGGTAGATCACGTCCTGGGGCCAGAGCACCATGCCGAACAGGTAGAACTTGCGCGCGCCCAGATCGAAGAGCACGGCCTGCCGGCCGCCCCATTCGAGCCAGGGCAGACCGTAGAAGATCAGCTGCGTCAGAAACACCATCAGCACGCGGATGCGTGCGAAATTCCCCTGGACGGACCGGGGATAGATCTTGGAGCGGACTTCGGCGAGCGCCTTCTCGACCTGGGGTGAAGTCCCGCCCCCGGACCCCTTGCGTATCCTGCGCACGGGTTGCCAGGCCGGATCGTCGCGCGGCGGCTGCGATGCGGCCTGTGGGGGGGTTTCCTTCTGCATGGTGTCCTCTGTCCGTGAATGTCTTCTGGTCTGTGTGACAGGCCCTATGAATGGATGCGCCGGCGGTCCCCTTCCGGGGCCCCGCCGGCTGTGGTTAGCGGTTGGACAAACCCCAGACCCAGGCCGCCAGCAGGCGGATCTGCTCGGGGGTCAGGTTCTGCTTCTGGGCCGGCATCTGGTTGTCGCGGCCATTCAGGATGGTCTCGACAATGGTCGCCTCGGAGCTGCCGTACAGCCAGACATCATCGGTCAGGTTGGGAGCGCCCAGCGCCTGGTTGCCCTTGCCGTCGATGCCGTGGCAGGCCACGCAGTAGGTCTCGAACCCGCGCTTGCCGGCATTGATCCGCAGCGGATCGTGGGCCAGGCCCGACAGGGAACGGACATACTGGGCGATGGCCGAAGCTTCTTCGGGCTTGACCATCGCCTTCCAGGCCGGCATCACGCCGTGGCGGCCTTCCGTGATGGTATGCAGGATCTGTTCCGGCGCACCACCATACAGCCAGTCGCCATCGGTCAGGTTGGGGAAACCGCGCCCGCCCTTGGCATCGGACCCGTGGCATTGGGCACAGTTGTTCAGGAACAGGCGCTGGCCGATGTTCCGGGCCTGCTCGTCGCCGGCGATGTCCTCGATCGGCATGTCGCGGAAACGCTCGTACACGGGCTGGATGCGCGCGTTGAACGCTTCCTGCTCCTGCAGGACCTGCTTGCCCGCCGTGAAGCCGAGCGTGCCCTTCCAGCTGCCCAGACCCGGATACAGCACCAGGTAGCCCAGTGCGAAGATGCACAGCCCCAGGTACATCACCGTCCACCAGCGCGGCACGGGATTGTTCAGCTCGGTCAGGTCGCCGTCCCAGACGTGGCCGGTGTTCTCGACCTGCTTGACATCGCGCTTGAGCCAGGCGCGCTGGGAAAACAGCAGGTAAACGCACCAGGCGATCCCGCCCAGGGCGATGGCCGCGATGTAATAGCTCCAGAAACTGCTGACGAAATCACTCATTTGATTCCCCGGTGTTCTTGTCGTTCTGATATTCCTCGGGCAGGGCGAAGGGCAGCATCGCCGCCTGCCGGTTGGCTTCGGCACGATGCGCCGACCAGGCCCACCACACGATGCCGACGAATGTCGTCAACGCCAGCACCGTCATGACCCCGTTGATGACGCCGAGCATGTCAACGTCCCCCCTGGACCATGGATTCCTGGGCGGCGGCACGGCCGCCCACGCCCAGGCCCTGCAGGAAGGCCACGACCGCGTCTTCTTCGGTCTTGCCCTTGAGCTGCTCGGGCGCGGCGGCGATTTCCTCGTCCGTGTAGGGCACGCCCAGGGTGCGCAGGACTTTCATGCGTTCCTGGACATCGGTGCCTTCGACCGTGTTCTTCTGCAGCCAGGGATAGGCCGGCATGTTGGATTCCTTGACCACGTCGCGCGGATTGCGCAGGTGGATGCGGTGCCACTCGTCGGAATAACGCTGGCCGACCCGGGCCAGGTCCGGACCCGTCCGCTTGGAACCCCACAGGAACGGGTGGTCGTAGACCGATTCCGCCGCGATCGAATAGGGACCGTAGCGCTGGACTTCCGACTGGAGCTTGCGGATCTGCTGGGAATGGCAGCCCACGCAGCCCTCGCGGATGTAGATGTCGCGGCCCACCAGCCGCAGGGCCTCGTAGGGCCGGACGCCGTCGGCCGCCGTGGTGGTGGAATGCTGGAAGAACAGCGGGATGATCTGCACCAGCCCGGAGAATGACACGACCAGGATGCTGAAGAAGATCAGCAGGCCGACGTTGCGCTCCAGCATTTCATGGGAAAAGCGTTTCTTGGTACCAGACATGGACAACTCCTTAGGCCGACGCCGGCACGGCGGATTGAGGGGCGGCATGGGCATCCGGGCTTTCCAGGGGCACCGCGGGATTGACCCGGGGCTGGCCGCGCACCGTCAGCCAGGTGTTCCAGGCCATCAGGCCCATGCCCGACAGGAAGAACAGGCCGCCGATCATCCGGATGGTGTAGAACGGATAGGTGGACTTCACGACCTCGACGAAGCTGTAGGTGAGCATGCCGTCCTCGCCGGTGGCGCGCCACATCAGGCCCTGCATCACGCCCGCGATCCACATCGAGGCGATGTACAGCACCACGCCCAGCGTCGCCAGCCAGAAGTGCAGGTTGATGAAGTCGGGGCGGGCCATGCTTTCGCGGCCGTACAGGCGCGGGATCAGGTAGTACATCGACCCGAAGGTGATCATCGCCACCCAGCCCAGGGCGCCGGCGTGCACGTGGCCGACCGTCCAGTCGGTGTAGTGCGACAGCGCGTTGACCGTGCGGATCGACATCATCGAGCCTTCGAAGGTGGCCATGCCGTAGAAGGACAGCGCCACCACCAGGAACTTCAGGATCGGGTCGGTGCGCAGTTTGTGCCAGGCGCCAGAGACCGTCATGATGCCGTTGATCATGCCGCCCCAGGACGGCGCCAGCAGGATCAGCGAGAACGCCATGCCCAGCGACTGGGTCCAGTCGGGCAGCGAGGTATACAGCAGGTGGTGCGGACCGGCCCACATGTAGGTGAAGGCCAGCGCCCAGAAGTGCACGATCGACAGGCGGTAGGAATAGATCGGACGGCCAGCCTGCTTGGGCACGAAGTAGTACATCATGCCCAGGAAGCTGGTGGTCAGGAAGAAGCCCACGGCGTTGTGGCCGTACCACCACTGCACCATGGCGTCCTGCACCCCGGCGTAGGCGGAATAGGACTTCCACAGCGACACCGGCAGTTCCAGGTTGTTGAAGATGTGCAGGATCGCGATCGTCAGGATGTAGGACCCGAAGAACCAGTTCGCCACGTAGATGTGCTTGACGCGGCGCTTGGCGATGGTGCCGAAGAACACGATGGCGTAGGCGACCCAGACCAGGGTGATCAGGATGTCGATCGGCCATTCGAGTTCGGCGTATTCCTTGGTCGAGGTGTAGCCCAGGGGCAGCGTGATCACTGCGCCCACGAGCACGGCCTGCCAGCCCCAGAAGGTGAAGGCGGCGAGTTTGTCGGAGAACAGGCGCACCTGACAGGTACGCTGCACGACGTAGTAGGACGTGGCGAACAGGGCGCTGCCGCCGAAGGCGAAGATCACCCCGTTGGTGTGCAGCGGCCGCAGCCGCCCGTAGCTGAGCCACGGCGTGTTGAAGTTCAATTCAGGCCAGATCAGCTGCGATGCGATCAGTACGCCGACAGCCATCCCCACCACGCCCCAGAAGATCGTGGCGATGGTGAACTGTCTGACTACGCCGTAATTGAAGGTTTCGGCCGGTGTTCCGGCTGTACCGGTCGTGCCCATAAGCGTTCCCCTCAGAACAAGGTTAAGACATGAATTTTTGAAAAGCTGAATAATCCCCTAGCCGACCTGAAACATCTTTGATCCAGGTCAAGCCTCCCCGGGATGCGGCCGGTCGTCATCGTCCAGGATGGCGGTGGCGGCGTCCCGGGTGTCGTCGAACTGGCCGGCGAAGATCGCCCACCAGAACGCCACCCCGATTCCCAGAACGAACAGCAGGGAAATCGGCAGAAGCAGGAATAAGGCATCCATGGCCATCAACCCGGCATGGCGTTGGCGCGCCGGACGGTTGGCCGGCGCTCGGCCGCGGCACCGGGAGGCAGGCGCGACAGGCGCCAGGCGTTGGCCGCGACGGCCAGGGAGGACAGCAGCATGGTGATGGCGGCCACCCAGGGCTGCACCCAGCCGCAGGCCGCCAGGGGCGCCATCAGCAGATGCCAGGCCAGGGAGCCATGGAGATTCTGGCGCGCGACGCGCCGCATGGCGCGGTCCAGCGCGGCGGCATCGGGGACGCCCGCGTCGCCGGCCCGCAAGCTTGCCGCGTGACGGGCTGCCAGGGCGGCCGGCACCGACATGGACAGGGCGCAGGGACAGCTCATGACCAGCAAGGCGACAGTGACGGCGACCGCCTGATCGGGCTGGACGTTCCACCAGTACAGGCCGACCAGGACGGCCAGCAGGATCTGGGCACAGACGAAACGGAAGGCCAGGCGATCTGCGGCATGCAGCAGTTCGGCATCGCTGCCGCCGCGGGCCTGGCCGCTGACGGCCTGGCGGGCGCAGGTTTCCAGGAAGCGGGCCGTCAGCAGGAAAGCCACGAACATGGAGACCGAATCGAAATAGACTTCTCCCGCATCGCGCCAGGTGGCGACGACGCTGGGTACGAAGGCAGCCAGGATGCCGAGCGCCACCGGCACGTCCATGCCCACGCGCCAGCGCGACAAGGCACGCCATGCGCCACGCCATACGGGCCAGGCGCAGTACAGCACCAGGGGAACGCACAGGATCAGGCTGAGCCAGTTCATCAGCACGATGGCCTGCTCGAGGGACTGCTGGGCATCGGGAGCGCGCGCACCATGGCGCAGGTAGCCAGGGAAGGCCAGCATCATGACCTGCATCATCACCAGCCAGGCCAGCCCGGTACGGGCCAGCATGTGGCGCCGCGCGCTGCGCATGGCATCGGTCATGTTCGGCGGTGGAGTGAAGAGGGAAGGAGCGCGCATGCGAGCACTATAGCCACGCGCCAGAATGCAAACCTTGATGCAGATCAAAACCCCAACCCGTCTGGGGATATCTCCGCCGCCGGGCTGCAGGCGCCACAAAAAAAAACGGGAAGGCGGAAGCCTTCCCGAAAGCACACTGCAGGGAAGCCCCTTCTTCTTCCCTGCCCTCTCTCAACTGATCGCGATCAGGCCGCCTGTGTCTCGTGGGCCTGGTCGAACTGGGCTTCCTCGGTCGAGCCGGTCAGCGCCGTGGTGGACGACTGGCCGCCCTCGATGGTCTGCGTCACGGCGTCGAAATAACCCACCCCGACCTCGCGCTGGTGCTTGACGGCGGTGAAGCCCTTGTCGGCGGCGGCGAATTCCTTCTGCTGAAGTTCGACGAAGGCGCTCATCTGCGTGCGGGCATAGCCGTGGGCCAGTTCGAACATGCTGTAGTTCAGGGCATGGAAGCCGGCCAGCGTGATGAACTGGAACTTGTAGCCCATGGCGCCCAGCTCGCGCTGGAACTTGGCCACTGTCGCGTCGTCCAGGTTCTTCTTCCAGTTGAACGACGGCGAGCAGTTGTAGGCCAGCATCTTGCCCGGGAACTGGCGGTGGATCGCCTCGGCGAACTTGCGCGCATAGTCCAGGTTGGGCGTGGAAGTCTCGCACCAGATCAGATCGGCGTAGGGCGCATAGGCCAGTCCACGGGAAATCGCCTGCTCCAGGCCGGCGCGGGTGCGGTAGAAGCCTTCCACGGTGCGCTCGCCGGTCACGAAGGGCGCATCGTTCTCATCGATGTTGCTGGTCAGCAGATCGGCGGCCTCGGCATCGGTGCGCGCCACCAGCAACGTGGGCACATTCAGCACGTCGGCCGCCAGGCGGGCCGACACCAGCTTGGCCACGGCCTCGCGCGTGGGCACCAGCACCTTGCCGCCCATGTGGCCGCATTTCTTGACGGAAGCCAGCTGATCTTCGAAGTGCACGCCGGCGGCACCCGCCTCGATCATGGACTTCATCAGCTCGAAGGCGTTGAGCACGCCGCCGAAACCGGCCTCGGCATCGGCCACGATCGGCGCGAAATAATCGATGTAGCCCGCGTCACCCGGGTTCTTGCCTTCCATCCACTGGATCTGGTCGCAGCGCGTCAGGGTGTTGTTGATGCGCTTGACCACGCTGGGCACGGAATTGGCCGGATACAGCGACTGGTCGGGGTACATCTCGCCCGCGATGTTGGCATCGCCCGCCACCTGCCAGCCGGACAGATAAATGGCCTTCAGGCCGGCCTTGACCTGCTGCATGGCCTGGTTGCCGGTCAGGGCGCCCAGCGCGTTGACGAAGTCCTCGGTGTGCAGCAATTCCCAGAGCCGCTCGGCGCCGCGGCGCGCCAGCGTGTGCTCCACCACCACCGATCCGCGCAGACGCACGACTTCATCGGCGCCGTAGCCCCGCTTGATGCCCTGCCAGCGGGGATCCTCGGCCCAGCTGCGTTGCAGATTGCGCACTTCGTTCTCACGTGAGGTCATGATGCTGCTCCTGAAAAGAAAAATGAATCATCGTTGGAGAAAAGTCTACGCTGATGATGCGCTGCACACATGACTTCTATCTTATATAAGATAGAAAATTTTATTCAATATAATCAATTAATTACAAAATTAATTCCATGTTATGAAACTATATTCCTGACGATGAAAAATAACGATGCGCAGCGCAGCATGGAGATTTCACATGCTGAAACGCAAAATCCATGATATGAAAAACGACCGCGGCGCTGGTGCGGCAGCAGGGCAGTAGAATGATGGCGCCGTCCCCGCACGGGACACCAGACAGTCTTCTTCGCGACGCCATGAATCCCGATACCCTTTCCGCCAGCCCCCTGGGCCGCTCCACCCCGGGCTCGGCGCGCTACGATCCTACCCTGCTGTTCCCGATCGCCCGCGTCGATACGCGCGCCGGGCTGGATCTTCCCCAGGCGGCCCATGGCGCCGACATCTGGAACGCCTACGAGATGTCCTGGCTGAGCGCCAAGGGCAAGCCGGTGGTGGCGATCGGCCGCTTCACCGTGCCCATGGACAGCCCCTGCCTGATCGAGTCCAAGTCGCTCAAGCTCTACCTGAACAGCTACAACGAAGAACGCTTCGAATACGCCGACATCGTCCGCCAGCGCCTGCACACGGATCTCTCGCGGGCGTGCGGCAAGCCGGTGCATGTGGAAATCCTGTCGGTGCGTCCGGCCTTCGAGCTCAGCTGCGCGCCGCTGCGCGGCACCTGCATCGACGACCAGGACCTGGAATTCGAGGCTGTCCAGACCCCGCAGCCCGACAGTCTGGTCCTGTCGGAACCGGCGCCTTTCGTGCGCGAGATCCTGGTATCCGAACTGCTGAAGTCCAATTGCCCCGTGACCGGGCAGCCGGACTGGGCCAGCCTGCAGATCCGCTATGCCGGCCCGCGCATCGACCATGCCGGCCTGCTGCGCTATATCGTGTCGCTGCGCCGCCACCAGGAATTCCACGAGCTCTGCGTGGAGAAGATCTACGGGGAAATCATGCAGCGCTGCGCGCCCGAGGAACTGCTGGTCTACGCGCGCTACACCCGGCGAGGCGGGCTGGACATCAATCCATGGCGGGCCAGCTACCAGCCCACCGACATCGGCCAGACGCGAACGCTGCGGCAGTAGGAAGGACGCGGCGCCCCTAGGCCCGGTCGCGGATCTCGGGCCAGGCCTTCTTCAGGTAATAGCACATCGACCAGACCGTGAGGATGGCGGCGATGACGATCAGGATTTCGCCGACAATGCGCGTGGACACGCCATCCAGGGGCTGCCAGTACAGCAGGCAGGGAATGGCGACCATCTGCGCGGCGGTCTTGAACTTGCCCAGCCAGTGGACGGCCACGCTGCTGCTGGCGCCGATCTTCGCCATCCATTCGCGCAGGGCCGAGATGGTGATTTCGCGGCCGATGATCACCAGGGCGATCAGGGAATCGACGCGGCCCAGGTCGAGCAGGATCAGCAGCGCCGCGCATACCATCAGCTTGTCGGCCACCGGATCGAGAAAGGCGCCGAAGGCGGAAGTCTGGCTCCAGCGCCGCGCCAGCCAGCCATCGAGCCAATCCGTGACGGCGGCGACGATGAAGGCCAGGGCGGCGGCCGTGTCGCGCCAGCCGGACCCTGTCCAGGCGTCGGGCAGATAATAAAGCCCCACGATCAGGGGGATCATGGCGATGCGCAGCCAGGTCAGGGCGATGGGGATATTGAACGGCATGATAAGCGTAATACTACCCTAAGGAATCTTCGGCCGCCGCGGCGGTGCTCCTATCTCAGGGCATGGTAGATGCGTTCGGCCAGGGCCTGGGAAATGCCCTCGACGCTGCGCAGTTCGTCGATGCTGGCATCCACCACCCCGCTGAAGCCGCCGAAGCGCGCCAGCAGGTTCTGGCGCCGCTGCTTGCCCACGCCCTCGATATCTTCCAGGCGCGACACGTTGCGGGCCTTGGCCCGCCGGGCACGCATGCCGGTGATGGCAAAGCGGTGGGCTTCGTCGCGGATCTGCGCCACCAGCATCAGGGCGGCGGATTCCACGCCCAGCGCCACCGGAGGCCTGCCGTCGACGAAGACCAGTGTTTCCAGGCCGACCTTGCGATGGTCGCCCTTTTTCACCCCGACGATGCGGCTGACGTCCAGGCCCAGATCGACGAAGACCTGATGCGCAACCCCGACCTGGCCCTCGCCGCCGTCGATCAGCACCACATCGGGCATCTCGGCATCGCCGTCGGCCACCCGCGTATAGCGTCGCGTCAGCGCCTGGCGCATGGCGGCGTAATCATCGCCCGGCCGGATGCCGGCGATATTGAAGCGCCGGTACAGTGACGGCTGCATGGCGTGATGGCGGTACACCACGCAGGACGCCTGGGTGGCCTCGCCCGCCGTATGGCTGATATCGAAGCACTCGATGTGCAGGGCATCGAGCGCATCGTCGTCCGTGTCCAGGTCCAGCTCCACGGCCAGCGCCCGGGTGCGTGCCTCGCGCGCGCTGGATTCGGACAGACGCTGGGCCAAGGCCATCCTGGCGTTTCGCTGCGCCTGTTCCAGCCAGGCACGGCGCGCCCCCTGGGGACGGGTCAGCACACGGATGCGATGACCGTGCTGCTCGGCCAGCAGGGCCATCAGGTCGGGGTCGGACAAGGCATGCGAGCACACCAGCACGGGCGGCGCCGGATTGTCGGCATAGTGCTGCGCCACGAAGGCGCTCAGCACTTCTTCGGCCGACTCGTCCTGGGCCTGGGTGGGGAACAGCGGCTTGTCGCCCAGGTGACGCCCGGCCCGCACCATCGCCAGGTTGACGCACACGCGCCCGCCCGCCATTTCCACCGCGATGATGTCGACGCTGTCGTCGCCCACCTGCTCCATGGTCTGCTGCTGCAGCACTTTTGCCAGCGCGCGCATCTGGTCGCGCAGCGCGGCGGCCTGCTCGAAATCCTGGCACTCGGCGGCGGCAGCCATGCGTTGCTCGATGTCTTCCATGACCTCGCCTGCACGGCCTTCCAGGAAACGGATCGCGCGCTCGACGTCGGCCTTGTAGTCCTCGGGCGAGATCAGGTCGACGCAGGGCGCGGAGCAGCGGCCGATCTGGTACAGCAGGCAGGGGCGCGTACGGTGGGCATAGACGCTGTCTTCGCAGGTGCGCAGGCGGAAGACCTTCTGCAGGATCTGGATGGTTTCACGCACCGCCCAGGAATTGGGATAAGGGCCGAAGAAGCGTCCCGGACCATGGGTGCTGCCCCGGTAGTACACGATGCGCGGGGCCTCGTGCGCGGTGATGTGCAGGTAGGGATAGGACTTGTCGTCCCGGAACAGGATGTTGTAGCGGGGCTTGAGGCGCTTGATCAGGTTGTTTTCCAGGATCAGGGCCTCGGCCTCGGTGCGCGTGACCGTGATTTCGGTGCGCGCCACGCGCGCCAGCATGTGCTCGATGCGCGGGCCGTGGCCGGACTTCTGGAAATACGAACTGACGCGGCGTTTCAGGTCGCGTGCCTTGCCGACATACAGGACCTCGCCCTGGGCGTCGATGTGGCGGTAGACCCCGGGCAGGTGCGGCAGGTCAGATAGAAAGGTTTTCAGATCGAAGGCTTCGGGCACGGAGATACCTCGGATCGGACAACAGCCCCGTCCAATCGGGTGCTGGCCGGGACGGCATCAGCCGCCGGATGCGGCGCACGGCCTGGGGATCCAGCGAGCGGTCCGCCAGAGTGGCCAGCAGTTCGTCGGCCAGATCGGGACGATTGCACACCAGGACCATGTCGCAGCCGGCTTCGAGCGCGGCCCGGGCGCGGGCGCCGATGTCGCCGGCCACGCTCGCGCCTTCCATGGTGAGATCGTCCGAAAACACGACGCCATCGTATTCCATCCGGCCGCGCAGGATGTCGGTCACCCAGCGGCGCGAGAACCCGGCCGGCTCGGGCGCCACCTGCGGATAGATGACATGCGCCGGCATCACGGCCGGCAGCGCCAGGTCGCCCAGCCACTGGTACGGCGCCGCATCCGCTTCCAGGATCTCGTCCAGCGATCGGTCGTCCACGGGAACCGCCAGGTGGGAATCGGCCGCCACGGCGCCATGGCCCGGAAAATGCTTGCCGCAGGCGGCCATGCCGGCCTGGGACAGCCCCTGGATTAGCGCGCGGGCCAGCAGGGCCACGGCGGCCGGGTCTTCGTGCAGCGCACGGTTGCCGATCACCTGGCTGACGCCGTAGTCCAGGTCCAGCACCGGCGTGAAGCTGAAATCCACGCCGCAGGCCCGCAGCTCGCTGGCCAGCACGAAGCCGGTCTCGGTGGCCGCGCGCAGGGCCGCCTGGGGATCCCGGTCGTACCACTGGCCGAACACCCGCATCGCCGGCAACGGCGTAAAGCCGTCCGTACGGAAGCGCTGGACCCGGCCGCCTTCATGGTCGACGGCGATCAGCAGGGGTTCGTCGCGCGCGCCGTGGATGGCGGCGCACAGGGCGGCAAGCTGCGCCCGATCGGCAAAATTGCGCGCGAACAGGATCACCCCGCCGACCTGCGGGTGCCGCAGGCGGGCGCGCTCTTCGCCGGTGAGTTCGAGCCCGGCCACGTCGACCATGACGGGCCCCGGGGCCATGGCGGCGCGGCCGCCCGAATGCGCATTCTGTTGCGAGGTCATGCGATGCTTTCCTTGGAATCGGCGACGGCGGGCAAGGGCTCGATCACGACGAAGGCCGCCACCATGTCGGCCTCGTCGGTCATCGATACGTGCGCCCGTCCGAAGCGGGTGGCATACCAGTCGGCCAGGGGGCCGGACAGGCGGATCTCGGGCGCGCCGCCGGGACGGTTGAGGACCTGCACCCGGGACCAGGTCATGGGCATGTGGATGCCCAGCCCGATCGCCTTGGAAAAGGCTTCCTTGGCCGCGAAGCGGGTCGCCAGGTAACGGATGCCCCGGCTCGGGTCGCGCGCCTGGCGGCGGCGGTGTACGAGCTGTTCGTCCGCACCCAGGATGCGGCGGACGAAACGGTCGCCGTGGCGCGCATAGATACGCTCGATGCGCTCGACCCGCAGCAGGTCGGTGCCGATGCCGGCGATGGATCCAGTGGACACGAAGGACTCCGAAATAGCGACAAGGGCGGAGCGCCGGGCCGTCAGTCCGGCCGGGCGCAGGTTACAGCCGGATGAAATGCTCCCGGTAGTGCTTGAGCTCGTCGATCGATTCCTGGATATCGGCCAGCGCCTCGTGCTTGCTGGCCTTGACGAAGCTGCGATAGACCTCGGGTTTCCAGCGCAGGGAAAGTTCCTTGAGCGTGCTGACGTCCAGGTTGCGATAGTGGAAGTAGGCCTCCAGCCGGGGCATGTACTTGACCATGAAGCGGCGGTCCTGGCCGATGGTGTTGCCGCACATCGGCGACTTGCCGGCCGGCACCAGCGGCGCCAGGAATTCCAGCAGGATGTCCTCGGCTTGCGACTCGGTCAGGGTCGAGGCCTTGACCTTGTCGATCAGGCCGCTCTTGCCATGGGTGGACTGGTTCCATTTGTCCATGCCGTCCAGCACGGCATCGTCCTGGTGGATCACCAGGACGGGCGCCTGCGCCACCGGGGTCAGGTCGGGCTCGGTGACGACCATGGCGATTTCCAGGATGCGCTCTTTTTCCGGGTCCAGGCCCGACATTTCCATGTCGAGCCAGATCAGGCGCTGATCGTTCGCGGCCATATCCTATAATCCTTTGCTGGCAAAGACCCGATTTTCGCACATTGGCCGGACGGACATGCTGACCCTCTTGTTTCTCGCCTGCCTGGTGGGCGACCTGCTCCTGCGCTACTGGCTGGCGCGCCGTCAGATCCGCCATGTGCTCGCGCACCGCGATGCCGTTCCCGCCGCCTTTGCGGACCGCATCGGCCTGCACAGCCACCAGCGCGCGGCCGACTACACCGTGGCCCGCTGCCAGCTGTCCATGATCGAACGCATCGTCGAAGCCGCCGTGCTGCTGGGCCTGACCCTGCTGGGCGGCCTGCAGGCTCTGGACCTGGCCCTGGGCCGCCTGATCGAATCCGAACTCTGGCGCCAGATGGCGCTGGTGGGCTCCGTGCTGGCCCTGCTGGGCGCCGTCGGGCTGGTCTTTTCCGCCTGGCGCACTTTCCGCCTGGAAGCCCGCTTCGGCTTCAACCGCATGACGCCCCGACTCTTCATCACCGATGCCCTGAAGATGCTGGCCGTCACGCTGGTGCTGGGCACGCCGCTGCTGGCCGCCATCCTGTGGATCATGGAATCGGCCGGCACCGACTGGGCGTGGTGGGCCTGGGGCGTATGGGTGGGCTTCAACCTGCTGGTCCTGTGGCTCTACCCCAGCTTCATCGCCCCGCTGTTCAACCGTTTCACGCCACTGGACGACCCCGAACTCACGGAGCGCATCCACGCCCTGGCCAAGCGCTGCCGCTTCGGCCTGTCGGGCCTGTTCGTCATGGACGGATCGCGGCGCTCCGCCCATGGCAACGCCTATTTCACCGGCTTCGGCCGCCACCGCCGCATCGTGTTCTTCGACACCCTGCTGTCGCGCCTGAACACCGACGAGGTCGAGGCTGTCCTGGCCCACGAGCTGGGCCACTTCGCCCACCGCCACATCCTGCGGCGCATCGTCATCGGCTTCACCGCGGCCGGCGTTCTGCTGCACCTGCTGGCCTGGCTGTCCACACAGCTCTGGTTCTACACCGGCCTGGGCGTCATCCCGCAGCTGGGTCGGCCCAACGACGGCCTGGCCCTGGTCCTGTTCATGCTGGCCCTGCCGGTGCTCACGTTCTGGACCACCCCGGTCGCCAGCCTGCTGTCCCGGCGCGACGAATTCCAGGCCGACCGCTACGCGGTGCGGCAATGCGGCGCGGCCCCCCTGTCCAGCGCGCTGGTGAAGCTCTATGACGACAATGCCGCCACGCTGACGCCGGACCCGATCCATTCCGCCTGGTACGACAGCCACCCGCCGGCCCCCGTGCGCATCGCACACCTGCGCGATGGCTGAACCCGCCCCGCTGCAGGGCCGCATCGTCGCCGCCCACGGACGCCACTACGACGTCGAAATCGACGGCGGCGACCGGCGCCAGTGCTACACGCGGGGCAAGAAAGCCGGCCCGGCCGTGGGCGACCGGGTCAACGTACGGCCCGAAGGCCGCCAGGAAGGCGTCATCCTCGACATCCTGCCGCGCCGCAATCTGTTCTACCGCTCCGATGCGCAACGCAGCAAGCAGTTCGCCGCCAACATCGACCAGCTGCTGCTGGTGCTGGCATCCGAGCCCGAGTTCTCCGACGACCTGGCCGGCCGCGCGCTGGTGGCGGCCGCCAGCGCCGGGGTGCCGGCGATCATCGTGCTGAACAAGGCGGACCTGCCCGGCGCCGCCGCGGCCCGCGCTCGGCTGGCGACCATCGAGTCCCTGGGCACGCCGGTCATCATGCTCAGCGCGCTGGACACGGCCCAGGTGCATTCGCTGCTGGCACCCCGGCTGCAGGGCCGCGTCACCCTGCTGCTGGGCCAGAGCGGCATGGGGAAATCCACCCTGCTCAACGCGCTGGTGCCCGAGGCCCTGGCGGCAACCCAGGCACATTCAGAGGCCCTGGGCACCGGGCGCCACACCACCACCCGCACGCAGCTCTACCCCCTGCCCGAAGGCGGCGGCCTGATCGACTCGCCCGGCTTCCAGGCCTTCGGCCTGCAGCACCTCAGCATCCACGACATCGAGCAGGGCTTCCCGGAATTCGCGCAGCCGATCGCCGCATGCCGCTTCTACAACTGCACCCACCGCCACGAACCGGGCTGCGGCGTGCTGGCGGCGATCGAACGCGGCGAGGTGCGCGCCGAGCGCCATGCGCTCTACATGCGCATCCTGGCCGAAAACGAGGCGGCGCGGCGGTACTGAGCGCCCACGATCCTGGCCCCGGGGCCGGTATTGTCACAAAATGGGGGTCTCGACCGTCTGGATGCCGACATGAACGACGCGACCCTCACATTCAATCTCCACCGGCCCCGCCTTCAGGGCATCGCCTACCGCATGCTCGGCTCCTGGGCCGAGGCCGAAGACGTCGTCCAGGACGCCTGGCTGAAATGGCATGCGGCAGACCAGGGTGCCCTGGCGAACATCGAGGCCTGGCTGGTCTCCATCACCACCCGCCTGTCCATCGACCGGCTGCGGGCCGCCAAGGTCCGGCGCGAACACTACATCGGCGCCTGGCTGCCGGAACCCGATCTGGCCGACCTGACCGATCCGGCGCCCTCGCCCGAGCAGGCGCTGGAACGCTCGCACGACGTCTCCTATGCTCTGCTGGCCGTGCTGGAACGGCTCTCGCCCGAGGCTCGCGCGGCCTTTCTGCTGCGGGACGTGTTCGACGAGGACTACGGCGAGATCGCCCGGGTGCTGGATCGCTCCGAAGCCTCGTGCCGGCAACTGGTGCACCGCGCCCGCACCAGGCTCAGGGACGAACGCAAGCCGATGGCCGTGGCGCCGGAAACGCAGCGGGACCTGCTGCAGGCTTTCGCCCAGGCCGCTTCGAGCGGGGATTTCACGGCGCTCAAGTCGGTTCTGGCGGCCGAGGCACAGCTGGTCGGCGACGGAGGCGGCAAGGTTCCCAGCTTTGGCGTGCCGCTGCGGGGCGGCCAGCGCATCGCGCAGCTCTACCTGGCCACCTGCCTGCGTTTTCGCGGCCGCGTGCGCTGCGAGATCGCCCTGGCCGCGGGCCAATGGCGGTTGCTGCGCTTCATCGACGGCAAGCTGGAATCGGCGCAATACCTGGAGACCGATGGCACGCGCATCACCCGCATCCACGCACAGCGCAACCCCGACAAGCTGGCGCAACTGGCGCAAACGCTGGGCTGCGAACTGAGCGCGCTGGCCTGAGCCAACTTTTTTGCAGTTTTTTTCGCCGGGCCGTCACAAGGCGGCCCGGCCGTTCGTCTTGAGTGTGAACCCTTCAAAAACTTTCACTCGAGGTGATCTCATGTCGCATCCCCGCCTGAACTGGACCAGCATCGCGCCCAAGACCTACAGGGCCATGATCGGTGTCAACGCCACGCTTGCCGAATCCACGCTGGGCCCGATCCTGTCGGACCTGGTCCAGACCCGTGTCTCGCAGATCAATGGCTGCGCCTTCTGCCTGGACATGCACGCCCGCGACCTGCGCAAGCACGGCGAGAGCTGGCAGCGCATCAACAGCCTCTCGACCTGGCGCGAGACCGACCTGTACAGCGCCCGCGAACAGGCAGCGCTGAACTGGGCCGAAACCATGACCCGCCTGGCCGACCGGCATAGCGACAGGGATGCCGATTTCGCCGCGCTCCAGGCCGAATTCAGCGAGCAGGAAATCATCGAACTCTGCTGGACGATCGCCGCGATCAACTCCTGGAACCGGATGGCCATCGGCATGCGCGCGCCCATCTCCGCGGAACCGATCGCCTGATCGCACCCTCCCCTTTCATTTTCCGGGGAACAGGCGTTTCCCGGACCCATTCAAGGATTTCCTGATGAAGATCGTCATTATCGGCGGCACCGGCCTCATCGGCCGCAAACTCTCGGCGCGGCTCGAGCAGGCGGGTCATGCCGTGCTGGCCGCCTCTCCCTCGACCGGCGTGAACTCGGTGACGGGCGAAGGCCTGGACCGCGCGCTGGAAGGCGCCGAGGTGCTGATCGACGTCACCAACGCGCCTTCGTTCGAGGATGCTGCCGTGATGTCGTTCTTCCGCGCCTCCACCGCCAACCTGCTGCGCGCCGCCAGCGAGGCCGGCGTCCGTCATTACATTGCACTGTCGGTCGTGGGCCTGGAGCGCCTGCCCGGCAGCGGCTACTTCCGCGCGAAGATCGCCCAGGAAGCCCTGATCACGCACAGCGGAATCCCCTGCACGATCGTCCGGGCGACGCAGTTCTTCGAGTTCCTGGGCGCCATTGCCCAATCCTTCACGCAGGACGGGATCATCCACGCTCCCAGCGCACTGCTGCAACCCATGGCTGCGGATGACGTTGCCGCGGCACTTGCCCGGGTCGCGTCCGAACCGCCCCTGAACGGCATGCGCGAAGTCGCCGGCCCCGCACCGTTCCCCCTGGGCGATCTCTTGAAGAAGGTGCTGCCGGCACAGACCGCGACGCAGATCGTCCGGGATGACGAGGCCCGGTATTTCGGCGACCGGATCGATGACGCATCCCTGATGCCCGGCGCCCAGGCTCGGCTCGGCACCCTTTCCCTGGAAGCCTGGCTGGCTGCCCAGGCCGGCACAGGCCGCTGATGGAGCCCACCATGCAGGTATCCGCACCCCGGATCGCACTCATCACGGGCGGTGGAGCAGGCATCGGCCTGGCCGCCGCCAAGGCCTTCGCCGCTTCAGGCACCCGCGCCGTGATCACCGGCAGGAACGAGGCTCGCCTGGCAGCGGCTGCCCGGCAGACACCCGGCATCGACTATATCGTCGCGGACGCATCCAGCGAAACGGATGCGCAACGCGCCGTCGCCACCACCATCCAGCGCTGGGGAAGGCTGGATGTTCTGGTCAATAACGCGGGCGACGGTGCCATCCTGCCGCTTGCCCAGGCCGAGGCCGACCGCATCGCCTCGATCTTCGCCACCAATGTCATCGGCCCTTCGCTGCTGGCGCGCGCCGCCCTGCCCCATCTGAAGGCATCGGGCGGTTCCATCATCAATGTGTCGAGCACCTTCGGTCACAAGGCGGCCCCCGGACTCTCGCACTATGCCGCCAGCAAGGCGGCCCTGGAGCACATGACCCGCTGCTGGGCACTGGAATTCGCGGCGGACGGCATCCGCGTCAACGCGGTGGCCGCCGGGCCGACCGAAACCCGATTCCTGGAAGAGCGCATGCGTTTGTCTCCCGAGCAGGTCGAGGCCGTGAAGGCCGACGAACGCGCCCGCATCCCCATGGGCCGGCGTGGCAATCCAGAGGACGTTGCACCCTGGATCGTTTCGCTGGCCGCACCCGGCGCGGCCTGGATCACCGGCCAGGTCCTGCGCGTCGACGGCGGCCTGGTCATCACCTGAGGCCGCACACCGCCCCACCCCCTCATCAAGGAACACTGCCATGTCCCATCCAAGAATGCTCGCAGCGCTGCTTTGCCTGGCCTGCACCACTGCCGTGGCTGCACCGCCGTCCGCCCCCGCCCCCATCGTCACCGAGGTCCTGCGCCAGGACCTGCCCGACATGCCGGGCAAGGAAGCGCTGATGCTGCTCGTGGAATATCCGCCCGGCGGCGTCGATCCGGTCCACAGGCACGATGCCCACGGCCTGATCTACGTCCTGGAAGGAAAAGTGGTCATGGGCGTGCAAGGCGGCCGGGAGACGACCCTGGGCCCCGGACAGGCCTTTCACGAAGGTCCGGAAGACGTCCACACCGTCGGCCGCAATGCCAGCGCCACGGAACCGGCACGGTTCCTTGCGGTGCTGATCAAGGACGAAGGCAAGCCCGCCGTCCTGCCGGCCCACTAGGCAGGGCCTGCGCAAACTCCGGGTGGGGCCGCCGGGCCGTGGTGCCCGTCGCGGCCTTCAGCGCCGCCCGGATCCGGCGGGCGGGCGGCCGGACCCGATGCCGGAACCAGGCCCCGGGGGCAAACCGCCTTCGGCTGGTTTGCCGGCGTCAGCAATCAGGATGCCCTGCGAGGCCGACAGGAAGCGATAGAAATTGCGAATCAGGACTGCCGTAGCGCCCCAGATGAAATGGGATTCCCAGCGGATCGAGAAATAGCACCTGCCATGCCCCAGGGCCGTTTCCAGCCGGTGCAGCACATGCCGGCCCGGATCCATCAGGATCTCCAGGGGCACCTCGAACACCTCGGCCACCTCGGATTCATCGGGCCGGACATGAAAACCAGGCAACAGTTCGCCGATCACGGGCGTCATCAGGAACTGCGTCGTGGTCAGCAATGTCGGCTGCGTGCCGATCACGTGGACGAAGCGCCGGTCGACACCGATTTCTTCCCGGGTCTCGCGCAGGGCCGCTGCGATCGGGTCGCGGTCGGAGGATTCGATGCGGCCACCCGGAAAACTGACCTGGCCCGCATGATGATGCAGGTGCGCGGCACGCCGCGTGAACAACACGTGCAGGCCGGCTTCGCGCTGGACCAGCGGCATCAGGACCGCCGCCTGGCGAGCCTGGACATGCAGAGCCCCGCCAGGATCGAAAGCCTGCGCGAACAGAGGTTCGACCCGCCAGTCGACCGGACGCTGGAACGCCCGGCGAATGTAGTCCAGCTGCAGGCACTCCGAAGGCAACACCGGCAGCGGAGCGCTGGGCAGGACGGGCTGGACCTGAGGGTCGAAGCTGGTGGCGCGATCCCCATCCGAGCCCGGCAACCGATACGACATGAAACCCCGATGATGAAATTCCGGCACGGTTCAATTGTGCCGGAAAACCAGCCCCCGCGCCGCGCCTTTGGCTTGCGCGCAAACGCAAGCCTGCATGCTGCCTGGCCCGGTCACGGCATGGTTCATGGTTACGATCCCATGTGCTGACCGGTCGTCCGGGGCCGCTTTTTACCTTGGGGGGCAGTCCGACGGCAAAAAAACAAGGCACCCGGAACGGGTGCCTTGGATTGATCCGCGATGCCGCGATCAGACGGCCTTGCGAACCAGCTTTTCCTTGATGCGAGCGGCTTTGCCCGTCAGGTTGCGCAGATAATACAGTTTAGCACGGCGGACGTCGCCACGGCGCTTGACTTCGATCGAGGCGATCTGCGGCGAATACAGCTGGAAAGTACGCTCGACGGCTTCGCCCGACGAGATCTTGCGCACGGTGAAAGCGGAATTCAGGCCACGGTTGCGGCGGGCGATGACCACGCCTTCGTAGGCCTGGGCGCGCTTGCGCGAGCCTTCGACCACGTTGACATTCACGATGACCGTATCGCCAGGGGCGAATTCGGGGATGGTGCGGCCTTCGGTGAGGCGCGCGATTTCTTCTTTTTCGAGGGTTTCGATCAGGTTCAAGATAGGCTCCAGGGCATCATGGATACCGGGCGTTGAAGTATGGGAATACCGGGCCAGAGGATGCAAACACGGGATTATATCAGAACCCGGCTGCCGCACCCAGCCACATCATGCCCGGGATCATGGCCGCCCAGGTCAGTACCATGAGGACGTCGCCCGCCAGGGCCGCCATGCGGCGCCAGCCGATCCGCAGGCCCGCACGCGGCCGATGCACCCGGGCTGCCTGGCGAACCGGGGCGGAACCGCCCCACCGGCCGGCGCGCCCGGCGGGCCGGCCGCCCCACGACCCGCCCGCGACCCAGGGCCCCTGCAGCACACCCCGGGCATTCGCGCGCACGGAGCCCCGCCGCGCCGCGCCACGCCCGGAAACACCCGCGCCAGCCCATGCCCAAGTTCCATTCCAAGCCATCGATCCAGCCATGTCGAATCTCCCAGGTGCGCCCGGCGCGAGAACCGCCGGATCTGTTGTTTTATACAGTAGTCATGGATACTGTACAAAGAAACAGTGATCGGCGCAAGTGGGGATCGATCCGGACGAAACCGGCCGGCCGGCCCGCGGGCGGCACAGCAAACGGCGTACAGTATGTTTTTCGCTGGAGAACACACCATGCCGCGTGCCTTTCTCGACCACATCGCAGTCACTGCTTTCTCGCTGGAAGCAGGCGCCGCATTCGTTTCGGACACGCTCGGTGTCGCACCGCAGCCCGGCGGCGAACATCCGCGCATGGCGACCCACAACCGGTTGCTGCGTCTCGGCGATACCCTGTACCTGGAGGTGATCTCCCCGAACCCGGCAGCCCCGGCCCCCGGCCGCCCCCGCTGGTTCGGCCTCGACGGGCTCGGCCCGCAATCGCCCCCTTCGCTCGCCACCTGGGTCGTGCGCAGCACCGACATCCGGGCCTCGGCAGCGGCGTCCTCGGAACCCCTGGGCCCCATCGAATCCATGAGCCGCGGCGCGCTCGACTGGCTCATCACCATCCCCGCCGACGGCTCCATACCGCTTCAGGGTGCCGCGCCCGCCCTCATCGAATGGCAGGCCGCGGAGCATCCGGCCTCACGCATGGAAGACAAGGGATGCGCCCTGGTCCGGCTCGAGATCTTTCATCCGGATCCGGAACGGGCTTCCCGCCTGCTGTCATCGCTGGAACTGGAAGCCCCCGTTTTCGTGCATCCGGCCGGACCTGGCGGTCCGGCACGGCTGGTGGCGCACATCGACACACCGCACGGAATCCGGGTGCTGTAGGGCCCGCAATCAGTCCGTCAGCGAACCCGCCAGCCGGCGAAGGAAATCCTCGCAGGCGTCCAGCTGGGCGATTTCGACGAACTCGTCGGCCCGGTGCGCCTGCTCGATGTGCCCCGGACCGCAGATCACCGCCGGAATGCCGGCGTTCTGGAACAAACCGCCTTCGGTACCGTAGCTCACCTTGGATGTCCCGTCATCGCCGGTCAGGGCGCGCACCAGCCGGGTGATGGCATCGCGTTCGGACGCCTCCAGCGCGGGAACCATTGCCGGCATGGCTTCGATCTCGATGCGTGCGGCGTCGTGCTCGCGGCGCATCCGGGGCAGCAGTTCGGACTGGATGTATGCCTCGATCCTGCCCTGAATGCCGTCCGGCGACATGCCGGGCAAGTTGCGGAATTCGTAGATGAACTCGCAGAGCTCCGGGATGGTATTGACCGCGATGCCACCGGAAATCAGATTGGTGCCCATCGTGGTGAACGGGACGTCGAAGCAATCGTCGTAGGGGCCCCGGGACCTGTATTCATCCGCCAGGTCCCGCACGCGGCAGATCAGGTGGGCTGCATATTCGATGGCATTGCAGCCGCGCGGAGTCAGCGAGGAATGCGCCGCCTTGCCGTGCACCCGGCAGCGGTACAGGTTCATGCCCTTGTGCGCCACCACCACCCGCATCCCGGTCGGCTCGCCCACGACGCAACCCTCGGCGCGCACGCCGCGCCGCGCAAGCGCCTCCAGCATCACGGGCGCTCCCAGGCAGCCTACCTCTTCATCATACGAAAAGGCCAGATGCAGGGGCTTGGTGCGCTTCAGGGCCAGGAACTCGGGCACGAGCGCCAGCGCGACCGCGATGTAGCCTTTCATGTCCGCCGTGCCCCGGCCATACAGCCGGCCGTCCCGTTCGGTGAGAGAAAAAGGATCGGAACTCCAGTCCTGCCCATCCACCGGCACGACATCGGTATGACCGGACAGGACGATCCCGCCCTGCGTGGCGCCGTCGCACGCGGGCAGCGTGGCGAACAGATTGGCCTTTCCGCCTTCCGGGGCATAGGTCAGTTCGGACTGGATCCCCTGCGAGGCCAATGCATCGCGGATCGCCTCGATCATCGCAAGGTTGGAATTCCGGCTGGTCGTATCGAAGGCCACCAGCCGCTGCAGCCATTCACGCGCATTCATGCTCTTCATGGATAACATGGTAATCCGCCCCGACGAAATGAAGAAAACCCCGATGCGGGCGAAAGCCCGGCCATCGGGGTCCGGCCGGTCCGCCACGGCGGTACCGGCATGCCCTGGATCCGATCCGCGAGGATCAGAGATCCGGCTGCGGCGTGATGCGCAGGTAGGGGCGGATTTCGGTGTAGCCCTTGGGGAATTTTTCCTTCAGGACGGCCGGATCCTTGATCGAGGGGGCGATGATGACGTCCTCGCCCTGCTTCCAGTTCACCGGCGTGGCGACGCTGTAGTTGTCGGTCAGCTGGATGGAATCCAGGGCGCGCAGGATCTCGTCGAAATTGCGGCCCGTGCTGGCCGGGTAGGTCAGGATCAGGCGGATCTTCTTGTTCGGATCGATGATGAACACCGAGCGCACCGTGGCGGTGGCGCTGGCGTTCGGGTGGATCATGTCATAGAGGGTCGCGACCTTGCGGTCCTCGTCGGCCAGGATCGGGTATTGAACGTCGGTCTTCTGGGTGTCGTTGATGTCCTTGATCCAGTCCAGGTGCGATTGCTTGCCGTCGACCGACACGGCGATCACCTTGGCGCCGCGCTTGGCGAATTCGCCCGACAGGATGGCGGTATAGCCCAGCTCGGTGGTGCAGACCGGCGTGAAATCGGCAGGATGGGAGAACAGGACACCCCAGCTGTCGCCCAGAAACTCGTAGAACTTGATTTTCCCCAGGGAAGATTCCTGTTCGAAATCGGGGGCGGTGTCGCCCAGACGCAGAGTGGCCATCGATAGCTCCTGTTTCAAGTGTCTGCCGCCCGGACGATCCGGGCGGCGAATTGGTTTAGACACTTAAGATTCTTGCAGAATATAGGGCGCTATTGAAATAGCCTTTCTTTATTTCTATATCCAGCCCCATCCGCATCCGCTCATACCTGGGCCTGGCGCACGTAGCGGTCGGCCAGGCCGCCGTCCCGGATGGCAGACTGCAGCGCCAGCGTGCGCGGCAGCACGTGGGCGGCGTACTGCACGGCCGTGGCGATCTTGTTCGCATGGAAGGCATCGGTGGAGCCTTCGGCGATGGCCACGGCCGAAGCCAGCGCCGAGCGCCCCAGCTGCCAGCCCGCATGGGCCGTCCCGGCCAGCATCAGGCACGGCACGCTGCCGGTGAACACACCGCGGATGTCCTCGCGCACGTGCTCCAGCACGAACGACAGCGCCGACTCGTAGGCGTCGGCCGCTGTCTCCAGGCGCTCGCCGATCATGGCCAGCGCCTCGGCATGCACGCCCACGGCCGCCCGCAGGGCCGCCGCCGTCTCGCGCATTCCGGCGATCTGATCGCGCGCCACCGCTCCGCCGTCGCGCACCAGCTTGCGGCCGATGAAATCATTGGCCTGGATTGCCGTGGTGCCTTCGTAGATGGGCAGGATCCGGGCATCACGGTAATACTGGGCGGCGCCGGTTTCCTCGATGAAGCCCATGCCGCCGTGCACCTGCACGCCCAAGGAGGCAACCTCGACGGACGATTCGGTGGAAAACGCCTTGACGATGGGCACGAAGTATTCGTAGATGGCCTTGAAGCGGGCACGTTCGGCCTCGTCCGCAAGACGGGCCGCCTTGTCCCGGTAGCCGGCCGCCACATAGGCCACGGCGCGCGCGCCCTCGGTCAGGCCGCGCATGATGCCCAGCATGCGCGCCACGTCGGGATGGCGGATGATGGGTACCGGGCCGGCGGAGCCTTCCAGGGCGTTGCCCTGGATGCGCTCGGCCGCGTAGGCCGCCGCGTGCTGCAGCGCACGCTCGGACACGGCCACGCCCTGCAGGCCGACCGCATAGCGGGCCGCATTCATCATGATGAACATGTATTCCAGGCCGCGGTTTTCCTCGCCGATCAGGTAGCCGACGGCGCCGCCCTCGCCCGCCGCGCCCTGGCCCGAGCCATACAGCAGCACCGCCGTCGGGCTGCCGTGGATGCCGAGCTTGTGTTCCAGGGACGCGCACACCACATCGTTGCGGGCGCCCAGGCTGCCGTCGTCATTGACCAGGAACTTGGGCACGATGAACAGGGAAATGCCCTTGACACCCTTGGGCGCGTCCGGCGTGCGCGCCAGCACCAGATGGATGATGTTTTCCGCCATGTCGTGATCCCCATACGTGATGAAGATCTTCTGGCCGGTGATGCGGTAGCTGCCATCGTCCTGGCGCACGGCCCGGCTCTTGAGCAGGGCCAGGTCGGAGCCGGCCTGCGGCTCGGTGAGATTCATGGTACCGGTCCAGCGGCCTTCCAGCAGGGGCGGAATGAACCGCGCCTTCTGTTCGTCCGAGCCCACCATCGACAAGGCCTCGATCACGCCGTCGGTCAGCAGGGGACACAGGGAAAAGGCCAGGTTGCCGGCATTGATGCTTTCCGTGACGGGCGCGGCGACGAGCTTGGGCAAACCCTGGCCGCCGAGTTCGGCCTCGTGCGGCAAGCCTTGCCAGCCGCCCTGCGCGAATGCCTGGAACGCCGCCTTGAAGCCGGGCGTGGTGCGCACGCCATCCGCGCTCCAGCGGGCCGGCTCGGTGTCTCCCGCGCGGTTCAGCGGCGCGATTTCCTGTTCGACGAAGCGTGCGTTTTCTTCCAGTACGGCATCGACGAGATCTTCGGAGACCTCTTCGAAGCCCGGAAGCGCCAGCACCCCCCGAAGATCGGCCAGCTCACGCAGAATGAAACGGATATCCTGGATAGGAACCTGGTATGTCATCGCAATTCCTGTGATGCGCGGAGAGCAATCCCCCGCATGGAGCGGCGCGGGTCCCCGGACCGGCCGGGGAGCCCGCGTCCACGGCCAGACTCAGAGGGCCTGGACCAGTTCGGGCACGGCCTGGAACAGGTCGGCCACCAGGCCGTAGTCGGCCACCCCGAAAATCGGCGCCTCGGCGTCCTTGTTGATCGCCACGATCACCTTTGAGTCCTTCATCCCGGCCAGATGCTGGATCGCGCCGGAGATCCCCACCGCCACGTACAGCTGCGGCGCCACGATCTTGCCGGTCTGGCCCACTTGCCAGTCATTGGGGGCATAGCCCGCGTCCACCGCCGCGCGCGAGGCGCCCAGCGCCGCGCCCAGCTTGTCGGCCAACGGATCCAGGATCTTGAAGTTTTCGGCGCTGCCCAGGCCGCGCCCGCCCGACACCACCACCGTGGCGGCGGTCAGATCGGGCCGGTCGCTCTTGGCCAGCTCGCGCCCCACGAACTGGGACTTGCCGGAATCGGACACGGCGTCGATGGTCTCGACCGCCGCCGAACCGCCCGTGGCGGCAACGGGGTCGAAGGCCGTGGCGCGCACCGTGATGACCTTGGTCGCATCGGCCGATTGCACGGTCGCCAGGGCGTTGCCGGCGTAGATTGGCCGCACGAAGGTATCGGCCGATTCCACGGCGACGATATCGGAAATCTGCGCCACGTCGAGTTTGGCCGCCACGCGCGGGGCGACGTTCTTGCCCGAAGCCGTGGAGGCAAACAGGATGTGGCTGTAGCCGCCGGCCACCGCCAGCACCTGCGCGGCCAGGTTCTCGGCCAGGCCTTCGGCCAGCGCCGGCCCATCGGCCAGCAGGACCTTGCTCACCGAGGCGGCCTGAGCCGCCTGGTCGGCCACGGCGCGTGCGCCGGAGCCCGCCACCAGGACGTGCACGTCGCTGCCGATCGCCACCGCGGCGGCAACGGCGTTGCGGGTCGCAGCGCCCAGCTGGGCGTTGTCATGTTCGGCAATAACCAGAATGCTCATTTACACCACCTTCGCTTCGTTCTTGAGTTTGTCCACCAGGGTTGCCACATCGGGCACGATGACGCCGGCCGAACGGCTGGGCGGCTCGGAGACCTTCAGCGTCTTCAGGCGGGGCGCCACATCCACGCCCAGCGCATCGGGGGCAACGGTTTCCAGCGGTTTTTTCTTCGCCTTCATGATGTTGGGCAGCGTCACGTAGCGCGGCTCGTTCAGGCGCAGGTCGGTCGTGACGACGGCCGGCAGCGCCAGGCTGAGGGTTTCCAGGCCGCCGTCGACTTCGCGGGTGACCTGGACGCGGTCACCCTGGACCTCGACCTTGCTGGCGTTGGTGGCCTGCGGCCAGTCCAGCAGCGCGGCCAGCATCTGGCCGGTCTGATTGGCATCGTCGTCGATTGCCTGCTTGCCCAGGATCACCAGGCCCGGCTGTTCTTTGTCCACCAGGGCCTTGAGCAGCTTGGCCACCGCCAGCGGCTGCAGCTCGGCGTCGGTCTGCACGAGGATGCCGCGATCGGCACCGATCGCCATGGCGGTCCGCAGGGTTTCCTGGCATTGCGCCACCCCGCAGGACACGGCCACGATCTCGGCGGCGGCGCCCTTTTCCTTCAGGCGGGTGGCTTCTTCGACGGCAATTTCGTCGAACGGGTTCATGGACATCTTGACGTTGGCGATGTCCACGCCAGTGTGATCGGATTTCACGCGCACCTTGACGTTGTAGTCAACGACGCGCTTGACCGGTACCAGGACCTTCATCGAGCATACTCCAGAATGGAAAGAAAACAGGATGGCCGCGCCCGGCGACGAATCGCATCGCGCGCGGCCCCATCAGTAACCGCCCAGCGCCCGCACATGCGCCACCGCGCTGCGCCCCAGGGCGGACAGGTCGTAACCGCCTTCGAGAAAGCTGACGATCCGCCCCTGGGCGGAGTCGGCCGCGATCTCGACCAGACGTTCGGTGATCCAGGCGTAGTCCGCCTCGACCAGTTTCAGGCTGCCCATGTCGTCCTCGCGATGGGCGTCGAACCCCGCCGACACCAGGATCAGCTCGGGCCGGAAATCACGCAGCGCCGGGAGCCAGTATTCCGTCACGAGGCGGCGGATCACATCGCCGCCGGAATACGCATCGACCGGCAGGTTGATCATGTTCGGACCCAGGTCTTCGTGACGCGTGTCCGGGAACAGGGGGTATTGATAGAAACTGCACATCATGATCCGGGATTCGGTCATGAATACTTCTTCCGTCCCGTTGCCGTGATGGACGTCGAAATCCACGATGGCGATGCGCGACAGGCCGTAGTGGTCCAGTGCATAGCGCGCAGCGATGGCGATGTTGTTGAAGAAGCAGAAACCCATGGCCTTTCCGGGACAGGCATGATGCCCCGGCGGGCGGATGGCGCAAAAGGCGGTCTGTGCATGACCGGCCATGATCTCGTCCAGTGCCGTCAGGCCCGCGCCCGCTGCCGCCCAGGCGGCCTGCAGGGTTTCCGGATTCATGATCGTGTCCGGATCGACGGGGAAATAGCCATGCGCCGGCGCATGCTGGCGCAGGAACGACAGGTATTCCGGCGTGTGCACCCGCAGCACGTCTTCGGGTCGGGCATTGCGCCCCGTGCGCTGAGACAGGAAGTCCATCAGACCATTTGCAGCCAGCTGGTCGGCCACCGCATCCAGGCGCTGTGGGGATTCGGGGTGCCAGGTCCCCATCTCATGCAGGCGGCAGGCTGGATGGGTAATATAGAGTGTCTCCATAAGGGCGATTATGTTCAGACCAACCCGTATTTTGCAAGTTGCCGTAGCGTCGCTTTTTATCTCGGGCTGCGCCAGCAGCCACAGCGATTCCGGACCGTCCTCCGCTGCCCTTGCGGGAACAACGAATCAAACAATTGTTTCAAACGATCGTATTAATTCTAGCAGAACAGAAACCGGCGGGAAACCGGGGGGAATCCGGGGCGATTTCCTTGGCACGGACGGCCGCCTGCTGCCCGAGGTGCAGGCCTTCGCCCACCAGACCGCACAGGCCCATGACCTGCCCCTGGACCGGGTCGAAGCCCTGCTGACCGAGGCGCGCTACGACGCCACCGCGGTCCGGCTGATGGCGCCACCCACGCGCACGGGCCGCATCCGCCGCGCCTGGACCAGCTACCGCCAGCGCCACGTCGACGCGGTACGCATCCGCGAAGGCGTCTCTTTCTGGCAGGAACATCGGGCAGCGATCGACCGGGCCAGCGCCCGCACGGGTGTACCGCCCTCGATCATCGTGGCCATCATCGGCATCGAGACCGTCTATGGCCGCTACACCGGCGACCACCGGGTCCTGGATACGCTCACGACCCTGGGATTCCGCTATCCCGACCCGAACCGGCCGGAACGCCAGGCGATGTTCCGCGAGCAGCTGGCCGATCTGATCGTGCTGGACCACCGGGGGGAACTGGATGCGCGTGTCGTGGAAGGCTCGTTCGCGGGCGCCATGGGGCTGCCCCAGTTCATGCCGGGCAGCCTGATGCGCTACGCGGTGGACGGCGACGGCGACGGCCGCGTGGACCTGGCCAGCAATACCGACGACGCCATTGCCTCGGTGGCGGCATTCCTGCAGGCCCACGGCTGGGTGCGCGACGTGCCTGTCTTCGCCCCCGTGATCCTGCCCGCCGGCGCCGCACAGCTGGCCCAGGACGGGCTGAAGCCGGAAAGCGACTGGGCCACGCTGAAGGCCGCCGGCGCGCAGGCGCTGCCTGGCGGCGGTCCGGCCTGGCAGGCCCAGGCGCTGGGGGTGATCGACCTGCGCGACGAAATCCGCGGCACGCACGACGTGCGCTGCGCCACGCCCAATTTCTTCGCCATCACCCATTACAACCGCAGCTACTTCTATGCGGCGTCGGTGGCGGACCTGGCGCACGAGATCGCCGACCGCATCGGCTACGGGGATCCGAACCGCTTTGGCGGACCCGGCGCTTAGCCATCCGCCGGGGGTATCTCCAGGACCGGGCAAGCCCGCCACAGGCGGATCCGAACCCGGCTTCCGGTCAGCCGAACACGCCGGAAGACAGGTAGCGGTCGCCCCGGTCGCAGACGATGAAGACGATGGTGGCATCCCGCACCGTGGCGGCCACGCGCAGAGCGGCCACGGCCGCGCCGGCCGAGGAGATCCCGCCGAATATGCCTTCCTCGGCGGCCAGGCGCCGGGCCATGGTTTCCGCCTGTTCCTGGGTGATGGGCTCGAAGGTGTCGACGCCGGCGGGGTTGTAGATGCTGGGCTGGTAGGCTTCCGGCCATTTGCGGATGCCGGGAATGTGGGCGCCTTCGGCCGGCTGGGCGCCGACGATGCGCACGGCCGGATTGCGTTCGCGCAGGTACGAGCCCACCCCCATGATGGTGCCGGTCGTGCCCATGGCGCTGACGAAGTGCGTGATTCCACCGCCGGTCTGTTCCCAGATTTCCGGGCCGGTGGTTTCGTAATGGGCGCGCGGATTGTCGGCGTTGGAGAACTGGTCCAGGACCTTGCCCTTGCCCTCGGCCTGCATCTGCAGCGCCAGGTCGCGGGCGTATTCCATGCCGCCATCCTTCGAAGGGGTCAGGATGAGCTCGGCCCCATAGGCCTTCATGGCGGCGCAGCGTTCCTGGGTCGAGTTGTCCGGCATGATCAGGACCATGCGGTAGCCGCGCACGGCGGCCGCCATGGCCAGGGCGATCCCGGTGTTGCCGCTGGTCGCCTCGATCAGGGTGTCGCCGGGACGGATTTCGCCGCGCGCTTCGGCCTGGCGGATCATGCTGAGGGCGGCGCGGTCCTTGACCGAACCGGCCGGATTGTTGCCTTCCAGCTTGGCCAGGATGACGTTGCCACGCGGCTCGCCGACGTCGCCCGGCACCCGCTGCAGGCGCACCAGGGGCGTGGAACCGATGATGTCTTCGATGGTGGGGTAGGTTTTCATGGACGAAATCATACACCCGCCCATCCGGCGCACGGCACGATCTGCTTTCGCAGTCATAAGGATATGACAAAACCCTGAAGATGCGCGCCAGACCGGCTCAGCGCGAGCGCCCGGCGCGTCCCGGCCGCTGCCGGACCGACAGGTAATGATCGACGCCATCCACGTCCGGTTCACCCAGCGCGCCCACCAGGGCTGCCAGATTCAGGCGCGACAGCAGGTACTGATAGCGCGCGGCATCCAGGTTCTGCCGTGCCGAGAAATACTGCTGCTGGGCATTCAACACATCCAGGGTGGTGCGTTCGCCCACGGTGGCACCCAACAGCGTGGCATCCAGGGCGCTCTTGGCGGCGATCACGGCTTTTTCCAGTGCCTCGATCTGCGGCACGGCCACCTCGACCGCCTGGAACTGCTCGCGGATCTGCACATCACTGGTCAGCATCGCCGCCTGCAATTGCGCATCGGCCTGACGTTTCTGATCGATGGCCTGACGCAGTTTGGAGTCGTAGCTGCCTCCCGCGAACAGCGGCACGTTCAGCTGCAAGCCAATGACGGTCTGCCTGGACCGATCCGGCATCACCAGCAAAGGCAGGCCTCCGCTCTGGCTGGCGTCCTGATAGCTCATGTACAGATCCAGTTGAGGGCGGTTGTAGATCTGATTCTTGTCGACATCCGCCTCGGCGATCGAAATCTGGACCCGCGCCCCCAGCACATTCAGATTGTCCGATCGGCCCCGCTCGATCCAGGCCTGGACATCGTCCGGATCAGGTGCCACGGGCTTGAACCCGGGCGATGCCTGGCTCAGATCGGCGGGCAGCGTGCCAACCAGGCTCTTGAACTGCTGCCGCTGGACCTCGAGCGCATTTTCCGCCGCAATGATCTGTGCCGCCACAG
Source organism: Castellaniella daejeonensis (assembly GCF_039523555.1). Taxonomy (NCBI): domain Bacteria; kingdom Pseudomonadati; phylum Pseudomonadota; class Betaproteobacteria; order Burkholderiales; family Alcaligenaceae; genus Castellaniella; species Castellaniella daejeonensis. The sequence continues at coordinate 447,194 of NZ_BAAAFN010000006.1, forward strand.
CCTGCGCGCGAGCCTGGGCATCGCGTACATCGGTGATGTTGGCCTTGCCGACATTGAAGCGCGCCTGTGCGCTGGCCAGTTGCTGCATGATCGCCGCCTGCTGCTCATGGGCGAGTTCCAGGTTTTCTTTGGCCATCAGCACACCGAAATACGATTGGGCGACACTGAGCACCTGGTTCTGCCGGGCGCCCCGGAACTGGATTTCGGCCAGCCTGGCCTGATCCTTGAGCTGCCTGGCCCCCGTGCTGACGGCTGCATTGTAGATGGGTTGCGTCAAAGTCACGGTAAAGCCCCGTACGAAGCCCGAGGCGTCCCCCACCAGCGAGGGCTGCGACCGACGGCCCTGCAGCGTAGACACCGAATTGACATGCACATGGCTGTACGTGCCCGTGGCCGTAATCTGGGGCAGATACAAGGCCGTGCCCTGCCTGGCGCTTTCCTGGCCCGCCGCGTAGGCGAAGCGCGCCGCTTCGAGCGTGGGATCATGCACGCGGGCCCGATCGACGGCCTCGCGCAGATTCATCGCACCGGCGGACCCGGCCACCAGCAACAGCAGGCCGGCGACCAGCGGGCGCGAGGCCTTGGCGAACGTCATCCCTGCTCCCCCTTTTTTTCATGGCCGCCGGACCGGAATGCCAGCGCATAAGCAGCCGGCAGAAACAGCAGGGTCAGCAGCGTGGCGCCCGTCAGGCCTCCCATGATCGCCCAGGCCATCGGCCCCCAGAAGACCGACTGTGTCAGGGGGATCATCGCCAGGACCGCGGAGGCCGCCGTGAGCAGGATGGGCCGCAGGCGATGCACGGAAGACTCTATGATCGCCTCGTGCAGCGGCACGCCTTCCGACTGGGCCTGCCCGATCTGCACGATCAGGATGACGGAGTTGCGGATGATCATGCCGAACAAGGCCAGCACCCCCAGCATGGCCACGAAGCCGAACGGAATCCGGAAGGCCAGCATGATTGCCGTGACACCGATCATGCCCAGCGGCGCGGTCAGCACCACCAGCAGCATCTTGCCCATGTGCTGCAACTGGATCATGAGCAGGAACAGCACCACTATCCCGACCAGGGGCAGGACCGTCTTGATCGCCGCCTGCGAACGCTGGCTGGATTCCAGCGTGCCGCCCAGCACGATGTCATAGCCGGGCGGCAACGTTGCGGCATAGGTCTGGATGGCCGGCCAGATCGCCGCCGACACATCGTTGGCCTGGGCGCCATTGGCCACATCGGCCTGCACCGTGACGGTCGGCACGCCATTGCGGCGCCAGCGCATGCTGCTCTCGCTGGATACATGCAGCGTGGCGATCTGCGTGAGCGGCACGAAAGCACCGGAGCGGGTATGAATATAGAGGTCCTTGAGCCGGTCCAGATCGCTGCGGCCGGCGTCGGTCAGCCGCATGACGACATCCAGCGTCTCATCGCCCTCGTAATACTGGGTGACGTCCAGGCCGGTCACGGAGGTCTGCAGGGCCTGTGCGATACCGCGGGAACTCACGCCCAAGGTGCGCGCCTGATCCTGGTTGACATCCACCCTGAGCGTGGTGATGCGTTCCCCCCAGTCCATGTTGACGTCGCGGATGTCGCGGCGTGTCCGCAGTCTCGCCATCACTTCGTCGGCGATCTGCAGCAATTGGGCATCGTCCGTGCCGCTCAGGCGCAGCTGGATCGGATAGCCGACCGGCGGTCCGTTCTCGAGCCGGGTGACACGGCCGCGCACACCGGGAAGCTCGGTCCCGAGCAGGTCCTGGATCTTCAGCAGCGTACGTTCCCGCTGCGCAATACCCTTGGTCATCACGACCAGTTCGGCCAGGTTGGTCTGCGTCTGCACGTTCAGGGGCAGATAGAATCTCGGGCTGCCACGCCCGGCATAGGTCGTGACCGACACGATGTCCTCGTCGCCGAGCAATGTCTGTTCGAGCACCTGGGACTGCCGCCGGATCTCGTCGAAGGACACATTCTGCGGGAACCACAGATCCACGATCAGTTCGGGGCGGTCCGAGGACGGAAAGAACTGCTTGGGCACCCAGCGGAACAGGGCGACCGACACGACGAACAGCAGCACGGTCACGGCCACGACCAGCATGCTGCGCTTCACGCACCAGCCGACCAGGCCCCGGAACCTGCGATAGAACACGCCCTGGTAGACGGCATGCTCGTCATGCGCCCTGCCGCCGAAGTCCGGCAGCAGCTTGAACCCGATATAGGGCGTCACCAGCACCGCTACGAACCATGAGACGATCAGCGACACACCGACAACCTCGAACAGTGAACGGGTGTATTCGGCAGACGAGGTTCTGGCGAGAAAGACCGGCAGAAAGCCCGCCACGGTGATCAGCGTGCCGGTCAGCATCGGAAACGCCGTGCTGACATAGGCGAAACTGGCCGCGCGCACGCGATCCCATCCTTCCTCGAGCTTCAGCACCATGACCTCGACAGCGATGATGGCGTCGTCGACCATGAGCCCCAGCCCAATGATCAGCGCCCCCAGGGAAATCCGCTGCAGATCGATGCCGCCGAGATACATGACGAAAAACGTCACGGCCAGCACGAAGGGAATGCACAGCGCCACCACGAAGCCGGTGCGCAGCCCCAGCGACAGAAAACACACCACCAGCACGATGCCGACTGCTTCGTACAGGCTTTCGGTGAACTCGTCGACGGCGTCCCTGACCACACGCGGCTGGTCGGACACCGTATCCAGGGACACCCCGATGGGAAACCGTTGCCGCAGGGTGTCGGCGACGGCCTGCAATCCTTTGCCCAATTCCAGGACATCACCGCCACTGCGCATGCTGATGGCCAGGCCCAGGGCGGGCACACCGTTGAAATACATCCTGGATGCCGGCGGGTCCACGTAGCCGCGCGTGACGGACGCCACATCGCCCAGCCGGAATATCTGGCCCTTGGCCTGGATGCCAAGGTCACGGATGGCCTGCACCGAATCGAAATTGCCGCTGACCTGTATCCGCACCTGCTGATCCCGCGTCTGCGCGACGCCGGCCGGCTGCACGGCGTTGATGGCCTTCAGCGTCTGGACGATCTGGTCCGGGTCGATGCCCAGAGCCGCCAGTTTGGCGTTGGCATATTCGATATAGATGCGCTGATCCTGATCACCGAGCAGGCTGACCTGATCGACATCCGGCACCCGCAGGAACGCCTCGCGCGCGGTATCGGCGTAATCCTTCAGTTGCGCATAACTGAAGTCCTGTCCGGTCAGTACGAAGATGTTGCCGTAGGTGGTGCCGAACTCATCGTTGAAGAACGGCCCTTGCACCCCCCGGGGCAGGGTGTACTGCATGTCTCCGATCTTCTTGCGTACCTGGTACCAGGCCTCGGGCACCGCAGCGGGAGACAGATCGTCGCGCAGCGTCACCATCAGCCGGACGCTGCCCGGCTGCACCATGGTCTTGACGTTGTCCAGTTCGGCCAGCGTCTGCAGCTTTTTTTCGAGTTTGTCGGCCACCTGGCCTTCCATCTGCCCGACCGTGGCACCGGGCCAGTTGGCCTGGATCATCATCGACCGGACCGTGAAGTCGGGATCTTCTGCCTGCCCCAGGTGGAAATACGCGTAGCCACCGCTGCGCACGAACACGATGATCGAGAACAGCACGAATTGCTGGTGCGCCAGGGCCAACCGCGAAAGATTGAACCGGGACACGATTCAGTCCCCCGCCCCGGGTCCGGCCACGGGGACCACTTTCTGTCCGGGATGCAGCAGGTTGCCACCCTTGGTCACGATCACATCCCCGTCGGTCAGGCCCGATGCGATGTAGGCGGTGTCGCCGCGCACGGAAGCGACCACGACCGGATGGGTTTCCACGCCCTCATCCGCCCCGACCTTCCAAATGGCGGGCGCATCCGGTTTCGGATACACCACGGCGGTCAGCGGCACGGCGTACTGCGGGCCTGCGGCCGGGCCTTCCAGGTGCACATAGGCCGTCATACCCAGCCGCAGAGAGGCATCCGGTTCCAGCACGGTCACGTGGGCATCGTAGGTGCCCGTAGTACTGTTGGCGGCCGGATCGATTTCCCGCAACCGCGCCGGCCAGGATTTTCCGGGATCGGCCCACAGCGACACCGTCAGCCTGCCCGCCGAGCGCAATTGATCCAGACGTGTTTCAGGGATGCTGATGACGACCTCACGATCACCATCCCGAGCGATGCTCACGGCCGTCCGGCCCGCCGCCACGACTTGCCCGACATCGACGTCGATGGCCGTGACCAGCCCATCGACCGCCGCCCGCAGGGTCGCATAATCCAGTTGGTTGGCGGCTTCGTCATACTGGGCTTGCGCGGCCTGCAGTTCAGCAACCGCAGTATCCAGGGCGATCTTGTCCCGGTCGTAAGCCGCCTGGCTGATGAAATTCTGCTTCAGCAGTACGGCATCGCGGCCCAGATCGACCCTGGCCTGCGCCGCCTTGCTGGTCGCCGCATCCAGCTGCGCCCTGGCCTGCTGGAGCGTCAGCTTGAAATTGCTGGGATCGAGCTGCAGCAACGGCTGGCCCGCGCTCACATGCTGTCCGACTTCGACCTGCCGGCGCAGCACCGTGCCGGGCACGCGAAACCCCTGGTCGCTGACGTGCCGCGCCGCGATGGCGCCGACGAACACCCCCAGGTTGTCGGCAGATGCCGCCCTGACCGTCAGGGTCAGCACCTGCCGCGGCGGCTGCGCTTCAGTGGTCCCCCCGTCCCTGCAGCCGGCAAGCAGGATTGCCGCGCAGAACACTGCGGCGACCCCGCCATGCCAGGCCAGTGCACATAATCCGTCGCGACACTCTGCGTTACTCATCGGCCGCCGCCGGATAACCGTTGGCGCGATCCAGCCGCGCAACAAAACGGGCCACCCAGTAGTCGATCAGATCATGCACCTGATCGTCCGAAGGCGGCGCCTCCCGGCCCGTCACGGTCTTCCGGCTCTCGCGGCTGTCGACCGCCGCGCCCAGCAGCTTTCCCGTCACGCTGTCCTGCGCCTCGCTCTCAATGGACATCTGCAGGACATACGGTGTCTTGTCTGCAGCCATTCGCGCCACGTTGAACAGGGCCTTGGCCGGCACAAGATCGCGGAGTTTGAACTGGGGACCGGTCTCGATCAGGCCCACGACGGCGAGCCGCAGACGCGCCACCCCCGGACCAGGCTCACGGACCACCCGGTAATGGCGACTGAGCGCGGTCGCCAGCCGGGACGTGTAGTAGTCCGAGATCGCCTGCAGGCGCCCAGGGCTGAGCGCCCCATACGCCTCATGCGTATTGATGATGAACACAGGCTCATCGATGATGAAACTGCGGTACTGCCCGGCGCTTACGCCCGGCGCAGTGTAGTGCCGGTAGTCGGGATTTCCGGGGTCGGGCGCCAGCAGGCTGTAGTCTTTCAGAAAGCCGGAAGGCGCCGGCGAGGACGAAGCGGGCTGCGTCGGCGCAGTCGAGCAGGCGGCCAGCAACGCCAGGAGCGGCGCGGCCAGCCATGCGGGTCGGGTTCTCATTGGGCCTCCTGTCCGCACACGACATGGCGGGGTAGGAAAGATGACACGGTCAAGACGCCGCGATCTATTTGCCGGTTTCGGTCTTCAATGCCTTGAGTTCCTTGGCGCAGCCGACACTGAGACTGTCTTCGTGCGTCTTCAGGCATTTCAGCAGGCGACCTTCGCCTGGACGGACGCCTTTGCACAGGCGTTCGACGTCAGCCTTGCAGTACTTGAATTCCTGCAGGCTGGGGGTCTGGGCCCGGACAGGCGTCAGGACGGCCGCCAGCGACAACAAACCTGTGGCGGCCAGTGCAAGCGCAAGCGTGGAAGCATTTCGTGCATGCATCTGCGTCTCCCGAGGTTCTGGTTGTTTTATGGATGGTTGCAACGCGCACTGGCCGAGGTCCCGACCGTACGCCCGCAGCCACATGCCACGAGATGATGCTGCCCCCGGGGCCACAAAGCACCCACGCCCGCAGGGGTGATTTTATTTTCCGCTTTTTTCTTCACGTGTCAATGGACTTCGACTGCCTGGCGCCGGCTTGGCGGCCGGCGCAGCCGCCTGACGTCCCTGCCCCGACACGCGCGTGCCGCCGCCATCGATGGTCAGGCCTGCCGACTGCAGGGCCTGCGCCCGGCGCGGCCCGATGCCGCGCACCCGGTCCGACAGGTCGGCGAACGACAGGTAGCGGCCGCCCCGCTCGCGCTCGTCGAGGATGATCCGGGCAGTCCTGGGTCCGATGCCGCGAATGCCCTGCAACTGGTCGAGCGTTGCGGTGTTCAGATCGACGGCGCCCGCCGGGCCAACCCAGGCCAGGGTGGCCAGGCTGGCTGCCGCCAGCAGGCGCGACAGGCCGCGGGCGGGACGGCGGGCCGCGCGCGAGCGGGCCGGATGCCGCCGGCCGGGGATGAAGACCCTGCGGGCGCTCCTGCCCGCGGCCGGCATGCCGGCCTGCGCAGCGGGCACATGGGCGGCGCCGGAATTCTCGCCCGCGGGCACGCCGGCGGTATCGTGCAGAAAAGGATTCATGACCGACTCCTGTGGTGTGAAGGTACGGTCATGATGCCCTGGACTCAGGGCGCATGGAGGCGGCCGTGATCCGGAATGTCCACCCGGAAAAACACGCGCGACCGGCGCGTGCCGGCATCAGCCGATCGCCAATCCTCCGGATTCCAGCAGCCGGCCGACATAGGCATTGACCCCGGTCTGCACATCGCTGAAGGCGCCCGTATAGCCGGCGGCGCGCAATTGGGTCAGGTCCGCCTGGGTATGGCTCTGGTAGCGGCCTTTCAGGTCATCCGGGAACGGGATATAGCGCAGCTGCCCGCCCGCCACCAGTTCCTGCAGCGGCAGAGCGAGCTGGCCCTGATGCACGCGCAGGCTGTTGACCACGGTCTGGGCGACATCGTTGAAGGGCTGGGCGCGCCCGGTGCCGCAGTTGAAGATGCCGGAGACTTCCGGGTGGTCCAGGAAGTGCAGGTTGACCTTGACCACGTCGTCGACGAAAACGAAGTCGCGCTGCTGGCCGCCGTCGGCATAGCCGTCCCAGCCGCCGAACAGCCGCACATGGCCTTCGCGCACGTACTGGTTCATGTTGTGGAAGGCCACCGACGCCATGCGACCCTTGTGCTGTTCGCGCGGACCGTAGACATTGAAATAGCGCAGGCCCACCACCTGGGCCGTGAGCCTGTCCATGCGCCGGCGCAGGACCTGGTCGAAGAGCAGCTTGGAATAACCGTAGACGTTCAGCGGCGACTCGCAGGACGGGTCCTCGGCATAGCGCGGGCCGGCCCCGTAGACGGCTGCCGAGGAGGCATACAGGAACGGGACTTCCCGGGCCTGGCAGTATTCGAACAGCTCCAGCGTGACGCGGAAGTTGTTGTCCATCATGAAGCGCCCGTCCCGCTCCGTCGTGTCGGAGCAGGCGCCCTGGTGGAACACGGCCTCGGGGCGCGGCAGTTCGCCCGCCAGGACACGACGGCGGAATTCGTCCTTGTGCTGGTAATCGGCGATTTCCAGGTCGACCAGGTTGCGGAACTTGTCGCCGTCGGTCAGGTCGTCGACCGCCAGGATGTCGGTGATGCCGCGCGCATTCAGCCCGCGGACCAGGTTGCTGCCGATGAAGCCGGCGGCGCCGGTGACCACGATCATGATATCAATTCCTCTGCGGTGACGATGGATGTGCCCAGCTTGCCGACGACGATGCCGCCGGCGCGGTTGGCCCACGTCATGGCCTCGAACCAGTCGAGGCCGGCTGCCCGGGCGACGGCCAGGGTGGCCAGCACGGTATCGCCCGCGCCCGAGACGTCGAAGACTTCGTGCGCCTGGGCATCCGCGTGCCGGCGGCCTTCGGCGGTGTACAGGGTCATGCCCTGCTCGGACCGGGTGATCAGCAGGGCTTCCAGTTCGAGCTCCTGGCGCAGCGCCTGGGCGCGGCGCGTCAGGTCTTCTTCCGAATCCCAGCGTCCCACGGCGTCCTGCATTTCGCTGCGGTTGGGCGTGACCAGCGTGGCCCCCCGATAGCGCGGATAACGGTGACCCTTGGGATCGACCAGCACCGGGATGCCGCGCTCGCGGGCGGCACGGATCATGGGTTCGACCCTGGACAGGGCGCCCTTGGCATAATCCGACAGCACCAGCAGATCGTAGTTCCCCAGGACGTCCGCCAGGCCGGCATCGAGCGCGTCCAGTGCGCGTGCGCCCGGCCCCTGCTCGAAATCCACCCGCAGCAATTGCTGCTGGCGCCCCAGCACCCGCATCTTCAGCGTGGTGTCCATGCCGTCGGCGTCTTCGACCAGATGGTCCCTGACGCCGGCTTCGCGCGTCAGCGTGCGCACGCGGGCGCCCGCCTCGTCGGCGCCCACCACGCCCAGCAGCCCCACGCTGGCGCCCAGCGCGACGATGTTGCGTGCCACGTTGGCCGCACCGCCCAGCCGGTCTTCGCGGCGGGCGACCCGCACCACGGGGACCGGCGCCTCGGGCGAGATGCGGTCGACTTCACCGAACCAGTAGCGGTCCAGCATGATGTCGCCGGCGACAAGGATCCGGGCAGCGGCGGCCGCGCGGATCGGGAATGGCGTCATCGAATTTCCTCCAGGCGGCGAGGCCGATAGGTTTCCCAGGTGTTGCAGCCCGGGCATTGCCAGTAATAGCGCCGCGCCTCGAAACCGCAATGCCCGCAGGCGTAGCGGTCAAGGCGCTGGGTATGCTTGTGGATCATGCTGCGCAGCAGGCCCAGGTCGGCGCCCGGCACCAGGGTGGCGCCAGGCACGTCCTCGCCCTGGGCGAGCTCGACTTCGAGCAGGCGGTCGAGGCCCAGCAGCGACGGATGGGCGCGCAGCGCCTGGCGGGCGAAAGCCCAGGCGGGGGCTGCGCCTTCCGTGGTGCGCAAGGCACGGAAGATCACGTTGAACAGGTCGAGCGTGGGCAGGCGCCCGTACTGGTCGCGCAACAGCGACAGGCCTTCGGCGGCGCGCCCCAGTGCCGCATGGCAGTCGAGCAGCGGCTGGGCGACGAGGCCCGAGAATTCCGGTGCCGTGGACAGGACATCCTGGAGATGGGCGCGCTGGGATTCGAGATCGCCGCGCAGGGCCGCCAGGCGAGCGCGCAACATGCGCACGCGGGTTTCCGACGCGGGCGTGGCGCCGTTCCGGCGCGCGGCATCCTCGGCGGCATCCAGCGCCCGCGCTGCGGCGTCGAGGTCTGGCTTGCCGGATTCCATCAGCGCCTGGGCACGCTCGCAGTGGTAATGCGCCAGCTGCGGCACGGGCTCGTCGATGCGGCTGCGCAATTGCTGGACGGTGTCGATCGCCTTGTCCCAGTCGTGCTCGGATTCGTGGATGCGGACCAGGGCGCGCAGGGCTTCCAGGACGTGACGCGTCTGCAGCACCGCCTGGAATCCCTTTTCGGCGCGATCGAGCATGCCGGCCTTGAGGAAATCCTGGGCCAGGGCCAGCTGGGCGTTCTCGCGGTCCCGCAGGGGCAGATCTTCGCGCGAGAGCAGGCTCTGGTGCACCCGGATGGCGCGCTCGATCTCGCCGCGGCGGCGGAACAGGCTGCCCAGGGCGAAATGCAGTTCGGTGGTTTCCGGGTCGAGCTTGGCGACTTCGACGAAGGCGTCGATGGCGCGGTCGGGCTGCTCGTTGAGCAGGAAGTTCAGCCCCTTGAAGTAGGAATCCGGCAGCGCCCGGGTTTCCGACAGCATCTGGCGGAAATCGAAGCGCGCCGCCAGCCAGCCCAGGCCGAACAGCACCGGAACGATGATCAGCCACCAGGGCTCGAAATCCACGACCCGCTCCCCGGGAATTTACAGGGGCGCCAGCGGCGCGACGGTTTCGGGGATCACCGGAGCGGACGCCGCCTGGGGGTGGTCGATGGCGTCCTGCGCCCTGGCCAGCTCGCGGCGCAGGCGGTTGATCTCGCGGCGGCGGCGCAGCAGGGACGTGGCCGCCATGAGCAGGCCGAAGGCAACGCCCAGGATGAAGGCCACCAGCATCACGACGATCAGCGGGACCTGGCTCAGGACATGGTCGGCAAACAGGCCGACATCCACCGGCGCCGTGTTTTTCAGGGCGAAAAGCAGCACGATGACAAAGATCACCAGCCTCAGAATCCAGACCAGGTAGCGCATGCGACAAGCTCCTCGGGGCAATCCCGCCATTGTAAACGCAAAGACAATGCTCAAATGGAAAACGGGCGGCGCTTCGCAAGAAGCACCGCCCGTCATCCGGACTCGATGGCCACCTCGCGGCCTGCAGGCCACTCGGATTCGCCAGGCACAGGATTTCTCCCGCCGGGACAGCTCTCCACCTCGCGGCCTGCAGGCCGCTCGGATTCGCCAGGCACACAATAGCCCGCAGGGGGCTATTGTGTGTCCTGGCTCATCCCATCATTCGGGCTTGGTAGAGGTCGGCTACGGTGGCGGGCTCGTCGGCGTCGCCGCCGCCGGGGCCCTGATCCACCCGTTCGCGCAATTCCTTGCCCGGCTTGAAGTGCGGGACCAGCTTGGCCGGCACGTGCACTTTTTCACCGGACTTCGGGTTGCGCCCCACGCGCGGCTGGCGCCGCGACAGGGAAAAGCTGCCGAAGCCGCGGATTTCGATGCGCTGGCCCTGGGCCAGCGCATCGGCCATCGCGTCCAGGACCGTCTTGACTGCAAAGTCCATGTCGCGAGCCGCCAACTGCGGGTAGCGGCTCGCCAGCACGGCGATGAGTTCGGACTTGGTCAGGCCAGGCATCACTCGTCGCGCTGCTGGTCGAGCTTGGCCTTCAGCAGGGCGCCCAGGTTGGTGGTACCCGAGGAGGCGCTGGCTTCGGTCATGCGCTGGATGGTTTCGGCCGTTTCAGCGTTGTCGCGAGCCTTGATCGACAGCTGGATCGAACGCGCCTTGCGATCGATGTTGATGATCATGGCCTCGACCTGGTCGCCGGCATGCAGAACCGTGGTGGCGTCCTCGACGCGGCCGGCGGAGATTTCCGAGGCGCGCAGGTAGCCTTCGACGTCGACGGACAGCGTCACGACGGCGCCCTTGGGCTCGACGGACTTCACGGTACCCGACAGGACGGCGCCCTTGTCGTAGGTGGCCACGAAGTTGTTGAACGGATCGCCTTCCAGTTGCTTGATGCCCAGGGAGATGCGTTCCTTGTCGGTGTCGATGCCCAGAACCACGGCGTCGATCTCGTCGCCCTTCTTGAAGTTGCGCACGGCTTCTTCGCCGGACTCGGACCAGGAGATGTCGGACAGGTGCACCAGGCCATCGATGCCGCCGGGCAGGCCGACGAACACGCCGAAGTCGGTGATCGACTTGATGGCGCCGTGGACCTTGTCGCCGCGCTTGAAGTTCGCGGCGAAGTCTTCCCAGGGGTTCGGGCGGCACTGCTTCATGCCCAGCGAGATGCGGCGACGGTCTTCGTCGATTTCCAGGACCATGACTTCGACTTCTTCGCCCAGGGTCACGACCTTGCGCGGATCGACGTTCTTGTTGGTCCAGTCCATTTCGGAAACGTGCACCAGGCCTTCGATGCCGGCTTCGACCTCGACGAACGCACCGTAGTCGGTCAGGTTGGTGACCTTGCCGAACAGGCGGGTGCCTTGCGGGTAGCGGCGGCCCAGGCCGATCCAGGGATCTTCGCCCAGCTGCTTGACGCCCAGCGAGACGCGGGATTTTTCCTGGTCGAACTTGAGGACCTTGGCTTCGATTTCCTGACCCACCTGCAGCACTTCGGACGGGTGGCGGACACGGCGCCAGGCCATGTCGGTGATGTGCAGCAGGCCGTCGATACCGCCCAGGTCGACGAACGCACCGTAGTCGGTGATGTTCTTGACGATGCCCTTGACGATGGCGCCTTCATGCAGGGTTTCGAGCAGCTTTTCGCGTTCCTCGCCCATGCTGGCCTCGAGGACGGCGCGGCGCGACAGCACGACGTTGTTGCGCTTGCGGTCGAGCTTGATGACCTTGAATTCGAGGGTCTTGCCTTCGTAGGGGGTGGTGTCCTTGACGGGACGCAGGTCGACCAGCGAACCGGGCAGGAAGGCGCGGATGCCGTTGGTCATGACCGTGAGGCCGCCCTTGACCTTGCCGGTGATGGTGCCGTTGACTAGCTCGCCGGATTCCAGGGCCTGCTCGAGGTGCAGCCAGGCCGACAGGCGCTTGGCGCGATCGCGCGACAGGATCGTGTCGCCGTAGCCGTTTTCCAGGGAATCGATGGCGACGGAGACGAAGTCGCCGCTCTGCACTTCCAGGTCGCCCTGGTCGTTCAGGAATTCTTCGAGGGGAATGTAGGCTTCGGACTTGAGGCCGGCATTGACCACGACGAAATTGTGGTCGACGCGCACGACTTCGGCGGAGATGACCTCGCCGGAGCGCATGTTCTGATCCTTGATGCTGGCGGCAAACAGGTCGGCGAAGCTTTCGCCGCCCAGGGCGGCTTCAGTGGTGAGGGTGGACATGAAAGATAGATCCATAGGCCCCGAAGGGCAATCATGACACGCCAGGCAAATACCCGGCGGAGTGAAAAAACATCCTGCCCGAAGGAAACGCCGGTCGGCGCCCGTCAGGCAGGCCCGTGTGCGGACCAGAGATCCAGCACTTGACGCACCACGTCATCGATCCCTTGGTGGGACGAATCCACGGTGACCGCATCCGCCGCCGCAACAAGCGGCGCATGCGCCCGACCCCGGTCTCGCGCATCGCGCGCCCTAAGGTCTTGCAAAAGGTCATCTAGATTAGCAGAAAAACCCTTGTCCTTCAACTGTTTATAGCGCCGCTGCGCCCGAACCCCGACGTCCGCGTCGAGGAAGATTTTCAGGGGGGCATCGGGGAAGACCACGGTGCCCATGTCGCGCCCGTCGGCCACCAGGCCCGGCGTCCGGCGGAAATCCCGCTGACGCGCCAGCAGGGCCTCGCGCACCGCCGGCCAGGCGGCAACGCGCGAAGCCAGGTTGCCGACTTCTTCCTGGCGGATCAGGGCGCCGACATCCTCGCCGCCCATGAGAATGGCGTCCGGCTGGAAACGCACGTCCAGGCGCCGGGCGAGCCGTGCCGCCTGGGCTTCGTCGGTGCCATCGCCCCCATCGCGCAGCACGGCCAGGGCCGTCAGGCGGTAGAGCGCGCCGCTGTCCAGCACGTGCCAGCCCAGGGCCTGTGCGACCCGCTGGGCGATCGTGCCCTTGCCCGAGGCCGTCGGGCCGTCGATGGTGATGACTGGCGCTGCCTGCGCCGGGGTGCCGTTTCCAGGATGATCGGCGGCCATGGAAGATTCCTTTGCTGTGGATGGGATTCGCCGCCCGGACAGCCCTGGCGGGGGGCGGGCCGGGGCTCAGCCCGCTGCGAGCAGGCGGCGGAAATCCACGAAATAGTCCGGATAGGTCTTGCTGACGCAGCCCGGGTCCAGGATGGTCACCGGCACGGGTCCGAATGCCGCCAGCGAGAAGCACATGGCCATGCGGTGATCGTCGTAGGTGCGGATCTCGGCGGCGCGCCAGTCCGCGGCCTGCAGGGGATGCACCGTCAGGCTGTCGGCATCGGATTCCACGCGCGCGCCCAGGCGGGCCAGTTCGGCATGCATGGCGGCGATGCGGTCGGTTTCCTTGACCCGCCAGCTGGCGATGTTGCGCAGCCGGCATGGGCCGTCCGCATACAAGGCCAGCACGGCGGCGGTCATGGCGGCGTCGGGAATCAGGTTGAAGTCCCGGTCGAAGGCCCTGAGCCGCTCGCCATCGGCCACCGCGCGGCCCCGCACCACCAGCGCACCGGCCTCGCGTTCCACCTGTGCGCCCATGGCTTCGACCACCTCGGCGAAGGCCACGTCGCCCTGGATGCTGTCGCCGCCGACGCCCTCGATGCGGACGGGACCGCCCGCGATGGCGCCCAGCCCCAGGAAATACGAGGCGGACGAGGCATCGCCTTCTATCCTGTAGTGGCCCGGGGCGCGGTAGCGGGCATCGGCCGGAATGACGAAGCGTTCCCAGCCCTCGCGCCCGACGCGCACGCCAAAGCGCTCCATCAGGTTCAGGGTGATCAGGATGTACGGTTTCGAGATCAGCGGGCCGTCCAGCTCGATGACGACGTCATGGCCAGACCGCCGGGCCGCGATCGGCGCCGCCATCAGCAGCGCCGTCAGGAACTGGCTGGACACCGAACCCCGCACCCGCACGGGGCGCTGCGCATCCAGGGGCCCCAGGCCGATGCGCAGGGGCGGATAGCCTTCCTGGCCGGCATAGGCGATCTCGCAACCCAGGCCCCGCAGCGCCTGCACCAGGTCGCCGATGGGCCGTTCGTGCATGCGTGGCACACCCGACAAGTGGTAATCGCCGCCCATCACGGCCAGGGCGGCCGTCAGCGGCCGAAAGGCCGTGCCCGCATTGCCCAGAAACAGTTCGGCCTGTTTCCGGGGCCATTCGGCAGCGCCGGCCAGGCTCACCCGCCCCGGGTTATCCTGGCGCAGGTCCAGCCCCAGGGTTCGCAAGGCATCCCGCATGACCCTGGTGTCGTCCGAATCCAGCAGTCCCTCGAGCTCGGTTTCGCCTTCGGCCAGCGCCGCCAGCAGCAGCGCCCGATTGGAAATGCTCTTGGATCCCGGCAATGTCACCGTGCCGCGCGCGTGCACGGCCGGCTCCAGCAGCAGGGAAGGTTCGCGCACGGCGGCGCCTGTCGTATTCATGGCATCTGGCTCCTGCCGCCCCAGAACCGGCGGGCAAGCGCTGCCTGCTCGAGCAATGTCTCGAGCGCAGCGGGATCGGTGTCGCCTTCCAGGGCAGCCCGCAGCAGTTGCAGTGCCTGGTCGAAATCGTCCAGTTCGCGCAGCACCGCCGCCCGGTTGGAAAGAAAGATGTCGCGCCAGACCTCGGCGGAGCCCGCGGCGATCCGGGTGAAGTCGCGGAAACCCGTCCCGGCCAGGTTCAGGCGCGTGTCGGCGTCATCGGCCCGGATGACCTGGGTCATGTAGGCAGCCGCGAGGAAATGCGGCACATGGCTGACGGCTGCCAGCGCCCGGTCGTGGGCCTCGGGCGTCATCAGGGAAACGCGCGCGCCGCAGGCCTCCCAGACCCGGATCAGGCGATGCTGCAGCACGCCCGGGGTATCGTCGAAGGGGGTCAGCACGACCTTGCGGCCGTGGTAGAGCATGGGATCGGCCGCCTCGGGGCCGGCCATCTCGGAGCCGGCAATGGGATGGCCCGGAATGAACTGCGCATGGCGTTCGCCCAGGATTTCCTGGGCCAGCCGCGCCACATCGGCCTTGGTGCTGCCGGCGTCGGTGACCAGGGTGTCGGGTCGCAGCAGGGAGGCCAGATCCCGCAGGATCGGCGCCATGGCGCCCACCGGAGTGGCGAGGAAGATCAGGTCGGCCTCGGCCGCCGCCTGGGCCAGGCTGGCAACATCGTCGATCAGGCCCAGGCTGCGCGCCCGCTGGAGCGAAGCCGGGTTGCGTCCGACCCCGAGCACCCTGCCCGCCTGCCCGACCCGCCGCAAGGCCGCCGCGAACGAACCGCCGATCAGCCCCGTGCCGACGATGGCCAGCACCGGAACCAGAGGCTGCCCGCCGGGATCGCCGTTCATGCCTGCAACACGGCCTTCAAGGCGTCGAGGAGGCGGGCGTTTTCCTCGGGCAGGCCGATGCTGACCCGCAGATGCTCGGGCAGGCCGTCGCCGGCCACCGGCCGCACGATCACGCCGCGGCGCAGAAGCTCGCCATTCACGCGCGCGGCATCGCCCACCCTGACCAGCACGAAATTCGTGTAGCTGGGCACGAAATCCAGACCCAGCGCGGCGAAGCCTTCCTGCAGCTGCGCGCGGCCCGCCCGGTTCAGGGCATAGGTGCGGGCCAGGAAATCGGTGTCGGCCAGGGCGATGCGCGCGGCGAGCTGGGCCAGGACGTTGACATTGAAGGGCTGGCGGACCCGGTTGAGCAGGTCGGTGAGCGCCGGCTGCGCCAGGGCATAGCCGACCCGCAGGCCGGCCAGGCCGTAGGCCTTGGAGAAGGTGCGGGTGACGATCAGGTTGGGGAATTCGCGCACCCACCGGACGCTGTCGGATCGCGCCTCGGGATCGAGGTATTCGTCATAGGCTTCGTCCAGCAGCACGACGACGCGGTCCCCGTGCCGTTCCCGGACGGATTCCAGGAAGGCCAGCACGCGATCGCCGGGCTGATGGGTGCCGGTGGGGTTGTTCGGATTGGCGATGAACACCAGCCGCGTGTCGTCTGCGATCGCCGCCAGCATGGCATCCAGGTCGTGGCCGTAGTCGCGCGCCGGCACCATCAGGTGGCGCGCGCCCCGTGCCTGGGTGCAGAGGCGGTAGACCACGAAGGCGTGCTGCGCATAGACGGCCGACGTACCCTCGTCCAGCAGGGCCAGGGACGCGAGTTCCAGCAGGTCGTTGGAGCCGTTGCCCAGGGTGATCCAGTCGGCGGGCATATCGTGGTGCGCCGCCAGGGCTGCCTTCAGGTCGAAGCCGTTGGCATCCGGGTAGCGGCCGTGCAGCGCGCCGGCGGCCTCGGAAAGCGCCGCACGCACACGGTCCGAGCAGCCGAGCGGGTTTTCGTTGGAAGCCAGCTTGATGATGCCATCCGGGTCCAGCCCATATTCGCGGGCAAGTTCCTCGATGGGTTTTCCGGCCTGGTAGGGAGCGATGGCCCGGATATGGGCGGGCGCCAGGGTGTTTGTCATGAAGCGGGCCTCACTGCCTGGGATAGGATCCCAGGATCTTGAAGAAGGCGACCTGCTGGCGCAGTTCGGCCAGTGCCTGGGCAACGGGCTCGTCATCTCTGTGGCCCAGCAGATCGACATAGAAATAGTATTCCCACTGCCCCGTGCGGGCGGGACGCGACTCGAGGCGCGTCATGGACACGCCATGCCGGGACAGCGGCGCCAGCATGTCGTAGACGGCGCCGGCGCGGTTCGGCACGGCCAGGACCAGGCTGGTCTTGTCGCGGCCGGTGGGGCCGGCATCGCGCAGGCCGACGGCCACGAAGCGGGTCTGGTTCTGGGGGTCGTCCTGGATCCCGCTGGCCACGGCGCTGAGCCCCCAGGCAGCAGCGGCCGCGTCTCCGGCGATCGCCGCGCACGTGGGGTCTTCGGAAGCCATGCGCGCCGCCTGGGCATTGCTGGCGACGGGCAGGCGTTCCAGCCCGGGATGATTGCGGCTGAGCCAGGCCTGGCATTGGGCCAGGGCCTGCGGATGCCCCAGCACCCGGGTCACGCCTTCCAGCCCGCCGGTCAGGGTGAGCAGGTTGTGGTGGATGCGGATGGTGCGCTCGCCGAGCACCTTGAGCGAGGAATTCAACAGCAGGTCCAGGCTGCGGTTGACGGCACCCTCGGTGGAATTTTCCACCGGCACGATGCCGACGTCCGCCTGGCCCGCCTCGACGGCGCGGAATACCTCGTCGAAGGACTCGCAGCGCAGGCCGTTGATGGCATGGCCGAAATGCTCGTAGGCCGCCTGCTCGGAAAACGAGCCCTGCGGACCCAGGAAGGCGGCGGTCAGCACGCTTTCCAGGCCGCGGCAGGTGGAAATGATCTGGCGCCAGATGGCGGCCACGGCTTCTTCGGGAATGGGGCCGGGATTTTCCGACTGCAGGCGCCGGATGATCAGGGCCTCGCGCTCCGGCTTGAGGATTGCCCCCCCGGCATCGAAGGCCTGCTTGACTTCGCCGACTTCCAGGGCTGCGCGGGCGCGCTGGTTGAGCAGATCGAGGATCTGCGTATCCAGCGCATCGATGCGGCGGCGCAGGGGTTCCAGCCTGGACTGGAGTGTCTCTTCATCCGCCATGCCGGGCCTCGAAGTCCTTGAGGAAATCGATCAGGGCCTGCACGCCTTCCATGGGCATGGCGTTGTACAGCGACGCCCGCATGCCGCCCACGGCCTTGTGGCCTTTCAGGGCCAGCAGCCCGGCGGCCTCGGATTCGGCCAGGAATGCGGCGTTCAGCGATTCGTCGCGCAGGAAGAACGGCACGTTCATGCGCGACCGACAGGACGGCGCGATGCGGTTTTCGTACAGATCGGAGTTGTCCAGGTAGTCGTACAGCGCACGCGACTTGGCTTCGCTGGCGGCATCCATCGCCGCAACCCCGCCCTGGCGCAGCAGCCACTTGAAGACCAGGCCCGCCACGTAGATGGCATAGGTCGGCGGCGTATTGAACATGGACTGGGCGCCCGCCACATTGGCATAGTCGAACACCGAGGGGCAATACGGCAGCGCATGGCCGATCAGGTCCTTGCGCACGAAGGTCAGCGTCACCCCGGCCGGGCCGGCGTTCTTCTGCGCGCCGGCATAGACCATGCCTACCCGCGAGAAATCGATGGGGCGGGACAGGATGTTGGACGACATGTCGGCCACCAGGGGTACGTCGGGTGCGCCCAGGGCGGCCATGTCGGGCATGACGGGCTGCTCGATCCCGCCAATGGTCTCGTTGGCGCACAGGTGCAGGTAGGCCGCATCGGGGCGGACCTGCCACTGCGCCTGGTCAGGCAGCCAGCACCAGGAGCCGAAGCGGCGCCCGTCGATGACGGTTTCGGATTCGGCTGTGGCGGCCACGGCGATGTCGCCGTAGCGGGCAGCCTCGTTGAAGGACTTGCGCGCCCAGTGCCCGCTCAGCACGTAGTCCGCCCGGCCCCGGCCCCCACGGCCGATCAGGTTCAGCGGCACGATGGCATTCTGGGCCGATGCACCGCCCTGCATGAAGAGGACCTCGAAATCATCCGGCACCGACAGCAGTGCGCGCAGGTCGGCCTCGGCCTCGTCGCGGATGCGGCTGTAGTGCTTGCCGCGATGGCTCATTTCCATGACCGAGGTGCCGCTGCCGTGCCAATCGCACATTTCCTCGGCGGCCTGCTGCAGGACTTCGAGCGGCAGGGTGGAAGGCCCGGCGGCAAAATTCCAGGGGCGGCTCATGATGCCTGATCCTCGTCGGTTTTGGGTTGGGCCGGGTCTTCAGCCGGCTGGGCGCCATCAGCGGGCGGATCTTCCGGGCCGCCGGGCTCGTCGTCCTCGTCGGCATCGCTTTCGACCACGCGGCGCACCCCCGACAGCAGGCTGTCGTCATCCACGTTGATCAGCGTGACCCCCTGGGTGGCGCGGCCCATCTCGCGGATCTCGGAGACCCGCGTGCGCACCAGCACCCCGCCGGTCGTGATCAGCATGATCTCGTCTTCGGGCTGCACCAGCACGGCGCCGACGACCTTGCCGTTGCGCGCCGAAGTCTGGATGGCGATCATGCCTTTTGTGCCGCGCCCGTGGCGCGTGTATTCGACAATGGGCGTGCGCTTGCCGTAGCCGTTCTCGGTGGCGGTCAGCACGCTCTGGCTCTCGTCCTCGGCCACCAGCAGGGCGATCACCGACTGCCCGTCTTCCAGCGACATGCCGCGCACCCCGCGCGCCGTGCGGCCCATCGGGCGCACGTCGTTTTCGTCGAAGCGCACGGCCTTGCCGGCATCCGAGAACAGCATCACGTCGTGCTGGCCGTCGGTCAGCTCGGCGCCGATCAGGAAATCGCCCTCGTCCAGGCCGACCGCGATGATGCCGGCCTTGCGGGGGTTGGAGAAATCGGACAGCGGGGTTTTCTTGACCGTCCCGCGCGAGGTGGCCATGAAGACGTAGTGGTCGTCGCTGAAGGCCTTGACCGACAGCACCACCGTGATGGTCTCGCCGTCGATCAGCGGGAACATGTTCACGATGGGCCGGCCGCGCGAATTGCGCGAACCCTGGGGCACTTCCCAGACCTTGAGCCAATAGACGCGCCCGCGGTCGGAGAAGCACAGCAGGTAGTCGTGCGTGTTGGCGATGAACAACTGGTCGATCCAGTCGTCTTCCTTGGTGGCGGCGGCCTGCTTGCCACGGCCGCCGCGCTTCTGGGCCCGGTACTCGGACAGCGGCTGGCTCTTGATGTAGCCGCTGCGCGACAGCGTCACCACCATGTCCATGGGGGTGATGAGGTCCTCGGTCTCGAGCTCGGTGGCGTTGTATTCGATTTCCGAGCGGCGGCGGTCGTTGCTGGCGTTGGAGAATTCCGCGCGGATCGCCTGCAGTTCATCGCCGATGATCGTGGTGACCCGTTCCGGACGGGCCAGGATGTCCAGCAGATCGGCGATGGTGTCCATGACCTCGCGGTATTCGCCCACGATCTTGTCCTGCTCCAGGCCGGTCAGGCGCTGCAGGCGCATGTTCAGGATTTCCTGGGCCTGGACTTCGGACAGACGGTACTGGCCATCGGCCTGCAGGCCGTAATGCGCATCCAGCCCTTCGGGACGATAGGCCGCGCGCCCGCCCGAGGCCACATTGGCGTCCGCGCGCTCGAGCATTTCGCGCACCAGGGACGAATCCCAGCTGCGATCCATCAGCGCCTGGCGCGCCACCGGCGGCGTGGGCGCTGCCTTGATGATGGCGATGAAGTCGTCGATGTTGGCCAGGGCCACCGCCAGGCCTTCCAGCACGTGGCCCCGTTCGCGGGCCTTGCGCAGCTGGAAAATGGTGCGGCGGGTGACGACCTCGCGGCGATGCTGGAGGAAATATTCCACCATCTGCTTCAGGTTCAGCAGGCGCGGCTGGCCATCGACCAGCGCCACCATGTTCATGCCGAAGGTTTCCTGCAGCTGGGTGTTCTTGTAGAGGTTGTTCAGGACGACCTCGGGAACTTCGCCGCGCTTGAGCTCGATGACCAGGCGCATGCCGTCCTTGTCCGATTCGTCGCGGATGTCGGAAATGCCCTCGATCTTCTTTTCATTGACCAGATCGGCGATGCGCTCCTGCAGGGATTTCTTGTTCACCTGGTAGGGAATGGCATCGACGACGATGGCCTGGCGGTTGCCGCGTTCCATGTCCTCGAAGTGAACCTTGGCGCGCATGATCACCCGCCCGCGCCCGGTACGGTAGCCTTCGCGCACGCCCGCCATGCCGTAGATGATGCCCCCGGTGGGGAAATCCGGCGCCGGGATGCGCTCGATCAGTTCGTCGACGGTGCAATCGGGGTTGCGCAGACAGTACAGACAGCCTTCGACGACCTCGGACAGGTTGTGCGGAGGAATGTTGGTTGCCATGCCCACCGCGATCCCGGCACTGCCGTTGACCAGCAGGTTCGGCAGGCGCGACGGCAGCAGCAGGGGTTCCTGTTCGCTGCCATCGTAGTTGGGGCCGAAGTCCACGGTTTCCTGGTCGATGTCGGCCAGCAGTTCGTGGGCGATCTTCGACAGGCGGACTTCGGTGTAACGCATGGCCGCGGCGTTATCGCCGTCGATCGAGCCGAAGTTGCCCTGGCCGTCGACCAGCATGTAGCGCAGCGAGAAATCCTGGGCCATGCGCACGATGGTGTCGTAGACCGCGGAATCGCCGTGGGGGTGATATTTACCGATCACGTCCCCGACGATACGCGCGGATTTCTTATAGGCGCGGTTCCAGTCGTTGTTCAGCTCGTGCATGGCGAACAGCACCCGCCTGTGCACGGGCTTGAGCCCGTCGCGCACGTCAGGCAGGGCGCGCCCCACGATCACGCTCATCGCGTAATCCAGGTAGCTGCGCCGCATTTCGTCTTCGAGCGAAATGGGCAGCGTCTCTTTGGCGAAAGAATCCATGGCGTATCCGAAAAACCTTTCAGGCTTGAATGACTGGACCAGGCGGCCCCGGCAGACGAATGGCAAACCGCGCCGCAGGCACATTACATGCAGTGCCCGCGGGCACTGAAAGGCATCGCCCGTCTGCCCGGTACCGGGCCAATCGGTGATTCTATCATTCGCCCCACGGCCCCTGGCCGGCGCCCACGAACGGACCACTCAGTCCCGGCGGAAGCAGCATCCGGATCGGGAGCGATGCCCGGATGTTGCGAAAAGCCTACACCCGGACGTATCGATCCTTGGAAAACGCGTCCAGAGGGCATGTGAGGAGCTTTGTGCTTAACCCGGCAGGGGAAAATGCCTTAAGATTTCGGCTAACACGCATGAAACCCAGCGCAACTCTGAGCATTCCAGCTCGACATTGCTATACTGGAAGCGTTCTTTCGATGTGCGGCGGGGGTTCGCTGCGGTCACTTTCAAGCATCATGCTCAAACGAGGAGAAACATGAACAAACCCTCCAAAATCGCTATTGGACTCGCCATTGCTGCCATGGCCGCCGTCGGCACCGCCTCGGCTTCCGACAACTGGACCAACGTTGACGGCCATGTCTGGAAAGACGCGAGCGGCGAAAACTGCTGGCGCGATGCATTCTGGACGCCCGCCACCGCTGCCGAAGGCTGCGGCAAGCCCGTCGCCGAAGCGCCCGTCGTCGCCCCGACCGCCAGCAAGGTCGTCCTGAACGCCGACACATTCTTCGACTTCGACAAGTCCACCCTGAAGCCCGAAGGCAAGCAGGTCCTGGACCAGGTCGCCCAGCAAGCCGGCTCGATCAACCTGGAAACGGTCATCGCCACCGGCCACACCGACTCCATCGGCACCGAAGCCTACAACCAGAAGCTGTCCGAGCGCCGCGCCAACACGGTCAAGCAGTACCTGATCAGCAAGGGCGTGCCGGCTGACCGCATCTACGCCGAAGGCAAGGGCGAACTGCAACCCGTCGCGTCCAACAAGACCCGCGAAGGCCGTGCCCAGAACCGCCGCGTGGAAATCGAAATCGTCGGTACCCGCAAGTAATTCCGCTGGCCGCACGAAACCGCCGCGCGCCCCGCGCGCGGCGGATACAATAGGGCTCCGTTCAACGGAGCCCTGTTTTTTTGGTGTCTTCTGGAGCCCACCCCATGCATGCAGCCAATGCCGACCCGGCGGAACTCGACAAATTCAGCGCATTCGCCTCCAGCTGGTGGGATCCGCAAGGCGATCTGAAGACCCTGCACGACATCAATCCGCTGCGCCTGGACTGGATCCGGTCCCAGGCCGGCCCGCTGGAAGGCCTGCGGGCGCTGGACGTGGGCTGCGGCGGCGGCCTGCTGGCCGAAGCCATGGCGGCCGAAGGCGCCCAGGTCACCGGCATCGACCTGGCCAAGCAATCCCTGCAGATCGCGCGTCTGCATGGTCATGAATCCGGCGTCCAGGTGCACTATGAATGCACCAGCGCCGAGGACTACGCACAACAGCAGGCGGGCCAGTTCGACCTGGTCACCTGCATGGAACTGCTGGAACACGTGCCTGACCCGGCGTCGGTCGTCGCCGCCTGCGCCCGGCTGGTCCGCCCCGGGGGGCTGGTGTGCTTTTCCACCCTGAACCGCAACCCCAAGTCTTTCCTGCTGGCCATCGTGGCCGCCGAATACGTGATGCGCATGCTGCCCCGGGGCACCCACAGCTACGAGCATTTCATCACGCCCAGCGAACTTGCCGCTGCCGCGCGCGCTGCGGGCCTGGAAGTCTCGGGGCTGTCCGGCATGAGCTACCAGCCCCTGACCCAGCGCTACAGCCTGACCACGGACACCGGCGTCAACTACCTGATGGCCGCCCGGCGTCCGGAATGACCATGCCGAACCGTCTCGTCCTGTTCGATTTCGACGGCACCCTGGCCGACACGGCACCCGACCTGGCCGCCGCCGCCAACCGGCAGCGCCACTACCGGGGCCTGCCCCCCCTGCCCTACGAGGCCTTGCGCCCCTACGCCTCGCACGGTGCGCGCGGCCTGCTGAAGGCCGCACTGGGCCTGGATGCCAGCTCCGATGAATACGAGGCGTCCCGGGAAAGATTCCTGCGCGACTACGCCGATGCCATGCTGGTGCGCACCCGGCTGTTTCCCGGCATCCCCGAACTGCTCGATCTGCTGGGCGGCCAGGCCTACGGCTGGGGCATCGTCACCAACAAGGTCGAATCGCTGGCCCTGCCCATCGTGCACCACCTGGGTCTGCAGGACCGCTGCCTGGTGACCGTGGGCGGCGACACCACCCCGCACACCAAGCCGCATCCCGAACCCTTGCTGCACGCCGCCCGCCAGGCCGGCGTCGCACCCGAATACTGCATCTACATCGGCGACGACGAGCGCGACATCGTGGCTGGCCAGGCTGCCGGCATGGCGACCGTGGCCGCCGCCTACGGCTACTGCTCGCTGGACGATCCGTCGCGCTGGGGCGCCGACGCCGTTGCCGGCACCCCGGCCGAACTCTGGCCCCTGATCGAGCGCTGGACGGGAGGCGGCCTGGGGCCCGCCCGCACCGCTCAGGAAGCCGTGTGAACGGCTGCGCCCGAACCGGCCGCCGTGAACAGCACGTCGGTCGATGAATTCAACGCCGTCTCGGCGGAATCCTGCAGCACACCGATGATGAAGCCCACGCCGACGACCTGCATCGCCAGGTCGTTGGAGATGCCGAACAGGCTGCAGGCCACCGGAATCAGCAGCAGCGAGCCCCCCGCCACGCCCGAAGCGCCGCATGCGCAGACCGCGGCCACGATGCTGAGCAGCAGCGCCGTGGGCAGGTCCACTGCGATTCCCAGGGTGTGGACGGCCGCCAGCGTCAGCACCGTGATGGTGATCGCGGCCCCGGCCATGTTGATGGTCGCCCCCAGGGGAATGGACACGGAATAGGTGTCTTCTTCCAGACCCAGCTTGCGGCACAGGGCCATGTTGACCGGGATGTTCGCCGCCGAACTGCGGGTGAAAAAGGCGGTGATGCCCGATTCGCGCAGGCAGGTGAATACCAGGGGATAGGGGTTGGTCCGCAGCCGCAGGAACACGATGAGCGGGTTGACCACCAGCGCCACGAACAACATGCAGCCCAGCAGCACCATCAGCAGCTGGGCGTAGTCCATCAGCGCGCCGAAGCCGGTTTCGGCCATGGTCGAGGCGACCAGCCCGAAGATCCCGATGGGTGCGGTACGGATGACCGCCTTGACGATGTATGACAGCCCCGCAGCCAGGTCCGCCATCACTTGCCGGGTCGAATCGCCCGCATGGCGCAGTGCAAGGCCCAGGCCGATCGCCCAGGCCAGGATGCCGATGTAATTGGCCTGGATCAGGGCACGCACCGGGTTGTCCACCACGCTGAGCAGCAGGTTGCGCAGGACCTCGATCACGCCGCTGGGCGGGTTGAGCGCGGCATCGCCCAGCTGCAGGCGGATGGTCAGGGGAAACATGAAGCTGGCCCCTACGGCGACCGCCGCCGCCGCGAAGGTGCCGATCAGGTACAGGACCAGGATCGGCCCCAAGCGCGCCTGGGAACCTCGCTGATGGTTGGCGATCGATGCAGCCACCAGCGCGAAGACGAGGATCGGCGCGATGGATTTCAGCGCCGTGACGAACAGGCCGCCCAGCAGGCCGACGGCCTGCGCCGCATCAGGCGCCACCAGCGCCAGGATCACGCCGGCCGCCAGGCCGAACAGAATCTGCGTCACCAGGCTGCCATTGCTGACGAACTGGAGCAAGGGGTTGGGTTTGTTCAGGACGTGGGACGTCATCAGGTACTCCGAGAAAGGCGTGCCGGGTTCGCGCCCGGCCGGTGCCCCATGAAAATGGGCGCCATTCTAGCATCGCCGCCCAGTCCATCCGGCCAGCCGATACAATGCCGGATTGACTCGAGACAAGATCCGCCGTGCCGGCAACGTGCCGGCCCAGGAAGCGATCTGCACGTTATTCAGGGGAATTCCATGTCTTCTCACGCGATCCGGGTCGGCATCGCCGGCTACGGCAACCTGGGGCGCGGCGCCGTGGCGGCCCTGGCCCGCTGCCCGGACATGCGCCTGGCCGGGGTGTTCACGCGCCGCGCCCCCGCTTCGCTGCGCCTGCCCGACCCCGCGACGCCGGTTCTGCCACTGAACGACGCCGCGGCGCACCGCCACGACATAGACGTCATGATCCTGTGCGGCGGCTCCAAGGACGATCTGCCCGTGCAGGGCCCCGAACTGGCGCAGTGGTTCACGACCGTGGACAGCTACGATACCCACGCCCGGATTCCCCGGTACTTCGAGGCCGTGGACGCCGCCGCCCGCGCACACGGCAACCTGTCGATCATCGCCGTGGGCTGGGACCCCGGCCTGTTCTCGATCAGCCGCCTGGTGGGCGAGGCCATCCTGCCGGACGGCGCCACCTACACATTCTGGGGCAAGGGCCTGAGCCAGGGGCACTCGGATGCGATCCGGCGCGTTGCCGGCGTGCGGGCGGGCGTGCAGTACACGATCCCGGTCCCCGAGGCGATCGAGCGCGTGCGCGCGGGCGAACGGCCCGCGCTTTCCACCCGCGAGAAACACCGGCGCGAATGCTATGTGGTGCTGGAACCGGGCGCCGATCCTCGCCAGGTCGAGCAGGCCATCGTCACCATGCCCGACTATTTCGCCGACTACGACACCCAGGTGCACATCATCGACGAGGCCACCCTGGCCCGCGAACATGCCGGCATGCCGCACGGTGGCTTCGTGATCCGCAGCGGCCGGACGGGCGCTTCGGAAAACCAGGCGATGGAATTTTCCCTGAAACTCGGCAGCAACCCGGCATTCACATCCAGCGTGCTGGTGGCCTATGCGCGCGCCGCCTGGCGGATGAAGTCCGCCGGGGAAACCGGGGCCCGCACCGTCTTCGACGTGGCCCCCGGCCTGCTGTCTCCGCAATCCCCCGAGATGCTGCGCAAGGCGCTGCTGTAGGCGGCCCGTCAGGGCGCAGGTCCGGCAGGCCGACCGGCCGGGGCCGCATCAGATCATCGGCAGGAAAGACGGGCGCGGCCCGCGGGGAAACGCCGCATCCAGCCGCTCGATATCGGCAGGCGTCAGCCGCAGGCTGCCCGCCCCGGCATTGTCGCGGACGTGCTCGGGACGCGAAGCCTTGGGAATGGCGAACAGGCCGTCCTCTCGCGTCAGGAAAGCCAGCGCCACCTGACGCGGCGTGACGCCATGCGCCCGGGCGACCTCGGCCAGCACGCGCCCGCCCGCCGCATCCCCGCCCGGAAACGCATCGTGTCCGAAGGGGCTGTAGGCCACCACGGCCACATCGTGCGCGCGACACCAGGGAATGACGTCATGCTCGATGGCGCGTTCCTCCAGGTGATAGAGCACCTGGTTGCAGACCAGCTTGCCGGGCCCCAGGATGGCCCAGGCTTCTTCCAGGTCGTCCACGTCGAAATTGCTGACTCCGTAGGCGCGGATCTTGCCGGCGGCCATCAGGTCATCGAAGGCACGGAAGGTTTCCTGCAGCGGGACGGAGCCGCGCCAATGCAGCAGGTACACGTCCAGGCAATCCGTGCCCAGGGCCTTCAGGGAACGCTCGCAGGCCTGGACGGCGGCCCGGCGGCCCGCGTTCGACGGCAATACCTTGGACACCAGGAACACCTCGTCGCGGCGTCCCCGGATCGCTTCGCCCACCAGCGCCTCGGCCGCGCCCGAGCCATACATTTCGGCCGTATCGATATGGCTCAGGCCCAGGTCCAGGCCCTGCCGCAAGGCGGCAACCGCCCCGGCCCGGTCCGCCGCCTGGTCGATATACCAACTGCCCTGGCCCAGCACCGGCACCCGGCGCCCCGTGGCGCCGAACACGCGCATTTCCATGTTTTCTCCTGAATTCCCGCCCACTTGCCTAGTGGCCGTTTCGCACACTACCATGCCAAAGACAATATTCAGGAGTCAACCATGAAGCAACCGTCCTTCAATCGCAGAGATTTCCTGAAACTGGCGGGCGCCGCCGCCCTGCCCGGCCTGCCGGCCCTGGCCCGGGCCGCGGACGCCGCCGCCGTCGCCGAAGGCAAGGCCACGTTCTTCGCCAACATCACCGCGGTGCAGCCCATCATGGACGCCTTCCACAAGGCGACCGGCATCCAGGGCGAATACTCGCGGATCTCCAGTTCCAAATTCATCCCCACCCTGCTGACCGAGGCGGCCGCCGGCAAATTATCGGCGGATGTGGTGCAGGCGCCCCTGCCGATGCTCGAACTCCTGAAGGACCAGGGCATCCTGGCGCCCTACCGTTCCCCGGCCGCCCAGGGCTATCCCGACTGGGCCACCAAAGACGAGCACATCACCCTGTTCGGCGTGGAATACGTTTCCTACCTGTACAACACCCAGCACGTCCAGGCTGCCGATGCCCCCAGGACCTACCAGGAACTGGGCGATCCGAAATGGCGCGGCCAGATCGTCATGGCCAACCCGTCCAACCATGCCTCGACGATTTCCTGGCTGGTCGGACTGAAGGAACAGGTCTTCGCCTCCGAAGACGAATGGATGCAGTTCGTCAAGGCGCTGGCAGCCAACGAACCCATGTTCGTGGCCTCGTTCGGCCCGACTCCCGCCCCCATCGAAAGCGGCGAAAAGCGCATCGCCATTTCCATGCCCAAGTACATCGTCACCAAGGCCCCGGCGCCGCTGGCCTGGAGCCCGCTGTCGGGCCCTCTGCTGGGCTCGGCCCGCGCCATCGCCGTCACGGCCCAGGCCCCGAGGCCGGCGGCCGCGCGCGCCTTCGTGGATTACTGGCTGGGCCATGAAGCCATGTCGCTGCTGGCCAAGGACGTGGGTGAGTACGTGCTGGCGCCGGGCGTGCATCCCCCGATCCCGGGCATCGACCAGGTCCAGGTCAAGCCCGTGCGCGACCTGTCCGACCAGGAGCTGCAACGCTGGGGACGCGAGTTCGGCAAGCTGTTCGGTGCCCGCTGAATCCGGCCGCCGCCATGGAAATCCGCATCGAAGGCCTGTGCAAGACCTACAGGTCCGAAGGGCGCACCGTCTCCGCCCTGGACCACGTCGACCTGACCATCCCGGCCAATGAAATCTTCACCCTGCTGGGCCCCAGCGGCTGCGGCAAAACGACGCTGCTGCGCTGCATTGTGGGCCTGGAGACCCCGGACGCCGGCGAGATCCGCATCGGCGACGACATCGTCTGGTCGTCGGAACGCCACATCGCCGTTCCCACTGAAAAGCGCGGCCTGGGCATGGTGTTCCAGACCTACGCCATCTGGCCGCACATGTCGGTCTTCGACAATATCGCCTACCCGCTGCAGGTGCGCGGCACGCCGCGTGCGCAGATCCGCGAACGGGTCTCCCGGGCGCTGGAATTCGTCCAGCTGCGCGGCGTCGAACGGCAGCCCGCCACGCGGCTGTCGGGGGGGCAGCAGCAGCGCGTCGCCCTGGCACGCGCCCTGGTGGCCGAGCCGCGCGTGATTCTTTTCGACGAGCCACTCAGCAACCTGGATGCCAAGCTGCGCGAGGAAACCCGCAAGCTGCTGCGCCAATTCCTGGGCGAGCTGGGCATCACCGCCCTGTACGTCACCCACGACCGGGTCGAGGCCCTGGCCCTGTCGCACACCATCGCCGTGATGCAGGCGGGGCGCGTGGTCGAAACCGGCACGCCGCAGCACATGTACTTCGAGGCGCAGCATCGCTACGTGGCGGACTTCATCGGCCGGGCCAACCAGTTCCCGGCCATCGTCCGCAACCGTGAAAACGAGTACACGCTGGCGCGCTGCGGCCTGGGCACGATCCACTGCCAGGCCCGCGACCTGCCCGAAGGCGCCGAGGCCACGCTGTGCATCCGCCCGGAATTCGTTCGCGTCCGGCCCTACGAGATCGGGCCGGGCTTCAATGTCATCGAGGGCACGATCGAGTCCATGGAGTTCGTCGGCGAGGTCTACGAGGCCGAGATCCGCGTCAACGACGAGCGGCTGCTGGCGCGCATCGACCCGGACGTCCCGGCCGCCCCGGGCGAGCGCGTCGAGATCCGCCTGGACCCTGCCCACTGCCTGCTGCTGAGCGCCTGAATGCCCCGCCCACAGTCGCGCGCCCTGAGCTGGACCCTGATCGTTCTGGTCGGATTCCTGACGCTGTGCCCCGTCCTGATGCTGCTGCTCGGCAGCCTGTCGCAGGGGCTGACCGCGTTCGGCCAGTTCACCCTGTCGAAATACACCCGCGCCTACACAGACCCGTACCTGTGGGACGTGACCTTCAACACCGCGGCGTTCGTGCTCGGCGCCTCGCTGCTGTCCACGCTGCTGGCCCTGTTCCTGGCCTACCTGAACACCCGCACCGACATTCCCGCCAAGCCGCTGTTCACCGTGCTGTCCATCGTTCCGATGATGATTCCGCACCTGCTGTTCTCGGCCAGCTGGGCGCTGCTGCTGAACCCCAGCAACGGCCTGCTCAACCAGGTGCTGCAGGGGCTGTTCGGCCTGGAGTCGGCCCCCTTCGACATCTATTCTCTATGGGGCATGATCCTGGTCGAAGGGCTGCTCAACATGCCCATTGCCTATCTGATCATCGCGCCGGCCATGGCCGCCTTCGATCCTTCCCTGGAAGAGGCGGCGCGGGTATCTGGGTCGAGCTGGGCGCGCACGCTGCTGCGGGTCACCCTGCCGGTCCTGCGGCCCGCCATCCTGGCGGCCGTGGTCCTGGGCATCGTGCGCAGCCTGGCGTCCTATGCCGTGCCCCGCGTCCTGGGCACGCCCGGCAGGGTGGACGTGCTGGCCACCTACCTGTACGACATGATCTCCACCGGCTTCGCCCCGGACTACGGCCAGGCCGCCGCCGTCGGCATGAGCGTCCTGTCGGCCTCCATCGCCCTGATCGTGCTCTACCGCGCCCTGACGGCCGAAGGCGAAAAGTACGTCACGGTCTCGGCGCGCGGCTTCCGGCCCGGCATGATCGCACTCGGGCCGCTGCGGCGTCCGCTGGGCCTGGCCGTCGGGCTGCTGTGCCTGCTGATGGTCGTGCTGCCGGTCCTGGTGCTGCTCTACACCTCGCTGGTGCCCTATGTCATGCCGCCCAGCCAGCAGGCCTTCGCCTCGATGGACCTGCGCCACTGGAGCGCCGTCTTCCACGAGCCCGGCGCCCTGCTGGCGCTGCGCAACAGCCTGTTCCTGGCGGTCGTGGGCGCCACCCTGGGCGTGGCGCTGTCCCTGGGCGTGGCCTATGTCGTCGTCAAGACGCGCGGGCCGCTGGCCACCCTGCTGGAGACGCTCAGCTTCCTGTCGTTCTCCTTCCCGGGCATCGTCATCGGCATCGGCTTCATGTGGTTCTTCGTGCAGACCCCCCTGTATTCCACGCTGACGGCCCTGCTGCTGGCCTACGTGGCGGCCTACCTGCCCTACGGGGTGCGGCCACTGGCCAGCGCCTTCGTGCAGATCCACAGCCACCTGGAGGAATCCTCGCTGGTCTGCGGGGCCGGACGCATGACCACCTTGCAGCGCATCGTGATCCCGCTGCTGATCCCGGGACTGGTCTCTGCCTGGATACTCATGGCGACCATGTTCCTGCGCGAACTGACCGTGTCCGTCGTGCTGTCGCGCCCCGGCACCGAAGTCCTGGCCATCCAGATCCTGAGCTACGCCGACGACGGTCTCTGGGGCAAGCTGTCGGCCCTGGGCCTGTTCATGATCGTGCTGTCGACGATCCTGGTGCTGTGCGCCCAGGCAGCGGGCCAGGCCCTGCGCCGGCGCCAGGGGCTGTAGGCCGGGGAGCAGCACCGCAGCCGCGCATCGGGTGGGATCCCGGTCGTGCGGCCCGGCTCAATGGCGGGTACCGCCGCCTCCGTCCGGCCCATCGAACGCATCATCGTCGGCATCGTACTCGTCGACGCGGATGTCCGGTGCGCCCATCACGGCCTCCCAGGTGCGCTGCGGCAGATAGCCCTGCAGGCGTACGATGGCCTGGTGGATCAGCGCTTCGTGCAGCGCATGCCCCACGCCCGAAGCCATGTCCAGTGTCGCATCGCCCCCAAGCCCGGCCAGGTGCCCATGCACCTGGCGCGCCTGGTCGAGCGGCGCGACGCGGTCCGCCGCCCCGTGCAGCAGGTGCAGCGTGGTCAGCATCGGGGCACTGGCCGGCAGTGTGGCGAAGCGGGTGGAAAACAGCAGGGCCCGGCCAGCCAGACCCGCATCGCTGCAAACGGCTTCCAGCGCCACGGCGGCGCCTTCGGAAAACCCCACCAGGGCCGTCTGCTCGCCGTTCAGACCGCGGCTGCGCTGCAGGGCCCGGACCTCGCTCGCCAGAGCGGCCCCGGCCTCCGTCACCAGGCCGACATAGGCCTCGGGCTCGGGGTTGGCCAATGCAATCCAGCGCCGCTGATTCCCCGCACCGAACGGCCCGTACGGCTGGACGATCAGCGCCTGAGGAAAGGCCTGTCGGATCGCCGCCACCAGGCCCAGCACCTGGTCGGGAGCCGCCGATTCGCCATGCAGCACCACAAAGAGCTGTGCGGGCGCGCCAGCGGACGGTTCGATGATCAGGGATTCGGGTCGGGAATCAGGCATGTGGCTCGGCATTCGGGATGAGGAAACTGAGTGGGGATCGCGCCAGGATAACGGATTATCCCGCGAACCCTCCCGCGTCCAGGAATTGCCGCTCTTCGGCCGTCGTCTCGCGTCCGAGCAGGGCATTGCGGTGCGGAAACCGTCCGAACCGCCGGATGATGTTGCAATGGTCCTCTGCCCAGCGCAGCGAAGCCGGGGCTTCGCGGGTGTACAGAGCCAGGGATTCCTCCTGGACGGCCGGGTCTTCGGCGTGCATGAACGGCAGGCAGATGAAGTTGCGCAGCGCGGGTTCGATCCGATCCAGGAAGACCAGCGCACGCCGGGCATAGGCCAGTGCCAGGCCGTCCGTGGCGAACATGTGACCGGTTCCCCGGAAGGCGTTGCGGGGATACTGGTCCAGCAGCAGGATCAGCGCCAGGGCCGACTCGGGGTGCGCCAGCCAGTCTTCCAGCTCGCCACGCGCGGCGGAAAAATGTTCGTCCAGGAAGCGCTCGCGGAACTCTGCATCGAAGGCGGCGTCCTTGGAAAACCACTTGCCGGGGCCAGCCTTCCGCCAGAAATCGACGACGGCCAGTGCATCGTCGGGCGGGGTGGAAGGCATGGAAGAGGCTGCATGCGCCATGGGAATCTCCAGTGAACGGTATCCCCTACGGTACACCGATCCTTCTACAATCGCAGCATCCATCATTCCCGCCATCACCCGCCATGTCCCTGCCCGAAGACCTCGCCCCCACCGGCGTCCTGCGCGCCTCCATCAACCTGGGCAATCCATTGCTGGCCCGGCGCGACGCCGGCACCGGCGAAGTGACGGGTGTGTCCGTGGACCTGGCCGGAGAACTGGCGCGGGAACTCGGCATTCCCCTGGAACTGGTGGTGGTCGACAAGGCCGCCCAATCGGTCGAGGCCGTTGCCAGCCAGGCCGCCGACATCGGCTTCTTCGCCATCGACCCCAAGCGCGGCGAAAGCATCGCCTTCACTGCGCCCTACGTGCTCATCGAAGGCGCCTACCTGGTGCGCGCGGATTCCCCGCTGCGCGACAACGACGAGGTCGACCGCCCCGGCCACCGCGTCGTGGTGGGCCAGGGCAGCGCCTACGACCTGTATCTCAGCCGCCACCTGCAGCAGGCCGTGATCGTGCGGGCGGAAAACTCGCAACGCGTGGTGGACGACTTCCTGGCCGGCGGCCAGGAAGTGGCCGCCGGGGTGCGCCAGCAGCTTCAGGCCGACGCGGAGCGTGTCGGTGGAATGCGCCTGCTGCCCGGACGATTCATGGTGATCGAACAGGCCATGGGCCTGCCCAGGTCGCGTCCGGCCCAGGCCGCCGCCGCACTGTCGGAATTCGTCGAGCGCTGCAAGGCATCCGGGTTCGTGGCCCGGGCGCTGGAGCGCCACGGGATCCGGGGCGCTTCGGTCGCCCCCTGAGCGTCAGGCGGATCAGGCTTGCCGATCGCGCCACTGGCGGTACCAGCCATGGCCGCTCAGCAGCACCACCCCCGACACCACCAGCAGCGTTCCTCCCAGGAAGCCGGCGCCCACCGGCTCGTCCAGCAGCCAGGCGCCCAGGGCCACACCGAACAGCGGCGTCAGGAAGGAAAATACGCCCAGGCGGGATGCCAGGTATTTGCGCAGCAGCCAGAACCAGACCAGATAGCTCAGGAACGCGACGAACACCGTCTGGAAGGCCAGGCTGGCCCAGACCGCCGGCGTCATGCGAAACGCCGTCTGCCCCATCAGGAACGACACCGCCAGCAGGCATACGGCGCCCACCACGAGCTGGTACACCAGGGTCTGGGCAGCAGGCAGCGCAGCCATCCGCGTCACCCGGACCACCACGGTCGTGGCGCCCCAGGCCGCGCCGCCCAGCAGGGCCAGGAGATCGCCCCACAGCATCGCGGCCCCAGCGGCCCGGGC
The DNA here is from genome assembly GCF_039523555.1 of Castellaniella daejeonensis. NCBI lineage: Bacteria > Pseudomonadati > Pseudomonadota > Betaproteobacteria > Burkholderiales > Alcaligenaceae > Castellaniella > Castellaniella daejeonensis. The sequence goes on from NZ_BAAAFN010000006.1 coordinate 481,182, forward strand.
GCCATCATCGCGCCACAGGAATGCCAGCGCCACCCCGCCGAAGGCGAGCGCCACGCCAAGCCACTGGACGGCGGCCAGGCGCTCGTCGGGCAGTTTCCAGTGCAGTCCCAGCGCGGCGAAGATGGGCGCCGTGTACAGCAGCACCACCACATGCCCGGCCGAGGTATGGCGCAGGCTTTCGCCCACCAGGACGAATTCCAGCGCGTACAGGGTTCCGGCCAGCAGTCCCGGCCGCCACAGGTCCAGGAACCCGTCCAGGCGCTCGCCGCGCACTGCCATGAGCAGGATCACCAGCAGCCCGGCGACGGCGCTGCGCACGGCGATCTGGAACATGGGGGCGAAGTCCGGCGCGGTGGCCTTGAGCGCGATCTGCTGCATGGCCCAGATCAGGCACAGCACCAGCATCAGGCCCGAAGCCAGGCCATCCATGGGCCTGCGGGATTCCATACGATTCACCCGGAAACGGAAAACCGCCATTGTAGGCCCGCCGCGGCCCGGTTTCGGACACGCCCATGCCGATTCCCTGACCCTGCCGTGGCTTTACTGGCCGCACCCCAGCCGCAGGTCTATGATGGACTTCACCCCAAGTCCCCGGAGCCCCGCGTCATGGATTCCCCGATGTATCCCCACCCCACCCCCGAACTGGCCCGGCGGCGCGCCGAACTCGCACCCGAGGCCCTGTCCGCGTTCAAGGCCTTCAGCAGGGCCGTGTTCGCTCCCGGCGCGCTGGACGCGAAGACCAAGCAGCTGATCGCCGTGGCCGTGGCCCACGTCACCCAGTGCCCCTATTGCATCAAAGGCCACACCGAAGGCGCAGCGCGCGCGGGCGCATCCGATGCGGAAATCATGGAAGCCATCTGGGTGGCGGCCGAAATGCGGGCGGGGGGCGCCTACGCCCATTCCGCCCTGGCCCTGCAGACACTGGAAGACCTGCACGGGCATGGCCACGGCCCGGCCTGAAGCGCCACGCGGACCAAGGCCCGGCACCGCCATGCAAGCCGGAACAGGAAGGCATGAAACGTTTCCCGCCCTGGCATCATCCAATGGCCACGGTATTCTTTCAGGAGTTCACGTGGACACCCAGACCCAGCACGATCGAGCGGTCTTGGACGACCCTGCGCTGATCGGGCGCGCGGCCGACGGCGACCTGGCGGCCTTCGAGGCACTGATGCGCCGGCACAACCAGCAGCTCTACCGGGCGGCGCGCAGCATCCTGCACGACGAAGCCGAGGCGGAGGACGCCGTCCAGGAGGCCTGGTGGAAGGCCTACTGCCACCTGCGGGATTTCCGCGCCGAGGCACAACCCGGCACATGGCTGACGCGCATCGCCATCAACGAGGCCCTGATGCGGCGGCGGCGAAACAGATCGCGCGAAGCCCTCATCCAATCCGCATACCAGGCTCCGCACGAACAGGACACCATGCCGACGCTCGACCCCGACACCGCCGCTCCCGATTCCGCCGGCCCTGACCAGATGGCCTGGCGCGCCGAACTGCGGCGCCGGCTGGAACAGCGCATCGACGAACTGCCCGATCTCTACCGCACGGTTTTCGTGCTGCGCGCCGTGGAAGACATGCCCGCCGCTGAAGTCGCGGCCGCCCTGGAACTGCCCGAGGCCACCGTGCGCGTACGTTTCATGCGGGCCCGCCGCCTGCTCCAGGCGGCCATGCAGCAGGACCTGGACCCGCGCGCCGCAGGGGCGTTCTCGTTCGCGGGACATCGCTGCGACCGCATCGTGGCCGGCGTCCTGGCCAGGGTACGGGCGGCAGGGTGCTGAAGGGCAGCCCGAAAAAACGCTGCGGACTTTTCAGAAGAAACAGCCGGCACGGCCGGCCCGAGCCGGGCGCGGACCCGCCCCGAGGGGCGGGAATCGCACTCGGGCGGATCAATCGACCCGGCCCTGCTTCAGGATGGCCGCCACGGCGGGGAAACCCGCCAGGGCGGCTGGCGGCAGCTGTGCATCCGTGCCGGCATAGGGCGGCGCGGCATCCGCTTCTCCCACCACGATGCGCCCGACCATCCCCGCATGCTCGTGCGGCAGGCAGAAATAATCGTAGACGCCGGGCCTGTCGAACACCACCGTGAAGGACTGCCCGGGCAGCAGGTAATCCGAATTCCACGACTTCGCGCCTTCCGTCATCCGCAGAGGCTTGCCGTTGGCGGGGTGATAGGCCGTGGAAGTATGGACGTTGCCGGTATCCCGGTTGACCCAGCGGACGGCCTGGCCCGGCCGGACCAGCAGGCCCCGGGGCCGGAACCAGACGTCCGACCCGGACGGCGTGCCCGACATGCCGATTTCGACCGCCTCGCCGGCATGCGCCGGTCCGGGCAGGACGGCCGCCAGCCACAGGCCGCCGCCCGCCGCCAGCAGCAGCCGGCGGCGCGGATCATGCGCGGTCGCGTTCATTTCGCCACGCGGCTTTCCTGCGCGGCCGGCACGTTCCACAGCACGATGTGGATGTGCGGTTCCGCCACGCCGGGGTGCCCCGCGTTGTACATGATGTCGACATGGTCCACCTTCACGCCGGCCGGCACCTTCAGGTCATTCAGGTGCATGTCGGACTTCATCAGCGACAGCGGAATCATGTAGGTGGTGTTCACCAGGCGGCCATCGTGGTCATAGCCGAGGAACGGACCCGCCGGCAGCGTGGCGGGATCGACGAACAGTTGCCCCATGCCGGGGAGGAAGTCCGGCAGTTTCACCAGCGAGCTGACCGCCTTGTAGGGAGCGGCCGGCGGCGCCTTGAGCTCCGACGCGCCGGCCGCCTGGGCCACGGGCGCGCCCAGGACGAGCGCGGCGGCGGTCGCGGCCGCCATCAGGATGGAACGTGTGATCATGAGAATCTCCCGATCTACGCGGCGGGAATCGCCGTGTTTCGCGCCATTGGATGCGCGATCGGAGAGATCCGTTTCGGCGGCGCGCGGACGCGGAGCCCCACGCAGCGGGCGCCGTGTCCCGGAAGATGCATGCCGCCTACTGGGAGGCATCAATGCTGGATGCGCGTCCCCAGCACCACCAGGAACTGGGCGATCCAGGCCGGATGCGCAGGCCAGGCCGGCGCCGTCACCAGATTGCCGTCCGTATGCGCCTGGTCGATCGCGATGTCGGCGTAGCGGCCGCCTGCCAGGCGCACTTCCGCCGCGCAGGCGGGATACGCGGAGCAGGTGCGGTCCTTCAGCACGCCGGCAGCGGCCAGCAGCTGCGCCCCATGGCAGATCGCCGCAATGGGTTTGCCGGCGGTATCGAAATGCCGCACGATGTCCAGCACGCGTTCGTTCATGCGCAGGTATTCGGGCGCCCGGCCGCCGGGGATCACCAGCCCGTCGTAGGCCGATGCATCCACCGCGTCGAAATCCCGGTTCACGGTGAATCGATGCCCGGGCTTTTCGCTATAGGTCTGGGCACCATCGAAATCATGGATGGCCGTGGCCACCCATTCGCCCGCCCTCTTGTCCGGGCACACCGCGTCGACCGCGTGCCCCACGGCCAGCAGCGCCTGGAACGGCACCATGACCTCGTAGTCCTCGACGTAATCGCCCACCAGCATCAGCAATTTCTTCGCCATCGCTCATCTCCTGTGTTGAGTGATTCGGGGCCGAACCCCGGTGCACGGACACCAGATGCCGAATCCCGCATCCGGGAACCGCATCCTTCCATTGTGACGCCTCCGGCCGGTGTCAGGGGGATTTCCATACCGCCGCTTCCCATGCAGGTCTTGGAAATCGCCGATCCATCCCCATCTAGCTTTCGTTCAACCGACGGACATCTCTCATGCCCACCCTGTTCGATCCGCTCCAGCTCGGCGACCTGTCGCTGCCCAACCGCATCATCATGGCCCCTCTGACCCGCTGCCGGGCCGAACCCGGCCGCGTGCCCGGCGACCTGATGGTCGAATACTATCGCCAGCGCGCCGGTGCCGGCCTGATCTTCAGCGAAGCCACTGCCGTCTCCCCGATGGGCGTGGGCTACCCTGACACTCCGGGCATCTGGTCCGGCGAACAGGTCGAGGGCTGGAAGAAAGTCACGGCCGCCGTGCACGAGGCTGGCGGACGCATCATCCTGCAGCTCTGGCACGTGGGCCGTATTTCCGACCCCCTGTACCTGGACGGCGCGGCCCCGGTTGCGCCCAGCGCAATCCAGCCCGCCGGCACGGTCAGCCTGGTGCGGCCGAAAAAGGCCTACGTCACGCCCCGTGCCCTGGCCACCGATGAGATCCCCGATATCGTCGAAGCCTACCGGCGCGGTGCCGAAAATGCCCTGGCGGCGGGATTCGACGGTGTCGAAATCCACGCGGCCAACGGCTACCTGATCGACCAGTTCCTGCAGAGCCGCACCAATCGGCGCACCGACGCCTATGGCGGCCCGGTCGAGAACCGCGCCCGCCTGCTGCTGGAAATCACCGACGCAGTCCTGCAGGTCTGGGCCCCCGGCCGCGTGGGCGTCCACCTGTCGCCCCGGGGCGACAGCCACGACATGGGCGACGATCACCCCGGCGAGACTTTCGGCTATGTGGCCGAAGCGCTGGGCCGGCGCGGCATCGCCTTCCTGTGCCTGCGCGAATACGAAGGGCCCGACAGCCTGGCGCCGATGATGCGCGAGAAATTTCCGGGAAGCTTCATCGCCAACGAAGCCTTCGACAAGGACAAGGCATCCAGCTGGCTGGCGCAGGGACGCGCCGACGCGGTCGCCTTCGGCAAGCTGTTCATCGCCAACCCCGACCTGCCCGCCCGCTTCGCCCTGGACGCACCACTGAACGCGCTCAGGCCGGAACTGTTCTACGCAGCGGGCGCCGAGGGCTACACCGATTACCCTGCACTGGAACGCTGCGGGGCCGACGCCTAGCCCGAAAGACCCGCACGACAGGGCGGCGGGCGGCGGCACTCCACCGACAGCCGGCCGGCCGCTGACTTTGGCGCCACGAGTGTCGTGCAGCCATTTCATCGGATCCATCTGCATGCATATGCAAATAAATTGACGCGCCTTTTCCTATCTATTAATATGCATGTACATACACTTTAATGATCGAAACCAGATCAAAGGAGCCATCACCATGCATTGGATCCACCTCGGCATCGCCACGATCTTCGAAATCGCGGTGGCCCTGTCCGCCGGCAAGGCGAACGGATTCACCCACCCCGGATGGACGCTTGCCACGCTCGTGAGCGGCGCCATCGGTACTTTCTTTCTCAGCCTTGCACTGCTCACTTTCGACGTGGGCGTGGGCTACGCCATCTGGACTTCCATCGCGGGGGTCGGCGTCGTCGTCCTGGGTGCCCTGTTCTTCGGGCAGCGGCTGAGCGCGGCCAAGGCGCTCGGCATCCTGCTCGTCATCGGGGGCGTCGCCGGTCTACGGTTGAGCGGCGCGGCATGAGCCCCTGCCCCACAGGCTTCATTTCATCCCATCTGCTTTCCAGGAGGTAATCGTCATGTCCATTCATCGAACCCGCCCGGGCAAGGGCCGCGCCTGGACCATGCTGCTGCTGGCCGGTGCCTTCGAAATCGGCTACGCGCTCAGCGTGGCGGGCAGCCAGGCCTTCACGCAATTGCGCTGGTCCATCGCCGCCGGGGCATTTTTCCTGCTCACGCTCTATGCGCTCAGCGTCGCGCTGAAGGCCATCGACGTGGGAATAGGCTATGCCGTCTGGGCCGGCATCGGCTCCGTGGGCGCGGCCGTGTTCGGCGGCTTCCTGCTGGACCAGCCCCTGACCTTTCCGCAGGCCTTCTGGCTGGCCGTCATCATCGCCGGCGTCATCTGGCTGAAACTGGCCGACAGCGTCCAGCTGCAGACATCGGGCGAACGGACACCGGCATGATCATGGCCGTCGGACCGCACGCGACGCGATGCCGGCGGCCCTCTTCATTGCATGGGCATGCACATGAGAGAATGGATGCCTGATCGAACAGACATCCAGAAGGAGCATCCCCCCGGTGAAGTCGAAACACAGCGAGGCATGGCTCGGGCTGATCGGGATCGTCGCCCGGGTCGAGGCCGACCTGGGCAGAATGCTGCAGGCCCGGCACGGACTCGGCCTGACGGAATACCGGGCCCTGGAGATCCTGTCGCGTGCCCCGGATTCCGAACTGCGCATGCAGGATCTGGCCGCCCACCTGGGGCTGAACCAGAGTTCGGTTTCCCGGATGGTCGAACGCCTGGAACGCGCCGGCCTGGCCATCCGCGACCTGTGTCCCGACGACAAACGGGGGGTCTATGCGGTGCTGACCGAAGCGGGCCGGGCGTGCCTGGAGGCCGCGCGGCCGGACTACGAACAGGCGCTGGGATCGGCCCTGAAGAAGCACGGAGGCGAAAAGCTGCTTCCCGCGCGGGGCGCGGGCTGAACGCCCCGCCTCCGGCACAACCGGGCGCCGCGGGCGTGCCGGCCTATTCCAGGCTGGCGTCGATCAGGCGCGCCGCCACGGCCGCCAGGTGCCGCACAGGCCCTTCGGGGCCGAGCATCTGGCTGGACACATAGGCGCCTTCCAGCAAGAGCTGCAGGCCGTCGCCCAGCGCCTCGGGATCGCGTGCGCCCATCCTGCGGGCCAGGTCGACCAGGCGCTCGCGCACCTTCTGCTTGTTGGCCACCGCCACCTGCCGGGCAGGATGGCCGGGCTCGGGGTATTCGACGCAGGCGTTGGTCAGGCCACAGCCCCTGTATCCCGGCAGGCCCGTGCGTTCGGCCAGCCCGGTGAAATAGGCCAGGATCTGCGCGCGCGGATCGCCCGGGTGGGCATCCGCCGCCGCATCGAAACGGCGCCAGAATTCGTGCTCGTAATCCCGCAGATAGGCCGCGGCCAGTTCGTCCTTCGAGGAAAAGGAACGATAGAGGCTGGGTTTGGTCACGCCGGCCTCGGCCACGATGGCATCCACACCGACCGCCCGGATCCCCTGGTGGTAGAACAGATCCCGCGCACTGCGGCGGATGCGGTCGGCCGCCCGCGGCGATGCGGTCTTCGGTTCGCGCCCCTGGTCATCAGGCTGCGATGTGGCTCGCGGTGTCATTTTCATGATTCTGCTTGACGATGTTACTGACCAGTACGTATTATAGTCCGTCCCGAACGTACCGATCAGTAACATCGCATGCCTTCTTCCACACATCCCCCCCATTCCGCCCCCATTCCCCGCCTGGGCCAGCGCTACGCATTCGTGGTGGTCGGCATCATCTTTCTCTGCCTGCTGTTCTCGGCCGGGCTGCGCGCCACGCCCAGCGTGCTGCTCGATCCGCTGGAGCAGTCCTTCGGCTGGAGCCGGGCAACCATTTCGCTGGCGGCAGCCATCGGCATCTTCTTCTACGGCATGGTGGGCCCCTTTGCCGCGGCCGCCATGGACCATTTCGGCCTGCGCCGCGTGCTGCTGACGGCCCTGGTCGTGATGGCGGCATCTTCAGCCGCCAGCGCCTACATGACCCAGACCTGGCACCTGATCGCCCTGTGGGGGTTCTTCTCGGGCATCGGGTCGGGCGCCGTCGCCGCCGTGCTGGGCGCCACCATCGCCAACCGCTGGTTCGTCAAGCACCGCGGCCTGGCCATGGGGATCCTGACGGCCAGCACCGCCACCGGCAACCTGGTCTTCCTGCCCCTGCTGGCCGCCCTGGCTTCGTCCGGCGACTGGACGCGCGCCGTCTGGGCCGTGGCCATCGCCATGACACTCATGGTTCCCCTGGTCTGGCGGCTGGTGCCCGACAGCCCCGCCAGCGTGGGTCTGCTGCCCTACGGCAGCGATCCGTCCGCCTCGCCCGTGCCTCCGGCGCCGCGCACCGGCCTGCTGGCCGCAACCTTCGGCGCGCTCGGGCGCGCCAGCCGCACCCGTGCCTTCTGGTTCCTGTTCGCCACGTTCTGGGTCTGCGGCTTCACCACCAACGGCCTGGTGGGCACGCACCTGATCGCAATGTGCGGCGACCACGGCATCGCTGCGGTCCAGGCGGCAGGCCTGCTGGCGCTGATGGGCGTGTTCGACCTGGTTGGGACCACGGCCTCGGGCTGGCTCACCGACCGCTACGACCCCCGCAAGCTGCTGTTCGTCTACTACGGCCTGCGCGGCATCTCGCTGATGGTGCTGCCCTACACCGACTTCTCGCTCTACAGCCTGTCCATCTTCGCCATCTTCTACGGCCTGGACTGGATCGCCACCGTGCCGCCCACACTGCGCCTGGCCACCGATATCTTCGGCGACCGCGACGCCCCCGTGGTGTTCGGCTGGATCGTGGCCGGCCACCAGATCGGCGCCGCCACCGCCGCATGGATGGGCGGCTTCGTCCGCGAGGTTTCGGGAAGCTACCTGATGGCCTTCGTGCTCTCGGGGGCCACCGGCATCGCCGCCGCCGTGATCGCGCTGATGATCAAGCGCCAGCGCGCAGGGGGTGTGCTGGCGACGGCCTGAGGGCGGTTGGTGTCGGAAAGCAAACAGGCCCTTGTGAACCAGGGGCCTGTTTGTTTTGAATCTGGCGGAGAGGGTGGGATTCAGGTTTCTTTCCGCATCAACAGTCAGAATGTAACTGCTTCGAACAACAGGAGGGCACGATGAGGAGAATGAGGATCGCGGCGCTGGCCGCTGCAGTGCTGGCCCTGGCCGGTTGCAAGACCACCGTCAACAGTGAGATCGCCGTCAGCGAGCTGCAGGGCGGACAATCGAAGGAATTGCCCGGCGATCTGTACGTCGAGGTCGCCAGTTGCAACGATTTCGAGGACTCGCGCAAGCCGTCCAAAACTCTGCTGGATGTGCAGCAGAAGATTCCGGGCGTGTTCCCGACAGCCGTCTACAAAGAATGCTTCCGGCAGAAGATGGACTCCTACGCCCACTTCTCCATGCCGCTGTTCCTAGACCTGGACAAGGACGGTAAGCTCGGGTCCGAACAGACAATCAATGTGATCTCGAACGACACAGCGATGCTTGGCTTGGCCGTGCCTGACGCGCTGCAGAAGCAGATCGCCAGCGCGAAAAAGGACGCGCTCGGATCCCTGGATCTGTCGGTCCTGGTGAAGGTCACAAACGACACCAAGGAAGAATTCCGGTTCGTCGTGGGCGCCGCCTATATCGATGACCACCCGGTCACCGATCGAGTCCTGGTGGCGCCAGCCGGGGCTTCGTTTGTCGTGCGTCTGTCCGATGTTGCCGTAGACGCAGCGGTGGCTGGACAGAATCCAGCCGTCCTGAAAGTGGCGCCGCCCAAAAGCTGATCCAAGAACGGCCCCCAGCCGCCCTCCGGGGCGGCGTTTTCCTTCCTACGCGTGCTTCCTGGCTACCGCCTTCTTCAAGACCTCATTCATCCGGGTCTGCCAGCCCGGGCCGCCGGCCTTGAAGGCATCGATCACAGCCTTGTCGTAGCGGATCGTCACGGCGACTTTGGGGCTTGCCAGGCGCGGGCGCCCTCCCCGCTTCTTCAGCTGCTTGAACTCTTCGGCGCCCAACTCATAGGTATCTGGATCCGCTGCAATGCCGCGATTGATCGCCGCATCCTCTTCGGGCGTGGGCATGATCAGCTTACGTTTGCTCGACATAGTTCCGTACCTCTCGTGAATTGGCCTTGCGCAGACTGATGACGTGCATCTTGTCTGCACGCTGCGTGAACACCACGCAGTACAAGCGGTCGTCGATAACCGCGTAGCCGATTTCCCGAACCTCGCCGTAGTCCTGGCGGGTGTCGGGCCTGGCCATCACCTCCGGCCAATCAATCTCCTGAGCCAGTGATAGCGAGACGCCGTGCTTGCGCTGGTTGCTGCTGTCTTTGGCTGGGTCGAAGGTGCTTTCCATAGAATTATTGTAGCTACGCAAATATCGATAGGCAAGCTATTTTTGTAGTTACAGAATCAGAACCGCCCAAGCCGCCCACCGGGCGGCTTTTTTGTGGGCACTCCGTTTGCGCTAAATATACGTGACACATAGCCACTGGGCTACGCGAATCGCTCCAGCGTAGCCTGAACCTGGATCCTGTGCTTGTGGTTCGATAGCGCCGGGAGCTTGACGGCCAGCCACTGCTTCGCAACTTCGCTGAACGTGGGCGCGGCCGCAATAGTCTCGCTGCCAGCCACCCTGTTGATAGTTGGCCCGTCAGGACTTCAGCCCCGTGGGGGCCACGTACAGATACAACCCGCCGGCATCCCCGAGCTTGCAGGGCTTTTCCTTGGGCTTTGCGCTTTCCACCTGGCGGGCGGTGAGGGCCATGGTATCGATCTACTTGGTGCCACGGGCGATACCATGATTGTCGGCTGGTTTGGGCAGTATCGTCCGGGACTGTCCGAGACGAATATAGACTGTAAGTCCTGGAGAATCAAAGGCAAAAAATAACCGCCGGGACCTTGCGGGCCTCGGCGGCACTAATTCTGGCGGAGAGGGTGGGATTCGAACCCACGGTACGGGGAAACCGTACGCCTGATTTCGAGTCACACCACATAGCAATACCTGAAACAGAAATCCCTTATTTATCAACGCCATTCCGACGCTATCCAAACTTCATATTACTGTATTTTCATACAGCATTTCATCTATTCAGGTCACGGATTGGTCACACCACCCTGCCCGCCCCAGCGCGGGCGTTTTTGTGTCCGGCGCCCTGCCCTGGCGCTGCCGATCGGATCGCTGCTGCATTCGGGATGCCGCTTTGGAAGGCACTGCGGGAGATGCAGAATCCCGCTTGATGGCCAATCCAGAAAACTGTATAAAAATACAGCTATTTACAAGGGCCACCATCATGTACACGATCACCCTTCAAGACGCACCCGCCGACATAACCGAACTGGCGCGGGCCCATGCCGAACACATCTTCCGACGAACACTGGAGCGCGCCCTTGGCGGCCCGGAGCAGGTGCTTGCGGCCTACAAGGCCTGGACGACGGCGGAGGACACCGCAGAAGATGAGATGGCGCCCGAGGATGTCGCGCTGGCCAAGCGGTGGATCGCTGCGGCTGGGCGTGCGCGGGGCGATGCGTTCCAGGCCATGGGGGAGACGGAGGCTTGGTTTGAGGTTAGGATTGAGCGGTAAAACCACACCAACACCACAACATCAACCAATAAACTAAATAAAACCACTGAATGATGAGGCCTTCATAACTATGTTCTTAGGATTAGGCAAAGACGAGTGGGAAATAGTAAGCGCAATCTCGGCAATCTTTGGTGTTTTAGTTACCGCCTCCGCTGTCGGCGTTTCGCTTTGGCTTGCCCTCAGGACTGAACGATATAAGCTAAAAATACACCTTGGGATTAGGGTTCTAATAACAGAAGGATCTCCGAATCGTGATGAATATCTGTGCTTTGATGTTGTAAATTGTGGAAGGAGAATTGTAAAAATCAGTGGATTTGGTTGGCAAATGGGTCGTAGAAAAAAGAACAGAAGACACTGGATTCAAATTATGAGATCAACATCAATCAACCCAAGCCTACCCAAAACCCTCGATGACGGAGAGAATGCAATTTGGTTAGCCCCACTACACAATTTCTTAAAAGATGAAAATCAATTCAGAACCACCGACGGAAAAGCAGACTTCAATAGTCTGCGAGGAATCGTACTCACATCCACAGGGCAAGAATTCCTAGTTCGTCCCGAACCGCTTCTCCTTAAAAAAATAATCGAATTTGATCAAAAATCCATTTCGCAAAACGAGAAACCCCCATCTTCTGACGAAGCCTAGCGCTACCACCATCGATCAGGCCGCCACCACTCGGTGTTATCATCCGTCGGCGGACGGGACCACTGCAGAGAAACGTAGGTCTCATGCGCCACCAGAGCCTCGTGCGACATTAAAAAACAACTCCGGGAGGAGGTCATGAAACGACCACGAACGCGCACTACCATTACTGCCTTTTGTCTAGCACTATTCTGCGCCATCGCCTCAGCCAGCTTTATCGACGGATACCAACTGAAGAAGTGGTCTGATGCGAGCGATAGGGTTGCGCGTAACAGTAAAGAAATTTCGGATATCCACGATGAGGCTTTCCTTATTGGCTACATTGCCGGAGCCAGCGACGTTGGTGACGGGTTGACCTTTTGCTCACCGCCGAACGCCAAACTTGGTCAACTGATGGGTGTAGTTAGGAAATACCTCCTCGCGAACCCAGAAAAATGGAATCAACCAGCTGGGCTACTCGTTCTCGAGGCGCTAAAGCAGGCGTTTCCGTGTAAGTAGCTACCGCCCCACCCCCACCGCCCGCACATACCCCTGCAGCCCATTCACCTGGTCGGCCCATCGTGCAGCATCTGCTGCCAGGTCTGCATATTCCCCGTAGCACGCTGCAAAACCTCCGATCCAGTCGGGACCGGCTGCATCAGATCGGCGGCCGGCGCTGGGGTTCGCGGGATCACGACCGTATCGGCGCACCCATTCATCAAGCCTGCCGCGCATAGCGACAAGATCACGTGCAGCAGCCTCGCGGGCCAGCACGGCCCCACGGTGTTCGGCATCCGCTCGATCACGCTCATACTGCATCCCCTGTTCAATTGCGATGGCGGCCAGCTTCGCTTTGGTTTCGGCCGCCGTGTAGCCGGCCCGATACTGTGTGTGCCCATACCAGCCGATGCCGGCGGCGATGGCCAGCAAAACGGCCGCTACAGCCAGCGGGCGCCAGTAAGCGCGGATCAGCGCGGCGATCATGCGATCCTCACAATGCCACGCTGATACCCTCGACCCGAGCGCCAGGACAGAACCTCGCGGCGCATGCGGTCCCCGACGCCCAGGTGGACCCAGTGCGTGCGGGCCTGCTCGAAAATCAGTTGGTCGAACTCCAGCGCGGAATCCGCGATGGCCTGCGCCACAGCCTGATCAGGCCCGAACGCGGGCACATGGAAATCAGCAGCCAGCCCCTCGCAATGTGACGACGTGGCGGATCCGTCCACCGCGGCATTGAGCGCCGGCGACCGGTAGCCCGATGTGATGATGAGCGGGCAGCCGAACAGCGCCCGGACCTCTTCCAGCTTGGCCGCCAGGACATGCAGGTTGGCCAGGTGATGGCGCGTCGGCGTGTTGTCGATGCCGAGCCGGCGGGCAGTGTCAGACCGTGTGAATTCGGCCAGGGCAAAGTGCTGTGTCAGTTGCATTTGCCGATCCTCCGCTTGATGTGCCGGCGCACCGGCCGGCAGGCCTTGATCCAGTAGCAGCGCCCGGCCAGCGTAGCCGCCGCCACGGCAAACACAGTCTCCGACCGGTCCACCGTCTCCGGCAGCAGCCAGCCCCAGACCGCGCACGCAAGCGAGGCGAAGCACAGCACGATCAAGCTGAATTTCCCCAACACGCCCTCGCCCATGTGTGGGTGCAGAGCAGCCCACGCGCACACCACCGCGATCAGCAGATGTGCGGATATGAATGTGATGACCATCACGACCCCCGATTGAAAATGCGGCGCACGACGTCCTGGATCAGGCCCCACCAGTCGGCCTTTTGCAGGGTATGCATCACGCCGCCGACGGCCGCCCACGAGAACAGGCCGACGAGAAAGCTCATGCCGTTGGACCAGGACGCGGGCATACCAACCCACTCCATGAGCGGGGTTGTCAGCAGGGCCGCCGAGAGCGTGCCCGTGATCGTCATGACGCCTTTCTGCTTCCACGTCATGCCTTCGATAAATTGCAGCGAAAGCGCCGCCCCGGCGGCCCCCGCGATCAGTGGCCACAGGCCATCTTCTGGTATCTGCATCCTGCGTTTCCAAAAAAATACCCGCGCAGGGCGGGCGGTTGATAAATCGTTATTACCGATGCACATCTCACAGTGACACGATGAAAAAGCCTTCGCGTACAATGCGAAACAATAACAACATGTAGATAGTCGGCCCTGAAGTATCCATAAGCCATTGATAGCATGAGACAATACGGTCAATAAACACCGCCAAATC
>NZ_BAAAFN010000007.1:0-114148 GCF_039523555.1 Castellaniella daejeonensis
AGAACGCCAGCCTGGTGGAAGAATCGGCCGCCGCCGCGGCCAGCCTGCAGGAACAGGCCGACACCCTGGTCGATCTGGTGGCATTCTTCCACCTCGACGCATCGGCCCATCCGGGCACGCCGGGGCATCAAGCCAGCCAGCGAGCCCAACGCCTCTCCGGTCCCCTTGCTTCCGGCCTTCTGACCGCCTGATCCCGGTCCCGCCTGCCTGTCATCCGCCGCCCGCGTGTCGAACACACGACACCGGGCGGCGGCGTTCGCCTTCAACCGGCCCGAGGCCTTAACTTCCCGACAGGCATTTCGTAAAATTTCCTGACAGCCACCGAGCGCCCTTCGATGGCGTTTCGCGCATTCTCCGACTCACCCCCGATGCGCCCGACATGGCTGCACCCATTTCTCATGATGCAATCCGAAACCAAATCTCGCTCCGTCGAATCGGCCTCCCGCGGTCTGCCGGCCTGATTCCATGGCATCCGACTCAGGTCCATCCCTCCTGCCTCGCCACCTGGCCGTCGGCACCCTGATCCTCATCAGCGCCATTTTCGCCACCAACCACGTTGCGGCCCGCGTCGCATTCGACGACGGCGCGGGCGTGCTGCTGGGAGTCGCATGCCGTGCCGGGGCCAGCCTGGCCGCGCTGCTGGGCATCGTGCTGTGGCGCCGCCAGAGCCTGGGCCTGCCTGCCGGGCTGGCACCGTGGCAGGCACTGCTGGGCCTGCTGCTCGCCCTGCAGAGCTTCTGCCTGTATTCCGCCGTCGCCCGGATTCCGGTCGCCCTGGCGCTGCTCATCAACAGCCTGTTTCCCTTGCTGTTCGCCCTGTTGACCTGGGCCTTCGGCGGCCAGCGACCGAGCCGGCGCGCGAGCCTGCTGATGGGACTGATCCTGCTCGGACTGGCGCTGGTCCTGGACCTGCCCGGCCTGCTCGGTAACGACGATCCCCTGGGCCTGCGCTGGGTGGAAGGCGTCCTGCTGGCCTTCGGCAGCGCCTCGTTCTTTGCCTGCGCGCTGTGGATCACCGAGCACAGGCTCGCCACCCTGGCAGGCCCGGTGCGCAGTCTGTACACCATCCTGATCGTCTTCTGCGCCATGCTGGCGGCAGGCGCCGCCGAGTTCATGCCCGACGGCATGCGCACGCCCGACAGTCCCGTCGGCTGGATCGCCCTGGCGGCCCTGTCTCTGTGCTACACAACGGGTTTCTGCACTCTGTTCATCCTCATGCCTCGGCTGGACATGGCGCGCAACGCCCCGGTCATGAACGCCGAACCGGTCGCCAGCCTGGCGCTGGGCTGGCTCATCCTGGACCAGGCCTTCGACGGCCGCCAACTGCTGGGCGGCCTGATCGTGCTGTCCTGCATCGTGATCCTGGCCTATTCCAGGCGGCGCTGACACCGCCGGCGACATGGCTTCCTACGCAACAACTCCCCGAACCATGATCTTCCCTCCATCGGCGTCCGGACCGCTCTTTCGCCGCCCGATCCGCCGGTCCCGCCCGCCCGTGAATTTCCTGGCCGCACTGGCTCTCGTCCTGCCCATGGCCGCCGGAGCGGTTCTGCCGGCGCCCCGGCAGGCTGCCCCCAAGACCGCCGCGCCGGCCGTGCCCCAGGCCGCCGCAGACTGCACGGCAGGCAAGGTACTGAGCTTCGTCGCACACCCCGACGACGACCTGCTGTTCATGAATCCCGATCAGGATGACGCCATCCGTCAGGGGCGCTGCGTACACACTGTCTATCTGACGGCCGGGGACCGGGGCAAGGGGCTGGACTATACCCTGGCGCGCGAGCGCGGCATCAAGGCCGCCTATGCCGACATGGCCGGCACTGCCGACGCCTGGAACACCGATGGCCTGGCGGTCGGTGCACACATACTGGTGCGCCATACCCTGCGCGCCAATCCGCGCATCCAGCTCATCATGCTGCGCCTGCCCGATCCCTGGCTGGGCACCGGCTGGGGCAGTCTCACTCCCCTGAGCCGGCTCGAATCCGTGCCCCACGCCCGCGTACGGTCATATGCTCCCTACCCCGATATCTACACGCGCGGCGAACTGGTCCACCTGCTGGCCGATCTGATCCGTCAGGAACGCCCCCAGGACGTCCGCCTGATGGATCCTTCGATCACCATTCCCTACCGGTCGCTGTGCTGGCGCTGCGCCGGGCACGACCACCCGGACCATATCGCCGGTGCCCGGCTGGTGGAAGCCGCCATGGCGTTTGCCCCGGGGCCGTATTCCCGCACCGCCTATCTGAACTATCCCAGCCAGGAACTGCAGGCCAACCTGAATGCGGAACAGACAGCGCGCAAAACCGCCATTTACCTGCGCTATGCGCAAGACGACCCGCTATCCTGCCCGCCCGGCACCGATTGCTCGGCGCCCACGGGCCCCGAAGCAGCCTGGGTATCCAGGCAATACTATGCCCGCCCCGGGAGCCGGACACTGCAGGCGCTGGGGGCACGACCCTAGCCAGCTACCCCTTGCCGCCTGGCTTCGAATCCCGGCCAGCCTGTTCCAGCACACGCTCGTCGCTGCCGTCCAGGCGGCCTGCCGCCCGCGCACGTTCGATCAACTCGGGCCGGCGCGCTGCCGTCAACGCCAGGGACTGCTCACGCCGCCAGGCCGCGATGCGGGCATGGTGGCCGGACAACAGAGGCTCGGGAACCGGGTCGCCCCGCCAGACCTCGGGCCGCGTGTAATGGGGACTGTCCAGCAAACCGTCCAGGGCGGGATTGAAGGAATCCTGCACGGCGGATTCGGCATCGTGCAACACGCCGGGCAGCAGCCGCACCACACTGTCCATCAGGACCATGGCCCCCAGCTCGCCGCCCGACAGCACGAAATCCCCCAGCGAGACTTCCTCGTCGACGCAGCGATCGATGAAACGCTGGTCGATCCCCTCGTAGCGGCCGCAGATCAGGATGGCGCCCGTGCCGTCCGCCCAACGCCGGGCGCCGGCCTGGTCATGGGTCCGGCCGGCCGGCGACAACAACACGACGGGCGCGGGCGCTTCCGGGGTGTCGGCGCCTGCCTGCAGGCGGGCGGCACGCGCCGCCTCGACTGCCTGGGACAGCGGTTCGGCCAGCATCACCATGCCCGGTCCCCCGCCATAAGGCCGGTCATCCACCGTCCGGTGCACATCGGTCGTGAAATCCCGGGGATTCCAGGTCACCAGGGACCAGATGCCGCGTGCATGCGCGCGGCCGCTGACGCCCTGGTCGCGCACGGCAGCGAACATCTCGGGAAACAGCGTGATCAGGTCAAATCGCATGGCACGGGCCGAAAGGACGGGAACGAAAGGCAAGGCGCCGCCCAGGCGGGCTGGTGCATCCGGGATGCGGATATTCAGAAATCGGCCGGCCAGTCGCTGTCGATGCGGCGGGCCTGGAGATCGACATGCTGCACGTGTGCCGCCACGAAAGGCACCAGCACGTGACGCGGCCGGCCGCGGGCATCGGTCTGCGGGCGAAAGACACCGTCGGCATCCGGCGCTCCCAGAGCCACCTGCAGCACGGCATGGGCGCCATTGTCCAGCACCTGGTCGACGCGTCCCAGCAGGCGGGGACCGTCATCTCCAACGCCGTGAAAATCGCAGCCGATCAGGTCGACCCAATAGTATTCGTCTTCGCCTGTCGAGGGAAACGCCGCCCTGGGAACCCAGACGGTGTATCCGCGCAACAGCTCAGCCGCGTCACGGTCGGCAATCCCGTCGACCTGGGCGACCAGGAACTGCCCCCCCTGGCGGCGGCAGGTGCGGATGTTCATACCTTCCGGACGCGACGAAGCGCCCGTTCCCAGGGCGGGATCGGGCGCCTTGAACCACCAGACCGGAGCGCCCTGCAGGGCATCCGCCTGGGGAGAATAAGGCTGGATCTTCAGCCAGCCGCGCACGCCATGGGCCGAGACCACCCGGCCGACCTCGACCAGGTTGTCCGGCAGCGCAGCGCCCGGGGAAGCGGTATCGGCCATTGCCGGCACGACGGGACCGCAATCAGGCGGCGGACGCAACCTTGGCGGAATATTCCTTGACCAGGCGAGCAGCCGTATCGGACAGCTGGGCGCCATTGTCCACCCAGTACTGGACGCGATCCAGGGCCAGGCGCAGATTTTCCTGACCTTCACCGGCGACGGGGTTGTAGAAACCCACGCGTTCGATGAAACGGCCATCGCGGCGATTACGCGAATCGGCAGCAACGACATTGTAGAAGGGACGCTTCTTCGAGCCGCCGCGGGCCAGACGAATCACAACCATTGATAATCCTTTGAAAATGCTGTGAAAAACGCAAAATTTTAGCATCAGACAGACAGTATCCGCAATGGATGCGGGGAAACGGCCTGCAAATGCCGGGAAAAACAACACATCAGCGGCGCTGGACGTAATGCACCTGGACCGCGTCCTCGCGCATCCGCTGGGCCAGCAGCGCATTGCCCGTCTGCTGACAGAACGCCTGGAAATCCCGGCCCGCATGCGGATCGGTGGTCAGGACGGCCAGCACCTGACCGCTTTCCATGTGGGCCAGAGCCTTTTTGGTGCGCAGGATCGGCAGGGGGCAATTCAGCCCCCTGGCGTCGACCTCCTGGTCAGCATGCGGCCATTCCGCCGTCATGCCGTCTCCAGCCGTGCAGCCAGCCAGGACTGCACTCCGGCCAGGGCGCCATCCAGCGCACCTACATCGGAACCGCCGCCCATGGCCATATCGGGACGGCCGCCGCCCTTGCCGCCCACCTGGGCAGCGACTGAACCGACCAGGTCGCCGGCCTTGATCCGCGCCGTCAGTTCGGGACTGACGCCGGCCACCAGGCTGATCTTGTCATCCGCGACGGCAGCCAGCAGGATCACCGCGCCGGGCAGCTTCGACTTGAGCTGGTCGACCATGCCGCGCAGCGCCTTGGGATCGACACCCGCCAGCCGGGCAGCCAGCAGCTTCACCCCGGCAACGTCCACGGCCTGGCCGGCCAGATCGGAGCCCGCAGCCGCGGCCAGCTTGTCTTGCAGGCGTTCGAGTTCACGCTCGACCTGGCGCGTCTGCTGCTGCAGCGCCTGGATGCGTTCCGGCACCTCCGCGGGCTGGGTCTTGAGCAAGCCGGCCGCCCGGTCCAGCGTATCGCATGTCCGCTGGACCCAGGCCAGGGCATTGCGCCCGGTGATGGCCTCCACCCGGCGGATGCCGGCGGCCACGCCGCCCTCGGAGACAATCTTGAACAGGCCGATGTCGCCCGTGCGCGCCACGTGGGTGCCGCCGCACAATTCGCGCGAAAACCCGATATCCAGCACCCGCACCACGTCGCCGTACTTCTCGCCGAACAAGGCCATCGCCCCGCCGGCCACGGCCTCGTCGTAAGCCATGTGCTGGGCCTGCACCGCCTGGTTGGACAGGATTTCATCATTGACGATGGCTTCGACCCGGGCGATCTGCTCGGCCGTCATCGGCGCATCGTGGGCGAAGTCGAAGCGGGTCTTGTCCGGATCGACCAGCGAGCCTCGCTGCTGGACGTGTTCGCCAAGCACCTGGCGCAAGGCCTTGTGCATCAGATGTGTCGCGGAATGGTTGCGCATCGTGTCGGCGCGGCGCTGCGCATCGACTTGCGTGCGCACCGTGTCGCCCACGGCCAGCGCCCCCTGTTCCAGGATGCCGTGATGGCCGAATACATCGGCCTGAATCTTCTGGGTGTCTGCCACCTGGAAGCGGGCCGACGCGCCCGCCAGCAGGCCTGTATCGCCCACCTGGCCGCCGGACTCGGCGTAGAACGGGGTCGCATCCAGCACCACAACGGCCTGCTGGCCCTGCGAGATCGAGGACACGGAGACCCCATCGACGTACAGTGCCGTCACGGTGGCCTGGCCTTCCAGGTGATCGTAGCCGTCGAAGCGCGTTGCCACGCCGTCATAGCTGAGGTCGGCCGCCGCCTTGAACTTGCCGGCGGCGCGCGCCTGCTCGCGCTGGTGCGCCATGGCCTGCTCGAAGCCGTCCAGGTCGACAGGAATGGAACGCTCGCGGCAGATGTCGGCCGTCAGGTCGACCGGAAAACCGTAGGTATCGTACAGAGTGAACAGCGTCTGGCCGTCTAGCGCCTGCCCTGCCGGCAGGGCCGCCAGGGCGGATTCCAGGATGCGCATGCCGTTTTCCAGGGTTTCGCCGAAGCGTTCTTCTTCCTGGCGCAGCACCTGCTCGACCCGGTTCTGCTGCGCGGCCAGTTCGGGATAGGCTGCGCCCATCTGCTCGACCAGATCGGCCACCAGCCTGTGGAAGAACAGGCCTTTCTGGCCGAGTTTGTGGCCGTGGCGCAGCGCGCGCCGGATGATGCGGCGCAGCACGTAGCCGCGTCCTTCGTTGCCGGGAATCACTCCGTCGACCACCAGGAACCCGCAGGCGCGGATATGGTCGGCGATGACCTTCAGGGAATTGTCGGCCAGATCGGTGCAGCCGGTCTCGCGCGCGGCAGCGCGGATCAGGTTCTGGAACAGGTCGATCTCGTAATTGGAATGGACGTGCTGCAGCACGGCGGCAATGCGCTCCAGGCCCATGCCGGTGTCCACGCAGGGCTTGGGAAGCGGGTGCATCGTGCCCTGCGCGTCGCGCTCGAACTGCATGAACACCAGATTCCAGATCTCGATGTAGCGGTCGCCGTCTTCCTCGGGCGATCCCGGAGGGCCGCCCCAGATTTCGGGGCCGTGGTCGTAGAAGATTTCGGAACAGGGGCCGCAGGGGCCGGTATCGGCCATCTGCCAGAAATTATCAGAGGCATAGCGCGCACCCTTGTTGTCGCCGATGCGGATGATGCGCTCGCGAGGTACGCCGATTTCCTGCGCCCAGATGTCGTAGGCCTCGTCGTCTTCCTGGTAGACCGTGACCCACAGCTTTTCCTTGGGCAGGCCGTAGACTTCGGTCAGCAGGGTCCAGGCATAGGTGATGGCATCGCGCTTGAAATAATCGCCGAAGCTGAAGTTGCCCAGCATTTCGAAGAACGTATGGTGCCGGGCGGTATAGCCGACGTTTTCCAGGTCGTTGTGCTTGCCCCCCGCGCGCACGCAGCGCTGTGCGGTCGTTGCCCGGCGGTAGGGCCGGGTGTCCTTGCCGGTGAAGACGTCCTTGAACTGGACCATGCCGGCGTTGGTGAAGAGCAGCGTCGGGTCATTGCCCGGCACCAGCGGCGAAGAAGGCACGATCTGGTGCCCTTTCGACTCGAAAAAGGACAGGAATTTCTGACGGATCTCGGAGGTTTTCATTCGTTTGGCCGCTGGGGGAAACTAGCCGGCCATTATATTCGTTTTGATACCACGAACCGCGCTTCATCGCGGAAACACCCGGCCGGGCCGGCGCACCCGTACATCGCCGGGCGGCACGGGCGGCGTCATTCCCCGCCCGCGCGCAACCGCCCTGCTTCCGGCAACGCCGCCTACAACGCCTCGATGGCCGGATAGAACTCGCGGTTTTCGCGCAGCATCCGGTCATGCACGTTTCTCAGTATCGTATTGGCTTCGGCGCGGAAATCTTCCGGGCTGCGGGTCAATTGCGTGGCATTGCCCCACCGGCGGGCAAAATTGATGAAGGCGCTTGCGATGCCCTTCATGTCATTCTGGTAGGCGACGCTCATGCGCGCCATGCGGTCATCGCCGCTTTGCTCCAGCGAGGGATACAGGATCCGGTCCTCGATGGCCAGATGCTGGGTGACGACCTGGGCCAGGGCCTTCAGTTCGTGGGCGATGTCCACGGCATGGTCAGCGATCCCCTGGTGGGACAACCGGCGCAGCAAGCTGATGCCGCTGAGAATTTCGACGTGCTGGTGCTTGAAACGATCGATGTTCATGATGAGGTTCCCTCGCCATTGTGAATCCGGCAGCCTGTGCCGTATAAGATATATATTAAATGAATCTTATTGCGCACGCAAGGCACACGCGGCCCGAGAGGACTGCCCTTATAGGAGATGCTCGTAGTCGTCGGTATCCTCGTCGGGTTCCCAGGAATGGCTGGCCAGCCAGGCACGGATGCGCGCCACGGCCTGCGATCGCAGCTGGGACACGCGGCCTTCGGTGATTTCCAGCACGGCAGCGATTTCCTTCTGGTTCAGGTCCTGCTCGAACTGCAGCGACAGCAGCAGCTGTTCGCGCTCCGGAAGATTGCGGATCGCCTCGATCAGCACCGATCGAAGGCTCTCGCGCATCAGCCAATCCAGCGGATTGCCGCCACCGCCTTCCGTCGTGGTGTCCAGCGCACCTTCGCCGCCACGGTCTTCCCGATGCTGCGCCAGGTCTTCGTACATCAGGATCTGAACCCCATGGGCCTCTTCGAGCAATGCCTGGTAGTCGGCCAGGTTCAGGCCCATTTCTTCGGCGATCTCGGCCTCGGTCGCCGGACGCAGCAGACGGTGACGCAACGTCCGGATGGCGTCTTCGATGCTGCGCGCCTTGGCGCGCACGCTGCGCGGCAGCCAATCCTGGCTGCGCAATTCGTCCAGCATGGCGCCGCGGATGCGGGTGACCGCATAGGTCTCGAATTGCGCGTCCGCCTGCTGCTGGTAACGCCGCACGGCATCCAGCAACCCCATCATGCCCGCCTGCATCAGGTCGTCGAGTTCGACGCTGGCCGGCAGCTTGCCGATCAGCGCCAGGGCCTGCCGGCGCACGAGCGGCGCATGACGGGCAATCAGCTGGTCCTCGGAAAGAGGCATCGCACAATCCGTGAAACACATCATAAAATGCAAGTATGCATCATGAACGCCCCGGATGTTCCCCAAAGCAACACGGCTTTCCACCGGGAATTTCCCCTGCTGGCCACACGAGGCCTCCTTCGCAACATCGCCCATGAAGGCTTTGTGGGGATTGCGCCTAAAGCTTTTCCTGATTCTGCCGTTATGCCAGAGTGAGAACCCAGGAAGCGTCCGATCCCGAGCGACATGTCCCGGACACTTTCTGCAACAGAACAAGCACACCTGGACAGGAGCACGCATGATTCACCCCATTGGAAACCAACTGGCCTCTTCTAGCCTGGGTCTGGCGGCTCCCATGTCCGAGCGTCAGCAGGCCCAGCCCGACCCAGCCGTCCAGGTGGCGCCTGTCGAGGATACGCAATCCGGCCGCTTCGACAAGCAGGCCGACCAGCGCGCGCTCGGACTGCGCCAGCCGATCGAACCGCCACAGTCTTCCCTGGAAAAGGCCCTCGAGTCCGTCAACAACAGCCTGAAAGCCTGGTCCACCGGCATCCGCTTCGACATGGACGAAGACGCTCAGCGCCTGGTCGTCTCGATCGTGGACAGCGCCTCCGGCGAAGTTCTGCGCACGATCCCGTCCGAGGCCGTCCTCCGGGTCGCCAAAATGATCGTCCAGCTGCAGGGCTCCGGAGTGGACACCAAGGCCTGATCGCCGAATCTGAAACGAAATCTCACCCCATACATCGCCTTTGCCGCCGCCGAACCGGGGCATAATGGCTGAACGGAGAATCACACCATGGCATCAGTCTCTTCCCTCGGCTTGTCCGGTCTGCCCCTGTCCGACCTGCTCGACAAGCTGCAAACCAACGAAAGCCAGGTTCTGAACACCATCAAGAGCCGGCAGACCGCGGCGGAAGCCAAGCTCTCCGCATACAGCAAGCTGAAGGACGCGGTCGCGTCCCTCCAGAAGGCCGCCCAGGCCGTCGGCAAGACCGACACCTTCGGGGCGCTCGCCGTGAAATCCGGCTCGGATGCCTTTTCCGCGACGGCCACCAGTGCGGCCATCCCGGGCCAGTACGCCATCCAGGTCGACCAGCTTGCCTCGGCCCAGACCCTGGTCTATGCCGGCCGGGCGGACCGCACCACCGACATCGGCACCGGCGGCACCCTGAAGATCACCATCGACGGCACCGAAAAGTCCATCGACCTGAGCGACAAGGGCACATCCCTGGACAAGCTCGTGGCCGCCATCAACGCCGACAAGGACATCGGGGTCAATGCCACCATCGTCAACGACGGCACACCCGGCAGCCAGTACCGCCTGCTGCTGACCAGCCGCGAAACCGGCGAACAGAAATCGGTCACCAACATCACGGTGGATGGCAATGCCGACCTCGAAGCCTTCCTGGGCTACAGCGGGGGCGGCTCCACGGCGGGCGTCACGGTCCAGGACGCCACCAACGCCGAGCTCACCATCAACGGCATCGCGGTCACCAGCCAGAGCAACACCATCGAGAACGTGATCGATGGCGTCAAGCTGACGCTGAACCAGACCACGACCAGCGCCGCCAGCCTGACCCTGAGCCGCGACGACGGCGCCGCCAAGAAGGCTGTCGGGGACTTCGTCAAGGCCTACAACGATCTCCTGGGCACCATCAAGACGCTGACCGCCTACAACGTCGATGCCCAGACTTCGTCGGCCCTGACCGGCGATTCGGTCGCGCGCTCGGTCCAGACACGCATGCGCGACGCCCTGTCCGGGTCATTCGATCCATCCAGCAATCTCAATCTGTCGAAGATCGGCATCACGACCGACCCCAAGACTGGCGAACTGAAGATCGACGACGCGAAGTTGTCCAAGGCTCTGTCCGAGAACCTCGACGGCGTCAAGTCCCTGTTCACCAGCGGCACCGGCATCGGTTCCCGGGTGGATACTGCGGCAAACGCCTTCACCAAGGCCGACGGGATCTTCAGCACCACCACCGAAGGCCTGAACAAGACCATCACCGACATCAAGAAGCAATACGATGCGACTTCCGACCGCATCGATCAGCGCATGGAGACCTACCGCGCCCAGTTCACACAACTGGACGCCATGGTCAGCCAGATGAACTCCCTCAGCAGCTACCTGTCGCAGCAGCTCAGCGCGCTCAACGGCAGCAAGAACAGCAAATAACCGGCCATGACCTACGCGCCCCGTTCCCGCTCAGCCCGCGCCACCGGCACCTATGCCAATATCGGACTCGAGACCGAAGTTCTCAGCGCTTCGCCCGAGCGCCTGATCTCGCTGCTGTTCAGGGGCGCGCTGACGGCCATCGCCCAGGCCCGCCACCATATGCACAACGGCAACATCCAGGAACGCGGCAAGGCCCTGTCCAAGGCCATCGACATCGTGGACTCCGGCCTGAAGGCGGGCGTGGATACAGAACGCGGCGGCGAAGTCGCCCGCCTGCTGATCTCGTCCTACGAACTCATCATCCGCGACCTGATGCTCGCCAATCTGCGCAGCGATGAAGCCAAACTCGATACGGCCGAGAAGATGCTGACCGACCTGGCCGGTGCCTGGCACACGGCCGTCGATCCCCAATTCGGCGATCCGCCCCCCAGCCACTGACCGGAATCCCGCCATTGAGCACGCCGCACGCCTCCATCCTCGAGCGCTACCAGGAAATCGCCGACTTGTCCGGCCAGATGCTGAACAAGGCCCAGACTCAGGAATGGGACGAACTGGTGGAGCTCGGTGCCCGCTATCAGGAAGCAGTCGAGCGCCTGAAGGCGCTGGACCCGCTGGACGACGACCAGAAAACCGCCAGGCGGGAATTGCTGACCCGCATCCTGGACGACGATGCCCGAATCCGCCAATTGATCGCACCCGAGCTCGAACGCCTGAGCCACCTGCTGGGCACATTCAAACGCCAGCGCACCGTCCTGCAAGCGTACTACAGCACGGTGCGCCCGCACTAGGCATCCGCCCAGGAATCACCCCGCCATGAGCATCGGTGCCCCTTCAAACCTTGGCACGCTACTGATCCAGCGCCTGGATGCCGTGCTGGGCACCACGCTGGGCCAGCAGGCCAATCTCGTTTCGGGAGCCGGCCCGCAGGCCGTCCCCCAGCCCGGCAATACCGAAAATCCCAACGCGCCGCAGAACCCCACCCAGCGCCATCCCCGGGAAACAGTAGACAGGGCCACCCAGCAGGGACGCCAGCAGACCGCCGTCGGCAAGGCCGTGCGGGACATGAAGCTGGACAACCTGCTCGGGCGCAGCACGACCTTCAACGGCACCACCCAATCCGCACCGACCACGCTCGGCTATGCCGCCCGCATCATCCTCGCCCTGTTGAACCAGTACCCCCAGGAAGGTCAGGCCGTGCGCGGACAATCACCATTGCTGCCCGAGGCCGGCGCAGGCCCGAAGACAGGCGGCAGCGCCCCCGGCCTGCCCGGCGGCACGAGCGCAGGCGCGCCCTTTCCCGGAACCCAATCCACCCCGGCCGGCAGCATCAACCAGACCTGGGCCCAGCTTGCGACCACCCTGGGGCAACCAGGCGCACTGCCCGCCCGCTTTGCCCACGCGCTGTCGCAATCCGTACGAACGAGCGGCCTGTTCTACGAATCTCATCTCGCCCAGCTGTCCACGGGCAAAGGCACGGTCCAGGAACTGCGGCAAGAGCCGCAGGGGCGCATCCCGCCGCAACCCGTACCTGCGGCCCAGGGGGCGGCCCAACAGACCGCACCGGCTGCCGTCGCACCCACTGCAAGCGGTCCGGCCCCGGAACCTGCGCAGGCGCACCCAACGGCCAGCCATAACCCTACCCCCCCCGTCCCGGGCATCGATCCGCAGGCCCAGTTGTTGGTCCGCCAGCAGCTCGAGGCGCTCGCCAACCAGGGTTTCCTCTGGCAAGGCGAGGCATGGCCGGGGGCCGACATGGAATGGGAGGTCCGCCGCCGCCCGCAGGGCGACGAGGACGAGCGCGATTTTCAGGACGAGCACTGGTCCACCCGACTGAACCTGCACCTGCCCACTCTGGGAGACATCCAGGCCCGCCTGAGTCTGTCCGGCGATCAACTGATCATGCGGCTGACTGCCCCCCAATCCGCGGAGCGGCTGACCCCCGCCATCGAGCCATTGCGCGCCCGGCTGCTGGCCCAGGGTCTGCAGACCAGCCAGTTGTCGGTCCAGGCACGGGACGACGGCCCCGAACCTCAGCCACCGGATTCCCTGGAAAATGAAGTCGCCGCATCCTGACCCCAACCGCCCCAGCGCGGTCGCCATCCGCTACGATCCGTCGGATTCCGCGCCACGGGTCGTGGCCAAAGGCTATGGCACACTGGCAGAAACCATCGTGCGCACGGCGCGCGAACATGGCCTTTATGTGCACGAATCGCCCGAACTGGTCAGCCTGCTGATGCAGGTGGACCTGGATGCGCACATCCCTCCGAAGCTCTACGTTGCGATCGCGGAACTGCTGGCCTGGCTGTACGCCCTGGACACCGAAGGCGGCGTCGTGCGCCGCTCCCCGGACGAGGATGAGCCGATCACGCCCATGGAACAAACACCGCCGGCCGGACCGTCTCAAGCCCACGGTCCGATGGTCTGACCGGGCACCGCCCATTGGCCCCGAAAAACAAAAACCCGCACGGCTGCCGCCCGGCGGGTTTTGCGAACCGCGCTGCCCGGCCCCGCAGGGACCGGACGGGAATCAGACCGCCATATTGGCGATTTCCTTGTAGGCTTCCACCAGACGGTTCCGCACCTGTACGGTCGCCTGAAAAGCAAGGCCGGCCTTCTGCAGGTCGATCATCACATTGCTGAGGGAAATATCCGGATCGCCCATCTCGAAGGCCCTGGCCTGGGTATTGGCGGCATTCTGCGCATGGGACACGCGTTCCAGGGAACGGGCCAGCTCGGCCGAGAATCCCCCGCTTTCGGCAGGCGCTGCGGGCTGTGCCGACAGGCCCTGGGACTCGCGCGCAACGGCGCGCATCTGGGCGAGCAGGTTTTCTACGTTGGCGAGAGCCTGGGAAGTCAACATGGCGGACAACTTTGGAAGATAAGCGGAAATACACACCGCACCGATCACACAGCGCGGCCGATAAGGTACTATACGGCCCGCTTCGCGACGGCAAGCCCCGCAATAGCGGTGATAAGAACGGGCAGTTCCCCCGTTTGCCCGGCAGACGTGCAAACCGGACGGATCATCCTAACTAAGCCCCAAAAACGGGGTTTTTCAGGGCTTGCCGGAATGCGAATCGCCGCCATAATGGCCGCCAACATCCCATTATTCTGCCGCAACACAGCATGCACATCATCCAGACCATCGGTTTCTGGCCCGGGCGCGCCCTGGCGGCCTTTTCTGCATCTTCCATCCGATGAACCCCATTGCCGACTGGATGAACCGCAACCCCGCCCTGGCGCGGCTGGCGGCCCTGCCCCGGCCGGTGCTCCTGGGCCTGGGTGCCGCGATCGTGGCCCTGCTCGTCGTCGCCGCCCTGTGGATGCGCGAGCCCGAATACCGTACGCTGTTCTCGAACGTGGAAGCCCGCGACGGCGGCGCCATCGTCTCCGTTCTCAACCAGCGCAACATCCCCTACAAATTCGCCGACAACGGCGCCACCATCCTGGTGCCAGCCGAACAGGTCTATGCACTGCGCCTGCAGTTGGCTGAACAAGGCCTGCCGCGCGGCGGCAGCGTGGGTTTCGAGCTGCTGGACGAGCCCAAGTTCGGCGCCAGCCAGTTTTCCGAGCAGATCACCTACCAGCGCGCCCTCGAAGGCGAACTCGCCCGCTCCATCGAGGCTCTGCAGCCGGTCAAGTCCGCCCGCGTGCATCTGGCCATTCCGCGCCAATCCCTGTTCGTGCGCGAACGCGAAGCCCCTACCGCCTCCGTGCTCCTGACGCTCTACCCCTCCCGCACCCTGAGCGAGTCCCAGGTCTCGGCGATTGCCTGGCTGGTGTCCTCCAGCGTGCCCAAGCTCAGCGCCGAATCCGTCTCCATCGTCGACCAGGACGGCCACCTGATGTCCTCGCCGGGCGGCGAGGCAGGCATGGACAGCACCCGGCGCAATTTCATCAACGACATCGAGCAGCGCACGGCCCAACGCATCCTGACCCTGCTCAACCCGATCGTCGGCCCTGGCAACGTACGCGCCCAGGTCAGTGCCGCCGTCGATTTCTCCCAGCGCGAGCAGACATCCGAAACCTACCGCCCCAACGAGACTCCCGGCTCGGCTGCCATCCGCAGCAAACAGACCAGCGATTCGGCGCAGAACGGCATGCTGCCGCCCGAGGGCATCCCGGGCGCCCTGTCCAACGAGCCGCCGGCCAACGCCACGGCGCCGATCCAGACGCCCGCCACTGCACAAGGCGCACAGGGACAGGCAGCCCAGGGGGCAGCCGCCACGGCTCAGGCCGGCGGCCCGACCGCAATCAACGGCACCCCCGTGGCCAGTGGGGCCCGCTCCAGCCCGGGTTCGGTACGCAACGACGCGACCATCAACTACGAGGTCGACCGCACGATCAGCCATGTCAAGCACGAACTGGGCACGCTGCAGCGCCTGTCCGTGGCCGTGGTGGTCAACTATCGCGACAAGGACGGTGAACCGGCTCCGCTGGACCAGTCCGAGATGGACAACATCAATGCGCTGGTCAAGCAGGCCATGGGCTATTCCGCCGAACGCGGCGATACGCTCAGCGTGGTGAACAGCGCCTTCACCGACCAGGAACCCCAATTCAAGCCTTGGGAAAACCCGGAATACCGCGGCCTCGCCCTGCAAGCCCTCAAGGTGCTCCTGATCCTGGCGATCCTGTTCTTCATCTGGCGCTCCGTCGTCCGGCCAATCGTCCAGGGCTTCGCCAATGCCCAGGTCGAGCGCGCCAAGAACGAGGCCCACCTGGAAACCATGCGCGAACAGCGCCGCCAGGAAGAACTGCGTGCCTCGGAAATGAACCGCTACGAGGAAAACCTGGACACCGCCCGCCAGCTGGCCCAGCGCGATCCGCGCGCCGTCGCCATGGTGCTGCGTTCATGGATGGATCCCAAGAATGCCAAATCCTGACAACGACCTGACCCGCTGCGCCATCCTGATGATGTCCATCGGCGAGGATGCGGCGGCCGAAGTCTTCAAGTACCTTTCCTCGCGCGAGGTCCAGCAGATCGGCTCGGCCATGGCCAATCTCAAGCAGGTCACGCGGGCCGACGTCGACCAGGTCCTGGAAGACTTCCGCCGCGAAGCAGACCAGTTCATGGCCGTGACCCTGGGGTCCGACGAATACATCCGCTCCGTCCTGACCAAGGCGCTGGGCACCGACCGCGCCGCAGGCCTGATCGAGGACATCCTCGAGGCGGGCGAAGGCACGGGCTCGGGCATCGACGCGCTGAACTGGCTGGAGCCCGCCAACGTGGCCGAGCTGATTGCCGACGAGCACCCGCAGATCATCGCCACCATCCTGGTCCACCTGGAGCGCGATCGCGCATCCGCGATCCTGGCGCTGCTCAACGATCGCCTGCGCAACGACGTGATGATGCGCATCGCCACTTTCGGCGGGGTGCAGCCGGCAGCCCTGCACGAGCTCACGGAAGTACTCAACGAGGTCCTGTCCGGCCAGGGCGCCAAGCGCTCGAAGATGGGCGGCGTGCGCACCGCCGCCGAGATCCTGAACTACATGAACACGGCCGAAGAAGAGGCCGTGGTCAGCAGCCTGCGCGAGATGGACGCCGACCTGGCACAGCGCATCATCGACGAGATGTTCGTGTTCGACAACCTGGTCGACGTCGAGGACACCGCCATCCAGCTCATCCTGAAGGAAATCGACACCGCCTCGCTGACCATCGCCCTGAAGGGCGCCAGCGAAGAACTCTGCGCCAAGTTCTTCAAGAACATGTCCAACCGTGCGGCCGAAATCCTGCGCGACGATCTCGAAGCCCAGGGCCCGGTGCGCATGTCGCGTGTCGAGGCCGAGCAGAAGGCCATCCTGATGGTGGCCCGCAAGCTCGCCGATGCCGGCCAGATCAACCTGTCGATGGGCAACGACGAATATGTCTGACAAGCCCGGGCCTTCCATCGATCTGGCGACGCGAGCCCGCTGGCAGCGCTGGGAAATGGAATCCCTGGAAGCGCTCAGGCCGACCCTCGGCCGCCGCGCAACCGACCGCGACCCGCGCCACCAGGCCGAACTCGCACGGCGTCGCGCCCAGGTGCTCGCCGAGGCGCGCGAAGAAGGCCTGACGCTGGGCCGGACGGAAGGCTTCGAGCAGGGCCGTGGCGAAGGCCATGCCCAGGGCCTGGAACAAGGCCGTGCCGAAGGCTACGCCCAGGGCCTGGAACAGGGCCGTGCCGAAGGCCATGCCCAGGGGTACGCCCGGGGCCTCGAAGAAGGCGCCACCCTGGCCCGCGAACAGGCCACCCGGCTGGACGGCATGGCCCGTACCTGCGCAACCGCGCTGAACCGGATCGAGGAGGAAGTCGGCCAGTCGGTCATCCACCTGGCCGTGCGCATCGCCGAACAGGTGCTGCGCACGCATATCCGCGATTATCCCAACCATATCCTGGACCTGGTCCGCGAAGTCATGCAGGCCAGGCCCGAACAGGGTGCCGCGCTGCGGCTGCGGCTGCACCCCGACGATCTCGAACTGGTGCAGGCCTTCCTGCAGCAGGCGCCGAACCCGGCAAGCTATCGCCTGAGCGCCGACGAGAGCATCACCCGTGGCGGCTGCATCGCCGAAACCGCCCTGGGATCCGTGGACGCCACACTCGAAACACGCTGGCAGCGCATCATTGCCGCGCTGGGCCAGCAGGACGGCGGTCAGCCATGACCGAGGAAGAGACAGCGACTCGCTCCCCCGGCGCCCGCTGGCGGGCGCAGCTCGCCGTCTGCGAGCAGCGGGTTTCCGCCCGCCAGCCGACCAGCCGGCAGGGGCGCGTGACGCGCGCCACCGGCCTGGTGCTCGAAGCCACCGGCCTGCAACTGCCGGTCGGAGCTGCCTGCAAGGTCCAGGTGTCGCCCGACCAGGACCGCTGGGCCGACGCCGAAGTCGTCGGCTTCCACGCCGATACTCTCTACCTGATGCCGCAAAGCGACATCACCGGCCTGCCGCCGGGCGCGCGCATCATTCCCGCCGAGACACTGCGGCTGGATCCCGTCCCGCTGCCCGACGATCCCGCCGCCACGCCCGATGCCGCCGCCATCATCACGGACCAGGTGCGCCACTTGCCGGTCGGCAACGCCCTGCTGGGCCGCGTGCTGGACGGCGCCGGCCGCCCGCTGGACGGCAAGCCCCTGCCCGCAGACCTGGACATGGCGCCCCTGACCGCCCTGCAGATCAATCCTCTGACCCGCGCGCCCGTGGATACCGTGCTCGACGTGGGCGTGCGTGCCATCAACGGCCTGCTGACGGTTGGCCGCGGCCAGCGCATGGGGTTGTTCGCCGGCTCGGGGGTGGGCAAGAGCGTGCTGCTGGGCATGATGGCCCGCTACACCAAGGCCGACGTGATCGTCGTCGGGCTGATCGGCGAGCGGGGCCGCGAAGTCAAGGAATTCATCGAACTGAACCTGGGTGCCGACGGCCTGGCCCGATCCGTGGTGGTCGCGGCACCGGCCGATGTGTCGCCATTGCTGCGCCTGCAGGGCGCGGTCTACGCCACCCGGCTGGCGGAATTCTTCCGCGACCAGGGCAAGCACGTGCTGCTGATCATGGATTCCCTGACGCGCTACGCCATGGCCCAGCGCGAGATCGCCCTGGCCATCGGCGAGCCGCCGGCCACCAAGGGCTACCCGCCCTCCGTGTTCGCGAAGCTGCCGACGCTGGTGGAGCGCGCGGGCAACGGCGCCCCTCAGGGCGACCGACCGGCCGGATCCATCACCGCGTTCTACACGGTGCTGACGGAAGGCGACGACCAGCAGGATCCGATCGCGGATTCGGCCCGCGCCATCCTGGACGGCCACATCGTGTTGTCGCGCAGCCTGGCGGAATCCGGCCATTACCCGGCCATCGACATCGAGGCCTCGATTTCGCGGGTCATGTCCGCCATCGTGCCCGACAGCCAGTTCCGCCACGTACACTTGTTCAAGCGCATGATGTCCCGCTACCAGCGCAACCGCGACCTGATCGCCGTCGGCGCCTATACGGCGGGCAACGACCCGGAAATCGACCAGGCCATCGAACGCTATCCCTGGCTGGAAGGCTACCTGCAGCAAGGCATCGACGTGCGGGTGGATTATTCCACCGCGGTGGCCGCGCTGGCTGGCGTGCTGGGTCAGGAGACTGCACCATGAGCCCCGAAACACCGCTGGATGTGCTGATCGGCCTGACCCAGGACAAGCTCGAAGAGGCCGGCCGGAACCTGTCCGAACTGAGTGCCCGCCGGCGCGAGGCGCAGGGCCAGCTGAACACGCTGGACGGCTACCGCGCCGACTATACGAAGCGTCTGCAGAACACCACCGAGCAGGGCGTATCGGCCTCGAATTACCATAACTTTAGGCAGTTTATCGCCACATTGGACGAGGCGATTTCCCAGCAAAATACGATCATTGCCCAGATCGACGTGCGCATCGAGGCGGGACGCAAGCAATGGCACGATCAAAAGCGCCGCCTGAACTCCTACGAAACCCTCAAGGCGCGCCAGGTTCGCCAGTTGCAATACCGCGAGCAACGCCGCGAACAGCGCGCCAGCGACGAAATCTCGGCCGGCCTGTACCGACGAACACGACAGCCGCATTGAATCCGCACACGCCATGAACATACCCGTCCCTCCCGTTACCAGCCCCAGCCCCCCGGCCCCGGACGCTCCGGCGCGCGGCGCGGATGCGGGCGCGGCGGACACCCCGGCCTTCTCGAATGTGCTGTCGCAGCAGCGGGACGGCGCAACTGCCCGTCCTGCCGAGTCGCGCCAGACCGAGTCCCGGCGTGCCGGCAAGGCTGATGCGGAAGCCTCCGAACGGCGGGATCCCCTCGGGCCTGACGAAACCCTGGCGTTGATCCTGGACAGCGCTGCCCTGCCTCTGATGCAGGCTGCTGCCGCCACCGACCCCCATGCCGCCCGCGTCGGCTCGGCTGCCCGTCAGGGCGCCGATGGTCCTCAGGCAGACCGTCTCCCGATCGACCTGGCCGGCCGCGCGCCGGCCGATGCGCTCGGCGCAACCCTCGACTCCGACACGAACGAAGAAACGGACGCGGGCATCCGCATCCGCATCCGCATGCCGCGTGCCGACGCAGTCGCCGCCACATCCTCGGCTGCACGCGAGCCGCTGAGCGCGCCTGCGACCGATCCGGCAAGCCAGCGGGAATCCGGCCGTACCCGCACAAGCACCGTATCTTTCCAGCACCAGGCGCCGGACCAGGCCCGGACACTGCCGTCCGCCGCCGAAGCCCAGGCAGCCGCACCCGCCTTCCGGATTCGTTCCGCTGCCGGTACGGAAGCGGTCCAGTCGGCAACGCCCGACGCGGCCCTGTCGTCGGTCGGCGCTCCTGCTGGCGCATCGCTGCTGCCAGCGGCAACCCCTGCACCGGCCGCAGCACCCGTTGCCGTGTCCACTCCGCTCTCCAGTCCGCAGTGGCCCCAGGATTTCAGCCGTCAGGTCCTGCAACTGACCCAGAACATCGCCGGTTCGGGCCATACGGTGCAGATGCACCTCAACCCGCCTGAACTCGGGCCGATCCACATCACGCTGCACGTGGGCGATTCCATCGCCCAGGCCTCTTTCGTCTCGCCGCATGCCAGCGTGCGCCACGCCCTGGAAAACGCCCTGCCGCACCTGGAGCAGCAACTGGCCCAGGCGGGCCTGTCGCTGGGCCAGGCGGATGTCGGCGACCAGCAACCAGGTCAGCAGGCCCATACCCAGGGCCAGGCGTCGCCGGCCCGGGACGGCGGAGCCGTCTTCAGCCTCGATGGCGGCACCGTCGAGACCGCTGCCCTGCAGGCAGCGCCCGCGGCCTCCCGAACGATTTCCCGCCCGGATGCGCTGGTGGACACTTTCGCGTGATTACTTACTCTTTCCCTGGGCAGGCCTCGCATTACAATGCCTCATTTCGCCCCTCTGTCATCGTGACGCATTAACCCCGGAACCATGCTCAGGCTACTCAAATTCATTCTCCTGCTGATTATCGTCATCGGCGCCTCGGTCGGCGCCACGATGTGGTTCACGAGCAGGGACAGCGCGCCCGGCACCCCGTCGGCCTCGATGATCGGACAGGCCACCCAGGCGCCCGCGCCGCAGCCGATGGTTCCCGCGCCGATCTTCGCGGAGCTCGATCCCTTCACGGTCACGCTGTACGGCGAAGTCCACAACCGGATCCTCTACACCGCGATCACCCTGCGCCTGGGCGACGAAGCCTCGCGCAAGCAAATCACCGACTACATGCCTGAAGTCCGGGATCGCATCCTCAAGGTGCTCTCGGCGCAGCAACTGCCCCTCATCCAGACGTCCGAGGGCCGCCAGGCCCTGGCCAACGACCTGAAGACCACGCTCGCGCGTCCGTTCGCTGCGCAGTTGCCCGGCCCGATGGTCGCCGACGTGCTCTTCACCGCTTTCGTGGTGCAGTAATGGTCTATCAGAGCATGCTTTCCCAGGACGAGGTCGATGCCCTGCTTGCAGGCGTCACCGGCGAGGAGTCCTCGGGCCAGCAAGCCACGGACGAATCCCAGGACGGGGTTCGTTCCTATGATCTGGGATCGCCGGACCGTGTCGTGCGGCACCGGATGCAGACGCTGGAGCTGATCAACGAACGCTTCGCCCGCCGCCTGCGTTCGATGTTCTTCGGCTTCATGCGCCGCAACGCCGACATCACCGTCAACGCGATCAAGATCCAGAAATACTCGGATTTCGAACGCAACCTGCCCGTGCCCAGCAACCTGAACATGGTGGCCATGAAGCCGCTGCGCGGCACGAGCCTGTTCACCTACGACCCGAACCTGGTCTTCCTGGTCATCGACAGCCTGTTCGGTGGCCATGGGCGCTACAACACCCGCATCGAAGGCCGCGACTTCACCAACACCGAGCAGCGCATCATCCGCCGGCTGATGAGCCTGACGCTGGACTGCTACCGCGAGGCCTGGGAATCCGTCTATCCGCTGGAGCTGGAATACCTCCGCTCGGAAATGCACACCAAGTTCGCCAGCATCAGCTCGAGCAACGACATCGTCGTGGTGGCTTCCTTCAACATCGAACTCGGTGCCGCCGGGGGCAAGCTCAACATCTGCCTGCCCTATTCCATGCTCGAACCCATCCGCGACCTGCTCACGCGTCCGCTCCAGCAGGCCGCCTCCGATGCGATCGACCAGCGCTGGACCCAACAGCTCTCGCGCGAGGTCCGCAACGCCGAGGTCGAACTGGCCGTGGAATTCGCCCGGGTCGATACATCCATCGCCGAACTGCTGCATCTCGCCGTCGGCGACGTGCTGCCGGTCGACATCCGTCCCACCGTCACGGCCCGCGTAGGCGGCGTTCCCGTGCTGGAATGCGGCTACGGCACCTTCAACGGCCGTTATGCCCTGCGCGTGCGCAAGGTTCTCGCCACGCCCGACGACTCCGACAAACTGCTAGCCCGCACCAAAAGATGAGCGACAACAAAGACGACACCCAGGACCCTAACCTGCCGGATCAGGCATCCGGTGGTTCCGTGGAGGACGACTGGGCCGCCGCCATGGCCGAACAGCAGTCCGCACACGACCAGCCCACCCAGGCCAGCGGCCTGGGCGCCGAGGACGACTGGGCCGCGGCCCTGGCCGAGCAGACCGCCGCGACCTCGGCATCGGCGGCCCAACCCGCTGCTGCCCAGGTGTTCCAGCCGCTGTCCGGCCAGGCGGCCGACGGCGACAGCGACATCGACATGATCATGGACATCCCCGTCCAGCTGTCGGTGGAACTGGGCCGCACGCGCCTGACGATCAAGAACATCCTGCAGCTGGGCCAGGGCTCGGTGGTCGAGCTCGACGGCCTGGCCGGCGAGCCTATGGATATCTACGTCAACGGCTACCTGATCGCCCAGGGCGAAGTCGTGGTCGTGGACGAAAAATACGGCATCCGCGTCACCGACATCATCACCCCCTCGGACCGCATCGCGCGGCTGAACAACCGCCGCTGATCCGCCATGGACCAGGACCAGATCCTGCGCGTCATCCTCGCCCTGCTGTTCATCCTGGGCCTGCTGCTGGTGCTGGCCTGGGTGGCCCGCAGGGGCGGCTGGCTGCCCAGGCGTGCCCAGTCCGCCCGGCTGCGCGTGCTCGGCACGCTCAGCCTGGGGGCGCGCAGTTCGGTCGCCCTGGTCCAGGTCGAGGACGCCCGTCTGGTGCTGGGCGTGACCGCCCAGCAGATCACCCTCCTGCATACCTTGCCGAACGCCCCCGGGGCCGGCGACGCCTCGCCCGGGGACTTCGCCGAGGCCCTCGGCAAAGCCCTCCCCGGTTCCTGATGCGCCACTCCACTTCTTACGCCGCACGCTCGGCGCCCTGGCTGCTGGCCGGACTGGCGCTGATCCTGTTCTGGCCCGCCAGCACCCTGGCGCAGGCCACCCTACCCGCCCTGACCGCCACGCCGGGACCCAACGGCTCCGAAACCTGGTCGCTCAGCGTCCAGACGCTGGTCATGCTGACCATGCTGTCGTTCCTGCCGGCGGCGCTGCTGATGATGACCGGATTCACCCGCATCATCATCGTGCTGGGCCTGTTGCGCAACGCGCTGGGTACGGGTGTTTCGCCCCCCAACTCCGTCCTGGTGGGCCTGGCCCTGTTCCTGACCTTCTTCAGCATGTCGCCGGTCTTCGACCAGATCTACGCCCAGGCCTACCAGCCGCTGTCGCGCGACGAGATCACCTTCGAGCAGGCGCTGGACAGGGGCAGCCAGCCGCTCAAGACCTTCATGCTGCGCCAGACCCGCGAATCGGACCTGGCTATGTTCGCGGAAATGGCCGGCGTCGGCCCCCTGGAAGACCAGTCGGCCGTTCCCCTGCGCGTCCTGGTACCCGCATTCGTGACGAGCGAACTCAAGACAGCTTTCCAGATCGGCTTCACGATCTTCATCCCCTTCCTGATCATCGACCTGGTGGTCGCCAGCCTGCTGATGGCGCTGGGTATGATGATGGTGCCGCCAGTGACGATCTCGCTGCCCTTCAAGCTGATGCTGTTCGTGCTGGCCGACGGCTGGCACATGCTGCTGGGTTCGCTCGCCCGCAGCTTTTACCAATAGGAGGCCCGACATGACGCCCGAAGCCGTAATGTCCATGACCTACCAGGCGCTGCGCGTCGCACTGACCATGGCGGGCCCCCTGCTGCTGACGACCCTGGCCGTGGGCCTGATCATCAGCATCTTCCAGGCGGCCACGCAGATCAACGAAATGACGCTGTCGTTCATTCCGAAGCTGCTG
The DNA here is from genome assembly GCF_039523555.1 of Castellaniella daejeonensis. Taxonomy (NCBI): domain Bacteria; kingdom Pseudomonadati; phylum Pseudomonadota; class Betaproteobacteria; order Burkholderiales; family Alcaligenaceae; genus Castellaniella; species Castellaniella daejeonensis. The sequence goes on from NZ_BAAAFN010000007.1 coordinate 24,001, forward strand.
GCCGTGGGCGTCACCCTGGTGCTGCTCGGTCCCTGGCTGCTCAGCACCATGGTGGACTACATCCGCTCGCTGCTCGACTCCATCCCCGGCCTGGCCTCGTAGGGCCCGGCTGCGCTGGGCCATGATTTCCTTCCAGATCGGACAGCTCTACGACTGGATCAACAGCCTGCTGTGGCCTCTGTTCCGCATCGCCGGCCTGGTGGCGCTGGCGCCAGTCCTGGGGGAATCCACTGTGCCCATGCGGGTGAAGATCGGCCTGTCGGTCGTCATCACCGTGGTCTGTGCACCGTTGCTCGGTACCATGCCGGACATCGCTCCGGCCTCCTGGGGCGGGCTGCTGATCGCCGTCCAGCAGGTGCTGATCGGCATGGCGCTGGGCCTGTGCATGCGGCTGGTCTTCACTGCAGCAATGATGGCCGGAGAGTTCGTGGGCCTGCAGATGGGCCTGGCTTTCGCCTCGTTCTTCGATCCGGCCACCGGCGCCAATACGGCGGTGTTGTCGCGCCTGATCAATCTCGTGGCGATGCTGATCTTCCTGGCGGTCAACGGCCACCTGCTGATGCTCGACGGCCTGGTGCGCACCTTCGATCTGCTGCCCGTGGGCGCTCCCTTGATGACCGATGGCTGGGGTGCGCTGCTGGACTGGAGCTCCCAGCTCTGGATTTCCGGCATGCTGCTCGCGTTGCCGCTGGTGGTGGTGTTGCTGACGATCAATCTGTCGCTGGGCATCCTGAACCGCACGGCCCAGCAGTTGTCGGTGTTCGCCGTGGGCTTCCCGATTTCCCTAACCACAGGCCTGATCATGCTGGCCATCGTCTTGCCCCAGAGCGGCGACTTCCTGGCCGGCCTGTTCGAAGGCGGCTACCAGGCCATGGCCCGCATCGCGCGCAGCCTGGCCGGGCTATAGAACCGCCAGAACCAGCGGGAAACACAGGGCCATCGGACGATCGCCCTGCCCCGCCCTCTCAATTCCCCTTCCTGACCGGATAGGTCACTCCCGGAATCACCCTGGTGCCGGCCGGCAGCAAGGGATTGGCAGCGGGCGAGTGGCTCCGATCCGCTGCCGCGGTGCTTTTCTTTGCCTGGCCTGATCGGGCCTTGCCGGTGGCGGCCCGGCGCGCCGGCGCACTCCCTGCCCGTGTTCGTGCAGGTTTGGCACCGGAGGCCGCGGGAGCGGGCGGCTGGATGGTCAGCGACGCGGGCTGGATGGCATCGCCGGCCTGCACGGCGACAGGCACGGCTTCGCTGGCGCCTTCCGTGGCCGCCGGGGCGGCAACAGTCTGGACCGGCGGCCTGGAAGCTTCCTGACGGGCTGCATCCTCTGCCCGGGCCTGCTGATCGGCCTCTTCGGCTGTCCGGGGGCGTCGGTTCAGCGGCAGATTGACGGAATTTTCCATGCGCTGGAATGTGCCGTCCGGACCGAAGCGCAGCCAGGCCTCCTGACGGAAATAAACGGCGTCCGTGGCGACGGAGCCCTTGTAGGCCCAGCGGGCCAGCGTGGTATCCCCCTGCCGCCAGACATCCACGGGATGGGCCCCCAGGTAGCCGGACGCCTGCTCCATGGTCGTGCGGCCCACGACGATGCGGTCCAGGCCCGATGACTGGAACGATGCGCCTGTGGACGTGCAGGCCGACAGCAAGGCAGCGGAAACAGCCAGCACAGCCAGGCGCAACCGTCCGTTTCGCGGAAAACCCTCATCCGGAACCCGCCGGTGCGCAGGCCGTGCCAAGAAAAATCTCATGTTCAGAACTCCTCCCATTCTTCCTCCCGCGCCGCCTGAGTGGCGAGCGCGGCCATGCGCGCGGCGGGCAGCCGAGGTGCCACGGCGCGATCTTTTCGCACAGCGGCCCGAGGCGGTGCGGATGCCGGCACGGCGGGCGGGGCCGTCTCCGGATTGGCGTCCCCGGCAGACCCGTTTGCCAGCGCCGGTGCGGTCGGTGCGGCCGCCAGTGGCGGCATCTCCTGATGACCGGCAGCCGCATCGTCCACCTGGAACACCGCCAACGCCTGGTTGACCTCGGCGGCCAGGGATTCCAGCGATCCGGCCGATTCCGCCGCCTGCTGCACCAGCAACGCATTCTGCTGAGTCACGGAATCCATCTGCGCAACCGCCAGGTTGATCTGATCGATGCCCGAGGACTGCTCGATGGTGGCTGCAGTGATCTCGCTCATGATGTCCGACACACGAGTCACGGCCTCGACGATTTCCTTCATGGTCTCGCCCGCCCGCTGGACCTGCGACGAGCCCGCGCCGACCCGGCCGACGGAATCCTCGATCAGCGCCTTGATTTCCTTGGCGGCGCCCGCCGAGCGCTGGGCCAGCGCCCGGACCTCGCCCGCGACCACGGCAAAGCCGCGGCCCTGTTCGCCGGCGCGTGCGGCTTCCACGGCCGCGTTCAAGGCCAGGATGTTGGTCTGGAAGGCAATGCTGTCGATCACCCCCACGATGTCGGCGATCTTCTGCGAACTGTCCGAAATGCCCTTCATGGTGGCAACGACTTCCCCCACCACTTCGCCGCCGCGCGAAGCCACCTGGGATGCGGAATGCGCCAGCTGATTGGCCTGCTGTGCGTTGTCTGCGTTCTGCTTGACGGTGCTGGCCAGTTGCTCCATGCTCGCCGCCGTCTGCTGCAAGGCGGCCGCCTGCTCGTCGGTGCGGCTGCTCAGGTCCAGGTTGCCCGCCGCGATGCGCTGGGCGCTGCCGGCCATCTGCCCCATCCTGTGCCGCACTCCGGAAATCATGGTTTCCAGGCTGTCGCGCATCGTCTTCAGGCCGCGCAGCAAGGAGCCGATCTCGTCATTGGAACGCGGCACGATGGATACGCGCAGGTCGCCGCCCGCGATACGCTGCAAATGACGCCCCACGGCCTGCAGGGGCCGCAACACCGTGCGGATCAAGGTCCGGTAGGCCAGCAGCGCCAGGACCACGGCCACGGCCAGCAGCGCCAGCATGCCGATATTGGCCCGATGGAACAATTGCGCCAGTTCGTCGCGCGAGGCCGAGCTGCGGTCCTGGATGAATTTGTCGAACTGGCCGAAAACCCGGTCCATGCCCCGGGCCGCATTGCGCAGCCGGCCGCGCTTCACGGCCTCGAAGCCCTTTGCATCCTGCCGGGCAGCGAAATCGCGCAACTGTTCGACTTGCGTCCAGTAGTCGTTGAAGGATGCCGTCAGCATGTGCTGCAGGGATTCCCCAGTCGAACCGGTCAGCGCGGCCGATGCCTGCAGCGACTGCATGCTGTCGCGCGACCGCTTCAGCAACTGATCGGCCTGGCCAAGTTCCCAGAGACGTTGTTTTTCGTTGGTGATATTCAGCGCCCCGTCGACCTGGGTGGCGGCCTGCTGGGCATAAATGTAGGCATTCTTGACGTCGGAGTTCGCCTGGACGCCGATCGCGGACAGCTGCCCTACCGTGCGCTGGCTTTCCCGCTGAACGAACCAGGCGCTGCCCACCGCCGCAAACGTCAGAAGAGACAGCAGCGCCACGACCAGCGTCAGCCGGGCCCGCAGGGACAACGTCATGGATATCTTCTTCATGTCGCCTCTACCTCATCGGTATCCCAGCATGCCATGCCGGCACCGGGATGCTTCCTAAGAAAATAGGGCCTTGTAGGCCCTATTCGTCGGGATTGCCCCAGGCCCCCGATCAGGGGTCGGAGCCATCCGGGATTGCGAGGCAACCCCGGTATACCGAATGCCAGGCCGGAAATCCGGCGACCGGATCACTTGTTCCGGTTGAACAGGCTCAGGCCCTGGATGGTCTGGAATGCGAGACCCGCGCCTTCCAGCGCCATCTTGCGCAGGCTGAGCTGGGTGGTGGCTTCGTAGTAGTCCAGGTCCTCGATGTCGGACAGCGCCTTGGCATAGCCCAGGTTGCGCTGAGCGCCAGAGTTATCCAGGGCGGTCAGTTCGTTCATGCGTGCGCCCACGGAAGCGCGCACTGTCAACACGTTGTCGTACAGGGTGGCCATCGTCTGCGATGTGGTATTCATCAGGTTGCGCAAACTGGCCAGAGCACGGTCGTCTCCCTGAGCGGGCTGTTCCAGCGCATCGGCCAGATCGCCCAAGGCCTTGAACAGGTTCAGGCCTGTGGAATGCTTCAGGGGTTCAGCCGTAAAGGTGTCGCCACCCGCCGGCTCACCCTTGATTTCCAGGGTAGTGCCCTGCCCCAGATCCAGGGACGTCTGGCCCGGCGTCCAGGGCTGAGGCAAGCCAACAACGGGCGCGCCTGGGGGATCCGACGACACGTCCGTGGTTGTCACCGTATAGCTGGTACCGGTGGGATCGAACTGGATGCTGAACGAGAATTTGGCGTCGGCGTTGCCCTGCGTGTTGTCCGTGATCGCTGCGCGGCCCAGGACGGCGGTGCCGGTGTTGCCGGCGCCGGCTGCCGACAGATAATCCCGCGTCCCGGGTTGGGCGCGCTCGAAGATATCGGCACCCACATCGCTACCAGCGATCCGGCGGGTCTGGTCGGCCTGGATCAAGCGCTGCAGATCATCGCCGCTATAGTTGCCACTCGCATCATAGGCTGGGATGTCCCCCCTGGAGCCAGAAAACAGATATAGTCCATTGCCGTCGGTGGTGTTGGCGACTCCCAGGGCCGTGTCTCGGGCCTGACGCAGGATACCGGCCAGGGTGCTACGGTCAGCGTCCGATAGCGTGCCATTGCCGGTCTCGACGAGTCGGGTGCGTACGTCCTGCAGCAGTAGCGTCAATGAGTTGAGCGCGTCTTCCTCCGTACCCAGGTTCTGATTGGCCACTGCGCGATTGTCGGCGTAGCGGGCGTTCTGGGCCTGGGATTGCGACAGGTTGATGGCCTGCGACGCGCCCAGGGGATCGTCGGCCGGGGTGACCATCTTCTGGCCGGTGCCGATCTGCTGATACAGATGCAGCAGGTCGGACTGCTGGGCGTTGATGGTCTTCAGACCGGTCTGGAAAACGAGGCTGGAGCTGATGCGCATGATGAATTCCTGAACTTGGGCGCCTTAGTTGCGCAGGGCGAGCAAGGTGTCGAACAGGGTCGAGGCCGTATCGATCAAGCGTGCGGCAGCGCGGTATTGTTCCTGGTACTGCTGCAGGTTGATGTATTCCTCGTCCAGGTTGACGCCTGAGACGGCCTGCTGGGCCGAAAAATTCTGTGAAATCAGGGTTTCCTGGGCCTTTTGCGCGGTGGTGTTCTGCTGCGTCTTCACCGCTACGGTGTTGACCAGCTGCGAATAGGCTTCGTTCATGCCCATGGAGCCATTCGCCAGGATTTTCTTGGACCGCAGAGCCGCCAGTTCCAGGGCATTGTCGCCATTGGCGGTGCCGGCGCCCACGCCCGGGGACACTTCCCCTGCTGCAGCGAACTTGGCCGGATCGGTGATCGTCACCGTCATCGCGGACGCGGCATCGCGCGTGGGCTGGATCAGCCAGCTGTCGCCCGCCGACGGCGCCATGCCGTTCACGTCGATTTCAACGCCGTCGAAGCTCAGCGTCGTGCCCGCGACTGCGGGTGTCACCGTCGTGCCTTCCGGCACCCGGGTCACGGTGTAATCCGTTGCGCCCGGCCCGGTGTATTCGACCCGGTAATCCTGATTGGTGATCTTGGACAACTCGCCGGGCACATACGCGGTGGCCGGGGTTCCCGCCGTGGCGCTGTTCTTCTCGTTACCGATGGCCTTGGGCGTGCCCACATTGAAGAACTCGCCGCCCGGCGTGCCGGACAGGTCGTAACCCTTTGCGTGCTGCTCGTTGATGGCGATGGAGATTCCCAGGGCGATCCGACCCAGGTCGTTCTGCGTGGCGTCCAGGGCCTCGGAGCGGAAGGTGAGCAGGCCGCCCAGCTTGCCGCCCGTGATGCGGGAATCATCCATCTCGATGGGAATGGTATTGCCCGCAGCATCCTTCGTAGTGTAGTTGACCGCCAGGCGGGCCGGATCCGCCTTGGACGGATGGACTTCCAGGTAGTAGACGGAATCCCCGCCCAGCACGGTCTGGCCGTTGCCGATCGTCAGGCTGACCCGGTCGTCCTGCTCGTAGGCCTTGACGTCCACCAGCTGGCCCAGTTCGCTGACCAGTTGATCGCGCTGATCCAGCAGGTCGTTGGGTGGCTGCCCCGGATTGGTCGCCTTGGCGGTGGTGATCTGCCGATTCAGGTCCTGGATGCGATCTAGGTAGCTGTTGATCTGCTTGACGGTGGTATCGACCTGGGTATTGACGTTGATGCGCTGGTTGTCCAGGAAGGCATTGGCATCGCGGATCTGCGCCGCCAGGCTGTTGGCCCGGCCGATCAGTTCCTGGCGCGCGGCCACATCGGCGGGCGCCGAAGCCACAGCATCCAGGCTGTCGAAGAACTGCTGGATGCCCGGGGAAATGCCCACTGTCCGGTCGGCCACGAGATTATTGATCTGGCTGATCTGGTCGCCGTAGGTCTTGAGCGCCGCGCCGCGCGTCAGGGAACTGGTGAGCTGGTTCTGCAGGAAATTGTCATAGGACCGCTGCACGCTGACGGCCTGCACACCCCGGCCGATCCAGCCGGCCGAGGTGGGCGTGGCACCCGCCGTTTGCGACAGCACAGTCTGGCGGTTGTAGCCCGCGGTCGCGGCGTTGTTGATGTTGTGCCCGGCCGTCTGCAGACGGTTTTGCGCGACCAGGAGGCCCGCCTTGCCGAGATTCGCCAGATTCATATGCTGCAATCCTATCGGTTGCGTGCGCGCCGGGTGGGCGCACACCGTAATTCTTCCCTGACCATAACGGCATCCGCGCCTGGAAATTTAGGCCGGGGGAGGACACCGCGCGCCTTCAGCGCGCATTGAAATATCCCATGATGGAGATCAGCTTGTCGGCGTAACCCGGATCGGTGGCATAGCCGGCCTCCTGGATGCGCCGCGCAGCGGCCTCTGCCGTCGGTGCGGCCACGACCTTGCTGTAACGGTTGCTGCTGCCGATCAACTCGGCATAATCCTGGAAAGACTCGGCGTAGGATCCATAGGCGCGGAACGGCTGCGACATCCGGTGCGCGACGCCCTTCTCGTCGTATTCGGTGGTCATGACATTGACCACGTCGCCGCGCCAGCCGCTCCCGGCCTTGATGCCGAACAGGTTATGGCTGCTGCGGCCGTCGGGACGCATGATCTCGCGCTCGCCCCAGCCGGATTCCAGCGCCGCCTGGCTGAGAATCAGCTTGGCGGGCACGCCGCTGCGCCGGGCCGCCAGTTCCGCGGCAGCGGCCATGCGGTCCACGAAAGAGCGGATATGCTGGGGAGCGCCCTGAATGGCGCCTCCGATCCGGTCGCCAGCCCCGCCGCGTGCCAGGCGATCGATCAGGGAACCGATGGAATCGGCCATTTCACGCCGGCCCTCGCCGATGCGCGACTGCAGGCCGGGCAGGCGCGAACGGGCTGCTTCGGGGGGATTCGCCAGGGGATCCGCCGGCTCCTTCAGCACCCCGCCCCGCATCTGCGCCATCAGCGCCTCGGCCAGTCCCAGACCGGGGCTGGCCATGGCCAGCGCGGCCTGCTCATCGCTCATGCTCTGGGCCATGCGGGTCGCCTGGGAATCGAACAGGGACGGCATCTGCGCCGACTGCTGGCGCGCCTGCTTGAGCATCATCTGGATGAAGATCGCCTCGAACTGGCGCGCGACCTCGCGCTGCTGGTCGCGCGCGGCGCTGCCCCCGACCTGCACGCCGCGCTTCAGGGCGTTCAGGCTGCTGAAATCCAGCGCCGAAGGCGTCGCGTCCATGCTGGGCAGAGGCGAATGCAGCACGAATCCCATGGGCGGCCTCAGATGACGTCCAGGTCGGCGCGCAAGGCGCCGGCGCTCTTCAGGTTCTGCAGGATGGACAACAGATCCTGCGGGGTGGCACCCAGCGCGTTCAGCGCGCGGACCACATCGGCCAGATTGGCGCTGGTGGTGACACGCTTGATGGCACCGCCTTCGCTGCGCATCTCGATCTGGGTATTCTGCGTCACCACGGTCTCGCCGCCGCCAAAAGGCGTGGTCGGCTGGCTGACCTGCTGCTGCGGGCTGATCGTGACCGACAGGTTGCCGTAGGCGATGGCGGCTTCGTCGATCGTGACGGTGCGGTTCATCACCACCGAGCCGGTGCGGGCATTGATCACCACGCGGGCGCGGGCCGGCGGCAGGCCGACCTGCAGGTTCTCCACCTGGGACAGGAAGGCAAGCTGGGCCTTCGGGTCGGTGGGGGCACGCAATTCGATGGTGCGGCCATTGAGGGCGGTCGCCGTTTGCGCGCCGAACCTGCGGTTGAGCGCCGCCACGACATTCTGGGCGACCCCGAAGTCGCTGGTGTTCAGCTCCAGACGAACGACGCCGTCCTGGACATAGGTGGTGGGCACGCCACGCTCGACGATGGCGCCGCCGGGGATGATGCCGCCATTCAATTGATTGACCTGAACGCTCGCACCGCCCTGGGAAGCTCCCGCACCACCCACCAGCAGGTTGCCCTGGGCCAGCGCATAGACCTGGCCATTGGCGCCTTTCAGAGGAGTCATCAGCAACGTGCCACCCCGCAGACTCTTGGCATTGCCCATCGACGACACGACCACGTCCAGGCTCTGGCCAGGCTGGGCAAAGGCCGGCAACCGCGTCGTCACCATGACGGCAGCGACGTTCTTGACCTGCATGTTGGTTCCCTGCGGCACGGTGATGCCCAGCTGGGACAGCATGTTGGTCAGGCTCTGTTGCGTGAAGGGCGTCTGGCGCACCTGGTCGCCGCTGCCATCCAGGCCCACGACCAGGCCGTAGCCGATCAACTGGTTTTCCCGCACGCCGGTGAAGGACGCCAGGTCCTTGATGCGCTCGGCCTGCGAGACGCCGGGAAACAGCAGTGCCCCCAGGCACAGGGCCAGGGCGCCGACGGCCAGGCGGCGCGCGAAGAAGGAAATCGGAATCAGCGTTGCGGCCATGGCGTCAGAACGGGGCAATGTTGAGGAAGAAGCGCTGCAGCCAGCCCATGGTCTGGACCTCGTCCATCACGCCTTTGCTGCGGTATTCGATGCGGGCGTCGGCCACCTGGGTGGAAGATACCGTGTTGTTGCCCGTGATCGAGCGGGGATCCACCACGCCGGAAAAGCGCACGTATTCGCTGCCGCGGTTGATGGCGATCTGCTTCTCGCCCGCAACCTGCAGGTTGCCGTTGGGCAGCACACCGATGACGGTGGTCGTCAGCGTGCCGCTGAACACATTGGTCGCGCTGCTGGATCCCTTGCCTTCGGATTTATTGCCGCTGCCGGTCTCGAAGTTCTGTTTGGGACCAAGGTCGGTCGGCAGGATCGCCGGGGCCAGGCCGATGTTCATGCTGGCACTGCCGTTCCGATCGGTACTGGTGCCGACGCTCTTGGCGGCGTTGGTCTTTTCCTGGATCACGATCGTGACGATGTCGCCCACGTTGCGCGGCCTGCGGTCTTCGAACAGGGGATAGTTGCCGTAGGCGGTAGGCTGGTAGATGGATCCATTGGCCTCCGCAGCCGGCGGGACCGGCGTCGGGGGCGGCGCGGTCAGCGGCCCCGTGACGATCGGCTCGGGCGGCACCAGCGCGCATCCGGACAGCACCAGCGCGAGCGCCGCCGCCCACGCCAAACGACTCGATCCCTTCATGGACATCCTGATTACAACTGGGTCAGGCGGGCGAGCATCTGGTCGGACGTCTGCACTGCCTTGCTGTTCATCTCGAAGGCGCGCTGGGTGGTGATCATGTTCACCAGTTCCTCGGCCACATTGACGTTGGACGTCTCGACGTAGTTTTGCAGCAGGACCCCCGCACCGTCCAGTCCGGGTTGCAGCAGGTTGGCAGGCCCCGAGGCGTCGGTTTCCGCATACAGGTTCTCACCCATGCTCTGCAGGCCCGTCGGATTGATGAAGGTCGCCAGCTGCAGCTGTCCGACCTCGACGTTGGTGCCGGTCGCGCCCGGCTGGGTCACGGACACCGTGCCGTCGCGGGCAATCGTGATGGACAGCGCATTGTCGGGAATATTGATGCCCGGCTGGATGGGATATCCGCCCGCGGTCACCAGCATGCCGTTCTGGTCGCGCTGGATGCTGCCGTCGCGCGTGTAGGCAAAGGAGCCGTCGGGCATTTCCACCTGCAGGAAACCGTTGCCCTGGATGGCCACGTCCAGCGTGTTGCCGGTTTCCTTGAGATTGCCCTGGGTGTGGATTCGCTCGGTGGCGACAGTGCGCGCGCCGGTGCCGATCTGCAGTCCGGAAGGCAGCTGGTTGGCCGCACCGACGCTGGCGCCCGGCTGGCGCATGGTCTGGTACATCAGATCCTCGAACACGGCGCGGCTGCGCTTGAAGCCCGTGGTGTTGACGTTGGCCAGGTTGTTGGAGATCACGTCCATGCTGGTCTGCTGGGTTTCCAGACCGGTCTTGGCGATCCACAGGGAACGTATCATGTCGCTGGGTCCTGTTCAGGGGCGCCGGGGTCAGCCCGCCGCCGAAAGAATCGAATTGCCGCGCTCTTCGTTGGTGCTGGCGTTCTTGATCACCTGCATCTGCAGTTCGAACTGGCGGGCGTTGGAAATCATGGCCACCATCGCGGCGGCCGGATTGACGTTGCTCTTTTCGATGAAGCCGGGTGCGATCTTGACGGCCTCGTCCGGCTGGACGGGCTGTCCCCCCGCCGTGCGGAACAGGCCATCGTCGCCGCGCATCAGCTGGTCCTTGGGCGGATTGACCAGCTTCAACTGCGCCAGAAGCTGGATGTCACGCGGATTGTCGCCCGCGCCCAGGGCGCTGATCTGGCCGTCCGTGGCAAAGGTCACGCTGCCGCGCTCGGGAATCTCGATGGGGGCGCCGTCGGCCGACAACACCGGCAGGCCGGTCTGCGTCACAAGCTGGTTCTGCTCGTTGACGGCGAATTCGCCCGCCCGGGTGTAGGCCTCGCCCTGAGGCGTCTGCACGGCGAACCAGCCGTCGCCCGAAATCGCCGCATCCAGGGCGTGGCCGGTCTCGACCATGATGCCCTGGCGGAAGTGGCTGCCCGGCGTGGATGCCACGGTGCTGACTCGCGTGGGCAGCTCGCCCGCCTGAGGCACCACCGGCACGGACCGGTAGATTGCCATCTGTTCGCGAAACCCGGTCGTAGAGACATTGGCCATGTTGTTGGAAATGACCGACTGCTGCTCCAGGATGCGGGCCGCGCCGTTGGCGGCGGTGTAGAGAATGCGATCCATGCCCGGTTATCCGCTTAACGCATCGTGATCAGGGTCTGCAGGACCTGGTCCTGCGTCTTGATCGTCTGGGCGTTGGCCTGGTAGGTGCGCTGGGCGATGATCATGTTGACCAGTTCCTGGGACATGTCCACGTTGGACTCTTCCACTGCCTGGCCCTTGATGGTGGCCAGGCCGTTCGACCCCGGCGTGCCGAAGATCGGCTGGCCGGAATTGGCGGTCTCGGCCCAGGCGTTGCCGCCCACCGGCTGCAGGCCCTGCAGATTGCTGAAATCGGCCAGGGCCAGCGTGCCCATGACCTGCTTGGCGCCATTGGTGTAATTGGCGATCAGTTCGCCGTTGGAACCGATGGACATGCTGGCGTATTCGCCGGTGGCGTAGCCGTTCTGGATGAAATCCTGGGAATAACTGCCGCCGAACTGGGTGGAATTGGCGTAGCTAACGGCAATAGCCAGATCTGCCGCTGCTGCCCCCCCCGACGCCGGGACTTGAAAATTCAACGTATAGCTGGCCGTTGCAGGATCCAAGCGGCCTGCCGTATCGAACTCCAGACTGTGCAAAGGAGCATAAGGAGCCGTTGCCGGAGCCCCTGCGCCATCCACCACGACTCCGTCCACCACTACGTAGACATCCCAATTATTGACATCCGGAGGACCGACAGTCACATCCCGCTTGGCATAGTACTGCTGAACTTCGTGTGAGTTCCCCAGTGAGTCATACACCGTCAATGGGACCATCTTGGAAAAGCTACTGTCCTGGGTCGGGTCGAACGGGTTGACCGTAGGATCGATCACATCCGCGTCCGCATCCAGATTGACCTTGTTGGTGATCGTGCTGGTCGCCTGCGGCGCGATGTTCCCCACCGGCACAGTCATGCCGATCAGGTTGGTGCCGCCCGGGGCGTAGCCCATGAGCTGCTGCCCCTGGGCGTTGACGATCCTGTGGTCCTTGTCGGCCAGGAACTGGCCGTTGCGGGTATAGAGCATGGCGCCGTTGGGCTGTGTCACCACGAACAGGCCCTTGGCCCCGTCGATGGCCATGTCGAACTGGTTGCCGGACGTGGACACGATCCCGGTGGTGAAGCGCTGATTGATGGACGCGACCTGCACGCCCAGGCCGATGCGCGAACTGGCGTAGACGTCGGCGAAGGTGGCGCTGCCCGCCTTGAACCCCACGGTGCCGGAGTTGGCGATGTTGTTGCCGATGACGTCCAGGTTCTGCGAGGCGGCGTTCAATCCGCTAAGACCTTGTCCGAAACCCATGGTTGACCTCTTTCAGTGCGTAATGCGTTGATTCGTGGAAACAGCGGCGCGTCCCGCGCCTGCCGTCTGGATTACATGACCTGCCGGACGTCCAGCAGGGAAATCTTCTGCCCCAGCGCCAGGTTCAGCTTGAGGCCCTCGGAGGTATAGGCAATGCTGCTGATGTGGCCCGAAGTAAGCGCCTGGACGGAGACCGGCTGGCCCTTGTCGTCGGATGCGGTCACCTGGACGGTGTAGGCCCCGTCCGGCACAGGCGCGCCGGCGCTGTCCAGGCCGTCCCAGGTCATCGGGTAGATACCCGCGTCCTGGGCGTCGAATTCGAATTCGCGCACGACCTTGCCCGCGGAATCCTGGATGGATACCTTGGTCTTGGCCGCGCCGGACATCAGGTCGATGCCAAAAGGCGTGGCGGACTTGGCACCCGTGTCGGGATCGCTGCCCAGCGAGATCTTCTCGCCCGGATACAGGATGTCCTTGCCGATCAGGCTGGCGGCCTGCAGGGACTGGGACATGTCCATCTGGCCGGACAGCGCCAGCAGCGTATTGTTCAGGCTCTGGATCCCGTTGACCATGGACAGCTGCGCGATCTGCGAAGTGACCTCGGCATTGTCCATGGGGTTCAGGGGATCCTGGTTCTGCAGTTGCGTGACCAGCAGCTTCAGGAAGCGGTCCTGGGTGTCGCCCATCACGTTGCTGCTTTGCGCATTGGCCAGTGCGGAGGCGGCGTTCGAGCCGTAGATGTCGTTGACGGTGGACATGGCGGGGTTCCTTATTGACCCAGGGTCAGGGTCTTGGCCATCAGCGTCTTGGCCGTATTGATGACTTCCACGTTGGCCTGGTAGGACCGCGAGGCGGAGATCATGTTGACGGTTTCGGCGACGACGTCGACGTTGGGCAGGGTGACATAGCCCTGGGCGTCGGCAAGCGGGTTGCCGGGATCATACTGGACTCGCGGGGGCGCATTGCTTTCGAGCACCGATGCAACTCGCACGCCGCCCACGGCCTCGGACCGGGCCGAAGGCGTCATCTGGAACACGACTTGGCGCGCCTTGTAGGGTTGGCCGTCGGGCCCGACGGCGCTGTCGGCGTTGGCGATATTGCTGGCCGATACATTCATGCGCTGGGACTGGGCCGACAGCGCGGAACCGGCGATCTGGAAGATGCTGAAGGTGGACATGGCAGTTTCCGTGGCGGGGCCGGTTATTGCTGGATTGCGGCCAGCAAGGACTTGATGCGCCCGTTCAGGACCTGGAGGTCCGTCTGGTAGCGCATGGTGTTGTCCGCAAACTGGGTGCGTTCGGCATCCATTTCGACCGTATTGCCGTCGAGGCTGGGCTGCGCGGGCACACGGTACAGTTCCTGGGCAGGCCACTGACTGTGGGCCTTGGCCGGGATATGGCGCGCCGATGTCAGCGTCAGAGACGTGTCCGGCAGGCGCGGCAGGCCGCCCTCGCCCATGGCTTCGCGCAAGGTGGCGTTGAAGTCGATGTCGCGCGCCTTGTAATTGGGCGTGTCGGCGTTGGCGATGTTGGACGCCAGAATTTCCTGCCGCTGCTGACGCAGGGCCAGGGCCTTCTGATAGAACTCGAAGTCCTTACCGATTCGATCGATCATGGCTTTACACTGAAACGGATGAGCAGTGTGCGCTGCCACCGTGCACCAAATGATCCCCTGACCATTCGCGGCTTTTTCGCACGCCACCATAGTACGGTCCCCTCTCGGGGGATAAACGCCAAAACAAAGCGGGGATTGAAGCCCTATTCGGCTGATGCGCGCCCTCGGCCCGGAGCGGCCGGGGCGCCAGCGTCCCACCGGGTCCGGCCGGAAGATCCGGGCAACCACCCGAGACACTACAATGAGGCCATGCGCGCTTTCCTGTTCCTGCCTTTTCTGCTGTTCGCCACGGCCCTGCCCGCACTGGCGCGCGCCCAGACGGCCCGCCCGACCCTGCAGGACCCTGCCGCCGTCGTCGCCCAGGCCGAAGCCCTGCTGCAAGACCGGGCGGCGTCCTGGCCGGGGCGTGCCATCATCAGCGTGGAGCCGCCCCGGATCGTGAACCAGCCGGCCTGCGAACGAATGGAAACCTTCCTGGCGGGCTCCGGGCTGCAGCCGCGCACACCTGTGGGCGTCCGCTGCCTGGCGCCGCAGCCCTGGACGATCTATGTCCAGGCGAGCGTGCAAATCCTGGGCACCTATTTCGTCGCCAACCGCCTGATCCGGCGCGACGAGGTCCTGAGCCTCGACGACCTGGACACCCGGGAAGGCGATCTGCTGCGCAATCGCCGGCTGATCGGCGACCCCGCCCACATCGTCGGCTGGATCACCACGCGCCGCATCCGCGCCGGCAGCCCGATCGAATCCAGCGCCCTGCGCGACCCGAATGCGATCCAGCGCGGCCAGCAGGTGCGAACCGTCGCGCGCGGCGTGGGCTTTGTTGCCACCAGCGAAGGCCAGGCCCTGGAATCCGGCGGGCCCGGCGCTCAGATCCAGGTTCGCACCCGTGGGGGACAGATCATCACCGGCACGGTGATCGATGCCCACACAGTCCAGGTTATGATGTGAAACCGGCCGCGCGCGGGGCGTTCCGGCGGTGCCTAAAGAATCCGCCCTGCCAGCCGTTACCAGGGATGCACCAATGATCCTTTTCACCCAAGCCGGAGGCGAGCCTTGAAAATCAATTCCACTTCGTCCAATCCCCTGCTGAACGGGGTGGCCGGGGGAACGCGCAGCGATTCGGCCTCGCATGCCGCATCCGGCACAGGCTCCGGCAGCCGCTCGGCGGTTGATCTTAGCCCGGCTGCCCGCCACCTGGCCGCGCTGAACGACAGCGATGCCGATGTCCGCACCGAGCAGGTTCAGCAGATCCGCGACGCCCTGGCCTCCGGGGAACTGAAGATCGACCCCAGCCGGATCGCCGATGGCTTGCTTGCCAGTGTCCGCGATCTGCTGAAATGAGCCTGGCGGACACCCTGCTGCAATGCGTGCAGGCCCAGTCGGCCCTGCTGGATGAATTCATCCAGGCTCTGGAAGCCGAATCCGCCAGCTTGCTGGATGAGCCCTCGAACCTCACCCTGGCCGAACTGACACTGCGCAAGAACGACTACGCCGAACGCCTGAGCCTCCTGGACCGGGACCGCGTCCGTCTGCTCGGGGAACTGGGACAAGCCGACGACGCGGCGGGCATCGATGCCGTCTGCGCCGTCCATCCTGAATTGCGCACGGCCTTCGACGCACTGTTCGAACGCGTCGGCCGGGCCAGCCGGCTGAACCGCGACAATGGCCAGGTGCTGCGCACCTTCATGGAACACAACCAGCGGGCGCTGGATACCCTGCATTCCCTGATCAGCCAGGATCTGTACGACGCGCGCGGCCGGCTGCGCCGCCCTTGAAATAACGCCCGGCATCGGCGGCCAGAAGGCCGCGCCGGGGCTCCGTCAATTCGCCAGCAATTCCTTCAGGGCATACAGCTTGAGCAGCCCGGCATGGGCATGGCGCGGCGACAGCCGCTCCGTGCCCAGCATGCGGGCAACGACCTGGGCCGCGGGCGCCAGCGCCGGATCCTGAGTCAACCGCCAGGCCGCAAGCCCCATCTGGGCAGCAAACACCGCCCGGTCGGCCAACGGTTCGCGGCCGCTTTCGGCCAGCAGCGGCACAGCCTGGCGCCAGGCCGCATGGCATTCCTGCCGCAGGATGAGCGCCTGAGCGATCCGGCCCGGATCGGGATCCACTGTCATCCCGGCAAGGGCATGCCAGACTTTCAGCAGGCGCCCGTCCCGTGGATCCACCGCCCTGAGGCTGAACAGGCGGACAGGCAAGGCGGGCTCGCCACGAGAACGCAGCTCTGCCAAGCCCACAGCCGCCCACCAGGCCGGCCGGATTTCTTCCAGTCCGGCTGCCGAAAGCAACGGCCAGAACGTCTGTGCATCCAGTGGCTGGTACATCAACGTCTGGGCGGCAGCGGACAGAACGGCGGGCTCATCGTCCAGGTAGACCCGGGCACGGGAACCGGCCGCAGCCAGCCAGCAACTGCCGCGTGCGCTCAGGGCGCGCAACAAGACCTGGCTGCCACCATCGAACACATGACAGACTGTGTTTGCCCCATCACCGCTCTCGGCCTCGATCTGCGCCAGCAACGCATCGGCCGCAGAAGGCGCCGACAGACGATCTATGCGCGGCGTCTCCGGCCGGCCGCCCTCCGGGGAAACACTTCCACCAGCCTGTACACGGCCAGGTGGCAGGAACCAGGCACCTTGCGGTGTATGCCAACCATCGGCCAGGCCGACTTGCTGGGTGGCCGCAGCCAGCGGCCGGCCCTGGCCATCGAACCAGGCAGCCCCGGACCAGGTGCCGCGCCGGCCCGGCCAATCAAGCGGCAGGCGCGCATGCACGACCACGGCAGGCTGGCTTTCTTCCAGACCGCCATGGGCGATCCGCCGCAGGTGTTCGATGGCCTCGGCGGCCGGCGGCAGATTGCCCGCGGCTCGGCTGCGCCACAAATCATAGGCTTCGGACAACACCGGGTCCTCGTCCTGCAGGGCCACGGCAGCCTGCAGCTGCCCCATGCCCAGCGCCTCGCCATGCGCCGAGCCGGTCAGCAGCTGCGGCAGCAGTACCTGCTGGCGGCGGCGCTCGGCGGCGGCAGCCGGATTGTCGGCCGGCTGCGTCATGGACAACAACGCCGCCAGGTCTGCCTCGGAAGGGGCATACAGGGTGCGATTGGACTGGGCCGGCGCCAGTGCCCGGTCCACCAGATCGGAAGCCGACAGGAACAGCAGGTTTTCCGGCACTTTCTGGCCGTTCGACACATAATGGATCGGCAGCCGGTAGCGGATCGCCGTATCCAGGGCCGGCCCCAGGCGCGAGGCCTCGTCGATCTTGGAAATGATGCAACCGCGCAACGGCGTGCCGCCATCGCCGGCGTAGGATCGGGCGACTTCATCCAGCGTATCGCCGTGGCTGACGGCATTGAGCACCAGCAGACGTTCGACCGTGCGCCCGGCACCGGCCAGCAGCGCCGCCTGTTCGTGGATATAGCGATCGCGCTGGCTGATGCCGACATTGTCGATCAGCAGCGTCTGGTCGGGGCGCACGGTCTGCATGATCCGGCGCATCTCGTGCACGTCCTGCACGACATGCACCGGCACACGCAGCATCTGGCCATAGATCTTCAGCTGCTCGTGGGCGCCGATACGGTAGGTATCGGTGGTCAGCAGCACCAGGCTGCCCGGGCCGCTGCGGCGCACGCAACGAGCAGCTAGCTTGGCCACCGTGGTGGTCTTGCCCACGCCCGTGGGCCCCACCAGCGCCAGCGCCAGTCCGGGTTGCCAAAGGGCGTCTTCGGACTGCAGCACGGGCAGGTGGCCGATCAGTTCGTTGCGCGCCCACTGGAAGGCGGCCCTGGCGGCTGCCTGCTCGGGCATGCGCTTGAGCATGGCCCGCAGCAGCGCCGTGCTGAAACCGGAACGCAGCAGATTCTGGAACAACATCACCGCCTGGGGGGAACGGCGCAACTGGCTGCCCCACAGCAATTCGTCGATGCGGGTTTCGAGCGAGCCCTTGAGTTCGCCGATGGCGTCCATCAGGTCCACTCCCGGAGCAGCGGCTGCATGCTCCGTACCGGCACGCGGCGCGGCGGGACGGATGGCCGCCATGGGCGGCGGCGATGGCTGGGCGGAAGCGGCAGCGCTGCCTCCATCCGGCAGCGAGGTCTGGTCGGTGGCGAGGATTTCGACCCCGCCGTTGACCCGCTTGTTGGAAATGATCAGGGCATCGGGGCCAAGCGCAAGGCGCACCTGCCGCATGGCCTCGCGGTTCGTGGCACCGAAGAAACGACTGATGTTCACGCAGGACTCCCGCCGACGACAGCAGTGACCCGAATGATACGCTCTTCAGGGACTTCGGCGCTGGAGAGGACTGCCATGTGCGGCAGGTGATGGCGCAGGAAGCGCGACAGCGAAGCCCGCAACACCGGCGGCACCACCAGCACGGGGGCATCGCCCCGCTCTTCCTGCCCCTGGACAACGCGCTCGACGTCGCCCAGCAGGTTTTCCGCCAGCCCGGGCTCCAGCGCGCCGCTGCTGCTCAAGGCCTGCATGAGCACGCGTTCCAGGCGGGCATCCAGACCGATCACACGCAGCTCGGTTTCACCCGCGAACCAGTGCTGGACGATGGCGCGTCCCAGCGCCACGCGGACCTGCGCCAGCAGTTCGTCCAGGTTCGGGCCGGTACCCGCCGGATTGAGTGCGGCCAGGCGGGGCGCATGTTCCGTAACGGTCTCGAGGATGCTGCGCATGTCGCGGATGGGCACATCCTCGTCGAGCAGGCTGCGCAGCAGATTCTGCAACTGCGGCAGGGAAACGGTCTTGGGCACCAGATCCTCGACCAGCTTGGGCACGTCGCGCGCGACGTGATCGAGCAACTGCTGAGTTTCCTGGCGGCCCAGCAGGCGTGAGCCGTAGCGGTGCATCAGGTGGTTCAGATGGGTGGCCACCACCGTCGCGGCGTCGACCACGGTATAGCCCGCGATCTGCGCCTGTTCGCGCAGCGCCGGATCGATCCAGAACGCGGGCAGGCCGAAGGCTGGATCCTTGGTGGGCGTGCCCTGGACCGTGCCCGTCACACCGCCCGGGTCGATCGCCAGCCATTGTCCGGTCTGGGCGACACCGCGGCCGATCTCCACGCCGAACAGCAGGATGCGATAGTCCGTCGGCTTGATTTCCAGGTTGTCCCGGATGTGCACGACGGGCGGCAGGAAGCCCATTTCCTGGGCGAACTTCTTGCGCAGGCTGCGGATGCGGTGCAGCAGTTCGCCATTCTGCTGGTGGTCCACCAGAGAGATCAGGCGATAACCAACCTCGAGCCCCAACGGGTCGACGGGAGACACGTCGTCCCAGCTGGCTTCCGCAGCAGCGGCTGCGGCCGCCACCTGTTCCTGGCCCGGCTCGGCCGCTGCGGCCTGCAGCTCCCGCTGCTGGCGCTGGTGCTGCAGCCAGCCGCCGCCGCCGATGATGGCGGCCAGCAGAAGGAAGGCCACGTGCGGCATGTTGGGAATCAGGCCCATCAGCGTCAGGATGCCGGCGGTGATGAACATCACGTTGGGGTTCGAGAACAGCTGCCCCATCATCTGCTGCCCGACGTCCTGATCGTCGGCAACGCGCGAGACCACCACGCCGGCCGCGGTGGAGATCACCAGCGCCGGGATCTGTGCCACCAGGCCGTCGCCGATGGTCAGCAGGGTATAGACCGAGCCCGCGTCGGAGGCCGACAGCCCGTGCTGGGCCATGCCGACGATCAGGCCGCCGATGATGTTGATCACCATGATCAGCAGGCCGGCCACCGCATCCCCGCGCACGAACTTGCTGGCGCCGTCCATCGCGCCGTAGAACTCGGCTTCCTGGGAGACTTCGGCGCGGCGGCGGCGGGCCTCTTCCTCGCCGATCAGCCCGGCATTCAGATCGGCGTCGATGGCCATCTGCTTGCCGGGCATGGCGTCCAGGGTGAAGCGTGCGCCGACTTCGGCGATGCGCCCCGCACCTTTGGTGATGACGGTGAAGTTGATGATCACCAGGATGATGAACACCACGATGCCGACGGCGAAGTTCCCCCCCACCAGGAAATGACCAAAAGCCTCGATGACCTGGCCAGCCGCTGCCGGCCCCTTGTGGCCATTGAGCAGCACCACGCGGGTGGAAGCGACGTTCAGGGACAGCCGCAGCAGCGTGGCGAACAGCAACACCGAGGGAAAGGCAGCAAAATCCAGCGGCTTGCGGGTGAACATGGCCACCAGCAGGATCATCACCGACAGGGAAATGTTGAACGTGAACAGCAGGTCCAGGATGAAGGGGGGCAGCGGCAGGATCATCATGGCCAGGACCATGAGGATCAGCACGGGGCCGGCCATCAGGCGGGCATGCCCGGAGCCGTGGGTCTTGAGGAAATCCAGGAAACTGTTCATGAGGCGGGGACTGGAACCTGTCCAGGTCCATGTTGCGGATCGAGTTCGGGCGGCACGCGCAGGTCCTGCGGCGCCTGCGGCAGTGTACCCGAGCCGGGCTGCCAGTTGCGCAGCTGATAGACCCAGGCCAGGACTTCAGCCACGGCGGCGTACAGGGCGACCGGGATCTCCCGGTCGATCTCGACGTGGTGATACAGGGCGCGCGCGAGCGGCGGCGCCTCGAGCAGGGCGACGCCATGCTGGCTGGCAAGCTCGCGGATCTGAGCGGCGATCAGGCGCGTGCCCTTGGCCACCACGACGGGCGCCCCGCCCTGCCCTTCGCGGTAGCGCAGCGCCACGGCGTAATGCGTCGGGTTGGTGACGACCACATCGGCATCGGGCACGGCGCTCATCATGCGCCGCCGGGCCATGGAACGCTGCTGCTGGCGGATGCGCCCCTTGACGTGGGGATCGCCATCGCTTTCCTTGTGCTCCTGCTTGATATCCTCTTTGGACATGCGCAACTGCTTGGCGTGGTTCCATATCTGCCAGGGTACGTCGATCAACACGATGATGATCAACGACGAGGCGATCAGCAGGCAGCACAGGGCGGCCAGGTCCAGGCCGCGCGCCAGGGCTTCGGTAGGCGCCATGTGGGACAGGCCCAGCATGTCGCCCCGGTAGGCCCAGATGACCTTGACGCCGACGAATCCGACCAGCCCGGCCTTGGCCAGGGTCTTGACCAGTTCGATCAGGGTCTGCATGGCAAACAGGCGCTTGATGCCCGCCAGCGGGTTGAGCCGCTCGAACTTGGGCTCCAGGGCTTTGGGCGAGAGCAGGAAGCCCCCCAGCGCCACGGAGGAAAAGATGCCCACCACCAGCAGCAAGGCCATGATCGGCAGCACGAGCAGCAAGCCGTGCCAGGCCGAATCGCCCGCCACGTTGAGCATGACCTGGGGATCGCGCGTGATCCGGGGATCGAACCACAGTCCGTTCAGGATGATGCCACGCAATGTGCGGAACATCTTCTCGCCGCCGAGCCACAAGGCGCCAATGCCGCAGATCAGGGCCAGGAACGTACCCAGCTCGCGCGAACGCGCAACCTGGCCTTCCTCGCGCGCCTTTTCACGGCGCCGCGGGGTCGCTGGTTCTGTTTTCTCGAGATCGCTATCCTGGGCCATGCTCAGCCGACGACAATGCAGACAGCCTGGATTGTAGTGTCCAGGCTGTCTCGGCGAAGCAAGGATAAAAGCGTGTTAGGCGCGGCAATTCAAGGGCTTGCAAGCTGGGCGGCCGCGGCGGGCACGGCGACCGGGGAGACGGCCTGCTCGAACTGCAGGTAGTCCAGGCCGATGCGCACAGCCCCCCAGCGGGTGCCGTCCAGGTCCACGGGCACAGATACGTCGGTGATGATTTCGCCGGTATCGCGCATGTAGGTCTGGCACAGCACGCCGCCCCTGTTGCCGATCGCGCCCCGGCTGATCTCGTCGTCGAACAGGCGCTTGTCACGTACATGCAGCATGTCGTGCGCCAGGTCGCCGGTGGGCGGACGGGCGTAGCGGCGGTTGTGCGTCGGGGCATAACCGTTCGTGTCCACCAGGATCGCATAGTAGCCATGCGGCACCTGATCGAGCACCGTATCGAGAATGCCTTGCAGGGCCTGGTCGATGGCTCTGTCGTAGGCCACGTGATAGCGCGGCGGCTGGCTGCCGGGGATCTGGCGGTAGGCCTTGTCGAAAATATCCAGGCCTTCTGCACGTGCCTGGCGCAGCAGGCCGACGCAGCGGTCGCGCAGCTGGCCCAGACAGGCGGCCAGGTCATCGAAAGGCGTGTCGCCTGTACGCCAGGCGGCCAGCATTTCCTGCAGGCTTTCGGTCTGGCTGCGCACGCCATGGACCTGCTCGCGCATGGACTGCATGCGCTGGCGCAGGATGGCGCTGTGGTCGGCGATGCGGCCGATGGACTGGCTCATGTCCTGGTTGGTCTGGTTGACCTGGGCGACATGCTCGGCCATGTCGTCCAGCTGGGCGCCGACGCTGCCTAGTTCGCGCACCAGGCCGTCGAACTGTCGGTCGAAGTCGTCCACCAGGCGGTCGGAGGCACGCATGTCTGCATGGATGGACTGGCTCTGCTGCTCGGTGTCGGACACCAGGCCGAGGATTTCGCCGGTATGCTGGACGATGTCGCCGGTGGCCGCATTGACACGTTCGGCCAGCTTGCCGACTTCGCTGGCGACCACGGCAAAGCCCCGGCCCGCCTCTCCGGCGCGCGCGGCCTCGACCCCGGCATTCAGGGCCAGAAGATGAGTCTGGAGGGCGATGTCCTTGATCAGGCGGCTGGTGTCTTCGACCGAGCGCGCACGGTGGCTGAGCTGGGCGATGACTTCCGCGAAGGACTGCATCTGGGTCGTGACCCGGGCCACGCGTCGATGCAGGTCGGCGAGCTGTTCCTGCGTGGAGCGCAGGTCCTTGAGCTGCTGGCGGAACACATCGGCAGCAGCCACCACGATATCGTTGGTCTGCTGCGACAGGCTGGCGATCTGCGTGCCCTGGGCCGACAGGCTTTCGGCTTCGCTGGCCTGCTCGTCGGCCATGCTCTGGCAGGCCTGGGTATGCGACTGCAGGCGGGCGGCATTGATGGCGATGCGGATGCTGGACTGGCGCATGACGATGAAGCGCTCGCGCAACGCCCCGAGGAAGCGCCCGACCGGCAGGGCCAGGGGGCTGAAGGTCCAGGCCCGGTCATTCAAGGTTGCCCGGCCGCGGCGCAGCTGCCGCAGCAGACGCCCCAGACCCACGTACCTTCCGCGCATATTGGACATGCTGCCTCCTTTGTGAAGAAGGGGCCGACACCGGCCACGACACGAACCCCCCCGGATCACAACAGCCCCGCCCGGTTCGGTTCATATTGGGTTTCAGACCTTACACGAGACTTACATCTTACCCTGTTGTCACAGAGTCCAGGGAAAACCCCCGGCAGGATGCCATCAAAAAGCGGAAAACCGGGCGAAAGCGCCGGCAGTGCGTCAGAATCCCAGGCTTGCCAACAGGTCGTCGACCTGGTCCTGGTTAGTGACCACGTCGTTCTTGCCTGCGGCGTTGACCACCGGGCCGTTGAGCAATGTCTTGGTTTCCTCGCGCTTTTCCTGCGGGACATTGTCGATCAGCACCTGGACCAGTTCGGTTTCGATGGCGCCGATCACGCCCAGCATCTTCATGATCACCTGGCCGGTCAGATCCTGGAAGTCCTGAGCCATGATGATTTCCATCACGTTGTTCTGCGAGGCCTGGGTCTTTTCGGGAACGTCCTTCAGGAAGGACCGCGTGTCATCCACCAGCTCGCGCGCATGGTCGAGTTCGACCGGATGATCGAACCAGTCCTGCCAGCGGGCATCCAGGGCCTTGGCCTCGCGCTGCATCGAATCCTGCCAGGGCTGGATCTGCTCGGCGGCGTTGAGCACCCGGTTGGCGGCCTGTTCGGTCATCTGGGCGACATAGTGCAGGCGGTCGCGCGCATCGGGGATGGCATGGGCGGCGTCCTTGATGGCCTGGTCCAGGCCCAGTTCGCGCATGCTCATGCGCAAGGTGCGGGTAAGCTGCGCGATGCGCTGGATCAGATCCATGGAAGGTTCCACGAAATCCTGCTGACCGGAAGATTGATCCGTCGTCATGATGCGCCTCCGATCAGAGTTTTTCGAAGATCTTGTTCAGTTTTTCTTCCAGGGTGGCCGCCGTGAAGGGCTTGACCACGTAGCCGTTGGCGCCGGCCTGCGCCGCCGCGATGATGTTTTCCTTCTTGGCTTCGGCCGTGACCATCAGCACGGGCAGGCTGGCCAGGTTGGGATCGGCGCGGATGTTCTGCAGCATGGTCAGCCCATCCATGTTGGGCATGTTCCAGTCCGACACCACGAACTCGAAGCCGCCGTTGCGCAGCTTTTCCAGCGCGATGGCGCCATCCTCGGCTTCGTCGACATTCTCGAACCCCAAGTCCTTGAGCAGGTTCTTGACGATCCGACGCATGGTGGGAAAGTCGTCGACGACCAGGATTTTCATCGTTTTCTGTACCACGGATCACTCTCCAATCAATAAAAAAAGCAGGGTATTCGGGTACCCGGTGCCTCTGTTCAAACCCGTCAAACCCGGTTTCCGAAGGAACCGGCGCTCTTCAGGATACGTTCGCTGAGTTCGTCCAGCGGGACGGCTTCCTCGGCGGCACCGATCAGCAGCGCTTCGCGCGGCATGCCGAAGACGACGCAGCTGGCCTCGTCCTGGGCGAAAGTGCGCGCGCCCGCCTGGCGCATCGCCAGCAGGCCCTGGGCGCCATCCTTGCCCATGCCGGTCAGGATGACACCGATGGCGTTCTTGCCGGCCACCTGGGCTGCCGAATGAAACAGCACGTCCACGGAAGGCCTGTGGCGGTTCACGGGATCGCTGTATTCCAGCTTGACCACATAGTTGGCCCCGGAACGCGCAAGCTTCATGTGGGCCACGCCGCCCGGGGCCAGGTAGACGTGTCCAGGCAGCACACGTTGGCCATCTTCCGCCTCGTGGACCTGCACGGCGCACAAGCCGTCCAGGCGCTGGACGAAGGATTTGGTGAAACCGGCCGGCATGTGCTGGGTGATCATGATCGCCGGGCTGTTGACCGGCAGGGGTTCGAGGACGTGGCGGATGGCTTCCGTCCCACCCGTCGACGAGCCGATCATGACCAGTTTCTCGGTCGTGGAGAAATTGCCCGACAGGCGCGGCCGGGCAGGTTCGTCCGAGGGATGGACCGGACGCGGGCGCAGGCGCGCGTGGGCGGCGGCCCGGATCTTGTCGGCGATCATGTCGCCATAGTCCATCAGACCATCACGCAGGCCGAGCTTGGGCTTGGTGACGAAATCGACCGCGCCCAGTTCCAGCGCCCGGATGGTGACTTCGGAATTGCGTTCGGTGAGCGAGGACACCATCACCACCGGCATGGGCCGCAGCCGCATCAGCCGTTCCAGGAAGTCCAGGCCGTCCATGCGCGGCATTTCGACATCCAGGGTCAGGACATCGGGGTTGTGCTGCTTGATGAGCTCGCGCGCGATGAGCGGATCGGGCGCAGTGGCCACGACCTCAAGATCGGGCTGGCTGTTGATGATTTCCGTCATCAGACTGCGCACCAGGGCGGAGTCATCGACGCACAGCACACGGATTTTCTTGTTGACGGCCATTTTTCAGCGGGATCCCCGGCTCAGGCGACGGAATAGACCGTCTGCCCCTCGAGGCGCAGGGACTTGGTCAGGTAGGTGAAATTTTCCGAATGGCCCGCGAACATCAGGCCGCCCGGCTTGAGCAGGGGCACGAAGCGCTCCAGTATCCGGGTCTGAGTCGGTTTATCGAAATAGATCATGGTGTTGCGGCAGAAGATCGCGTCGAATTTCTGGTTGACCGGCCAGCTGGGCGCCACCAGATTCAGCTCTTCGAAGGTCACCATGTTGCGGATCAGCGGTTTGATCATGGCCATGCCGGCCTGGCGTCCCGTCCCGCGCAGGAAATAGCGTTTCAGGAATTCCGGGGGCACGGGCTTGACGCGATCCAGGGTATAGACCCCCTTGCGAGCCTGGGCCAGGGCGTGGGTGTCGATATCCGTCGCCAGCACCGACAGGCCGGTCTCGGACTGGCCGCAGGCATCGTGCAGCGTCATCGCCAGGGTGTAGGGCTCTTCGCCGGTGGACGAGGCACAGCACCAGACGGAGATCGGCTTGCGCCGTTTGCGCACGAAATCCGCAAGAATGCGGAAATGGTGCTGCTCGCGAAAGAAGGCCGTATGGTTGATCGTGAAGGCGCTGATGAAGCGATCCCATTCGTCGGCCTGGGGGTTCTGTTCCAGGTAGTCCAGATAGGCGCGGACCGTGGAAGATCCCGCATGGTGGGCCCGCAGGCCCAGGGTGCGGGCCGCCATGTCCTTCTTGTGATCGCCCAGGATGATGCCCGCCCGCCGATGCAGCACCTGCACCGCGCGCGCCAGGTCCGCTGCATCGGCCTTGGGCAGGGCCGGCTGTGAAAAATAGGAAGCAGTGGGCGCGTCGTGGATCATGGCGGTGTCGTGGCGGGACGTGCTGGGATCAGGCCTGCTCCAGCGCCAGGGCCGGCTGGCCGGCGCGCGGAGTATAGCCCAGTTGCCCGCCCTGGACATCGATGACCGGCCCTCCTTCCTGCAGCCGGAAGGCGGCGACGGCCATGCTGAGATGCTCGGCCTGGTCCTGCAGCGACCCGGCAGCGCTGGCCGCTTCCTGGACCAGGGCAGCGTTCTGCTGCACAACGTGGTCCATGTCGTTGACCGCCGAGTTGATCTGGCTGATGCCGTCGGCCTGCTCGCGGGAGGCCGAGGAGATCTCGTTCATGATGGCCGTGACGCCCTGCACGGAACGGACGATCTCGCCCATGATCTGTCCGGCGTCCTTGACGCGTTCGGAACCTTCGCGCACCCGCCCCACGGAATCGTCGATCAGCGTCTTGATTTCCTTGGCAGCCTGGGAACTGCGCTGGGCGAGCGACCGGACTTCGCCCGCCACGACGGCAAAGCCCTTGCCCTGCTCGCCGGCACGGGCGGCCTCGACTGCCGCGTTCAGGGCCAGGATATTGGTCTGGAAGGCGATGCCGTCGATCACGCTCACGATCTCGGCGATCTTGCTCGAGCTCTGGGTGATGCCGGCCATGGTCTCGGCCACGCTGGTGACGGCGGCTCCGCCGCGCTCGGCCACGTCCGCCGCCGTCTTGGCAAGCTGATCGGCCTGGGCGGCATTGTCGGAATTCTGGCGCACGGTGCTGGCGAGCTGCTCCATGCTGGCGGCGGTCTGCTGCAAGGAGGCCGCCTGCTGCTCGGTGCGGCTGCTCAGATCCGTGTTGCCGGCGAAGATCTCCTGGGCGCCCAGGCGGATTTCGCCCACGCCATTGCGCACCGAAGACACCATGCGCACCAGGCTGTCCTGCATGCGCTGCATCGCCATGTAGAGCACGCCGATCTCATTGCTCGAAGGCACATGGATGGCCTCGGTGAGGTCGCCCGCCGCGATGCGGTCGAAATGCTGGCCGGCCAGGCGCAGCGGCCGCAGCACCACCCGTTGCAGGAACAGGTAGGCGGCCACGGCGAAGATCAGGGCCACTGCCATGGAGACGCCGACGATGAGGATGACCAGGCGCAGATGCGCGGCCTCGTCCTGGACCGCCTGGGCGGTCTGTTCCTGCTGATACTGCTTGAGCGTCTGGACGGCCTGCTCGAAGCGGCGCTCGACGGGGTCGATGTTTTCGGTCTGCAGCTTCTCGTACTGCTCGATATTCCCGGTCTTGAGCTGCACCAGCACGGGCGGCAGTTCCTTGTCGAGCAACTGGGCATAGGTCTGGACGATCTGCTCGATCTGTCCGGCCTGCTGGGGATCGGTCATGTGCGCCTTGGCAGCCGCATGGAACCGGTCGAGCGCTTCGCGCGCTTCCTTCAGACGGGTTTCGGCCTGGGCGATCAGCGCCCGCGAACTGTCGCTGAGCGTGCCGGCCCCGGTCGACGAATCGCCGCCACTGCCCCACTCGGACAGGATGGCGCTGTTGGCCAGATCGCTGTTGATGACGATGCTGCCCAGGGTCCGGCCCAGCAATATCTGGACCTCGCGGTAGCGGGCGACCGAATCGTCCAGCAACCGCACGGTTTCATCGTCGCCCGCGATTTCCTGCAGCGCCTCGTTGTTCATCTTCAGGGACAGCACGCCCAGCAGCGCCCCGGAAATGAGCATGAAGAAGAAAAAAACAAGCACCAGAACCAGGCTGGTGCGGACTTTAAGCGCGCCAATGAGCGATTTTCCGCCTGATTGCATAAGATCGAGACCCAGTGAATGTAACCGCCGGAGAGAAAAGCCGAGGCCGCCCGTTCAGGCGACCGCTTCTTCGACCAGCGCCATTTCTTCGCTGGTCATGAGTTTTTCGATATCGACCAGGATGAGCATGCGCTCGCCCACGGTGCCGATGCCGGTCAGATGCTCCGTGGAGAATGCAGAGCCGAACTGCGGCGCCGCGCTGATCTGCGACGGCTGAAGGATCAGCACGTCGGACACGCCGTCCACCACCACGCCCACGACCCTGGAGCGGACGTTGAGGATCACCACCACGGTCTGGGAGGTGTATTCCACATTGTCCATGTTGAACTTCAGGCGCAGGTCGACGATCGGCACGATCACGCCGCGCAGGTTGGTGACGCCCTTGATGAAGGACGGCACATTGGCGATGCGCGTGACGGTCTGGCTGTCGTAGCCGCGGATCTCCTGCACCTTGAGGATGTCGATCCCGTATTCCTGGTTGGCCAGGGTGAAGATCAGGAATTCCTTGCCCTGGGTTTCTCCCTGTTCCTGCTTCGAGGTGGCTTGATTCATGATGGCTCCAAATTGGGGATGAAGATCAGGCGGCCGCGCCCGCCCGCAGCGAGGTTGTGCGGCGCAGGGCAAACACATCGACGATCAGGGCCACGCTGCCGTCGCCCAGGATGGTCGCCGCCGAAATGCCCGGCACCTTGCGATAGTTGGTTTCGAGATTCTTCACCACGACCTGATGCTGGCCGATCAGGTGATCCACCATCAGCGCGAAGCGCTGGTCCTCGGCCTGGAGGATCACGGCGATGGCCCGCGTCAGATCCGTTTCGGCCTGGCCCACATTGAAGACCTCGTGCAGTGCAACGATGGGCAGGTATTCTCCGCGCACGTGCAGGACCTGCTCGGTCTCGGAAATGCGGTGGATCTGGTCCTCCGTGGCCTGCATGGATTCGGTGACGTGGGACAGCGGCAGGATGAAGGTTTCCTCGCCGACCCTGACCGACATGCCGTCCAGGATGGCCAGCGTCAGGGGCAGGACGATCCGGGTGGTGGTGCCTTCACCCTTGCGGGAGGACAGCTGCACGTGCCCCCCCATGCTCTGGATGTTGCGCCGGACCACGTCCATGCCGACCCCGCGGCCGGAAATGTCGGTGACCTTCTCGGCCGTGGAGAATCCGGGCGCGAAGATCAATTGCCAGAGCTCATCATCGGGCGTGGCCTCGGACACCGGGAAGCCGGAGGCGATCGCCTTTTTCAGGATGCGCTCGCGGTTCAGGCCGGCCCCGTCGTCGATCACGTCGATGATGATCTGCCCGCCATTGTGCTGAGCCGACAGGATCAGCGTGCCTTCCGGATCCTTGCCCTGGGCGATGCGGACGTCCGGCGTTTCCAGGCCGTGGTCCAGGCTGTTGCGCACCAGATGGGTGAGCGGATCGATGATGCGCTCGATCAGGCTCTTGTCGAGCTCGGTGGCCTGGCCCTTGGTGACCAGCCGGATGCGCTTGCCCAGCTTGGTGGCATTTTCCCGCACCACGCGCGGGAAACGGCTGAAGACGTAGTCCATCGGCATCATGCGGATGGACATCACCGCTTCCTGCAGGTCGCGCGCATTGCGTTCCAGCTGTTCGATGCCGTTGAGCAGGCGATCGTGCAGGACCGGATCCAGCGTCTGGGACGTCTGCAGCAACATGGCCTGGGTGATGACGAGCTCGCCCACCAGATTGATGATCTGATCGACTTTTTCGACGCCCACGCGGATGGTGCCGCTTTCCTTGGGCTTGTGGGCCTTGACCCCGTTCGCGCCGCCCGACTTGTCGGCGGATTCGCCGGCGTCCCGGGTGCCGGCCGGTTCCGCGGCGTCGGGCGCGGGCGCATGCTCGGCGGCCGGCGCCGGGGCGGGGGCAGCGACAGGCGCGGGAGCCGCCGCAGACGCGGGTGCGGGTGCGGGTGCGGGTGCGGCCGCAGCGGGGGCAGCACCCGGCACGGCTTCGCGCGTCACGCTGACCTGGTCGGCGTTCACGATGAAGCAACAGACGGCTTCGAGATCATCGGCCGGGGTCGTGGTCTGCAACCACAGCGACAGATCGCCGCCACTGTGGTCCCGATGCAGGATCTCGCCCATCAGGGCCATCTCGTTGACCAGCGGTTCGACATCCTTGTCCTGGATCCGGCTGATCCGGATGCGGATCGGCAGATCGCCGGCCGGGACCGCTGCAGCGGCAGGAGCCGCCTGAGGGGCCGCTGCGGGCGCAGCCGGGGCCGGAGCGGGCGCTCCCGCCGCACCGCCTTGCTGCTGTTCCAGCGCAAGCTGGCGCAGTTGGGCGCAGATACGCTCGTAGACCTGCTGATCGGGCTTTTCCGAGCCGCGGTAAGCGGCGACTTGTTCGGTCAACACGTCCTTGGTTTCCAGAAAGAGGTCGATCATATCCTGCCGCAGGGGCATTTCCCCATGACGGATCAGGTCCAGGAGGTTCTCCAGCAAATGCGTGGTCTTGGCCAGTTCCTCGAAGCAGCCAAATGTGCCGGCACCACCCTTGATGGAATGCGCTGCCCGGAAGATGCCGTTGAGCACATCCGGGTCGGGTTGGTCCAGGTCCAGATTCAACAACTGCTGCTCCATATTGGTCAGCAGTTCGTCGGCCTCGTCGAAGAACGTATCGAAAAACTCACTCAGGTCCACACCTGCACTCATGATCCATCCTTACCCTTGATTGCCCGATGCGCCAGCCGGGGAAGCGGCTGGCGCGCCTGTGGATTGCCCTGCCGGAGGGGATACGGTCGTAGCGCCCGGCGCAGGGACGGAGCCCGCAGCCGGCGGCCCGGAAACGGCAGGCGCCGGCTGGACGGCCGGCGCGGCAGAACCGCCCCCTGGTTGAGGTACTGAGCTTCCCGGCGGCGCGGAGCCGCTGCCGGCACTCCCCGGGTCCGGAGCGGGATGCCGGAGCAATTCCAGCTGTTCGCGGATTTTCACGCTGTCCTGGCCGGCAGAATTCTGTTCGTCGATGCGCCGTTCGGCGCGGCGGTTCAGAACCAGGATGCTGATCCGGCGATTGACGGCCGCCATGGGGTCGTCCTTGATCAGGTCGACGGTATCGCCCAGCCCCAGGATGCGCTTGACTTTGTTTTCGACCAGGCCACCGGCGACCAGTTCGCGGCGCGCCGAGTTGGCACGATCGGCCGACAGTTCCCAGTTGCTGTAGTTACGATCGCCGGAGGCATAGCGCAGCGCATCGGTGTGGCCGGAAATCGTGATCGAATTCGGCAACTGGCTGATCAGCGGAGCCAGTTCTCTCAGGATGTCGCGCATATAGGTCTGCACCACCGCGCTGCCGGTGGTGAACATCGGACGATTCTGCTGGTCCAGGATCTGGATCCGGAGACCGTCGGGCGTCATGTCGAGCAGCAGCTGGGGCCTGAACTGGCGCAGCACCGGATTGTGCTCGATCAGGTTGTCGAGTTTCTGCTTCAGGTTTTCCAGGTTTTCCTGGTCGGCCCTGTCGGCTCGCGACTCGAAATCGCTTTCGGACGAGGCCGAGGGCAAGGGATGCGGATTGGGGATCACGCTGGGATCGCCGCCGGGAATCTTGGACTGGCTGTTGTCCATTTTTTCGCCGCCCGTGATCGCCGTCATCAGCGGCATGCGGAAGTATTCCGCGATGGACTGGAGATCCTTCTTCGGCACCAGCAGCAGCAGCCACATCACCAGGAAGAACGCCATCATCGCGGTCATGAAGTCCGCGTAGGCGATCTTCCAGCTGCCCCCGTGATGGGATTCGCCGTAGGCCCGCTTGCGGCGGACGACGACGCGGCCGGTATCATGCTTGGCCATACCCCCTTGCCCCCTCGCGTCAGCGGCCCGCGGCCTGGCTCTTCACCTGCCGCACATGAGCCTCGAGTTCGGAGAACGAGGGGCGGACGGACGAGAACAGGACCTTGCGACCGAATTCGACGGCCAGCGGCGGCGGATAGCCGTTCATGCTGGCCAGCAGGGTGACCTTGATGCATTCGAGCACCTTGATCGCAGCCACCGACTGGCGCTCGACCGCCGAAGCGAACGGCGCGCAGAAACCGTAGGACAGCAGGATGCCCAGGAAAGTACCCACCATGGCCTTGGAGATCAGGTCGGCCAGGATGGCCGGCGGCTGATCGACGGCCGCCAGGGCCTTCACCACCCCCAGCACCGCCGCCACGATACCGAAGGCCGGCAGCGCGTCGGCCACGGCACGCACTGCATTGACGGGCGTGTGATTTTCATTGTGCAGCGCCTCGATTTCCTGATCCATCAGCGTCTCGATCTCGAAGGAGTTCATGTTGCCGCTGATCATGATGCGCAGGTAGTCCGTCAGGAACTCCATCAGCTTGGCGTCCTTCTGGATCAGGGGATAGTGCGAAAAGATGGCGCTGGACTTGGGATCCTCGATGTCGGACTCGATCGACATCAACCCGTCTCGCCGGGCCTTGTTCAGCAAGGTATACAGCAGGGCCAGCAGCTCCATGTAGAGCGGCTTGCCGTAGGGGTTGCGCTTGATGGCCTTGGGAAAAGCCTCGACGAGCAGCTTGACCGAGGCGCCATTGCTGGAAGCAATGTACGAACCCAGCGCCGCACCGCCGATGAGCGTGAATTCGAAGGGCTGGTACAGGGCGCCGAGATGGCCTCCCATCGCGACGTAACTGACGAAGACCCCTGCCCCTACGATCAGGTATCCCAGGATAATAAACACGTGCGCACGCCTCGAGAGTCAGAATACCGCCATCATCCCCTGTTTTCCTGCATTCAAAAGCACGGTTAAACAGGTCTTTTTGTCCACAAATCCCCTGTCTGCTCGGTCAGGCAGGCACGCGCGCAGCCGACCGGCGGCGCGCGCGGGTCTTGCCCGCCCGGGGCGGCGGCTTGCAGATGGCGCAGACGAATCCGGACTCAGGATCGTGCGCGTGGGCGACGAACAGCCCCCTGCACTGCTGGCAGCAGGACAGCTGCACCAGACCGCTTTCGAAGAAGCGCACCAGCATCCAGGCCCGCGTGAAGCTGAGCACTGGCTCGTCGCTCCCCTCGCCGGGCTGCAGGCCCACCGAGGATTGCTCCAGGTACAACCGATACGCTTCCACCAGCGCCTGCGACTTTTTCGCCGGGGTGAAGGTGTCCATGTAACGGTAGATGTTGTAGAACAGGCTGGAATGGATGTTCGGCAGCCAGGTCATGAACCATTCCACAGAGAAGGGCAGCATGCCCTTCGGAGGGGAGGCACCCTTGACCTCGCGGTACAGGCGCGCCAGCCGGTCGTAGCTGAGGGATGTTTCGGCCTGCAGCACCTGCAGGCGTGCCCCCAGGCGGATCATGTCCGTGGCAAGCAGGATGTCGTCGGCTTCGCGGGAAACGCTTTTGGACATGGCTCAGGCGGAAACGGTTTCCTGCCGGGCCATCAGGATGGTGGAATGTGCTTGCTGCAGCACGCCACCCAGGACTTCGTGCGTCAGGGAATTGAGTAGTTGGGCGTCGTTCAGGCGGAAGGCGCACAACACGGAATTGGAACCGGCCAGCCGGACGATCTGGGCCGGAGACAGATTGAGGATGATTTCCGCGACATCGGCGTCGAAGCCGAGTCGGAACATGCCGGCGGCCAGATTTTCACGCAGCAGGCGCTGGGCCAGCATCAGATAGGACAGATTGACCTCACGGATGTCATTCAACAGCGTGGAATCGAGATTGGACATGGGACCCCTTTTTGGCAATTACCGGACTCTATATCTGGAAACCGGCTCGTCGCAGGTACGCTGGAGGGCGCCGCCTGCTCCTGAATCAATTGTCACAAATTACCAGTCACAACAATTAAATCCAGACATCAAAAATACATTTTCATGCATATTTGACATGAACGGTAGGAGTATAGCCTTAACTGTCCTGAATCTTGACGCTACTTAACAATTAACAAAAGAAATTTTTGTGTATAAATGTAAATAAATTCAGGGAAAACCATAGCTTGTTAATGGCTTACCCTAATCAGCGTTGCCGATCAGCAACATGCCATATCCGCAAGCAAGGAAACACCAGAATGCACAGGAACGTCCGCTGCTGATTTCCTCAGGCTCACGGAGCATGGAAACCGGCTGCACCCGGCCTGGCGCACGACGGATGCACGGAAGACAGGCGCACGAGAGATGCGCAGCAGGGAGGGATCAGGCCGGAATGTTACGGTACTGCGCGGCCAGGGCCAGGAAGGCTTCTGGATCGCCGTCAGAACCGATTTCTTCGGCCAGGATGCGGGAGACGGCGGGCGCCGCCTGGATTGCCCGGTCTGCATGCAAAAAAAGCATTCTGTGGCGCCGTGCCAGGACATCCTCGACCGTCCGCGCGTATTCGCGCCGCGCGGCATGCCGGACCATGGCCGCGGTCAACCCCAGGCCCAGTTCATTGTCGGCGCCCGGCAGCGCCAGGACATCGGCCGCCTCGGTGCCATAGGCCTGCAGCCCCGGCGGCTCCGTCAGGCGGACCGTGGCGGCAGCAGGCGGCGGCGCCCCGAGCAACGGGAAGCGAGCCGTGCGGCACGGCGGCAAGCCGGGCAGCAGCCCCGCTGCCTCGCAGTGGCGCAGGACGTCCTCGGCCATGGACCGGTAGGTGGTCCACTTGCCCCCGGTGACGGTCACCAATCCCGACGGACTGACCTGGACGGTATGCTCCCGGCTGATGGTCTTGGTGCCGCCTTCGTCCTCGTGCGGGGGCCGCACCAGTGGCCGCAACCCGACCCAGATGCTGAGCACATCCTCCGCCTGTGGCGCGCGCGCCAGCACGTGGGCCGACTCGTTCAGGATGAAAGCGACCTCTTCGGGCAACGCCCGGGGTTCGCGCGCTACGGCATCGCGCGGCGTATCGGTGGTCCCCAGGATCAGGTGCCCCAGCCAGGGCACGGCAAACAGCACCCGGCCATCGCGGGTGCGCGGAACCAGGAGGGCCTCGGAAGACGGCATGA
The DNA here is from genome assembly GCF_039523555.1 of Castellaniella daejeonensis. NCBI lineage: Bacteria > Pseudomonadati > Pseudomonadota > Betaproteobacteria > Burkholderiales > Alcaligenaceae > Castellaniella > Castellaniella daejeonensis. The sequence continues at coordinate 59,167 of NZ_BAAAFN010000007.1, forward strand.
AAGAGCGGTCGACCACCAGGTGCACGCCCTGGCTGGGCGCCACCATGGGCGATGTACCCTGTCCCCGGGCCGAATCGTCCAGGCGTCGCAAGTCGTCGACCCAGACGCCCGTGGCATTGATGACGCAGCGAGCCCGGACTGTGCCAGTGCGGCGGCCATCGGCGTCGAGAGCATCGCGCCAGCGCACGCCCCCGACCCGGCCGTTCTCGTGCAGCACATCGACGACCGGACAGTAATTCAGCACCAGGGCCCCCTGCGCGGCGGCCGTACGGGCCAGCGCCAGGGCCAGACGGGCATCATCGAACTGGCCGTCCCAGTACTGGACGCCGCCGTACAACCCGGCGGCATTGACGCCCGGCAGCCGGGCTGCCGTGGCGGCACGCCCCAGCCATTCGGTGCGGCCCAGGCTGGCGGAACCGGCCAGGGCATCGTAGATCTTCAGGCCGGTTCCGTAGAACGGCACTTCCCAGGGCCGGTACGCCGGCATGACGAAAGCCAGGGGCTGAGCCAGGTGCGGTGCGTTGTTCAGCAACGCCCGGCGCTCGCGCAAGGCCTCCCGTACCAGGCCGATATCGCCCTGGGCCAGATAACGGACCCCGCCATGCACGAGCTTGGTCGCGCGCGAAGAGGTGCCGCCGGCGAAATCGTGGGATTCCAGCAGCAGGACCGACAGGCCCCGCAGCCGGGCATCCAGGGCAACGCCCAGGCCGCTGGCCCCTCCCCCGACAACGATCAGGTCGACCTCGGACAAGGTCTCGAGATCATGCAGCAGTCGATCCCGATCCGTCGTGACGGGCGGCTGGGCAGCGGTCTGGGACATCGTTTCACTCCCCTCAGCGGACGCGGCCTTCCTTCCAGGCCTGCAGCAGAGAATCGTAGGACACGGTTTCCGGCTTGGGATTCTCGTTGGCAAGCTTCTTCCAGGGCGCGTGTTCGTCGCTGAGCCACTTGGCCGGATCGCTCTTGTCATTGAGCTTGGGCGCGCAGCGTTTCATGCCGGCACGCTCCAGGCGTGCCATGACCTTGTCCATCTCGTTGGCCAGATTGTCCATCGCCTGCTGCGGCGTCTTTTCCCCTGCGATGGCCTGGGATACGTTGCGCCACCACAATTGCGCCAGCTTCGGATAATCAGGCACGTTGGTGCCGGTTGGCGTCCAGGCCACCCGAGCCGGGCTGCGATAGAACTCGATCAAGCCACCGTACTTGTCGGCATTTTTCGTGAAGTAGTCGCTGTGGATGTCGCTGTCGCGGATGAAGGTCAGCCCCTCGATGGATTTCTTCAGCGAGGCCGTCTTGCTGGTCACGAACTGGGCATACAGCCAGGCGGCGGCAACCTTGTTCGGATCGTGGTTCTTGAAGAAAGTCCACGAGCCCACGTCCTGGTAGCCGTTCTGCATGCCGTCCTTCCAGTAGGGGCCGTGAGGGGCCGGCGCCATGCGCCACTTGGGCGTGCCGTCCTCATTGACCACCGGCAGTCCCTTCTTGGTCATATCGGCCGTGAAGGCGGTATACCAGAAGATCTGCTGGGCGATCTCGCCCTGGGCCGGCACGGGACCGGCTTCGGAGAAGGTCATGCCCAGCGCCACCTTGGGCGCGTACTTCTTCATCCAGTCGATGTATTTGGTCAGGGCGTAGACAGCGGCCGGCGAATTGGTCGCGCCGCCGCGCGCCACGGATGCGCCCACCGGCGTGCACTTGTCGTCGGCCACGCGGATCCCCCATTCGTCGACCGGCATGCCGTTGGGAGTGCCCTTGTCGGCCGAGCCCGCCATCGACAGCCAGGCATCCGTGAAGCGCCAGCCCAGCGAAGGATCCTTCTTGCCATAGTCCATGTGGCCATAGATCGGCTTGCCGTCCAGGGTCTTGACGTCTTCGGAGAAGAACTTGGCGATGTCCTCGTACGCGGTCCACGTCACCGGCACTCCCAGTTCATAGCCATACTTGGCCTTGAACTTTTCCTTCAGGTCGGGCCGGTTGAACAGGTCGTAGCGGAACCAGTACAGGTTGGCGAACTGCTGGTCGGGCAACTGATACAGCTTGCCGTCCGGCGCGGTGGTGAAGGACGTGCCGATGAAGTCCTTCAGGTCCAGGCCGGGATTGGTGTATTCCTTGCCGGCGCCTTCCATATAGTCGGTGAGCGACAGGACCTCGCCATAGCGGTAGTGCATGCCGATCAGGTCGGAATCCGAAATCCAGCCGTCGTAGATGGACTTTCCCGAAAGCATGGAAGTCTGGAGCTTTTCGACCACGTCGCCTTCCTGGATCAGGTCGTGGTTGACCTTGATCCCGGTGATTTCCTCGAATGCCTTGGCCAGGACCTTGGATTCGTACTCATGGGTGGTGATCGTTTCGGACACCACGTTGATCTCGTTGACGCCCTTGGCCTTGAGCTTGGCGGCGGCGTCGATGAACCACTGCATCTCGGCCATCTGCTGATCCTTGCTCAGCGTGGACGGCTGGAATTCGCTGTCGACCCATTTCTGCGCCTCGGCGGTGCCGGCCCAGGCGGCCTGGCTTCCCAGGGCGCAGGCGACGGCCAGCGCCAAGGCGGTGTGGCGGAATCTCATCATGTTCTCCTCTCATATGTCCCCTGCCCTGCCGGCCGGCGCCGCCCGGGGAAATAGGCGGCGCCGGAAATCTCTCCACGTCGCCGCTTGCAAGCGGCTCCGATTCGCCAGGCGGACCATCTCCCGCCGTGACATCTCTCCACGTCGCCGCTTGCAAGCGGCTCCGATTCGCCAGGCGGACCATCTCCCGCCGTGACATCTCTCCACGTCGCCGCTTGCAAGCGGCTCCGATTCGCCAGGCGGACCATCTCCCGCCGTGACATCTCTCCACGTCGCCGCTTGCAAGCGGCTCCGATTCGCCAGGCACGGACCAGTCCGCAGGGACTGGTCCGTGTCCTGGCTCATCCCTTCCTCATGATTAGTGTGAGGACACCCATGGACAGGACGAAACTGATCCAGACGGAGGGTTCCTCGTCCAGGGCGAACCAATCCATGAAAGTCTCTCCCAGGCCCAGGAAGGCCAGGTTGATGTAGGCGGCCACTAGCAGGCCGATGAACAGGCGGTCGCCCCGCGTGGTCGCCATGGGCAGGAAGCCCTTGCGCAGCACGGTGGGCGAGCGGATTTCCCAGACCGTCATGGCCACCAGCATCAGCGCGACGCAGATGAAGAACACGGCGGTTGGGGTGGTCCAGACCATCCAGGCAAACATGGCGTATTCCTTTAGTGGGTGCCGGGGCTCAGACCCGGCCCATCGCGAAGCCCTTCGCGATGTAGTGGCGCACGAACCAGATGACGATGGCGCCGGGAACGATGGTGAGGGTGCCGGCCGCCGCAAGCGTGGCCCAATCCATGCCCGAGGCCGAGACCGTGCGGGTCATGATGGCCACGATGGGCTTGGCGTCGACGCTGGTCAGCGTGCGGGCAAGCAGCAGTTCCACCCAGCTGAACATGAAGCAGAAGAAGGCCGCCACACCCACGCCCGACTTGATCAGCGGCAGGAAGATCGTCAGGAAGAAACGCGGGAAGCTGTAGCCATCTATATAGGCAGTCTCGTCGATTTCCCTGGGAATGCCGCTCATGAAGCCTTCGAGGATCCAGACCGCCAGGGGCACATTGAACAGCAGGTGCGCCAACGCCACCGCCCAGTGCGTGTCCATCAGACCCAGGGTCGTATAGAGCTGGAAGAACGGCAGCAGGAAGACCGCGGGCGGCGTCATCCGGTTGGTCAGCAGCCAGAAGAACACATGCTTGTCGCCCAGGAAGGAGTAGCGCGAGAAGGCGTAGGCCGCCGGCAGCGCCACGGCGATCGCCATCACCATGTTCATGCAGACGTAGATCAGGCTGTTGACATAGCCCATGTACCAGGACGGATCGGACAGGATCAGCCGGTAATTGTCCAGCGTGAATTCGCGGGGAAACAGCGAGAACTCGGCCAGGATGCCCTGGTTGGTCTTGAAGCTCATGACCACCATCCAGTAGATGGGGACCAGGGCGAAAACCAGGTAAAGAACCAGGAAGACAGTGCGCTTGCGCGGCAGGAAAGAGCGGTCAGTCATGGCTGGCTCCCGAATCCCTGGTGCCGACGCGCAGCATCCAGTTGTACAGCACGAAACAGAACATCAGGATGATGAGGAAATAGATCAGGGAGAAGGCGGCCGCGGGGCCCATGTCGAACTGGCCGATCGCCTTCTGCGTCAGGTACTGGCTGAGGAAGGTGGTGGAATTGCCCGGCCCCCCGCCGGTCAGCACGAAGGGCTCGGTGTAGATCATGAAGCTGTCCATGAAGCGCAGCAGCACGGCGATCATCAGCACCCCGCGCATCTTGGGCAGCTGGATGTAGCGGAACACGGCCCATTTGCTGGCGCCATCGATGCTGGCAGCCTGGTAGTAGGCCTCGGGAATGGACTGCAGCCCGGCGTAGGCCAGCAGGGCCACCAGCGGCGTCCAGTGCCAGACATCCATCAACAGCACGGTCAGCCAGGCGTGGACGGGGTTGCCGACGTAGCTGTAGTCCAGTCCCAGGCGGGCCAGCGTCCAGCCGAACAGGCCGATATCCGTGCGGCCGAAGATCTGCCAGATCGTGCCCACCACGTTCCAGGGAATCAACAGCGACAGGGAAACAATCACCAGCACGGCCGAGGCCCGCCAGCTGCGCGACGGCATCGACAGGGCCAGCGCCACACCCAATGGAATCTCGATGCACAGCACCGCGCCGGAGAACAGCAGCTGCCGCCACAAGGCGGCGTGCAGGTCCTCGTCGCGCATGATGCTGGCGAACCATTCCGTGCCCACGAACACCGCGTTGTCCGGCGAAATGATGTCCTGGACGGAATAGTTGACGACGGTCATCAGCGGAATGATGGCCGAGAACGCCACGCACAGGATGACCGGCAGGATCAGCCACCAGGCTTTCTGATTGACGGGTTTGACGATAGTGCTCATGCCACGAGCTCCTCGTTGCGGTAATAGCAGGTATGCGGGCCGATCAGGGCCAGATGCACGACGGCGCCCTCGGCGGGTGGAACCGCATCGGCCGGCAGATAGGCCTTTGCCTCGTGGCCGCCGACCCGGACGCTGAGCAACTGGCCGGTGCCCACGTGGCGCACCTGGGACACCGTGGCCGGCACGGTGTCCGGGCCGCTCCCGAAAGCCAGGTGCAGGTATTCGGGACGGATGCCCAGAGTCAGCGGTCCGGCGGGCAACTGGTGCGTTTCGGGCCGGCCCAGGCGCTGTCCGTCGAGCCACAGGCTGCCGTCCTCGCGCATCTCGACCGGCAGCAGGTTCATGCCGGGCGAACCGATGAAATGCCCCACGAAAGTGTGGCTCGGGCGTTCGAACAATTCCTCCGGCGTGCCCTGCTGGACGACCCGGCCGCGCGCCATCACCAGGACCTGGTCCGCGAAGGTCATCGCCTCGACCTGATCATGGGTGACGTAGATCAGCGTCAGGCCCAGTTCGTGGTGGATCTGCTTGAGCTTGCGCCGCAATTCCCATTTCAGGTGGGGATCGATCACCGTCAGCGGCTCGTCGAACAGCACCGCCGATACGTCGGCGCGCACCAGTCCGCGCCCCAGGGATATCTTCTGCTTGGCGTCGGCAGCCAGATTGGCCGCGCGCTGATCGAGCTGGCCCGAGAGATCGAGCATTTCCGCGATACGCCCGACGCGCTCGCGGATCCGGTCTTCGGGTTCCTTGCGATTGCGCAGGGGAAAGGCCAGATTCTCGCCCACCGTCATGGTGTCGTAGATGACGGGAAACTGGAATACCTGCGCGATGTTGCGTTCCTGCGGCGTGGCGCGAGTCCGGTCCACGCCGTCGAAACGGATGGAGCCGTGCGACGGCGTGACCAGGCCCGAAATGATGTTGAGCATGGTGGTCTTGCCGCAGCCCGACGGCCCAAGCAAGGCATATGCGCCGCCGTCCTCGAAGACGATGTCCAGAGGCAGCAGTGCGTAATCGGCATCGGAGCGGACCGTGCGTGCGTAGCTGTGCGCCAGCTGGAGGTCAATACGCGCCATGTCAGGACTCCCGCGCCTGGGGCGCCCGCAGCAGGGATTCATCGGGCCCGAACACATAGGCCCGGCGGCTGGAGAAGTGCAGCGTGACGGCGTCCCCCAGGTCATGGTGCTGGACGCCCGGCACCTGCGCCACCAGGTTGCCGACAGGCGTGTCGGCGTGGACATACGTGGCGGAACCGGAGATCTCGGCAAGCTGGACCCGGCCCGGAATCCGGCAATCCCCGCCCTGGTCGCGCAACGACAGGTCGGCCGCCCGCAGCCCGATGGTTACCTCGCCGTCGGGCACATCCTGACCGCCCGGCAGGCGCACGTCGGCCAGCGTCTGCAGGCTGACGGCCTCTCGGCCGGCGCGCGCCGCAAGGAAATTCATGGGCGGATCGCTGAACGCCCGGGCCACCCGGATCGACGCAGGCCGCTGGAACACGTCGAGCGTCGGTCCGTACTGCAGCAGCTCGCCCTGATCCAGCACGGCCGTATAGCCCCCGAGCAGCAGGGCCTCGCCCGGCTCGGTCGTGGCATAGACGACGGTGGAGCGGCCTTGCTCGAACAGGACGCCGAGCTCCTCGCGCAATTCCTCGCGCAATTTGTAGTCGAGATTGACCAGCGGCTCGTCGAGCAGCATCAGGGGCGCGTCCTTGGCCAGGGCACGCGCCAGCGCGACGCGCTGCTGCTGGCCCCCGGACAGCTCGGACGGCAGGCGGTCCAGGAATTCGTCGATGTGCAGGGTGCGCGCGATTTCGCGCACCCGGGGCATGAAGTCGGTCTCGCCGCGCAGCCGCAGGGGCGAGGCGATGTTGGCGGCAACCGTCATGGAGGGATAGTTGATGAATTGCTGATACACCATGGCGACATTGCGACGGCGCACCGGCAGGCCGGTGACGTCCACATCGTCGACCATGACCTGGCCGGAAGTGGGCGCATCCAGGCCGGCCATCAGCCGCATCAGGCTGGTCTTGCCGGCACGGGTCACCCCAAGCAAGACCGTGACGGCGGATTCCCGCGGCGCCAGATCCAGCGGATGGAGCCAGGTTTCGGCACCGACCTTCTTGCCGACACGAACCAGCTTGAGTTGCATGAGGCCTTGCTCCAGAAGTTCCTTTTTGTGAATTATTGTTCGTTTCTACTCTTTTTACTGTCCATATAAACCCTAAGATTCTTTCCTTTTCTTTCGCTGTACAGTGTGTCGGTCATGAAAAGGGCCGATCCCATGCATCCCAATCCTCGCCAGATCAAGCTGCTCAATCGTCTGCAAGGCACGGGTTCCTGCAGCCTGGAAACCCTGGCCAACGACCTGGACGTCACGGTCCAAACCGTCCGCCGGGACGTCCAGCGCCTTGCCGAGGCCAATCTGCTGGTGCGCTTCCATGGCGGGGTCCGTCTGCCCAACTCGACCATCGAGAACATCGCCTACCGGCAGCGCGCCCAATTGCACGCCGCCGAAAAAGAACGCATCGCGCGCGCCATCGCACGCGAAATCCCCAACGACTGTTCGCTGCTGATCAATATCGGCACCACCACGGAAGCAATCGCGCGGGCGCTGTCCGGCCACACGGGGCTGCGCATCATCACCAACAACGTCAACGTGGCCTGCACGCTCGGCCAGCAGCCCGGCTGCGAAGTCATCCTGGCCGGCGGCAGCGTGCGTTCGCGCGACCTGGGCATCGTGGGGGAAGCCACGGTGGAATTCATCCGCCAGTTCCGCGCCGACATCGCCCTGATGGGAATCTCGGGCATCGAGGCCGACGGCACGCTGCGCGACTACGACTTCCGCGAGGTCAAGGTGTCCCAGGCCATCATGCAGTCGGCCCGGGAAGTCTGGATGGCTGCCGACACCAGCAAATTCCACCGGCCGGCGATGGTCCGCCTGGGCGAGCTGTCCCAGATCGGTCGCCTGTTCACCAATGCCCGTCCCCCGGATCCCTTCCCCGGTCTGCTCAAGGCCGCCGGAGTGGACTGCGTCATCGCCCCCTGAGGATTTCGCCATGACCTATCTGCTCGCCCTGGATCAGGGCACTTCCAGCACCCGCAGCATCGTCTTCGACCGCCAGGGCCGCATCCTGGGACTGGCGCAGCGGGAATTCACCCAGCACTATCCCCAGCCAGGCTGGGTCGAGCACGATCCACTGGAAATCTGGCGGACGCAGCACGACACCATGAGCGAGGCCATCCATCGGGCGGGCATCGCCGCACGCGACATCCGCGCCATCGGCATCACCAACCAGCGCGAGACCACGGTGGTCTGGGACCGCCGCACGGGGGAGCCGATCCATCCGGCAATCGTCTGGCAGGACCGCCGCGCCGAGCCGACGTGCGCCGAACTGCGCGCGCAGGGCCTGGAACCCGACATCCTGAACCGCACAGGCCTGCGCATCGATGCCTATTTCTCGGCCACCAAGCTGAAATGGATCCTGGACCATGTGCCCGGCGCGCGCGCCCGCGCCCAGGCGGGCGAACTGCTGTTCGGCACCATCGACAGCTGGCTGATCTGGAAACTGACCGGCGGCCGCCATCACCTGACAGACGTCAGCAACGCGGCGCGCACCATGCTGATGGACGTGCACCGCAACGCCTGGGATCCGGAGCTGCTCGACCGGCTCGACGTGCCGGCCCGCATGATGCCGGGCATCCTGCCCTCCTCGGCCGACTACGGCGCCACCGACCCCGACCTGCTGGGCCATGCCGTGCCCATATGCGGCGTGGCCGGTGACCAGCAAAGCGCCCTGTTCGGCCAGGCGTGCTTCCGTCCCGGCATGGCCAAGAATACCTACGGCACGGGCTGCTTCATGCTGATGCACACGGGCGAGCGCTTCCAGGTATCCGGCAACGGCCTGGTGACGACCAGCGCGGCGCAGCCCGATACCCGGCCCGCCTACGCACTGGAAGGCAGCATCTTCGTGGGCGGTGCCGTGGTCCAGTGGCTGCGCGACGGCCTGCGCGCCTTCGTGCGCAGCAGCGACATCGAGGAACTGGCCCGCAGCGTGCCGGACTCGGGCGGCGTGATGTTCGTGCCCGCCTTCACCGGCCTGGGCGCACCCTGGTGGGATCCCGACGCGCGCGGCACCATCACGGGCCTGACGCGCGGGACCACCATGGCGCACATTGCCCGGGCCGCCCTGGAAAGCATCGCCTACCAGAGCGCGGCCCTGCTCCAGGCCATGAGCCGCGACGCCGAGGCGGCGGGCGCGGCGCCCCTGAAGGAATTGCGCGTGGACGGCGGCGCCTGCGTCAACGACCTGCTGATGCAATTCCAGGCCGACCTGCTGGGCATCCCCGTACTGCGCCCCACCATGGTAGAGACCACGGCGCAGGGGGCGGCCTTCCTGGCCGGCCTGCAGGTCGGCGTCTATGCCGACCTGGGGGAACTGGAATCGCTCTGGCGCGTCGAGCGGCGCTTCGAACCGGCCATGCCGCGCGACGAGGCGGCCGGGCGCCTGGCGCAGTGGGATCACGCGATCCGCCAGGCCTGCGCACGCTGAAATCCCGATAGAATGGGGCCTTGCGCCGGCCCGGCAGGCCGGCGCCCATGCCTGTCCGGTCCCTATACAGAACTCACATGCTCAAGAAACTGATCCTGGTCGTGGCGATCTTCCTCGTCATCCTGCTCGCACTGAGTTTCGGGGAAACCGTGTTCCACGAAGTCTTCGCCTGGATCTCGTCCCTGACGGGATTGCTGATCCGCAATTTCGGCGATCTGTACCACGCCGCAGCCGACTATCTGCGCGCCCACACCGGCAAGGTCCTGCTGGCCATCATCCTTACCATCCCCGCCAGCCTGTGGATCCTGCGCTCTCGCGGCGAGGCCCTGGGCCGTCCGGCCAGCCAGCGCAAGATCGCCATCGTGCTGGCGATCTTCCTGGGCTGGCTGGGCGCGCACCGCTTCTACCTGGGCCAGGTCGGCTGGGGCCTGGGCATGCTGGTCATCTGCTGGATCTTCATGCCGCTGGCCGTCGTGCTGGGCCTGATCGACGCGATCCGCTACCTGTTCATGGACGACGACACCTTCGCGACAACCCAGCTGTCCTGAAGCCATGCCGGATCCCGTTGCCTACCGCCAGCTGGATGCGCCGCCGGACGCAGGGCCGCTGGCCGACGAGATCCTGCTGGCCCCCGCTGCCCACGAACCGGTCGCCTGCCTGTGGCGGGCACCACCGGGGCTGGTGGTGCCGCGCACCTACGCGGCCCGTGCGGGATTCGCCCGGGTCCAGGCCAGCTTCGCCGCACGCGGCTGCCCCATCCACGTGCGGCAATCAGGGGGCGGCGTGGTGCCCCAGGGGCCTGGCATCCTGAACCTGAGCCTGGCGCAGGCATTCACCGGCCGGCCGCTCGATCACTCCGAGATTCTCTACAGGCACCTGTGCGCGCTGATAAGCGACGCCCTGGCCGCTTTCGACATCGAGACCCGGACACAGGCGGTCGAAGGCTCATTCTGCGATGGCCGGTACAATCTGGCGGTGCCGGCGCCCGACCGCAAGATCGTCGGCACAGCCCAGGTCTGGCGGCGCATCCCGGGACAGGCGCCCGACCGCCACGTGGGGCTCGTCCATGCCCTGATCCTGGCACAATGCGATCCCGTCGAGCTGACGGCACGCGCCAATGCGCTGGAAACGGCGCTCGGGGCGACCCGCCGCTACGAAGCCGACCGGATCGCATCGCTGGACAGCCTGCTGCCCCCGGACCAACGCCCGGCTTTTCCGGACGCCCTGGAGGCCCGGCTGCGAGAGACCCTGCGGACCCGACCGCCGTTGCCGGACGCCATGCCGGTCCGAACCCCGACGGGATATTCAAAATGAGTGTGAACAGGCCCAAGACCAAAACCATGAGCCCGACCCCGCTGGAAAACAAGACCGCCCGCCTGACAGTACTGATCGACCCGAACAAGAAAAAGGCCTTCGAGCAGCTTTGCGCCCGCCAGGACCTGACGCCATCGCAGGTGGTCCGTCAATTGATCCGCGAATATCTGGCCAGGCACGACGTGGCCTGGACGCCCAGCAAGCCGCCGCGCGCCCGGCCATAGCGCATTCGCAGCCGCGCCGGAACGCGCCGGCGCGCTAGGCGGCTTTCGGGTCCGGGCCGTCCGCCGCCTCCAGCGCCGCCGCCAGGTCGGGCTGGAAATCGCCCGCACCCAGCCGGGACAGCGTACCCATGCGGCTCAGCTTGGCGCGGATCCGGGCATCGGCCCCGCACAGGATCACCCGCGTGCCACGCGTCCGAGCGGCGGCGATCTCGTCGTCCAGCGCCTGCAGCGCCGTGGCATCGGCGAACGGCGTCTGGTCCAGGCACAGGACCAGCACGGGCGAGGATTCACTTCGGAACGCCTCCCGCAAGGATTCGACGGCCGCGAAGAACAACGGCCCACGGACCTGCAGCGCGCGCACCCCCTCTTTCCCGTGTGCCCCGTCCGGGATCGCCATCGGCGCCACATCGACGCTGGAAGCCATCCGGCGCAGGAAATGCAGGACGGACAGCACGATGCCGATGTTCACCGCCACGACGAGGTCGGCGAAGACCGTCAGGAGCAGGGTCAGGCACAGGATGACGGCATCCGCGCGCGGGGCATGCCGGACCAGGCGCACGACACGGTGCGCTTCGCTCATGTTCCAGGCGACGACGAACAGAATCGAGGCCAGGGTGGCCAGGGGGATATTGCGCGCAAGCGGCGCGAGCGCCAGCAGGACCAGCACCAGCACCACGGCATGGACCACGCCGGCCAGGGGTGCGGTTCCGCCATTGCGAATGCTGGTGGCCGTGCGCGCAATGGCACCCGTGGCCGCGATACCGCCGAACAGCGGGGTAAGTACGTTGGCCAGGCCCTGGCCGAACAACTCGGCATTCGAATTGTGCCGTGTCCCCGCCATGCTGTCGGCCACGACGGCCGACAGCAGGGACTCGATCGCTCCCAGCAGGGCGATGGTGAACGCCGGGCCGATCAGCGGCACGATCTGGTCAAGCCCGCCCCCGGGCCAATGCGGCAGCGGCAGCCCGCGCGGCAATTCGCCGAAGGTGCTGCCGATGGTGGCCAATTGCGGAAACTGGAAAAGCCCCTGCACGGCCGTCGCCACGACCAGGGCCAGCAGCGGGCCGGGGATGCGCCGCAGGACATCCACCTTGCGAGGCAGCAGCACCAGCGCCAGCGAGCCGAATCCGAAGGCCGTGGTTACCGGATCCAGCGCCGGCAGGTTTCGCAGCAGGAACCAGAGTTTTTCGTGGAAGAAATGGCCCTGTACCGCCGGCAATCCAAAAAAAGGCTGCCACTGCCCGACCCAGATGATGATGCCGATGCCGGCCGTGAAACCCAGAATCACCGGCAGGGGGATGTAGCGGATCACGCCCCCCAGGCGAGCCAGGCCGAATGCGCACAGGATCAGGCCGGCCATCAGGGTGGCCAGCTGCAGGCCGACGACGCCGTGCTCGGCGACGATTCCGGCCAGGATGACGATGAAGGCGCCGGTGGGCCCCGCGATCTGGACCCGGCTGCCGCCGAACAGGGACACCACCACCCCCGCCACGATCGAGGTGTACAGGCCCTGTTCGGGCTTGACCCCGGAAGCGATCGCGAAAGCCATGGCAAGCGGCAGGGCCACGACGCCGACGATCACGCCCGCAGCAATATTACCCGCCCAATGCCTGGGTGCCCACAACCCCGCCCTCCAGGCTTCCCGCGCAGCAAACATAGTGTTCCGTCCGATAGATCCGCAAGCAGAACCGGGCATCCGTGCCGTCAGCGCAGCACGAATGCCCGGTGGAATGATCATCACATTATAATGAAGCGCACATGCCCGGGGCCATGTGTCCACTTGAAACCGATGCTGCAGCGCAACGCGCTAGAATGTCGCCTGCTCAATTTCTTCCTCCGGATTTCAAGTGAGAAAAATCGTCCGCGCCAAACTGCATGGCATTCGCGTCACCGGGGCCGACCTGGATTACCATGGCTCCATCACCCTGGATCCCGACCACTGCGAGGCCGCCGGCATCCTTCCCATGGAATTCGTGGACATCTGGAACAAGAATTCCGGCGCGCGCATCAGCACCTACGTGATCTACGGCGAACGCGGTTCGCGCTGCTGCATCCTGAACGGCGCCGCGGCGCGCACTTGCCAGCGCGGCGACGAAGTCATCATCGCCAACTCAGAATACATCCAGGAAAGCGAGCTTGAACACATCAAGCCGGTGGTGCTGACCTTCCACCCCGACAACAGCGTGCGCGAACACCTGGGCTATTCCGTCGGTCGCGACGAACAGGGCCGGCTCAGCTTCGAGATCGTCCATTTCGACTGAACCCGGCCGCAAAGCGGATGGACGCCGGCTTGCCCGCCAGCCGGCCGGGTCCTACAATCGGATCCGATTCGCCTTTTACCGAGCCTCGCTAGGGGTGCCGCCACGGCGGCTGAGACAGTCCCTTCGAACCTGATTGAGATCATCCTCGCGCAGGAAAGCAGCTCGCAGCGGCGGCTTTCCTGCTGCCCGCGTCTGCCTACTGCCTTTTCCACGGGCACGCCATGCAGACATCCGCTTCCCCAATATCCCCCGCTCCCGAACGCGTGTTCGGCTGGCACGACCATGCCGCCCTGTGGTTCAGCCTGGGCGTGGGCCTGCTGGTCATCCAGGTCGGCGCCTACCTGGTTCCCGCGCTGGGCACGCGCGACGCCCTGGCGGCCGTGGTCGTCGGCTCGATCCTGGGGGCCGGCCTGCTGGCCTGGGTGGCACGCCTGGGCTGCGACAGCGGACTGTCCAGTGCCGGACTGATCCACGCCGTCTACGGCCAGCGCTTCGCCCGGCTGCCCGTGCTGCTGAACATCGTCCAGCTGCTCGGCTGGGCCACCTTCGAACTGGTGGTCATGCGCGACGGCACCGCGGCCATCGCGCACCAGGCGCTGGGCCTGGACACGGGCCTGGTGCTGCCGACGCTGTTCTGGGGCCTGGTCGTCCTGGCCCTGCTGCGAGGTTCCATGATCACCCTGGTGCGGCGCATCGTCAGCCGCATCGGCCTGCCTCTGGTGATCCTGTCGCTGATCTGGCTAAGCGTCCAGTTCGCGCTCAGGCTGGATGCCGAGGGACTGCGCACCCTGTGGCTGCGCGCCGGCGACGGCAGCATGAACGCATTCCAGGCACTCGATCTGGTGATCGCCATGCCGGTATCCTGGCTGCCGCTGGTGGCGGACTACGCACGGCACGGCCGCAGCGGGCGGGGTGCCCTGGGCGGCACCTGGCTGGGCTATTCAATCGCCAACATCTGGTGCTACGCGCTGGGCGTACTGGTGATCACCGTCACCGGCCCCGACCTCGACATGGTCGCCGCGCTGCTCCTGGCCCAGGGAGGTCTGGTGGCGCTGGGGTTGATCCTGATCGACGAGCTCGACAACACCTACGGCGATCTGTATTCGGGTTCCGTGTCCGCCCACAGCCTGTGGCAAGGCGCAAGCCTGAAAACCTGGGGAACGACCCTGGCCGCGGTCTCGATCGGGCTGGCGATGGTGCTGCCCATGCACACGCTGGAACCTTTCCTGCTGACGCTCAGCTCTGTTTTCGTGCCGCTGTTCGGCACCATCCTCGGGCGCCTGGGCACGCAGCCTGCCCGCCTGGCCGACGCACCGCGCGCCCTGCACCCCGCCCCCGCCCTGACCTGGGTGCTGGGCATCGCGGTCTACCACGCACTCGCGCAATGGGCACCGGACTACGGCAGCGCCCTGCCGACCCTGTTGCTGACCTTCGTCCTGGGCGCGCTCGGCGCACGCATCGGCACGCGGACCGCGCACGCGGCCTGAAGCCGCGAAACGGCCGGCGGCCATGGCGCCGGCCGCTGCTTTCCCCGGCGCCCGCACGCCCGTATCATGCAGGCTTCGACGACTTTCGCGGAGACGAAGCCATGAGCAATCCTTTCATGCAGGCAGCCATCGAGGAAGCACGCCGCGGGCTGGCCGAGGGCGGCATCCCGATCGGCTCGGTGATCGAATACCGCGGCGAGATCATCGGCCGCGGCCATAACCAGCGCGTCCAGAAAGGCAGCGCGATTCTGCACGGCGAGATGGACGCGCTCGAGAACGCCGGTCGCAGGACGGCCGACGTCTATCGCGAGTCCACGCTCTACACCACCCTTTCGCCGTGCGCCATGTGCAGCGGCACGATCCTGCTGTACGGCATCCCCCGCGTGGTCATCGGCGAGAACCAGACGTTCATGGGCGAAGAAGAACTGCTGCGCTCACGCGGCGTCCGGATCGAAGTCCTGCAGGACCCGGAATGCCTGGAGCTGATGCGCCGCTTCATTGCCGAACACCCGAGCCTCTGGAACGAGGACATCGGGGTCTGAACCCGCACGAAATGAAAAGGCCCACCTCTTCCGAGGCGGGCCAGGCCGGGAACCCGTTTCGGGTCCCCTACTGCAAGAAGGTTCAGGTCCGCTGCGCAGCCAGGCCTGCGTCGACTGCCGGCGCGGCGGCCTTGCCGTCGAACAGGGCGGTCACGACCTGCCACATCACGCCCAGACCGCCGACGATGAACACCACGTCGCCGAAGGTGCGCGTCCAGCGCAGGGTCTGCAGGATGTCCTGCTGCATGAAGGCTTCGCCGCGCGCCCACCAGGTGCCCACGCTGTAGCTGGCGTGGAACTGCATCAGGCCGATCGGCAGCAGGCTCAGGGAGATCATCATCACCAGGCCGATGTTCATGCACCAAAACGCCGTCTTCATGAGGCTTTCATTGAACTGCATGCTGGGACGCAGGTAGCGCAGCACGAACAGGGTGAAGCCCAGGGCCAGGAAGCCGTACACGCCGAACAGGGCCGCGTGCGCGTGCACCGCCGTGGTGTTCAGGCCCTGGATATAGTAGAGGGCGATCGGCGGGTTGACCATGAAGCCGAACACACCGGCGCCGAACATGTTCCAGAACGCCACCGCAACGAAGAACTTCAGCGGCCAGCGCAGGTTTTCCATCCACGGCGCGCGTTCCTTCAGGCGCCAGTTTTCCCAGGCCTCGTAGCCGAGCACGACCAGCGGCACGACTTCCAGGGCGCTGAACGAGGCGGCAATGGCCATGATCGGGGTCGTGGTGCCCGAGAAGTACAGGTGGTGCAGGGTGCCCGGGGTGCCGCCCAGCATGAACAGCACGGCCGAGCTCAGGCTGGCAATCGTGGCGCCGCGCTTGGACACCAGACCCATGGTCGAGAAGATGAAGGCCAGCGCCGTGGTGGCGAACACTTCGAAGAAACCTTCGACCCACAGGTGAACCACCCACCAGCGCCAGTATTCCATGACGGAGAGGTGGGTCTTTTCGCCATAGGCCAGGCCGGCACCGTAGAACAGGCCGATGCAGATCACCGCAGCGCTGAACAGGGCCAGCAGGTTCTTGTCGCCCTTCTGCTTGAGCGCGGGCACGATGCCGCGCAGCATCAGGAACAGCCAGAACACGATGCCCAGGAACTTGCCGATCTGCCACAGGCGGCCGAGTTCGACGTATTCATAGCCTTGGTGGCCCAGCCAGAAGTTCCATTCGGCGGGCAGAAGGTGGGCAATGGCGGCGAAGTTGCCGGTGAACGAACCCACGACCACCAGGATCAGCGCCCAGAACAGGACGTCCACGCCAAGCTTCTGGTGCTTGGGATCCTTGCCGCCGTTCAGGATCGGCACCACGAACAGGCCGATCGCCAGGAAGCCGGTCGCGATCCAGAACAGCGCCGCCTGGATGTGCCAGGTGCGCACCAGAGAATACGGCAGCCATTCGGACACGTTGATGCCGTAGAAGGTCTGGCCTTCGACCGTGTAGTGCGCGGTGAAGCCGCCGATGAAGATCTGCGACACGAACAGCGCCACCACCAGGAACAGGTACTTGCCCAGGGCGCGCTGCGACGCCGTCAGGGGAATCTGCAGCACCGGGTCGCGGGCCGGCGCGGCGCCCACATCGTCGTGCTCCTTGTGCGTGAAGGCCCAGGCCCAGACCAGCAGGCCCACGCCCGCGATCAGGATGATCACGCTCATCACGGACCAGATGATGTTTTCCGCCGTCGGCACATTATCGATCAGCGGTTCGTGCGGCCAGTTGTTGGTGTAGCTGGCCTCGGTGCCCGGCCGGTCGGTCGAGGCGGCCCAGGCGGTCCAGAAGAAGAAGTTCGCCAGGCGGGCGCGCGCTTCCGGCGAGGGCAGCGTACCTTCCTTCATGGCGAAGCTCTTGCGCGACGAATGCAAGGAGGCATCGTCGCCGAACAGCTTGTCGTAATAGGAGGCCGTCTCGGCGATGGCCTTGGCGCGCCGGTCGGACACCGTGACGACGCCCGTGGCGGGGTCATAGGTGTTCTTGCGGTATTCTTCCTTCAGGCGGCGCTGCAGCACGGCCTGGGCGTCTCCGTCCAGCTGGGCGAAGTTCAGCCCGTACTGCGCCTGGGCAGCCAGGTCCAGCCAGGCGGACAGTTCACGGTGCAGCCAGTCGGCGGTCCAGTCCGGCGCCTGGTAGGCGCCATGCCCCCAGATCGAGCCGACCGTCATGCCGCCCGCCGACTGCCAGGCGCTCTGGCCGTCCAGGATCTGCTCCTGGGTCATCACGACCTGGCCGTCGGCCGTGACGACCTGCGCAGGAATGGGCGGCGCCTGGTTGTAGACTTCCTTGCCCATCCATCCCAGGATGCCGAATGCCACCACAAGGACGCCGATCAGCGCCCACCATAACTTCTTGTACTCACCCATTCTGCGCTCCTTCTGCAGCCGCGAGAGGTTCCGGATAAGGCGCCCTGAAAGGCACCACGTTTTTGCTTCACTCTCCAACAAGCAATAAATGTGCCAATTCCGTTACCTAGGGAAACTACTGATATAGATCAAAAACGGTACTTTTTACCTTTTTTAATTGGGTAAAAAATACCTTTAGATGGTATAAATCACCCCATGGAAGCCTTGTTACTGAACGATCTGTCCGCGGACCTCCCCGACGGCGTACGTCTGCAGCGCGCCGCCACGGCCATTCGCGAGGCCTTCGCCTGCGACGCCGTCGGGCTGCTGATGCTGGACGCCGCCGACACCCTGCACCTGGTCGCCGCCTCCGGCCTGGCCCACGAGGCCCTGGGACGGCGCTTCGTCGTTGCCCAGCACCCGCGCTTCGCCACCATCCTGTCGCGCAGGGAACCCACCTGGTTCGATCCCGAAAGCGTGCTTCCCGATCCCTACGACGGCCTGCTGGACGACCGCAAGGGCTCGCCGCTGCCGGTGCATGACTGCATGGGCATGACCCTTTACCGCGACGACCGCCCCTGGGGCATCATGACCCTGGACGCGCTTGCCACCGGCGCCTTCGACGAGGCCGCGCGCGCGCGGCTGCGGCGACTGGGCCTGATCCTCCAGGCCGCTGTTCGGGTCACCGACCTGGAACGCGAAAACCGCCAGCTGCGCCAGCTGGGCAGCACCCAGCAGGGACTGGAACACATCGGCGAGGCCACCGAGATCCTGGGGCACAGCGAAGCCATCCAGTCGCTGCTCCATGAACTGGACCTCGTGGCCGACTCCGACCTGCCCATCCTGCTGCTGGGCGAGACCGGCGTGGGCAAGGATCTGTTCGCGCGCCGCCTGCACCGGCGCTCGCGCCGCAGCCAGCAACCCATGATCCAGGTGAACTGCGCGGCGCTGCCCGAATCCCTGGCCGAAAGCGAACTCTTCGGGCACGTGAAGGGCGCCTTTTCGGGGGCCACGTCCGACCGGCCGGGCCGCTTCGAGGCGGCCCAGGGTGGCACCCTGTTCCTGGACGAGGTCGGCGAATTGCCGCTCAGCCTGCAGGCCAAGCTGCTGCGCGTGCTGCAGAACGGCGAAATCCAGCGGCTGGGAACCGACCAGGTCATCAAGACCGACGTGCGCATCATCGCCGCCACCAACCGCGACCTGAAAGCCAACACCCAGGCGGGTCTGTTCCGCACCGACCTGTATCACAGGCTTTCGGTCTACCCCATCCCGATCCCGCCGCTGCGCGACCGCGACCGCGACGTCCTGATCCTGGCCGGCCACTTCCTGGAGTTCAGCCGCGCCCGGCTGGGCCTGCGCGGCGTGCGCCTGTCCTATGAGGCCGAGCGAGCCCTGCGCCAGTACCCCTGGCCCGGCAACGTCCGGGAACTGGAACACGTCATCAGCCGCGCCGCACTGAAAATGCTCAGCCGCGGCGCATCGCGCGACCAGGTGCTGACCATCGGCCCGGAACTGCTGGACCTGGACATCACCCCGCCCGAGCCTCCCGCCGAAGCATCGCCCCAGCTCGTCGCCAGCGAGGCCGCGCCGCCGGCCGCTGCAACGGACCCCGGGGCCATTGCGCCGCTGCGCGACAGCGTCGAGGCATGCCAACGGCGCGCCATCGGCGAAGCCCTGGCGGCCACCCAAGGCAACTGGGCCCAGGCCGCGCGGGCGCTGGGGCTGGACCCCAGCAACCTGCACAAGCTCGCGCGCCGTCTGGGCATGAAACACGAATCGGGCATCGCGTCCTGACCCGGCCCCGCTCCGCCGCGGCCGGAACTATTCCGCAACCCCCCGCCTCCAACTACAATCCTCACGCTCGGCCCGGTTCGGCGGGCGCATCCGATCACCCTTCAAGGAACCGCACCCCATGCAATGGCAAGAAGTCCTGATCGAAAGCGGCCTGTGGCTGGCCAAGGCCTACGCGCTCACCCTGGTGGTCGGCGCCATCGTCGTCTGGGGGCTGACGCGCTTCACGCGCTGGGGCCGCCAGTTCCGGCGCCTGAGCGCCGGGTATTTCTCCCTGCGCCGCAGCTGGAAACCGCTGGCCGGCGTCGCGCTGATCCTGCTGCTGACGCTTGCGGCCGTGCGCCTGGATGTGCTGTTCTCCAATTGGTACAACACCATGTACAGCGCGTTGCAGGCGCTGGACGAGCCTGGATTCTGGGCAGCCATGCTGTTGTTCTCGCTGCTGGCCGCCGTACACGTGGTCCGATCCCTGTTCGACTTCTACGTCCAGCAGGCCTTCGTCGTCCACTGGCGTGAATGGCTCAATGAGCAATTGCTGAGCCGCTGGATGCAGGGGCAGGCCTACTACCGCTCGCAATCGCTCAGCCATCTGGCCGACAACCCCGACCAGCGGATCCAGCAGGACATCACCAGCTTTGCCCAGAATTCCATGACCCTGGCCGTGGGGCTGATCAACGCCCTCGTCTCCACCATTGCCTTCACCGTGATCCTGTGGAACCTGTCCGGCCCCATGACCGTGCTGGGCCACGAGATTCCCCGGGCCATGGTGTTCCTGGTCTTCATCTATGTGTTCGTGGCCACCCTGCTGGCCATCTGGATCGGCAAGCCGCTGATCCGGCTGAATTTCCTGAACGAAAAGCTGAACGCCGACTACCGCTACGCCCTGGTGCGCGTGCGCGAATACGCCGAAAGCATCGCCTTCTACCGGGGCGAGCGCGTCGAGGGCCGGACACTGCGCAGTGGTTTCGCCCAGGTGATCGGCAACGCCTGGGACATCATCCACCGGTCCCTGAAATTCCTGGGCTTCAACTTCGTCGTCACCCAGACCGCCGTGGTGTTCCCCTTCATCCTCCAGGCGGCGCGCTTCTTTTCCAAGCAGATCAGCCTGGGCGACCTGATCCAGACCGCCCAGGCCTTCGGCCGCCTGCAGGACAACCTGTCCTTCTTCCGCAACATCTACGACAGCTTCGCCACCTACCGCGCCACGCTGGAGCGTCTGGCCGGTTTCGACGATGCCATCGACGCGGCACGCGCCATGGAACTGCCGCACACTCGCCAGGACGGCGGCCGTCTGGCGCTGCTGGGCGTGACCGTGAACCGCCCCGACGGCCATGCACTGATCCGCGACCTGAGCCTGGAAGTCTCGCCCGGCCAGCCACTGCTGGTGCGCGGCCCGTCGGGCTCGGGCAAGACCACGCTGCTGCGCATGATCGCCGGCATCTGGCCGCACGGATCGGGCGAGATCATCCGCCCGGATTCCTCTGCCCTGTTCCTGGCCCAGAAGCCCTACCTGCCCCTGGGAACCCTGCGCCAGGCCCTGCACTACCCGCAGCCCGCCGACGCAGTCCCGCCAGGCCAGGATGAAGCCATCCTGGATCGCGTCCAGCTGGGCCATCTGCGCGACCGGCTCGACGTCGAGGACGACTGGAGCCGCATCCTGTCGCTGGGGGAACAGCAGCGCCTGGCCTTCGGCCGCCTGCTGATCGCCCGGCCGCAGGCCGCCTTCCTGGACGAAGCCACGTCCGCCATGGACGAGGGCCTGGAAGACGCCATGTACCGCCTGCTTCTCGAACAACTGCCCGAAGCCCGGATCATCAGCGTGGGGCACCGCGGCACCCTGCGTCGGCACCATGGATTCGAGCTGTCGCTGCAAGGCGAAAGCGGCGGCTGGACCCTGAAACCGATCGAATGAAGCCTCTCCGCAGGCCGGGCCATGGCGACCCTGCCTGCGGCAGTACGGTACACTCGCCCTGTCCGCTCCGGCTCGCGCACCCAATCCCAATGCCATGAATTACTACTTTCCCATCAAGCACCTGCACGTCACCGCCGTCAGCCTGAGCATCATCCTTTTCCTGATCCGGGCCTACTGGTCCGTGACCGGATCGCCTCTGCTGCAACACCGCCTGGTGCGCATCCTGCCGCACGTGATCGACACCGTGCTGCTGACCTGCGGCGTGATCCTGGCGGCCATGATCGGCCCCGAGCAGCCCTGGATCCTGACCAAGATCGTGCTCCTGATCGCCTATATCGGCGTGGGTTCGTACGCCATCAAGCGCGGCCGCACCCCCCGGGCGCGGCTGATCGCGGCCGTGTTCGCCGTGGCGATCTTCGCCTACATCGTCGGGGTGGCCCTGAGCAAGAGTCCCGCATCCTGGTTCGCCTGAAGCGCAGGCAGCAAACACGCCGGCCAACCGCAATCCCCATCAGCCGATCCTGCAACCAGCGGGACATGATATAAGTAAAGCTGATATCTGCCAGGGGACCCGACCACCATGCTCGGCCTCAGCATTCGCCAGCTTGAAGTTTTCGTCGCGGTCGCCACGGCCGGGGGTGTGCGCCAGGCCGCGGACCAGCTGCACCTGACCCAGCCGGCCATCAGCATGGCTCTGGGCGAGCTGGAACGCCAGCTGGGCGCTGCACTGTTCGACCGCGAGCGCGGCCGCCTGCGGCTGAACGCCCGGGGCGCCGAACAGCTGCCCCTGGCCCGCGAAATCCTGGAACGCCTGAGCGACATGCAGCGCCGCCACCGCGACGCCCATGGCGACCTGGAAGGCGAGTTGCGCATCGGCGCCAGCAATACCGTCGGCAACTACCTGGTGGGAGAGCTCCTGGGCCCCATCACGGCGCGCCATCCTTCGGTCGCCCTGCATCTGACCGTAGACAACACCCGCGTCATCACGCGCATGCTGCTCGACCACGCCGTCGATGTCGCCTGCGTCGAAGGCCCCGTGCACCATGCCCAGCTCGAAACCCTGCCCTGGCGCAACGACGCGCTGGTGGTCTGCGCGGCCCCGGCCCATCCTCTGGCGCAGCGTGCGCGGCTGCGGTCCGAGGATTTCGCGGATGCCCGCTGGATCCTGCGCGAACGCGGCTCGGCCACCCGCAGCCTGACCGAGCAGGCCATGTCCGCGCTGCCCCCCGGACGCATCCTGCTCGAACTGGGGCAGATCGAGGCCATCAAGCAGGCAGTGATCGCCGGCCTGGGCATCGCCTGCCTGCCCTATGCCGCAACCCTGGACGCAGTGGCCACGGGCCGTCTGCGCGTGTTGCGCACGCCGTTCCTGCGGCTGGACAGGCGCCTGTCCATCGTGCTGCACCGCAGCCGCTACCGCGGCGCCCTGATCGAAGCGTTCCTGCAATCCCTGAAGGCCACGCCCCATGTCCAAGACTGAATCCCGCCCGGCCGACGCAGCCCGGGCCTACGAAACCCGCGCCCTGGTTCTCCAGGGCGGCGGCGCCCTGGGGTCCTACCAGGCCGGCGTCTACGAGGGCCTGCAAGAAGCAGGCATCGAGCTGACGGACCTGGCCGGCATTTCCATTGGCGCCCTGAACGTGGCCATCATCGCCGGCAACCCACCCGAACGGTGCGTCGAACGGCTCCACGCCTTCTGGGACACCATCTGCCAGCCTTACGTCGGCCCGGTATCCAACCCCCTGATCGAACACAGCCTGTTCCAGATCAACGACCTGGCGCGTCAGTTCCTGGGCGCTGTGCATGCCGGCAGCGCCCTGATGGTGGGCCAGAAAGGCTTCTTCCGTCCGCGCTTCCCGCCCGCAGCCCTCTCCTCGGCCCTGGACCCCGCCTGCGTGGGCCACTACGACACGCGCCCGCTGAAAGATACGCTGGAGTCCCTGTGCGATTTCGACCGCATCAACGATGGCGGTCTGCGCGTGTCGATCGGGGCCGTCAATGTGCGCACCGGCAATTTCGTCTATTTCGACAACCGGCGCACCCGCCTGCGGCCCGAGCATTTCATGGCCTCGGGCGCCCTGCCCCCGGCCTTTCCCGCCATCGAGATCGACGGCGAGTATTACTGGGACGGCGGCCTGGTCTCCAATACGCCGCTATCCCGGGTGCTGGAACAGAACCTGTCCAGGGACACGCTGGTGTTCCAGGTGGATCTATGGTCGGCGCGAGGCCCTGTGCCCCGCAGCCTGAGCGAGGTCGGCGACCGCGTCCAGGACATCAGGTATTCCAGCCGCACCCGGCTGGTGACCGACCAGATGCAGGCCTACCGGAAAATGCAGCGCCTGCTGCGCGAAGTCCTGGACAAGGTGCCCGCGAGACAGCGCGGCAGCGACCCTGCCTGCAGGCAGGCCGCGGCGCTGGCCAGCGACAAGCGCAGCAACATCATTCACCTGATCTACCGGGACAAGCCCTACGAACAGCATTTCCGCGACTATCAATTCGGCCTGGCGACCATGCGGGAACACTGGGCCACGGGCCTGCAGGACATCCGCAAGACGCTGGCCCATCCCCAGTACCTGGCCATGCCCAGGAACGCGGCCGGATTCATCACCCATGACGTGCACCGCGACGAGATCGAGGAAGGCATGAAATGAACGGCCTGGCCGCCAGGCAACCGGCGGTGCGGGTTCAGTCTTCCGACCTGGGCCGGTGTCCCAGCACGATGGCGGAAATTGCCACCAGGATCGTGCCGGCCACCTGAAGCCACGTGATCGGCTCGCCCAGGAACAGCCAGGCCAGGAACAGGATCGAGACGGGCCCCAGCAGACCCAGCTGGGCGGTCAGAGGCGCACCGACGCGCGCCACCGACCACATGATCATGAACGTCGGCAGCACCGTGTTCACCGTCGCGTGGATCAGGGACAAGCCGTAGACCGGCAGGCTCTGGTCCAGCCCGGACAGCCCCTTGACTGCGAAGAAGTGCACCATCGTCACCCCGGCCGAGACCGTCATCGCATAGGCTGTCAGGCGGGTGGCCGTGACCCGCTCGACCAATTCGCCCGAGCCGATCAGGTACATGGAATAGGAAAACGCCGCACCCAGCACGCAGGCGGAGCCGAGGACCACGTCGTCGCCCGTGATCGACAGATCGGCCCAGAAGACCAGCGCCACCCCGCCATAGGCCAGGGCCATGGCCAGCCACTGGCGCGGAGAAACGGGCTTGCGCAGGAACCAGGCCGAGAACAGCAGCACGAACGTGGGGGCCAGGAAAAGAATCAGGCGCTCCAGGCCGGCTGAAATGTACTGCAGCCCCAGGAAATCCAGAAAGCTGGACAGGTAGTAGCCGATGAAGCCAAGCACCGCGATGCGCAGGCCGTCGCGCCGGCTCAGCCGCTCGAGCAGCCCGCGGCGCGCGCGCGACATCTGGACCAGGGCGATGGCCGCAAAGAACGGCAGCGCCAGCAGCATGCGAAAACCAATCACATCCAGCGCATCCACGCCATGCAAGTACAGCAGCTTGGCAACGATTGCCTTGGCCGAGAACAGTACGGCCCCCAGCCCCGCAAGCACGAAACCGGTCCAGAACATGCCGCGGGAAGGCATCGTCATTTTTTACTTGCCTAGTCAGATATTGATGTGATAGCATTTTAACATGCAAGACACCCGGCCAGACGGCCTACCCCCCGCCACGCAAGACGGCTCCTGCCAGTATTACGGCAGCATTCCCGGCGATCTCAGCCCCGAACGCAATGTCGGCCTGCTCATCAAGCATGTGCACATCCTGCTGCATCGAGTCATCGACCTGCACGCCTGCCCCATGGGCCTGACGGCAAATCAATGGCGCCCCTTGCTGCTGATCCTGCATAGGGGCATCGATACCCCGGCCGAGCTTGCCCGCGCCCTGGATGTGGACACGGGTGCCACCACGCGCATGCTGGACCGCCTGGAATCCAAAGGCTTCGTGCGGCGCGAACGTGTGCCCGAAGACCGGCGCGTCGTCAAGATCGTGCTCACGGACGAAGGCCGCGCGGTGGCCGACCGGATCCTGCCCACCATCGCGCAGACCCTGAACATCCACCTGAGCGGTTTCTCCGAAGACGAAATCCGCATGCTGATCGCCCTGCTCAAACGCATGATCGCGAACGGCGAGCAGTATCTCCAGCAAGCCGCGGACCGCCCCGACAACTCCTGAAAGCCATCATTCCCATCGGATTTGTCTTCTTGCGCCATATAACTGTCTAGTCAGATACAGACCCCATCAACTATATTCAGCTTCCTGTCAGCATGAAACCCCTCATTCCCCTGCTGCTCGCCCTGTCGCTTTCCGCCTGCGCCCCCATGGACCCCGGGACTCCGGCCACCCGGGCGCTGGACGCCCAGGCCCTGGAACTGTCCGACGCCACCATCGCCTGGCCAGGAGACCGGTGGTGGACACGGTACCAGGACACCCAGTTGAACGGCCTGATCGATCAGGCCCTGCAATCGAATCCGTCCCTGGAAGCCGCCGCCGCGCGCGTGCGCATCGCCCAGGCTGCGGCGCGTGGCGCCCGCGCCGTGCAATGGCCCCAAGTCAACGCCAATTATCATTTCACGCGGCAGCGCTATAGCGAAAACTACATCTACCCGCCTCCCCTGGGCGGTTCGTACGACACGGACACCAGCCTGGGCCTGCAGCTGAACTTCAACCTGGACCTGTGGGGCCGCCAGCGCGCGCTGGCCAGCGCCGCCGCCCGGAAGGCCGCGGCCGCCGAAGCCAGCCGCCAGCAGGCGCGCGTGCTGCTGGTCTCTGCCGTGGCCCAGGCCTACTTCCAGCTGCAGAATGCCCAGGCCCAGGCCCAGGCGATCAGCCACATCGCCAGCAAGCTGCAGGAAGCCCTGGACATCACCCGCGGCCGCTACAAGAATGGCCTGGGCACCCAGGTGGACGTGGATCAGGCCGACTCGGCGGTCTCTGCCGCCCGGGTACAGCTCAGCCAGGCCCGCAACAACGTCCAGCTGCTCCACAACCAGCTCGCCGCCCTGGTGGGTCAATCTACCGAGCAACTGCCGGCACTGGCCATGCGCCCCGGCACGGCGCTGCCCCCCGACGTGCCGGGACGCCTGCCCATGGCCCTGCTGGGCCGGCGCGCCGACATCACGGCTGCCCGGCTGCAGGCCGAAGCAGCCGGCGCCGCAGTCTCGGCGGCCAAGGCCGACTTCCTGCCCAACATCGACCTGTCGGCCGCAGCCAGCTACCTGTCGCTGGGCATGGACAAGCTGGTGCGCAGCAGCAGCGAGAACTACAGCGTCGGCCCCGTGATCACCCTGCCGATCTTCAATGCGGGCGGCCTGAATGCCCGCCTGGAAGGCCGCCGTGCGGAACGCGACGAGGCCATCGCCCGCTACAACGAAACCGTTCTGGGCGCCCTGCGCGAAGTGGCCGATGCCCGCGACTCGATCCAGTCGCTGCGCGAACAGATCCGCCACCAGGAAGCCAGCATGAAAGCCATCACTTCAGCCTACGACGTGGCCCTGAGCCGCTACAAGGCCGGCCTGGGCGATTTCGTGCAAGTGCTGCTGGCCCAGAGCGAAGCCCTGAAGCAGACCGTGCAGACCACGGATCTGCATGCCCGCGCCTACATCCTGGACGTGCAGCTGGAAACCGCCCTGGGCGGCGGCTATGTCCAGGACGACGGCACGCGCCGCTTCGCATCGAACCTGTCCCGACAATGACTTTTTCTTTGATCGCATCATGACCGCAACCAGCCCCAGCAACTCCCCCGCCCGCACCCGCCTGATGCTCTGGTCGACCGGCGCATTCGTCCTGGCCGCCCTGCTCTACGGCGCATGGTGGCTGCTCTTCGCCGCCCATTACGAATCGACCGACGACGCCTACGTCCACGGCAACCTGGTGCAGGTCAGCGCCCAGATTCCCGGCACGGTGGTGGCCATCGACGCCGAGGAAACCCAGGAAGTCTCCCAGGGCGCGCGCCTCGTGACCCTGGACGACAGCGACACCGGCCTGGCCCTGGCCCAGGCCGAGGCCGCCCTGGCCCAGACCGTGCGCCACACCCAGACCCTGTTCGTGCAGAACGACGCCCTGGCGGCCGATGTCGCCGTGGGCGAAGCCAACGTCGCGCAGGCCGAAACGCAGCTGAGCAAGGCACGCAACGATCTGCAGCGGCGCAATGCGCTGCGCGGCACCGGCGGCGTGAGCGGCGAAGAACTGCTGCATGCCCAGGTTGCCGTGAAGTCCGCCGAGGCAAGCCTGGCCCAGGCACGCGCAGGCCTGGCAGCCGCGCGCGCCAAGCTGGCCACGAACCAGGCCCTGACCCGGGGCAGTTCCGTGGCCACCCACCCCGACGTGCTGCAGGCAGCGGACCAGGTTCGCCAGGCCTGGCTGGCCAGCGTCCGCGCGCAGGTTCTGGCGCCGGTAGGCGGCATGGTCGCCCAGCGCTCCGTCCAGCTGGGGCAGCGCATCCAGCCGGGCGCGCCGCTGATGACCATCGTGCCGCTGGACAGCCTGTGGGTGGAAGCGAATTTCAAGGAAAACCAGCTCGACGCCATGCGACCCGGACAAAAGGCCACGCTGATCTCCGACCTGTACGGCAGCAAGACCGTCTATCACGGCACGGTCGTCGGCGTGGCCGCAGGCAGCGGCAGCGCCTTTGCCCTGCTGCCGGCCCAGAACGCCAGCGGCAACTGGATCAAGGTCATCCAGCGGGTGCCCGTGCGCATCCGCCTGGATCCGAAAGAGCTCCAGGCACATCCGCTGCGCGTGGGCCTGTCCATGACGGTCGAGGTCGACCTGTCCTCCACCCCCGAACAAGCCGACGGCAACGGACAGGACAACGGCGCCCGGGCGACCGGGCCCGCCCTGAGCACGCCGGTCTACGATCATGATGCGACCGAAATCGACGCCCGCATCCGCCAGATCATCCAGGACAACATCGGCGCGGCGGGTGAGCCTGGCCACGAAGGCGGGAATTCCTCCGGAGCGGCGGCGCGCAACGCCAAGGAGACGCAATGAGCGCCACACCCGACACGCTGGACAACGGGGCGGAGCGGCAGCCGGACGGCGCGCCCGCCGCTCCGGCCCAGCCGCCCGCAGGGGGTTACCCCCCCCTGGAAGGCAGCGCTCGCACCTTCGGGACGATCGCCCTGTCGGCCGCCGTTTTCATGAATGTGCTGGATTCGTCCATCGCCAACGTCTCCATCCCGACCATCGCGGGCGACCTCGGAGTCAGCGCCACCCAGGGCACCTGGGTGATCACCTCGTTCGCCGTGGCCAACGCCATCACCGTGCCGCTCACCGGCTGGCTGACGCAGCGCTTCGGCCAGGTCCGCCTGTTCGTGCTGTCGGTCCTGATGTTCGTCATCAGTTCCTGGCTGTGCGGATTCGCGTGGTCACTGGAATCCCTGGTGTTCTTCCGCGTGCTGCAGGGCGCGGTGGCCGGCCCGATGATCCCGCTGTCACAGTCCCTGATGCTGGCCAGCTACCCCAGGGCCAAGGCCGGCATGGCATTGGCCCTCTGGTCCATGACCATCCTGGTCGGCCCGATCGCCGGACCGCTGCTGGGCGGCTGGATTTCGGACAATTACGCCTGGTCCTGGATCTTCTACATCAACGTGCCGATCGGGCTGCTGGCCGGCTGGGCCTCGTGGCAGGTCTACAAATCTCGGGAATCGCGCCGCATCCACCTGCCCATCGACCGCATGGGACTGTTCCTGCTGGTCGTCTGGGTGGGCGCCCTGCAGCTGATGCTGGACAAGGGCAAGGAACTGGAATGGTTCGCCAGCCCGTTGATCTGCGTGCTGGCCGTGGTCACGGCCGTGGCTTTCGTCTACTTCGTGATCTGGGAGCTGACCGCAGCGCATCCGGTGGTCGACCTGACGCTGTTCGCGCAGCGTAACTTCACCTCCGGCACCGTCGCCCTGTCGGTCGCCTATGGTGTGTTCTTCGGCACTGTCGTGCTGCTGCCCCTGTGGCTGCAGAACACCATGGGCTATACGGCCACCTGGGCGGGCGTGGCCTCGGCCCCGGTCGGCATCCTGGCCATCATCCTGTCGCCCATGGTGGGCAAGCTGCTCGCCCGCTACGACCCGCGGCCGATCGCCACGGTCGCCTTCCTGATCTTCGCCCTGATCAGCTACATGCGGGCCCAGTTCAACACCAGCGTCGATCTGTACACCGTGATGCTGCCCACTTTCATCCAGGGCGCGGCCATGGCCACGTTCTTCATCCCGCTGACGACGATCTCCCTGTCGGGCCTGAGCCCAGACCGGATCCCCGCCGCCGCCGGTCTGTCGAACTTCTTCCGCCTTGTATGCGGGGCCTTCGGCACCTCGATCACCACCACGATCTGGGACAACCGCGCCACGCTGCATCACAGCCGTCTGACGGAAGTCGCCCTGCCCGGCGAACCGGCCTTCGACCACATCATGGGCGGGCTGCAGGGCCTGGGGCTGGACCCGCAGCGCGGTGCCAGCCTGCTGGACAGAGTGATCAATCAGCAGGCCTACACCATGTCGGCCACCGACATCTTCTATGCTTCGGCGCTGATCTTCCTGGTCCTCATCGGACTGATCTGGCTGGCCCATCCGAAGTCGGCTGCGCATGGTGGAGCGGGGGCCTCTGCAGGCGCGCACTGAGCCTTTGCGCACACACGAAAATTTATGCTATAGTTTCGCTTCTTCGCAGTTCCCCGATAGCTCAGTCGGTAGAGCGACGGACTGTTAATCCGCAGGTCCCAGGTTCGAGCCCTGGTCGGGGAGCCAAGAAATTCAAGGGTCCAGACGCAAGTCTGGGCCCTTTTCATTTGCTCCTGTCCGATTGCTGCGATCTGCCCGAGACATCGGGTACCGCCTTTATGGCGCTGTCTGCCGCCCGCCGCAGAGCAGGCTATTTTCATCCTGCAAGACCACATCGATCACACGGCTGACACGGGGGACTGACACGGGTTTTCGAGGATCGTTTCTGTTTCCATTCCAGTCTTTCGAGATTGAAAAGAAACGGCAGAAAACCAACCAGGCCCCGGGCGACCGCCTGACGGCCGAAGCCGTGACCGAAGCCGCTCGACAGATACATATGATTGCCATTGCAACCGCACCGCTGCCGCTGTACTGGCAAGATGCCCCCTATGACGTACAGCCTTTGACTGCACGCCGAGGGAATCATAGACAGCAATAACTTCGGACAATGGGTACGCGCCCGCCGCCTGGCCAGAGGCTGGACCGGGCAGCAACTGGCTCGCCGGGCAGGGCTTTCTCAAAGCTGCATCAGCATGATCGAGCTCGGGGTGCGCTGTCCCACCCTGGACACCGCCACCCGGATCGCCAGGGCGCTGGGCGCGGACCTGTGGGAAGCGCTGCGGGAAATCCAGGATCCGGCCTGAGGACGGTTCCCGGACTTCATCGCCCCCGCCACCGATCCATCTGGCGCCGATCGCGCTTGGTCGGACGCCCTTCCTCGAAATCCCGGGCGGGCTCGGGCGCCAGGCGGCGCATTTCAGTAGCCCGTTCCCGTGCCGCCACGCTGTCGGGGGTTTCCTCGTACAGCAGCGCAGCCTGGGGCGCCGGCCCACGCACCAGGCTGAGCGCGCGAACCGCGACCTGCACCGGGGGACTCCCCGCCCGGCGCACCTCGATCAGGTCGCCCACGGCGATTTCCCGGGCAGGCTTGGCCGGCTGCCCGCCGACAAGCACCCTGCCGGCACCGATTTCATGCACAGCCAGGCTGCGAGTCTTGAAGAAACGGGCAGCCCACAGCCATTTGTCCAGTCGCATCCGATCCATCGCTCATCCATCCAGCCTGTACGCGGCCCCGGGGCCCGCTGCGTGCGGGAGAGACACCCGGAACATGCCGCCCGGCTTGTCCCCCGCCCCAGGTAGGGATTATCGTCGATCCATGGCGAATCCACTCTATACCATCGGCCACTCGACCAGAAGCCTGGACGATTTCATCACCCTGCTGGCCGGCGCCGGCATCGAGCGCCTGATCGACATCCGCACCGTGCCGCGCTCACGATCCAATCCTCAATTCAACCGCGACACCCTGCCCGCGGCGCTGGCTGTCCATGGCATCGCCTACGGGCACATGGCCGACCTGGGCGGACTGCGCGGCAAATCGAAGACCGTCCCGCCCGATGTCAACGGCTACTGGGAAAACGACAGCTTCCATCATTATGCGGACTACGCCCTTAGCGCAGCCTTCCGCCAGGGGCTGTCGGCGCTCATCGCACAGGGCCAGGCACAGCCCACCGCCATGATGTGCTCGGAATCGGTCTGGTGGCGCTGCCATCGGCGCATCGTCGCCGACCACCTGATCGCCCTGGGCATCCCCGTGTTTCACATCATGGGCGCGGGACGGCTCGACCCAGCCAATCTGACGCCAGGCGCCGTGATCCGTGACGACGGCACGGTCATGTACCCCGGTCCGGCTGCGGCGGAGAATGCGACGGCTTCGCCCTGACGCCGGGCCCCGTGGCGGCGGACCCGCGCAGGTGGCTGGAGCGCAAGCATTCAACTGGCCGTCAAGCTCGTAAACACCTGCATCCGCCTGCCGCCGAAGCCGCGGCCGAAATCCGCACCCGGACTGGTTCCATGCCTGCCCGGGCGGCAAGCGATGAAATACGTCATTACACATGCCGGCCGGAACGCAAAGAACTTCCGTGCCGGCATGCAGCTCTGAGTTCCAGGTGGTCCGCCACCGGCCCGGACACAGGGGTGCCCGGGCGTTCTCAGGAGTTGATGTCATGACGACACGTTCCCGCATTGCTTTCCTGGTTGCCTGCTCTGCTGCCGCTCTGGGCCTTGCAACGGCACCCTCTTTTGCCGCCGGAGCACCCGCCGCGCAATCCGCCTCGCAGCATGCCGGCAAGAAAATGTCCTCTCACCATGCCAAGTCGCCAGCCGGCCACGCCCAGGTGACGAAGATGCACAAGAAGCAAGCCAAGCCCGGGAAAGCCGCGTCCTGATGCACCGGACCCGGCGCGCGGCCTGCCGCGCGCCCGGCCATGCCTCGGCGCCGCGGGCCATGCCCGCGGCGTTTTTCTTGCCCCGGACGGCGTGATGGCACGCGAAGCATGGTCCACGTCCATGCAGCGAAACGCGCCCCTTTTTCATACAGACTGGCAGGGACTTCCGATACACTGGGTTTCTTTTCCGTTTTCCCTACCGACTCGCCGCATGCATCCGCACCGCCACGCCCTGCACAACGAACTGCACGCCCGCCCCTCGATGTACTTCGACGCGCCGGCCCAGGTCTTCCACCTGGCCTTCCTGGACGAGCACGAGTCTGCGGAAACCATCGTTCGTTCGCTGTGCGACCGCCATGTCGCGCTGGCCGATCCCTCGCTGCCCCAGGGCGAATTCCCGGTGGGCGGCGCGCGGCTCAAGTGGGAGCGGCACACCGAATTCCTGACCCTGACGCTGGTGCTGCCCGGCGCCCAGGCCACACCCTGGGCGGCTCTGCCACCCGTGCTGGCAGAAATCGCCGAAGCCCACAGCGCCCTGCTGATCAACGCCGACCAGGTCTGCGTGGAATCCGAGTCCACCTGGCGGGGGACGGTCGACGACTATGGCTTCAAGGATCCGGTCGGCTCCAACCTGGATGGCGGCAAGGCCACCGTCTGGAGCGATCTGCGGCTGAACGGCAACGGACTGAACCGCATGCTGGTGCTCAACCGGCAGTTCGACGGCAGGCGGCTGGGCCGCATGGTCCGCCGCCTGCTGGAAGTCGAGACCTACCGCCTGATGGCATCCCTGACCCTGCCCGTCGCCCGCGCGCTGGGAACCGAACTGCGGCAATACGAACAAGAACTGGCTGCCCTGTCGGACGCCAATGCCCGGTCCGAACCCCAGGACATCAAGGCCCTGCTGGAACGCATCACCCGCCTGTCGGCCCGGATATCGCAGACCAGCGCCCGTACGCGGCTGCGCTTCAGTGCCACCGAAGCCTATGCCCAGCTCGTCTTCGAGCGCATCGCAGAACTGCATGAAAGCCGCACCGGAGACTGCCAGCAGCTGGGCACATTCATCGCCCAGAGATTCCGTCCCACAGTGCGCTACTGCGCCTCCACCGACCAGCGCCTGAGCCGCATCGGCAGCGCCGTATCCCACCTGAGCAACCTGCTGCAGGCCCGGGTCCAGGTCGAAATGGAAGAGCAGAACGGCCAGATCCTGAAGAACCTGAGCACCCGGGCCGAAACCCAGATCAAGATCCAGAAGGCGGTGGAAGGCCTGTCCATCATCGCCATCAGCTATTATCTGTTCAGCCTGTTCAAGCTGTTGTACCAGGGCGTGCTCACGCTGGGATTCGAACTGGCGCCCCGCACGGCCCTGCTGGCGGGCATGCCGCTGGCGGTACTGATCATCGGCACGATCGCCTATCGCATCCGCAACGCCCGGCGCCACTAACGCCCCCGACACCACCTCACGACCATGCCCACCCTGCACTTCCGCAGCTTCCTGCTGCTGCTGACCGCCATCTCGATCGCTTTCATCAGCATCCTGCTGCCCTTCTACGCGGCGATCTTCTGGGGCGGCGTGCTGGCGGTGATCTTCACCCCCCTGCACCGGCGCCTGCTGAGTCTGCTGGGGGGGCGCAGCCCCAACCTGGCGGCATTCCTGACGCTGCTGTGCATCACGCTGATCGTGATCCTGCCGATGCTGTTCATCGCCGCCTCGCTCGCCAACGAGGTCGCCGGGCTGTATACCCGCATCAATTCCGGTCAACTGAACCTGGGCGGCTACTACGAGCAGATCGTGGGCGCCCTGCCGCCGTCCGTGCACGGCTGGCTGGATTCCTTCGGCTTGGGCGATCTGCTCAGCATCCGCGAAAAGCTCTCCGCCGGCGCCCTGCAGGCCAGCCAGTTCCTGGCCAAGCAGGCGGTCAACATCGGCCAGAACACCTTCCAGTTCGTGGTCGGGCTGGGCATCATGCTGTACCTGCTGTTCTTCCTGCTGCGCGACGGTGCGATCATCGTGCCTCGGCTCAGGCGCCTGATCCCGCTCGAGGACTCGCACCGCCACGGCCTGTTCCAGAAATTCGCCACCGTGGTGCGCGCCACGGTAAAGGGCAACATCGTCATCGCCGCCACCCAGGGACTGCTGGGCGGCCTGATGTTTGCATTCCTGGGCATCCAGGGCGCCCTGTTCTGGGGCGTGACGATGGCATTCCTGTCCCTGCTGCCCGCCGTGGGTGCCTCGCTGATCTGGGTGCCGGTCGCCATCTACTTCCTGGTCACCGGGGCCCTGTGGCAAGGCATCGTCCTGATCCTGTTCGGCGTGCTGGTCATCGGCCTGCTGGACAACCTGCTGCGCCCCATATTGGTGGGCAAGGACACCAAACTGCCCGACTACGTGGTCCTGATCTCCACCCTGGGAGGCCTGTCGGTCTTCGGCCTGAACGGCTTCGTCATCGGCCCGCTGTTTGCCGCACTGTTCATGGCCTGCTGGGATCTGTTTCCCGACGCCATCGCCCTGCACCAGCAAGGCCTGCACCAGGAAACCCGGCAATCCGAGGACGGCTCCCCGGGAATCAGGCCCACAGAATAGCCAGGTTCGCCACCAGCGCGGCACTCCAGATGATCGAGCGCACCGTGCCGCACCCCAGGATGTAGGCCAGCACATACAGCACCCGCAGGGCCACCCAGACGCCCATCAGACCCGCCAGGCGGCCTGGCTCGACCCCCGCGTACAAGGCATACAGCACGGCGGCATAGAAGAAAGGCAGGCCCTCGAACAGATTGGCCTGCGCCGCGTTGGCGCGTGCCCGCCATCCCTGCTGGGCGGCCAGCCAGGGCCGCGGGTCGTCGTTGTCGAACCGGCGACCACCGGCCTTGGCTGCGAGCGCCGCACCGTAGGGCAGCGCCGCCGCCGCCACCATCAATCCTTGCACCCAGCTCATTCCGGCCCCCTTTCTATCCGATAGTCGACATGCGTATTATGACGGTGCAATGTGCAGGCAAGCGACGCCGGGACACAGCCCGGTCGATGCCTCGTCACGCACGGCCGCCAGGCCGCACGGTACGCTGCTTCAAAACCAGGAAAATTCATGTACAATGGCTGGCTTTGGTGATGGGCGCTAATTGCGATCATCGGCCAATCGGCGGCACGCGGCCGCCGTCGCCGGCTTAGCTCAGTTGGTAGAGCAGCTCATTCGTAATGAGAAGGTCGGGGGTTCGACTCCTCTAGCCGGCACCAATTCACCCAGAAGGGCCTGTCCATCCGGACAGGCCCTTCTGCTTTCCGGCAGGCGCAGCGGCAGGGACCATATTTCCGATGCCGGACACAGCAGCGGCGAATACCGCTTCTGGGGTTACGCTTCCGAATCCGCTAACATGGTCCGCATCGCCCGCCCATGGGCCGTCCGTTCATCCAACATCCCCGGGCGTCCGGGGCGGGCATTCGAACCCGCCCGACAAACGCACCCAGCATGCCGACAGAACCCTTCGTCCCCGTGATCGAATCCCTGCTGGATACCGATCTGTACAAATTCACGATGTGGCAGGCCATGCTGCACCGCCACCCGGCTGCGCAGGCCGAATACCGCTTCATCTGCCGCGACCGGCCGGAACGCCCGCTGGCTGCACTGGCACCGGAAATCGAGCGGCAACTCGACCACCTGTGCGCCCTGCGCTTCCAGCCCGGGGAACTCGACTATCTGCGCGGACTGCGCTACATCAAGTCCGACTTCGTCGACTTCCTGTCGCTGTTTCACTTCCAGCGCCACTTCATCCGTGTTTCGACACGCGGCGACGAACTGGAGATCGTGGCACAAGGCCCGCAGGTCCATGTCATGGCCTTCGAAGTCTTCGTCCTGGCCATCGTCAACGAACTGTATTTCCGGCCCGACCAGACGCCGGGCGTGCTGGCCGAAGGCCGGCGCCGGCTGACGGACAAGATCGCCCTGCTGCGGGATTTCGGCCGCGAACCTGCGCGGCGCTTCCCCCTGCTGATCTCGGATTTCGGCCTGCGGCGGAGGTTTTCACGCACCTGGCAGGAAGAAGTCCTGCAGACCCTGCGCCGGGAAGCACCGCAATACATCACCGGAACCTCGAACGTATGCCTGGCACGGAAATACGACCTGACGCCGGTGGGCACCATGGCACATGAATACCTGCAGTCCTACCAGGCCTTCGGCAAGGTGCGGCTGCGCGATTTCCAAAGAGCCGCACTGGAAGACTGGGTGCAGGAATACCGGGGCGACCTGGGCATCGCCCTGACCGACGTGGTGGGCATGGATGCCTTCCTGGCGGATTTCGATCTGTATTTCGCCAAGCTCTTCGACGGGTTGCGCCATGACTCGGGCGATCCGTTTGCCTGGGGCGAACAGGCGATCGCCCACTACCGGTCGCTGCGCGTGGACCCGGCCAGCAAGCGCTTCGTCTTTTCCGACGGACTGGATATCCCGCGCGCACTGGCCCTGTATCGCCACTTCGCCGACCGGGTGCAGCCCGCCTTCGGGATCGGAACCAACCTGACCAACGACCTGGGCCCCCGGCCGCTGAACATCGTCATGAAGCTGTTCCAGTGCAATGGAATGCCGACCGCCAAGCTGCCCGACAGCCCCGGCAAGGTCCATTGCACCGACGAGACATTCCTGGCCTATCTGCGTCAGGTGTTCGGCCGCGACGCCCCGCGCGCCGGCGTGGCCGGCGCCTGAAGCTTCAGGCCGTGCCCCCGACGGTCAGGCCGTCGATGCGCAAGGTCGGCATGCCGACTCCCACAGGGACACTCTGACCTTCCTTGCCGCACGTGCCCACCCCTGAATCCAGGGCCAGGTCGTTGCCGATCATGCTAATCCGGCCCATGGCCTCGGGGCCGCTGCCGATCAGTGTGGCGCCCTTGACGGGGTAGGTGACGCGGCCGTTCTCGATCATGTAGGCCTCGGAGGCAGAGAAAACGAACTTGCCGCTGGTGATGTCCACCTGGCCGCCACCGAAATTGACGGCATAGAGGCCACGATCCACCGAGGCAATGATGTCCTCGGGATCGTCGCGGCCGGCCAGCATGTAGGTGTTGGTCATGCGCGGCATGGGCAGATGGGCATAGGACTCGCGCCGCCCGTTGCCGGTGACCGCCTGCTTCATCAGGCGAGCGTTCATGGAATCCTGCATGTAGCCGCGCAGGATGCCGTCTTCGATCAGGACGGTGCGCTGGGTGGGATGACCCTCGTCATCCACGTTCAACGAACCGCGCCGATCGGCCAGGGTGCCGTCATCCACGACCGTGACGCCGCGCGACGCCACGCGTTCGCCGATACGGCCGGAGAACACGCTGGAACCCTTGCGGTTGAAGTCGCCTTCCAGGCCGTGGCCGACCGCTTCGTGCAGCAGGATGCCCGGCCAGCCCGAGCCCAGCACCACGGCCATCTGCCCTGCCGGGGCCGGCCGGGCCTCGAGATTGACGCGCGCCTCGTGAACCGCACGCTCTACGTAGCCGCGCAGGACCTCGTCGGTGAAATAGGCCAGGCCGGTACGCCCGCCCCCACCACCGTGGCCCATTTCCCGCCGGCCCTTGCGTTCGGCAATGACGGTCAGGGACAGGCGCACCAGGGGGCGCACGTCGGCCACCAGGCGGCCATCGCTGCCGGCCACCAGGATCACGTCGTATTCGGCCGCCAGGCCGGCCATGACCTGAATGATTTCCGGATCGGCGGCACGCGCCATGCGTTCGACCCGTTCCAGCAAGGCAACCTTGTCCGGAGCGGACAGCGAGTCCACCGGGTTGACCGCCGCATACAGCTCATGTGGCCGATCGACGCCGCCGTCGACGCGGCGCCGGCCCGCACCCTGGCGCGCAATGGTGCGCACCGCACGAGCGGAGGACATCAGGGCCTGGGGCGACAGGCTGTCGGAATAGGCAAAGGCGGTCTTTTCGCCACTGACGGCCCGCACCCCCACGCCCTGGTCGATGGAGAAACTGCCGGTCTTGACGATGCCTTCCTCG
Organism: Castellaniella daejeonensis; assembly: GCF_039523555.1. Lineage (NCBI taxonomy): Bacteria > Pseudomonadati > Pseudomonadota > Betaproteobacteria > Burkholderiales > Alcaligenaceae > Castellaniella > Castellaniella daejeonensis. The sequence goes on from NZ_BAAAFN010000007.1 coordinate 97,473, forward strand.
AGGCTCCAGCCTTCGGAGCAACTGTATTGGAAATACAGGTCGGCATAATCGACACGGTGGCTGTGAATATCGGACAGCGCACGCGCCAAATGGGATTCGTCGAGACCCCAAGGTTCCAGCAGCAGCGTGCGGGCGGTATTCAGGGCATCCAGGCCCGGTTCAACAAGTTTCATCTGACACCATTCATCCATCAATCTTCGTGCCGCGCCCGCGCGGGCTTGTGACTTACCGCAGCACCCGATGCCGCAACGCGGGCAGGGATTCCCGCACCGCCGACAAGCGATCCGCGTCCAGCGTGCCAGCAACCACACCCGGGCCTTCGGGCAGGCAATCGAGAATCTCGCCCCAAGGATCGACCAGCATCGAATGACCCCAGGTGCGCCTGCCATTGGCGTGCGTGCCTCCTTGGGCACTGGCCAGCACATAGCACTGGTTCTCGATGGCGCGTGCGCGCAGCAGCACTTCCCAGTGTACCGAACCCGTGGTCCAGGTAAAAGCCGCCGGCAGCACCATCAGCCTCACGTCGCCCTGGGCGCGGAAGAACTCGGGAAAACGCAGGTCGTAGCAGATGCCCAATGCCGTGCGCCCGAACGGCATGTCGAATACCTGGGGCGACTCATCCCCCGGGCGGATGGCCCGGGATTCATCATAGGATTCCTGACCGCGCTGGAAACTGAACAAATGAATCTTGTCATAACGGGCGCACAATCGGCCCTGCGGATCGTAAACCAGGCATGTGTTATAGACGCGATCGGCATCCGGGCTGCGCAATGGCAGCGTGCCGCCCACCAGCCAAATCCCGTGGCTGCGTGCCTGATCGGAAAGAAACGCCTGGATCGGCCCGTTTCCCGGCGTTTCAGCAAGCGGCAGTTTATCCGAGTCGCGTTTTCCCATGAAACAAAAATATTCAGGCAACGCCACCAGCCCTGCCCCCGAGGAAACTGCGGTTTCTATTTCCCCGGCAGCCTGTGCCAGATTATCTTCCACCGTCATGCCGGATACCATCTGCACGGCTGCAACCCGCATCGAACGGTCCTCATTGCTCATGTATGCTCCCGATTATCGAATGTATGTCGCAGCATCGTCACATGTGGAAATGACGGATATTGCACATGGTTTCAGAAACCAGTTTAAAATCGCTTCCTGGATTCAAGCCTCTTCCAATACCCTCGTATATGAATCCAGCCAATCGACAGAACCCAAACGGAGCCATGAATGACCCGTACCAGCTATAACACCGAAAAATCCCGTCTCGAAAAAGAAATGGCCAAGCTCCAGAAAAAAATCCAGACGCTGCAGGCAAAAGAGCGCAAACCAAAGGTCGCCGAGATTGTGCGGGCGATGCGCGAATACGATATCAGCCCGGAAGAGATCGCCGCTGCATTCAACCGCAAGACGGCCGGCCGGGCACCCTCTGCGCCCCGCAAGGCCGCCGCCACGACGAAACGCGTGATCGCCCCGAAATACCGCCACCCCGAAACCCAGGCCACCTGGACGGGCCGCGGCAAGGCGCCGCGCTGGATCACCGATGCCGAAGCGGCCGGCACCTCGCGTGATGCCTTCCTGATTGCCGCAGAATCCGCCTGATCGGATTCATTTCACAGGATACCGCACCTCGACCACCTGGCCGTTCCGGCCAGGAAACCGGTCGAACAGGGCGCGCGCCAGATACGGCATGGCCGCGCCCAATTGGTCCTCGCGGCTGGACGCCACCGCCGTGGCGCGATAGACCTCGCGCCCCTGGTGAGTCCGGTCGTCGATCCTGACCGACAAAGTCAGGCGATAGACGTCCACTGCGACCGTCTGGATCGCCGGCCCCATTCCCCAGGCCCAGTGGGGATGATGAAAACCAACATACGGCCCGTAGAAACCGGGATACATGTAGGGATCGACGAATTCCTGGCGCCATTCGCGTTCGCGTGAACTGGCATATTCAATATGCACCGCAAAACGCGCCGCACCCGCCGAACTGGCTTCCACCAGCCCGGTCGGCCCCAATGCGGCGCGCACCGTATCGGCATAATTCTGGAACTGCAGATTATTGCGCTGGGATTCGTCTGCCTCGATCCAGTAGGTGGCGCCCAGGGTATTTTCCGGCCACTGCTGATACCGGGTGACCTGCGCGGAAAACACCGAGGCGCACCCGCCCAGCATCAGCGCCAGGCACAAGCCGGAAAACAACCGCATCCACGCACGCCCGATTTGCGCACCCAACCTACCACCACCCTTCATCGCACGCATACCGATCCATAAAACGATTCCAGCAACCACCGGATGCCGCACCACCCCCGAGGGCCATGGCGCATCCGGCCTCACCAGCCATCATAGGCGTTGCCGCGCCCCCCGAACAGCCGCCCGTTGCACTCCGATACAGCCCGGCCACGGGCCGTCGGGCCGACTACAATGGAGACGCACGGAACGCTTTTCGGAAACAGACTCATGCGCACGGATACCGCCCCCACCATTTTCCGCCAGGACTACACCCCCTACCCCTACCGCTTGCCGCAAGTCCGGCTGGAATTCGACCTGGCGGCGGAATCAACCCAGGTGCGATCCGAACTGCGCTTCGAACCCGCGCCCGGCACCGCGCCGGGCACACCGCTGGTGCTGCAGGGCGAAGACCTCGAACTGGTCGAGGTCCGTCTGGATGGCCGGCCGCTGGCGGCCGATGAATACCAGCTGACCGACGACACGCTCAGCCTGGTTCCGCCCGGACACGGCAAACCTTTTTCCATTGGAATCGTCAGCCTGTGCCACCCGGCCGTCAACACCACGCTGATGGGCCTGTACGTCTCGGGCGACAAGCTCTTCACCCAGTGCGAAGCCCAGGGTTTTCGCCGCATCACCTGGTTTCCGGACCGGCCCGACGTGATGGCGCGCTTCGAGGTCCTGCTGCGCGCCGATCCCGCCGTCTATCCGCTGCTGCTGTCCAACGGCAACCTGATCGAACAGGCCGGACTGCCCGATGGCCGTCACCAGGCGCTGTGGCGCGATCCGCATCCCAAGCCCTGCTACCTGTTCGCCCTGGTGGCCGGCGATTTCGATTGCATCGAGCGCACCGAGACCACCCGCAGCGGCCGCGAAGTGTTGCTGCAGGTCTACAGCGACAAGGGCTGCCGCGAACAGACCCGCTGGGCGCTGGACTGCCTGGCACGCGCCCTGCACTGGGACGAACGGCGCTTCGGCCTGGAACTGGACCTGGATCGCTTCATGGTGGTGGCGGCGCGCGACTTCAACATGGGGGCGATGGAAAACAAGGGCCTGAACATCTTCAATGCCGCCTACGTCCTGGCCGACCCCGACACAGCCACGGACGCCGCCTACCGCGGCATCGAAGCCGTGATCGGCCACGAATACTTCCACAACTGGACCGGCAACCGCGTCACCTGCCGCGACTGGTTCCAGTTGTCCCTGAAAGAAGGACTGACGGTCTTCCGCGACCAGGAATTCTCCGCCGACATGCTGGCCGAGGGCCTGCCGCCCGCCGAGGCCGCCAGCGCCCGGGCCGTCAAGCGCATCGACGACGTGCACACCCTGCGGCTGGCGCAGTTCCCCGAAGACGCCGGCCCCATGGCCCACCCCATCCGGCCCGACAGCTACCAGGAAATCGGCAATTTCTACACCGCCACGGTCTATGAAAAGGGCGCGGAAGTCATCCGCATGCAGCACACCCTGCTGGGCGAAGACGGGTTCCGCGCCGGCATGGACGAGTATTTCCGTCGCTACGATGGCCAGGCCGTCACCTGCGACGATTTCGTCGACGCCATGGAATCCGTCTACGTGCAACGGCACCCCGGCAAGGATTTCTCCATCTTCCGGCGCTGGTACCAGCAGGCAGGCACCCCGCGCGTGCGAGTACGCTCGCATTACGATCCCGAAAACCGCACCTGCCGCATCACGCTGGAACAACGCTGCGCACCAGCGGGCCTGGAAGCCCGGCAGACTCCTCCGCCCCAAAAGCCCCCCCTGCACATCCCCTTTGCCATCGGCCTGATCGATGCGGACGGCCGCTCCCTGCCTATCCATTGGGAAGACGAAACCCGCGATACCGTCGTTCTGGAACTGCGCGAGGCCAGCCAGACCTGGACCCTGACGGATATCCCGCGCCCGCCCGTCCTGTCGCTGCTGCGCGATTTTTCAGCGCCCGTCATCCTGGAAACCGACCGCACGGCCGACGACCTGGCCCTGCTGGCGCGCCACGATCCCGACCCTTTCGCCCGCTGGGACGCTGTCCAGGAAACGGCCCACCGGCACCTGCAGGCCTGCATGCAGGCCGACCGCGACGGCAATCCCCAACCGGCGCTGGACGACCTGCTGGAGATCTGGCGTACTGCACTGATCGACCCAACGCTGTCGCCCGCGTACAGGGCGCGGCTGCTGGCCCTGCCAGCCCTGCGCGAGGTCATCGACCGAGGCGATCCCATGGATCCCCGGGCCGCCGTGGCGGCCTGGACCCGCACCCGGCAAACCCTGGGCGCGCAGCTGGCCGATGCCTGGCGTACCCTCTACGACGCCATGGCAGACGACGGCGGCCCCTATTCGCCCGATCCGGTCTCGTCCGGCCGCCGCGCCCTGCGCAACCTGGCCCTGGACAACCTGCTGGCCGGCCAGGCATCCGGCGCAGCCGAGCTGGCCCTGGCGCAATACCGCCAGGCTCGCAACATGACCGAGGGCCTGGGCGCACTCACCGCCCTGCTGCAACATGCCCCGCAGGATGCCTCCGGGCCGCTGGCCGACTTCCACGAGCGCTGGCGCGACGACCCCCTGGTGCTGGACCGCTGGTTCGGCGCCCAGGCCAGCGCGCCGGGCTGCACAGTGTCCGGCGTGCGCGCCCTGATGGCCCTGCCGGATTTCTCGCTGCGCAACCCCAATCGCGCGCGCGCCGTCGTCTTCCGCTTCTGCATGGACAATCCCGGCAACCTGCACACCCTGGAAGGCTACGACTTCTGGGCCGAGCAAGTGCTGGCGCTCGACGCCCTGAATCCGGAAATCGCAGCACGGCTGTCGCGCGCCTTCGACAACTGGGCGCGCTACGAGCCCGTCGCCCGGGCCGGCATGCAGGCCGCCCTGCAGCGCGTGCTGGATGCGCCCGGCCTGTCACGCAACGTCCGCGAGATCGTCTCGAAGGCGCTCGGCGCCTGATGCCTCTTCATGCCGCCGGGCCGCACCGTGGGATGCACCCGGCCACCCTTTCTTTTTTCTCGGGGGATTCACTTGAAATACAAGACCTTGACTCAATACCTGGTCGAACAGCAGCGTGAACACAAGGCCGTGTCGGCCGACGTCCGCCTGCTGATCGAAACCGTATCGCGCGCCTGCAAGGCGATCAGCCACGCCGTCAGCAAGGGCGCCCTGGGCGGCGTGCTCGGCAGCCTGGGCACGGAAAACGTCCAGGGCGAAGTCCAGAAGAAACTCGACGTGCTGTCCAACGAGATCCTGCTGGAAGCGAACGAATGGGGCGGCAACCTGGCGGCCATGGCCTCCGAGGAAATGCAGACCATTCACCGCATCCCAACCCACTACCCCAAGGGCCAGAACCTGCTGCTGTTCGATCCCCTGGATGGCTCATCGAACATCGACGTGAACGTGTCCATCGGCACGATCTTTTCCGTGCTGCAGGCCCCCGTCGAAGCCGCCGGACGGGAAATCGCCGAAGAGGATTTCCTGCAGCCCGGCACCCGCCAGGTCGCCGCCGGCTATGCCATCTACGGTCCGCAGACCATGCTGGTGCTGACCGTGGGCGCTGGCGTCATGGGTTTCACGCTGGACCGCGAAATGGGGTCGTGGCTGCTGACGCACGAAGACATCCGCCTGCCCGAGCAGACCGCGGAATTCGCCATCAACATGTCCAATATGCGGCACTGGGAAGCCCCCGTGCGCCGCTACATCGACGAATGCCTGCAAGGCGAGACCGGCCCTCTGGGCAAGAACTACAACATGCGCTGGATCGCATCCATGGTGGCCGACGTGCACCGCATCCTGACGCGCGGCGGGATCTTCATGTACCCGCGTGACGCCCGAGCATCCGGCCGCAAGGGCAAGCTGCGCCTGATGTACGAAGCCAACCCCATGAGCTTTCTCGTGGAACAGGCGGGCGGGCTGGCCATCGACGGCGCCAACCGCATCCTGGACATCCAGCCCGATGCCCTGCACCAGCGCATCGGCGTGATCCTGGGTTCGCGCGAGGAAGTCGAGCGCCTGCAGCGATACCACCAGGAAGCCTGAGCCTGCGGGCCGGCCGGCCCTGGCCGGCCAGCCCCGCACGCGCCGCGACCGGCGATGGGCCAGGGGCCGCGGCTCAGTCCAGGGTCAGCACAGTCGCGCCGGTCGTGCCGCGCGAACCCAGCGCCTCATGCGCCTTCGCGGCATCCGCCAGAGCAAACCGCTGGCCGATGACGATGTCCAGCTTGCCGCTCGTCACCAGGTCGAACACCTCGTCGGCGGCCGCCTGCATGGCCTGCGCGGTGGGCACGTGGGCGGCGAGCGTCGGGCGGGTGACGTACAGCGAACCCTTGGCCGCCAGCACGCCCAGGTTCACGCCCTCGACCGGGCCCGACGCATTGCCGAAGCTGACCATCAGGCCGCGCGGCTGGAGACAGTCCAGCGAGATTTCCCAGGTGCTCTTGCCCACGCCGTCGTAGACCACCGGAACCTTGCGCCCCTCGGTCAGTTCCCTGACCCGGGCGACGATGTCCTCGCGGCTGGTATCGATCACTTCCCAGGCACCGTGGCGGCGCGCCAGCGCGGCCTTTTCCGGGGTGGACGCGGTCCCGATCAGGCGCACGCCCAGGGCCCTGGCCCATTGGCAGGCGATGAGCCCGACACCGCCCGCGGCGGCATGGAACAGGATCGTCTCGTTACCCTGCAGCCTGTAGGTCTGGCGAAACAGGTATTGCACCGTCAGGCCCTTGAGCATCAGCGCGGCGGCCTGCTCGAAACTGACGCCGTCGGGGATCCGCACGACCCGGTCGGCGGGCACATTGCGCAGATCGGCATAGGCGCCAATCGGGCTCTGCCCGTAGGCCACGCGGTCGCCGGGACGCAGGTGGGTCACCTCGGCGCCAACCGATTCGACCAGGCCCGAAGCCTCGAATCCCAGGCCATGCGGCAAGGGATGCGGATACAGCCCCGTGCGACAATAGATATCGATGAAATTCAGGCCGACCGCCTTCTGGCGGATGCGGACCTCGTGCGGCGCGGGGGGCGGCACCACCACTTCTTCCAGCCGCATCCGATCCGGCCCGCCATGCTCATGAACACGGATCGCCCGTGCCTTTTCTTCTTTTTCCACCGTAGATACCTCCGGCCCCGTCGGACCTAAAGTTCAGAACCGGATCAGACTAGCATGAATTCCCGCCAGGCCACGACGGCCATTCACATCACCGCCGTCCTGTTCGGGCTGACGGGCATTTTCGGCGAACTGATCCAGGCCAGCGCCACCCTGATCACGGCGGGCCGGGCCGCCTTTGCCACGGTCGCCCTGCTGCTTTTCATGGCCCGCACGGGTCATCGCCCCGTGCGTCCCGCACGCCGCGCCCTGCCGGTGCTGCTGGCAGCCGGCGTCCTGCTGGCGATCCACTGGACGACCTTCTTCGTCGCGGTGAAGACCGGCGGCATCGCCGTTGCCACGCTGGGCTTTGCCAGCTTTCCCGCCTTCATCACCCTGTTCGAAGGCTTTCTGTTCAAGGAGCGCACCCGGATTGCGGAATGGGCCGTGGTCGCCCTGGTGACCGCCGGCCTCGCCCTGGTCGCGCCATCCTTCGATTTCAGCGATCGGGCCGCTGCCGGCCTGGGCTGGGGAGTGGCATCGGGCCTGTCGTTCGCCCTGTTCACCCTGGCCAACCGCAAGGCCGTCGGCCTCGTGCCCGCCCGCGAACTGGCCTGCTGGGAAAACGGCGTCGTCGTCCTGCTGACCCTGCCCTGGTGCCTGGCCGAATTCACCGGGCTGCGGGCCGTGGACTGGGTCTGGCTGTTCATGCTGGGCGTGTTCTGCACTGCGCTGTCCCATGCACTGCTGGTCGCCAGCCTGGCCAGGCTCAATGCCCGCACCGCCGGGATCGTCATCGCACTGGAACCGGTCTATGCCATTCTCTTCGCGGCCCTTCTGTTCGCGCAATACCCATCGGTGCGCGCGCTGGCGGGCGGCACCCTGATCATCGGGGCGATCGTCTGGTCGGGCTGGCGGCGCGCCGCCGCAGACTGAATCGGCCCAAGGCGTTAAAATCCAGGGTTCGTTGAATGCACCCCTATTGAACTCGACACAATCATGGCCGGACACAGCAAATGGGCAAACATCCAGCACCGCAAAGGGCGCCAAGACGCCAAGCGCGGCAAGCTCTGGACAAAGATCATCCGTGAAATCACCGTGGCCGCCCGTGCCGGTGGGCCCGATCCCGACGCCAATCCCGCGCTGCGCCTGGCCTGGGACAAGGCCACATCGGCCAACATGCCCAAGGACAACATCCTGCGCGCCATCCAGCGCGGGGCCGGCACCGAAGAAGGCGTCAACTACGAGGAAATCCGCTACGAGGGTTATGGCGTGGGCGGCGCCGCCCTGATCATCGACTGCATGACCGACAACCGCCAGCGCACCGTATCCGAAGTGCGCCACACGCTGACCAAGCACGGCGGCAACCTGGGCCAGGACGGCAGCGTGGTGTTCATGTTCAAGCACTGCGGCCAGTTCATCTTCGCTCCGGGCACCTCGGAAGAGCAGGTCATGGAAATCGCCCTGGAAAACGGCGCCGACGACGTCCAGACGGACGAGGAAGGCGTGATCGAAGTCACCTGCGAACCCGGCGGCTATACCGCCCTGAAGCAGGCCTTCGACGCCGCAGGCCTGGAGGCCGAGATCCACGGCGTGATCATGAAGGCCCTGTCCAAGGTCGAACTGTCCGGCGAAGATGCCGAGCGGATGCAGAAGATCATCGATCTGCTGGAAGACCTGGACGATGTCCAGGAAGTCTATACCACCGCCGTCCTGGACGAGGCCGAATGAAACTGCTCGTCATCGGCTCCGGCGGCCGCGAACACGCCCTGGCCTGGCGCCTGGCGCAATCGCCCCGGGTGCACAAAGTCTACGTGGCCCCGGGCAACGGCGGCACCGGCCGCACGCCGAACCTGGAAAACCTGCCCCTGCAGGACACCAGCGCCCTGATCGAATTCGCCCGCCGGGAAAAGATCGCCTTCACCGTCGTCGGACCTGAGGCCCCGCTGGCCGCCGGGATCGTGGACGCCTTCCGCGCCGCCGGGCTGCGCATCTTCGGGCCGACCCGGGCAGCCGCCCAGCTCGAAAGCTCGAAGGACTATGCCAAAGACTTCATGGTGCGCCACGGCATTCCCACCGCGGCGTACGGCACCTTCACCGACGCCGGCCAGGCCCGTGACTACATCCGGGCCCAAGGCGCCCCCATCGTCGTCAAGGCCGACGGCCTGGCCGCCGGCAAGGGCGTGGTCGTGGCGCAGAACCTCGACGAAGCACTGGGCGCCATCGATCACATGCTGGGCGAACACGGTGCCTTCGGCGCGGCGGGCGCACGCGTGGTGATCGAGGAATTCCTTCAGGGCGAAGAAGCCAGCTTCATCGTCATGTGCGACGGCCAGCACGTCCTGCCCCTGGCCACCAGCCAGGACCACAAACGCCTGCAGGACGGAGACACCGGCCCCAATACCGGCGGCATGGGCGCCTATTCGCCCGCGCCCATCGTCAGCCCGGCGCTGCACAACCGCATCATGCGCGAGATCATCCAGCCGGCGATCCAGGGCATGGCGCGCGACGGCATCCCCTACACCGGGTTCCTCTACGCCGGCCTGATGATCGGTCCCGGTCCCGATGCCACCCGCAGCCTGAAGGTCCTGGAATTCAACTGCCGCCTGGGCGACCCGGAAACCCAGCCCATCATGCTGCGCATGAAGAGCGATTTTTCCGAAACCCTGGAACACGCCCTGGACGGCACGCTGGACCAGGCCGAGATCGACTGGGACAGGCGCACCGCCGTGGGCGTCGTGCTGGCGGCAGCCGGCTACCCGGACGCTCCCCGCAAGGGGGATCCGATCACCGCGCTGGCACCGGACACCGCCGATTGCGTCACTTTCCACGCCGGCACCTCGGCCGAAGACGGCACGCTGCGCACCAGCGGCGGCCGCGTCCTGTGCGTCACGGCGCTGGCCGACTCCATCCGCCGCGCCCAGCAGGCCGCCTACGAAGCCGTCAACCAGACCCAGTTCGAAGGCCGCCAGTTCCGCCGGGACATCGGCTGGCGCGCCCTGGCCGCCGGCAAGCGGCACGATTGACCTGACTTCGCGCGGGCCCCGACATGCACGTTCCCATCTCCCTGGTCCACGACACATTCTCCGGTCTGCAGGAGCGCATCGTCCGTGCCCTCGAGGATCTCGAAGGCGCTTCGTTCGGCCGCGACCCCTGGACACGCCCGGAAGGCGGCGGCGGCCTGGCCCGGTACTGCGAAAACGGTACGGTTTTCGAACGCGCCGGCGTGCTGTTCAGCCACGTGCGCGGCGACACCCTGCCACCTTCGGCCAGCGCCCACCGCCCCGAACTGGCAGGCCGCAGCTGGGAAGCCATGGGCGTGTCGATGGTGCTGCACCCGCGCAACCCCCATGTGCCGACCACGCACATGAACGTGCGCCTGTTCGTCGCCCACGGCCAGGGCGGCACCGACGATGTCTTCTGGTTCGGCGGAGGCCTGGACCTGACGCCCTACTATCCGGTGGATGACGACGTGCGCCATTTCCACCAGGTGTGCCACGATGCCGTCGCGCCCTTCGGCGAAGACAAGTACCCCCGCTACAAGGCCTGGTGCGACGACTATTTCCTGCTGCGCCACCGGGGCGAGACGCGTGGCGTCGGCGGCCTGTTCTTCGACGACCTGAACGAGCCGGACTTCGACACCTGCTTCGCGCTGACCCGCGCGGTGGGCGACTGCTTCGTTCCTGCCTATGCGCCCATCGTCCGGGCCCGCCGGGACACGCCCTACGGCGAGCGCGAGCGCGCCTTCCAGGCCTATCGGCGCGGACGCTACGTGGAATTCAACCTGGTCTACGACCGGGGCACGCTGTTCGGCCTGCAATCGGGCGGCCGTACGGAATCCATCCTGCTGTCCATGCCGCCCGTCGCCCAATGGCGCTACGACTGGACGCCCGAGCCCGGATCCCCCGAATCGGTGCTGGCCGACTACCTGCGGCCCCGCGCATGGCTGTGACGCCCCAGGTCGGGCTGCTGGGCGGCAGCTTCGACCCGGTTCATCGGGCCCATATCGCGCTGGCCCGGGCCGCCTGCGACGCGCTGGGGCTGGAACACGTCGAACTGCTGCCGGCCGCGCGCCCCTGGCAGCGCGGCCGCCTGGGTGCCGCCGCGGAACACCGGCTGCGCATGCTGGAACTGGCCTGCAGCGGCGACCCCCGCCTGCGCGTCAACCCCATCGAACTGCAGCGCGCCGGCAATACCTATACCATCGACACGCTGGCCGCCCTGCCCCCCACGGCCCGCTACACCTGGATCCTGGGCTCGGACCAACTGGCCAACTTCTGCACCTGGCACCGCTGGCACGATCTGCTGCAGTACGTCCGGCTGGCGGTGGCCGAACGCCCCGGCACGCCCGCCACGCCACCGGCCGAACTGGCCCAGGCTCTGACACCCGGCGGCCTGGTCCGGATCCCCTTCACCCCGCAGCCGGTTTCCGCCACCGCGATCCGACAGGATCTGGCGGCCGGGCGGCCCGTCGACACGATGCTGGATCCGCGCGTGCTGGACTACATCCGCGCCCACCGCCTCTACCTGGACCCCGAAACATCATGAACCTGCAAAAACAGCAACGCCTCGTCATCGACGCGCTCGAAGACACCAAGGCCCAGGACATCAAAGTCTTCAACACCACAGGCCTGACCGGCCTGTTCGACCGCGTCGTCATCGCCAGCGGCACGTCCAACCGCCATACACGCGCCGTCGCCAGCCATGTGGCCGAGCAGGCCAAGAAGCACGGCCTGGAAGTCATCGCCTACGAAGGCGAGGATACCGGGGAATGGCTGCTGATCGACCTGGGCGACATCGTGGTGCACTGCATGCAGCCGGCCATCCGCGCCTACTACAACCTGGAGGAAATCTGGGGTGCCAAGCCGGTGCGCGTCCGCCTGCTGCCCACCGGCCCGGCCCAGGCGAGCCAGCCGGCCGACTTCGACGAGGACGAATGAAACTCCAGGTCTACGCCGTCGGCACCCGCATGCCGTCCTGGGTCCAGGAAGCCTGGCAGGACTTTGCCAAGCGCATGCCCCGCGACTGCGCCCTGGAACTGCACGAAATCCGCCCGGAACCCCGAACCAGTGGCAAGACGGCCCAGCAGCTGATGCACGCCGAAGCCCAGCGCATCGAGGCCGCCGTGCCCGCGCAGGCCTGGCGCGTCATCCTGGACGAACACGGCCGCGACCTGACGACCCGGGATCTGGCGGGCCATCTGGAAACCTGGCGTGCCGGCGGCACCGACATCGCCTTCATCATCGGTGGTCCCGACGGACTGGATCCTGCGCTGAAACAGACCGCCCGCCAGACCCTGCGCCTGTCTTCGCTGACCCTGCCCCATCCGATGGTCCGCATCCTGCTCGCCGAACAACTCTACCGTGCCTGGACCATCCTGGCAGGCCATCCCTATCACCGTGCCTGAGGAGCCATCCACCATGACCACTCGCCGCCGCACCAAGATCGTTGCCACGCTGGGGCCCGCATCCTCCAGCCCGGAACGCATCGAAGCCCTGATCCTGGCCGGCATGGACGTGGCCCGGCTGAACTTTTCCCATGGCACGCCCGACGACCACCGCGAACGGGTCCGCCTGGTCCGCGAGATCGCCGCGCGAAACGACCGCCACATCGCCCTCATGGGCGATCTCCAGGGACCGAAGATCCGCATCGGCCGTTTCGCCGACGGACCCATCGAGCTGAAACCGGACGATGTCTTTACCTTGTCGATCCGGCATCCCCTGGACGCCGGCACCGCCCGGATCGTGGGAATCGAATACCCGCCGCTGGTCCAGGACTGCGCGCCGGGCGACGAACTGCTGCTGGACGACGGCCGCGTGATCCTGAGGGTCGAATCCGTGGATGCGGACGCCGTCCACACACGGGTCGAAGTGGGCGGCCCGCTGTCCAACAACAAAGGCATCAACCGGCGCGGCGGCGGCATATCGGCCCCCAGCCTGACCGACAAGGACCGCCAGGACATCCTGCTGGCCGCCGAGCTCGAACTGGACTACGTGGCGGTGTCCTTCCCGCGCGCGGGAGCCGACATCGAACAGGCGCGTCGGCTGGTGCGCGAAGCCGGCAGCCCGGCCTGGATCATCGCCAAGATCGAGCGCGCCGAGGCCGTGGCCGACGACGCCGCGCTGGACGACCTGATCCGCGCCAGCGACGGCGTGATGGTGGCCCGGGGCGACCTGGGCGTGGAAATCGGCGACGCCCGCCTCGCCGGCATCCAGAAGCGGATCATCCAGCATGCCCGCACCCTGAACAAGCTGGTGATCACCGCAACCCAGATGATGGAGTCCATGATCGCCAGCCCGATACCGACCCGGGCCGAAGTCTCCGACGTCGCCAACGCCGTGCTGGACTACACCGACGCAGTCATGCTGTCGGCGGAGTCGGCCTCGGGGCGCTACCCCGTCGAGGCCGTCCAGGCCATGGCGCGGATCTGCCTGGGCGCCGAGCAGGAACCCACCAGCGTGCGGTCGCATCACCGCCTGGGCGAGACCTTCTCGCGCTGCGACGAAACGATCGCCCTGGCCAGCATGTACGCCGCCAACCACTTCCCGGGCATCAAGGCCATCATCAGCCTGACCGAAAGCGGCCACACCCCGCTCATCATGTCGCGCATCCGTTCGGGCGTACCCATCTACTGCTACACGCGGCACCCCGCCACGCAACGCCGCGCCGCCCTGTTCCGCGGTGTCTACACCGTGCCCTTCGATGCGGCGGCGCTGCCGCCGGCCGAAGTCAGCGAAGCCGCCATCGGCATCCTGCGCAATCGCGGACTGCTGCATGCCGGCGACTGGATCATCCTGACCAAGGGCGATTTCTACAGCGACAGCGGCGGCACGAACGGCATGAAGATCCTGCGGGTAGGCTGAATCTTCCGTTCCCGGCCCCCATCGATCCCGCACAGCCCGTCATGCCATTCTTCATCCTGCTCGCTTCCGCCAGCCCCCGCCGCCACGAGATCCTGGACCAGCTGGCCATTGCCCACGGCATCCTGCGCGTACCCGCGCCGGATGGCGAGGACGAGCCCCGGCTGCCGGGCGAGCCGGCCGCCGACTACGTCCGCCGCACCGCAAGGGAAAAGGCCGAGCGGGCGGCCGCCTGGCTGGCCTCGGGCGGCCAGCCAGACCCGCTGCCCGAAAACTGGCCCGCAGGCTGGCGACAGGCGCCCATCCTGTGCGCCGACACCACGGTCATCCTGGACGGCGAGGTGCTGGGCAAGCCCCGGGACGAGGCCGACGCCGCCAACATGCTGCGCCGCCTGTCGGGCCGCGAACACGCGGTCCACACTGCCGTGGTCCTGGCGGACGGCGGGCGGCTCCACGAAGCGGTCAGCATCAGCACGGTACGTTTCCAGCCGCTCGCCGATGCCGACATCGCGGCCTACGTCGCCAGCGGCGAGCCCTTCGGCAAGGCGGGCAGCTACGCCATCCAGGGCCGGGCGGCGGCTTTCGTGGCCCATCTGTCGGGCAGCCACAGCGGCGTCATGGGCCTGCCGGCGCACGAGACCGCCCGGCTGCTGGCCCTGTGCCGCGATTGATGCGCCCGCCCCCGGCATACTGGTTAACCCTGGTTTAACTCTAAATCATCTTGACCGCCGATCTTCGTACCCATAGCATGAACTGACGCCTCGCTGAACGCAGCAGGCGCGCGGTGATGGCCATGGCTGCATCGCATGACCATCAGGGCATACCACCCTCATCACCAAAGAGGTCCTGCATATGGTCGATCCAGTTGTCAGTCCTGCCTCATCCTCCCCGCAAGTCGCCGAAGAAATCCGCAGCCAGAATCTCCCACCGGCAACATACCGCGACCTGCCCGAACCACTGCCCATGAAAAAGGTCATCGGCCCCAGCGTGCTGCTGCTGGCGGGCTCGGTCGGCTCGGGCGAATTCGTCCTGTGGCCCTACATTTCAACCCAGACGGGCCTGGCCCTGGTCTGGCTGGCCACCATCGGCATCCTGACCCAGTATTTCCTGAACATGGAAATCACGCGCTACACATTGGCCACCGGGGAAACGGCCGTCACCGGATTCACGCGACTATGGAAACCCTGGAGCGGGCTGTTCATCATCATGGCTGTCATTCCCTGGATGTGGCCCGGCTGGGCCACGGGCAGCTCCACCGCCCTGACCTATGCCTTCGGTCTGTCGGGAGAGGCCGTGATTCCGATCACCATCGCTTCGCTGGTGCTGATCGGCATCATCCTCACCATATCGCCCGTGGTCTACCAGACGGTCGAGAAGATCCAGTTCTTCCTCGTCGCGCTGATCGTGCTGTTCATGATCTACATCGTCGTGGGGCTGCTCAACGGCCAGACATGGGCTGCGCTCATCTCGGGCTTCACGACCGAAATTCCGAAGATCCCGGAATCCATCGGCAAGCTGCCCATCGCCCTGCTCCTGGGCGCCATCGCCTTCGCCGGCGCCGGCGGTGTCATGAACCTGGCCCAATCCAACTGGGTACGCGACAAGGGCCTGGGCATGGGCGCCCACCTGCCGAAGATCGTCTCGCCCATCACAGGCCAGGAAACCACCCAGGCGGCGATCGGCTATTTCTTCCGCCAGGACGAGGCCAACATGCGGCGCTGGCGCGGCTGGTGGAAAGTGGCCGACCGTGAACAGTTCATCACCTTTTTCGTGCTGGGCCTGTTCGCCATCCTGCTGTTCATGATGCTCGCCTATCTCTACGTCGGAGTCGGCAGTACCGCCCAGAATTTCGATTTCGTGCGGCTGCTGGGCGAAACCCTGAGCGAGCGGGTCTCCCCCTGGGTCGGGCCGGCCTTCTGGTTCACCGGCGTGGTGGTGCTGCTGTCGACCAACCTGACCGTGCTGGACATGATCGGCCGGATCGTGGCCGACATCGCCAAGACCAACTGGCTGCGCGACAGCCAGACCTGGACGGAAAGCCGCCTGTATTTCCTGGTGGTCTGGCTGATGGTGGCCTTCGGCTCCATCATCCTGCTCTCGGGCGTCAGCCAGCCGCTGGTCCTGCTGGTGATCGCCTCGGCCCTGAACGGCCTGGTGATGTTCGTGTATTCGGTGCTGCTGATCCAGCTGAACCGCTGCATGCTGCCGCGCGCCATCGGGCTGGGCGGCTTCCGGTTCGTGGCGATCCTGTGGGCCGTGCTGTTCTACGGCGGCTTCTCGATCTACCTGATCATCAACCAGTTCGGAAAACTCTTCTGACGTCCGCCGCACCTGCGGACTCCAAAGAACACGGCCGCCTTCCGGCGGCCGTGTTCTTTTCCGGCCCGATGCCGCCGACCGGCGGCATCGGAAGGCCGGCCGGTTTCACCCCAGCAACCGGGGCAGCCAGAGGCTGACGGCAGGCACGTAGGTGATGAAGACCAGGTAGGTCAGCAGCAGGAGCAGCCAGGGGAAGGCGGCGCGCACGACCTGGCCGATGCTCATCTTGG
>NZ_BAAAFN010000008.1:0-105641 GCF_039523555.1 Castellaniella daejeonensis
CTGCAGGCGCAGGCCGACACCCTGGCCCGCCTGGTCGCCACCTTCACCCTGAGCCAGGAAGAGAACGCCAGCACCGGCGCGAACGCCCGTGCCCAGGCGGGCGCCTCGGCATCGTCCGCCCAGGGTGCCGAAGCGGGTGCCGCGCGGCCGGCACAGCCGCCGCGCCTGCCCTCGGCTGCGCCCGAGAAGGTCGTCAGCCCCGCGCCGCAGCGCCCCCGCAAGAGCGCGCAAGCCGATGCGACGGCCGTCCATCCCGAGCCCAGGGCCGCCCTGCGCGCCCCCGGCAAGCCCGCGCCGGCCACGGCCGACACCGAGGAGTGGACCGAGTTCTGACGCGCCCGCTGGGGCAGGCAGCGGAGCGGTGCGGGATGGCCCGGCGGTCGGGCCCGTGCCGGCTGTCCTGCGTCAGCGGTCCCTGCCGGGAAGCATCCGCGTCAGGGTGCCGTCGCGGTCGATGAAATGGTGCCACAGGGCGCCGACGATGTGCAGCACGGCCAGGCCAACCAGGATCGGGCCGGCGAATCCCGCATGGACCGTATGGATGGCTTTGGCTGCCGCCTTGTCCTCGTCCATCCAGACCGGGATGGAGAACAGGCCGAAGACGCTCACGGATTGTTGTGCGAACTGCGACATCAGCAGGCCGGCGATCGGCAGGGCCAGCACCAGGACGACCATCGTCCAGTGGACCACCGCCGCCAGCCGCAATTGCCAGGCCTGTCCGATGGGTTGCGGCCGGCCGGTGTTCAGCCGCGTGATCACCCAGACGATCATCAGGGCCAGGGCGGTGACCCCGAAGCTCTTGTGGAAGAACATGAATTGCCCCTTGGCGGGGTCGCCGCGCTCGTAACCGCTGGCAATGATCACGCAGGTGACTGCCGCGGCGATGACGATGAACAATGCCCAGTGCAGGAATTTGAGTGGCGGGCTCCAGACAGTGATATTGGCAGGCATGTGGTCCCCCTGTCGGTCTCTGGCATCCGTGCGGACGGATGGCATTCCGGCCATCCGCGGGTGCGGATGCGCCGCTGCCGATGACAAGATACAGGATGGATCGCCGGAATGGAATGGCGATCCATCCCCGTTCATCCGGGCCGGGCGCGGACGCGGGTGCGCCTGGGGAGGGGGGCGGCGCGCCAGGCGTAAACACGCTACAATTCAGGGTTACTCTTTGCAGAGGCAGGCCTCTTTTTCCCATGGAAAGGCGGCGGGCCGCTGTAGAAAACATCCCGGTTTGACTGGATCGACGACACCAATGAGCCACACTCGCAAGCGCCTCGTCATGGGCAATTGGAAGATGCACGGCAGCCTCGCCGCCAATGCGGCGCTGCTTGAAGGCCTGGTCGCGGGCGCAACGCGCGCGGGCGATGCCCAACTGGCCGTGTGCGTTCCGTTTCCCTACCTGGCGCAGGCGCGCGACGCCCTGGCCGGCACGCCGGTGTCCTGGGGTGCCCAGGACGTCAGCGTCCACGCGCAAGGCGCCTACACCGGTGAAGTCGCTCCCGCCATGCTGGCCGACTTCGGCTGTGCCTGGACATTGTGCGGGCATTCCGAGCGCCGCGCCATGCACGGTGAATCCAGCGCCCTGGTCGCTGCCAAGGCGGCGTCCGCGCTGGCGGCGGGGCTGACCCCGGTCGTCTGCGTGGGCGAGACCCTGGACGACCGGGATGCGGGCCAGGTCGAATGCGTGATCGGCGACCAGCTCGATCCGGTACTGGCACTGGGCACCCAGGCCCTGGCCCGCATGGTCATCGCCTATGAGCCCGTATGGGCCATCGGCACCGGCCGTACCGCCACGCCCGAACAGGCCCAGGCCGTGCACGCCTTCATCCGCGCTTCCCTGACGCGGAGCGGCGCCGGGCAGACCCGCATCCTCTACGGCGGCAGCGTCAAGCCCGCCAATGCGGCGTCCCTGTTCGCCCAACCCGACATCGACGGCGCCCTGGTGGGCGGCGCATCGCTCGTCGCCGACGAATTCCTCGACATCGCGGCCGCAGCCGCCTGATCCGAGAACACCCATAAGGTCCGGAGTCCTATCATCATGCAATGGCTTTCCTCGATCCTGCTGACCCTGCAGGTCATTTCCTCGATTCTGGTCATCGTGCTGGTCCTTCTGCAGCAGGGCAAGGGCGCCGACATGGGCGCCGCCTTCGGCAGCGGCTCGGCCGGCAGCGTGTTCGGCTCCGCCGGCGCGGCCAACTTCCTGTCGCGCGCCACCAAGTGGGCGGCCATCGTCTTTTTCGTCACGACCGGCGGTCTGGCCTGGGTGGCCCACCATCCTGCCGGCTCGCCCCTCGAATCGGGTGTCATGCAGGGCTTCACGGCCCCGGCCAGGGAAGCCGCCCCGGCGGGTTCGGCCGTGCCCGATGTCGGCGGCAGCGCCGTCCCGTCCGTGCCCGCAGCGCCTTCTTCGGGTGCCGCGCCGTCCGCCCCGGCCGCTGCAGTGCCCACCGTGCCGTCCACGAACGATGCCTCGGTGCCGTCCGTGCCGGCTGCTCCGGCCGAAAAACAGTAAGTCGGCCCGCACCGGGCCCGGTGCATTCCCTGCAGCCGGACTGGGGCATTTTTCATGCTAGAATTCCGGTCTTTGCCGCAGGGCAAAATGCCGTCGTGGTGGAATTGGTAGACACGCTATCTTGAGGGGGTAGTGGCGAAAGCTGTGCGAGTTCGAGTCTCGCCGACGGCACCACCGAATCGCAAAACCCGCATGGGCCTGAACCATGCGGGTTTTTTCATTGGTGTTGGCGGATGCAGGCCGGGGGCTCGGAGCCATGCAGGATCTTGGGGCCTCAGGGCACGAGCAGCATGCTGCCGATGCTGCGCCCGGCCTCCAGGTCCGCATGCGCCCGCGCCACGTCTTCGAGCGCGTAGGCGGTGTCGATGGTACCGCCGATGCCTAGGCGCAGCATGTCCATGACCGCGGCAGCCGCCGTCCGGTAGGTCGACAGGTCGGCGGCATAGGCCATGAAACTGGGGCGCGCCAGCGATAGGGAACGTCGGGGGCCGATGTCCTCGAGATTGAGGGCGGGGATGGGGCCCGCCGCCTGGCCGATGCTGGCGACGGTGCCGAATGGCCGCACGCACGCGAGTGTCCGCGCCAGCATGCCGCCGCCGATGCCGTCATAGGCGACGTCGACGCCGCGTCCTTCCGTCAGGTTCCGGACCTCGCCGATGAGATCGGCGTCGCGGCCTACGATGACATGGTCGGCCCCCGCCTGGCGGGCCAGCTCGGCCTTCTCCATGGAACTCGTCGTGCCGATCACTGTGGCGCCCAGATACTTGGCCCAGCGTGACAGGAGCGCGCCTGTGCCGCCGGCCGCGGCATGGATGAGGGCCGTGGTCCCGGGGCCGACCGGGAAGATCAGGGTCAGCAGCATGTGGGCGGTGATGCCGCGCAGCATCGAGGCCGCGGCCGCATTCGCCGGAATGTCGTCCGGCAGGACGATGGCGCGTGTTTCCGGCAGCAGTCGCGTCGAGGCGTAGGCGCCGACGGGGGCGCCGGCGTAGGCCACGCGGTCGCCGGGCGACAGACGGGTGACGCCGGGACCGGTAGCCTCGACCACGCCGGCGCCTTCGACGCCGAGCGTGGAGGGCAGCGGCAGCGGATAGAGTCCCGTCCGGTGGTAGATGTCGATGAAGCTGACGCCGATCGCCTCGTGACGGACGCGGATTTCGCCCGGACCAGGATCGGCCGGAGCGTCGGCCGACACACGCAGTTGATCGATGCCGCCGGGGCGGGCGATCTGGATTTTCTTGTCCATCTGGATCTCTCCTGTGTTGGGATGGAGGGATCATTCCACACACATGAATGGAAATAAATTCCCTATAATTTTCCATTCAATGTGAAAAATTTGACATTCATGGACTGGGAAGATTTGCGATATTTCGCGGCGCTTGCGAACACCGGTTCACTGTCGGGCGCGGCGCGTTCGATCGGCGTCGAGCATGCGACAGTCGCGCGTCGCGTCGCTCGCCTGGAGCGGGAAACCGGGTTGAAGCTGGTGGATCGGCGTGGGCGTCGTTTCCTGCTCACCGCCGAGGGCGGGAAGATTGCGTCGATCGCGCGGGCGATGGAAAAGAACGCCGACGCGATCGAACGCGTGAAGGCCGCACGGTCGTTGGCGCTTGAAGCCGAGGTCGTGATCAGTGCGCCGCCCGCTTATGCCTCGGCGCGGCTGGCCGGACCGTTGGCGGACCTTCGCAAGCGGCACCCCGGCATCCGGGTCAGCATGATCGGCGAGAAGCGCCAGGCCTCGCTGGATCGCCGGGAGGCCGATCTGGCGATTCGCCTTTCCCGCCCCACGGCGGGCGATCTGACGGCGTTCAAGATCGGTGAGGCCCTGTTCCGGCTTTATGCCAGTCCTGCCTATCTCGCCGAGACGCCGGTTGGCGCATGGGCGTTCGTCGCCTATGAGCAGGGCATGGATGCCGCGCCTCAGCAAGCCGAACTCCTGGCGATGCTCAAGGGCAGGCCTATCGGACTGCGCGCCAGCACCCTGGAAATGCAGACGGCCTTCATCCTGGCGGGCGGCGGCGTCGGCATGCTGCCCGATTTTGCGGTAGAGGGCCTGGACGGGCTGGTCGTGGCGGATCCGGCCATGCTTCCTCTCGTCCGGGATATCTGGCTGGTCGTCCATACCGACATGCGGCATGCACCGGCCATCCGCGCGGTCATGGATTGCCTGGGCCGGTTTGCCCGTCCATCCCGACCAACGAATGAGGGTATGCAGACATGAGAACGACCTCCGAGCCGCCTCCTGCGCCGGGGTCACATTACCGGCCGGGCCAGGCTGGGCACGCGTTCAAGCCGGAAACGGTCCCCATCGCCGGTGAACAGGTCATCGCGAGACATCGGAACAGCGCGTTCATCGGCACCGAACTGGTGGCCGACGGCTGCTTCGCCTTCTCCGGGGCGGATTGGAACGGGACCGTCAGGAGCGCCGAAGAGGTGCACGCGATGTCGCTGGCCAACCTGGACGGAGAGTATTGCACGGTCGTTACGTCGGACGCGCTGCTGGGCCTTTAGGGGCCTGTTCGCACCAATTGCGGGGGCGCGCCGGAGGCGAGCCTTCGTGCGCTATAGTGGCGCTTTGCAGGCGAGGATGCCGAACCCGCCATGGCGGGCCTGCCACCCCCGGAGAAGCGCGACAGCTTATGTTCATCGAACTCGTCAAAGGAGTTTCCCTGCTGCTGGCGCTGTGCTTTCTCCATGGCGTGAACGTTCGGCTATGGCGTTCGCGGCCGCTCGTGGGGCAGGTGCTTTCGGGTGCCATCTTCGGCGGTATCTGCGTGATCGGCATGCTGACCCCCCTGGTGCTGAAGCCGGGCGTCATCTTCGATGCGCGCTCGGTGGTGCTCAGCATGGCGGGCCTGTTCGGCGGTCCGCTGGTGGCCGGGATCGCGGCGGCCATGGCGGCTGCGGTCCGGCTGCTGCTGGCGGGCGAGGGCGCGGCCGTCGGCTTGCTGGTGATCCTGCTGTGCGCCGCGTCGGGCCTGCTCTACCGCCATGCGCGCATGCGCGGGTGGCTGGGGGTGGATACGATCACGCTGGCGTGTTTCGGACTGCTCCTGCATGCCGCAGTGCTGGGGTTGTTCTAGTTCCTGCCGGCCGATGTGGCGCGGCACTTCAATGCGCTGGTGGCACAGCCTTTCCTGATCGCGTTCACGCTTGCGACGGCGGTGCTGGGCCTGCTGTTGCGCGACATCGAGGAACGGCTGTCCACCGAGCGGGCCCTGGCGGACACGGCAGCCCGGCTGCGGGCCATTTCGCGAGCCATTCCCGATGTGTTGCTGGTACTTGACAGCGAGGGGCGCTATGTCGAGGTGCTTTCCCGCGATGAGGGCACATTGATCGCCCGCGCCTCGGATCTCGTCGGCCGCCGGCTGCATGAAGTCCTGCCGCCCGAGCAGGCCGACGGCTTCATGGACCTGATCCGCGAGACGCTGCGGTCGGGCCGCACGCACAGTATCGAATATGAAATGCAGACGCGCTCGGGCCGGAATCACTTCGAGGGGCGCGTCCAGGCATTGGGCACCCTGGTGAACGGCTTGCCTGCCGTGGTCTTCCTTGCACGCGACATCACCGAACGCAAGCAGGCCGAAGGCGCGCTGCGCGAATCGGAACTGCGTTTCCGCTCGGTGCTGCTCAATATCCCCTCGATCGCGGTGCTGGGCTACCGTGCCGGAGGCGTGCTGAGCTACTGGAACCGCGCGGCGGAGCGGCTCTACGGCTACACGGCCGAAGAAGCCATGGGCAGGCGCCTGCCGGATCTGATTGCGCCTTCGGCCCTGCGCGGCCTGATGGGTGCGGACATCGACCGCATGTTCGCCACCGGCAGGGTGATCGCCGCGCGCGAGACGCGGTTGCGGCGCAAGGACGGGGCTCCGGTGGATGTGTTCTCCAGCCATGCGTTCGTCGAACTGCCCGGCCAGCCGCCCGAAATGTTCTGCTTCGATGTCGACATCTCGGATCGCAAGGCTGCGGAAGAGGAAGCGCGTCACCTGGCGTTCTACGACGCGCTGACCGGGCTGCCCAATCGCCGGCTGCTGGTGGAACGCCTGCAGCAGGCGCTGGCGGAAGGATCCCGCGCGGGCCTGATCACCGCGGTGTTCTTCCTGGACCTGGATGATTTCAAGACACTGAACGATACCCGCGGCCACGAGGTGGGCGATCAGTTGCTGCGCCAGGTGGCCGGCCGCCTGCGCGGCAGCGTGCGCGAGCGGGACACCGTCGCCCGCCTGAGCGGGGATGCCTTCGTGGTGGTGGTGCCGGGGCTGAGCGCCGGCGCGCAGGCTGCTGCGGACCAGGCGCGCGCGCTGGGCGAACTGCTCCTGGCCCGCCTGCGAGAGCCTTGCGATCTGGCAGGGCACGAATATCACTTTTCAGCCAGCATCGGCGTGGCGCTGCTCGATCGCGCCGCGGAGTCGGTGGACGAGGCGCTCAAGCAGGCGGACATGGCGATGTACCGCGCCAAGGATGCCGGACGCGATACGCTGCGTTTCTTCGATCCGGATATGCAGCAGGCCGTGACGCGCCGCGCGACGCTCGAGGCGGATCTGCGCGCCGGTCTGCGCCAGGAGCAGTTCCTGCTGCTCTACCAGCCCCAGGTGGACGGCGAGGGGCGCATCACGGGCGCCGAGGCGCTGGTCCGCTGGCAGCATCCGGAACACGGGCTGGTGCCGCCGTCCGAATTCATCCCCATGGCGGAAGAGTCGGGGCTGATCCTGCCGCTGGGTAACTGGGTCATGGAAACGGCGCTGAGGCAGCAGGCCCGCTGGCGGGAAGACCCCGTGCTCGGGCGCCTTGACCTGTCCATCAATGTCAGCCCACGCCAATTCCGTCAGGACGATTTCGTGGCGCGGATCCTGGCGCTGCTGCGAGATACCGGCGCCGACCCCGCGCGCATCAAGCTCGAACTGACCGAGAGCCTGCTGCTGCACAGCGTGGACAGCGCGATCGAGACCATGCGTGCGCTGCGGGCGCACGGACTGGGCTTTTCGCTGGACGATTTCGGCACGGGATACTCTTCGCTGAACTATCTCAAGCGCCTGCCGCTGTCGCAGATCAAGATCGACCAGAGCTTCGTGTGCGGCGTGCTGCGGGATCCCAGCGATGCCGCCATCGCCCGCTCCATCATCGCGCTGGCCGACAGCCTGGGGCTGGACGTGTTGGCCGAAGGCGTGGAAACCGAGGCGCACCGCCGTTTCCTGCTGGAACATGGCTGCCAGGCCTTCCAGGGGTTCCTCTTCGGACGGCCGATGCCGCTCGAGGCGCTCGAACGGCAGGTCCGCCAGGGCCGTTGAACCACGCCGCCGCCCGGCACCCGGCCGGGATGTCCGGTGGGTGCCGGGCGCCGCGAACGTGCGTCAGTAGTGGACCTTGCGCAATTCCACCGAGGGGATCTTCAATTGCCCCCGGTATTTCGTGACGGTGCGGCGCGCCACGAGAATGCCGTGGCGCGCCAGCCGCTGGGTCAGGTCCACGTCCGACAGTGGATGGGCCGGATCCTCCGCCTCGATCAGTTCCTGGATCAGCGCGCGCACCGCGCTGGCGGAGCAAGAGCCTGCGCCTTCCGTACCCAGTTCGCGGGAAAAGAAATGGCGGAATTCGTACAGACCCCGTGGTGTGATCATGTATTTGCCGGCCGTGGCACGGTGTGGACACGAAGATTGCCCGTATTTTCAACACCTATGGCCCGGGCATGGCGCTGGACGACGGCCGGCTGGTTTCCAATCTCGTCGTCCAGGCACTGACAGGCTGCTCGATGACCCTCTATGGAGATGGCAGCCAGACGCGTTCGTTGTGCTACGTGGATGACCTGATCGAAGGCCTGGTGCGCCTGATGGAGAGCCCGGCCACCTTCCGGGGGCCGGTGAACCTGGGCAATCCCAGCGAGACTCCGGTGCTGGAAGTGGCCGGCGTCATCAGGGAACTGACCGGAACATCGGCGTCCGTGGTGCATCTGGCCCTGCCGCCGGATGACCCCAGGCGCCGCTGCCCCGACATTACGCTCGCGCAGCACCACCTGGGCTGGTGGCCCGTGACCGGCTTGCGGGAAGGCCTGCGCAGGACAATCGCCGATTTCGTCGCGCGGATCAAGTCGGCTTGAGTCCTCCCGCGGTCCGGCTGCTCAGGCCCGTAGCGGCTTCAGCGCCGTCGCCCAGCGCAGCAGTTCGTCCAGCAGCGCGGTGGCGGATGCATCGATCAGATCGTTGGATGTGAAATCGCCGTTTTCCTGGATGTGTGTGGCCACCATGGGGATGGCGACGCCTTCGACCATGGGCATCATCTTCAGGGTGGTGACCTGCGGCTTGACCGACTGGACCGAGCGCAGGCCGCCCGAGACCCCGCCATAGCCGACGAAGCCGCAGGGCTTGTAGTTCCATTCCTTGTAGACGAAATCCAGCGCATTCACCAGTGATGGCGGTGCGCTGTAGTTGTATTCGGGCGTGACGAAGATATAGGCATCGGCGCTGGCCACGCTGGCGCTCCAGCGCTTGGTGTGGTCGTGCGTGTATTGCTGCATGCGGGGATGGACCGGCTCGTCGTAGAGCGGCAGATGGAAGTCGGCCAGATCCACCAGTTCGACGTCGAACTGCCCGTGATTGTGGGCGAATCCGTGAAACCAGCGTGCGACGGCGGGGCCGACGCGGCCCGGGCGGGTGCTGCAGATGATGACTTGAAGCTTGAGCGGCATCGTGTGTTTCCTTGCATGAAGCGTTGGAGAATGCTGGCAGTGGTTGTTTCCGAGAAGGATCGGGCGGTGGGTGGCAGCATCAGCCCGCGCCTTCCGGCAGCGGGATGAATTCACGGTCGTCGCCCACGGGCAGTTTCATGCGCTGGGCACGCCAGTCTTCGCGGGCCTGCTCGATCCGGTCGCGCGAGGATGACACGAAATTCCAGTGGATGAACCGTTCCCCGACGGGATCGCCGCCAAGCAGCATGACGGTGGACGGACCGTGGGCCTGGATCCGCGCAGCGCGGCCCGGTTCCAGGACCAGCATCCGCCCCTCGGACAGCCGGTAGCCGTCCAGTTCGATTTCTCCCCGGGCGACGTAGACGGCGCGTTCCGGATGGTCCGTGCCCAGGGAGCGGCGCGCGCCGTCGGCCATGTCCCAATGCAGGTAGAACAGGGGAGAATGCGTCTTGACGCGGGCGGTCGCGCCTTCGATGGTGCCGGCGATCAGCCGGCCGGAAACGCCGTCTTCGCTGAATTCCGGCAGCTCGGCCGCGCCTTGGTGATGATGGAATTCGGGTGCCGTTTCCTCGTGTTCGCGAGGCAGGGCGACCCAGGCCTGGATTCCGTGCATGGTGGCGCCGTGGGCTCGGGCGTATTCCAGTCGTTCGCTGTGGGTGATGCCGCTGCCGGCGGTCATCCAGTTGACTTCGCCGGGGCGGATTTCCTGGTTCGATCCCAGGCTGTCGCGATGAGTGACGGCGCCGCTGTACAGGTAGGTGACGGTGGACAGGCCGATGTGCGGATGCGGCCGGACATCCAGCTCGCGCGGTGCGCCGCGCGCCACTTCGAGCGGACCCATGTGGTCGAGGAAGATGAAAGGCCCGACCATGCGTCGCTTGCGGTAGGGAAGTACGCGTCCGACGATGAAACCGCCGCCCAGGTCGTGCGGGCGGCAGTCGATCAGCAGGGTGGCGGTCATGGTGTCCTCGCGCGGGCCGGTGGAGGCGGCCCCGCGATTACGATACTACAGCCTCGTGTTTGCGATGCCGATCGCTACTACATGTGGCTGGGCAGCCAGGTGGCCAGCCCTGGAAAGTACCACAGGGTGACCAGCAGCAGCACCATCAGGCTGAAGTAGGGGGCGCAGACCCGGGCCAGGTAGGTGATTTCCTTGCCGGTCATGCTCTGCAGCACGAACAGGTTGAATCCCACCGGCGGCGTGATCTGGGCGGTTTCCACCGTGATCACGAGGAAGATGCCGAACCAGACCGGATCGATGCCGGCTGCCTGGATGATGGGCAGCACGACGCCCATGGTCAGGACGATGGTGGAAATGCCGTCCAGGAAGCAGCCCAGCACGACGTAGAACAGGGCAAGCGCCACGATCAGCATGCCGGGCGACAGGTTCAGCCCGCCGACGAATTCCGCCAGCTGGCGGGGCAGGCCGATGTAGCCCATGGACAGGGTCATGAAGGCGGCGCCGGCCAGGATCAGGGCGATCATGCAGTACAGGCGCGTGGCGCCCAGCAGGGAATCGCGGAACGATTTCCAGGTCAGGGTCTTCTGCCAGGCCGACAGCAGGAAGGCGCCGATGACGCCGATGGCCGCCGATTCGGTGGCCGTGGCCACGCCGCTGTAGATGCTGAAGATCACGCCCAGGATCAGCAGGACCACCGGAATCAGCTGGCGCGACTCGCGCAGCTTTTCGGCCAGGGAAAGCCCGGCCGCCGATTCCGGCACGCGCTCGGGTCGCAGCAGGGCCCAGCCGGCGATCCAGCCGCTGAACAGCAGGGCGAGCAGCAGCCCCGGAATCACCCCGGCGATGAACAGCTTGGCGATCGAGGTTTCCGCCGCCACACCATAGACGATGAGGATGATGGACGGCGGGATCAGCAGCCCCAGGGTGGCAGGACCGCCCAGCGAGCCGATGATCTGCGCGTCGGGATAGCCGCGCTTCCGCAGTTCCGGCAGGTTCATGCGGCCCACCGTGACGCAGGTGGCGGCCGAGGACCCGCAGACCGAGGCGAAGATCGTGCAGCCCAGCACGTTGGTGTGCAGCAGGCGTCCGGGCAGCCGGTTCACCCAGGGAGCCAGGCCGCGGAACAGATTTTCCGAAAGATTGGTGCGATACAGGATCTCGCCCATCCAGATGAACAGGGGCAGGGCCGTCAGGGTCCAGCTGCTGGTGCTGCCCCAGATCGTGATGGCCATGGCGTCGCCCGCTGCGCGGCTGGAGAAGAACTCCATGCCGAACCAGGCCACGCCGGCCAGGGTCAGGCCGACCCAGACTCCGCCGCCCAGCAGCGCAAAGAGGACGACGATCAGGGCAATGCTGGCCGTGATCTCATTCATGGTGGAGCTCCTCGGTGGCGGCGGCCGGGCGCTTGCCCGACAGTTCCAGGACGAACTCGTCCAGGAAGGCGATGAAGAAGATCAGGGTGCCCACGGCCATGGGGATCTGGGGGATCCACATCGGCGTGGCGTCGATGCCCGTGGAGATGTCCTGGAAAGACCAGGATTGCCACACCAGGCGTACGGAGTACAGGGCCAGAAAGCCCGACAGTGCGACGGCAATGAGCAGGGCGATGATTTCGAGCGCCCGGCGTCCCTTGCCGTGCAGCATGCTCAGGACCAGGGTGACGCGGATGTGTTCGCCGTGCTTCAGCGTGCTGGCCAGTGCCAGGAATCCGGCGCCGGCCATGGCGTAGCCTGCGTAGGCGTCGGCGCCGCCGATCGGAAAGCCCAGCAGGCGGCCCAGGATCATCAGGGTCACCATCAGCAGCACGCCGATCATGCACAGGCCGGCCAGCCAGCCGCTGGCGGTGTAGAGTCCATCGAGAAAGCGGCGCATGGCAAGTTCCTATGGATCGGGGAACCGCGCGCCGTCCGGCGCGCGGTGGCGGCCCGACGGGCCGCCGGGGTGTGTATCAAAGGCTGGAACGGTAGGCGTCCAGGATCTGCTTGCCTTCGTCGCCGGCCTTGGCGGTCCATTCCTGGATGACGGTGTCGCCCACCTTGGCCAGGTCGGACTTGAGCTGGGCCGAAGGTTCGACGATTTCCATGCCGCCGGCCTTCAGCTTGGCGATGGAATCGGCGTCGACCTTGCGGGATGCTTCCCAGCCGCGCTGCTCGGCTGCGGCTGCGGCCTTCATCAGGGCCTCGCGCGAGGCGGGGGACAGGGCCTCGACGGCTTTCTTGTTGGCGACCACGGCGTTCTTCGGGATCCAGGCGCGCACGTTGGTGAAGTATTTCAGGTTCTCGTAGAGCTTGTTGTCCGCGCCGGTGGCGCTGGATGTGATCAGGCCTTCGATCACGCCGGTGGCCAGCGCCTGTGTCAGTTCGGCTTCCTGGATGGTGACGGGCTGGGCGCCGACCAGTTCGCCGATGCGGGCGGTGGTGGGGCTGTAGACGCGCCATTTCATGCCTTTCAGGTCGGCGCCGGAATTGATGGGCTTGTTGCTGTAGATGCTCTGCGGAGGCCAGGCCACGGCATACAGCAGCACCATTCCCTGCTGGTCCAGCTTCTTTTCCAGGGCAGGCTTCTGGGCCTGGTAGAGCTTCCAGGCTTCGTCGTAGTTGCTGGCCAGGAAGGGCAGGCCGTCGACGCCGAAGGGTTGCCATTCGTTCTGGAAGCTGACCATGAAGAATTCACCGGCCTGGGCCTGGTTGCCCTGCACGGCACGCTTGATTTCAGGCATCTTGAAGAGGGATGCGCCGGAATGGACGGTGATCTTCAGATCGCCCTGGGTGGCTGCATCCACGTCTTTCGCGAACTGGGCCAGGTTCTGCGAGTGGAAATTGAAGGCGGGATAGGCCGAAGCCAGGTCCCACTGTGTGGCGGCCTGAACCTGGGCGGTAAGGCCCAGACCGGCGACCAGGGCGGTGGCGAGGAAAATGCGACGCTTCATGGAGGGCTCCTGGAGAATGATCGGAAGGACATCGCGCGCGGCCGCGAGCCGGCCCGGACGATGGCTGTTGACAAAGATAGACCATTGACGGTCCTGCGTCGATCAGGGTTATCAACAATAATATGGAGTTTGTAGTTGATGTAGTCTCTGATCGTTGGTTTATTTTATATATATTGTTGAACAATCTTGAGCGAGGCATGTCCATGGACAGTCGGCCGGACACGCCGCGGGCAGGGGCCGGGTCATTCGACGTGAGCGGAATAGACGGACAGCACCATGCGTTCGGACTGAGTCAGGTAGTTTTCCAGGTGACGGGCCGCCGCCGCCGTGTCGCCGAGTTCGAACAATTCCAGCAGGCGGGCGTTCAGATCGACGAAAGGCGCATGCAGATATTCGGGATCATCCAGCAGGCCGAAGGCCAGCCGCAGTTCGGCCGAGATATCGGCGAACATGGTCGAGAGGCGCGCGCTGTCGGCCAGGGCCACGATGCTTGCGTGGAACAGCATGTTGGCCGAGCCGACTTCCAGCCAGTCGCCCGCATCACGCATGCGGCGCGCGTGCGCCAGGGCCTGTTCCATGCGCTTGTGCGCGGGGTGGCGTGGCCATGCCTGGGCCAGGGCCTGGCACTCGATCAGGCGGCGCACGCGGTAGATGTCGATGATGTCGGCGATCGACGGCACCACCACGGAGACCCCGCGGTTCGGTTCGTGCCGCAGCAGCCCTTCCTTGGACAGGATCCGGAAGGCCTCGCGCAGGGTGTTGCGCGAGACTTCCAGTTGCTCGCTCAACCCGGCCTCGGACAGCCGCTGCCCGGCCCGCAGCTGGCCCTGAATGAGTTGCTGGCGGATGGTTTCGGCGACCGTGTCGGTCAGGCTCGGTGTGGCGGCAGGGCTGGGATAATGACGGGAGTGCATGGTTATCCTGGAAATCGCGGCGCGGGCAGGGCTTCCTGCCGTGGGCCATCGGGGCTCGGCCCGGATGGAAATGAAACATGGGCCGGCGGATTGTTCAACGATTCGTCGTCCGTTTTGCAATCATAAGGAACGCACATGGACTTGAACAGCGATCTCGGCGAAAGCTACGGCGCATGGCGCATGGGCGATGACGCCGCCATGCTGGATATCGTCACCAGCGCCAACGTCGCCTGCGGCTTTCATGCGGGGGATCCGGCCGGCATTCTGGATACCCTGCGCGCCGCCGCGGAACGCGGCGTCGCCATCGGGGCACACGTGGCCTATCCCGACCTGGCCGGCTTCGGCCGTCGCAACATGGATCCGGCCAGCCGGGAACTGGTGGCCGATGTCATCTACCAGATCGGCGCGCTGCAGGGCCTGGCCGCCGCCGCCGACACCCGGGTGACCTACGTCAAGCCGCATGGCGCCCTGTACAACACGATTGCGCATGACAGGCGCCAGGCGGATGACGTCATGACCGCCCTGCTGGAGCTGGATCCGGGTCTGGTCCTGATGGGACTGGCCGGCTCGCCCCTGCTGGACTGGGCGCGGGAGCGCGGCCTGCGAGTGGTGGCCGAGGCGTTTGCCGACCGGGCCTACACGCCTGAAGGCGTACTGGTCTCGCGCCGCGAGGCGGGCGCCGTGCTGCACGACCCGGCCCAGGTCGCGGACCGCATGCTGGACCTGGTGCGCACGGGCGAGATCACTGCGATCGATGGCAGTCGCGTGCGCCTGCAGGCCGATTCCATCTGCGTGCATGGCGACAGTCCGGGGGCCGTCGCCATGGCGCGCGCCGTGCGGCAAAGGCTGGAAGCGGCCGGAGTCGATCTGGCGCCGTTCGCCGCTGCGCGGGCGTCATGATCGCGCCGGACCGCTGCCAGCCGTGCGTGCCGGTTTCCGGACCCGGTGTTCGGGGGACTGCATCGTGATTCCCCTTCGCTGCCTGCCTGCCGGCGATGGCGCCGTATTGGCGGAACTCGGGTCACTGGACGAGACCCTGGCGTTGTTCCAGGCGCTCGGCGAGCGCCCCGAAGGGGTGGACGACGTGATTCCCGCCGCCCGGACGCTGCTGGTGCTGTTTCGGCCTTCGGCCCTGGCGCCGCAAGCCGTGGCCGCCTGGCTGCGGCAGGCCGCCGCACGCCTGGAAACGGCGCTCACCGGAAAAGGGGATGACGGCCGGCCGCATCCGCCTGAGGTACCGGCCGCCGCCATCCGGCGAGTCGAAATTCCCGTGCGCTATGCGGGCGAGGATCTCGATGCCGTGGCCGAATTGCTGGGCCTGGGCCGCGCGGAACTGATCGAGCGCCATACCGGCAGCGACTATCTGGCGGCCTTTGCCGGTTTCGCGCCGGGCTTCGTCTACCTGGCGGGCGGCGACCCCTGTTTCCATGGCGTGCCGCGCCGCGCCGCGCCGCGCGTGCGCGTGCCGGCGGGGTCGGTGGCCGTGGCGGGGGATTTCAGCGCGGTCTATCCGTCCGACAGCCCGGGCGGCTGGCAGCTGCTGGGCGTCACGCCCCTGCGGATGTGGGACATGGGCCGGGCCGAGCCCGCACTGATCCAGCCCGGGTTCCGGGTCCGTTTCCGCGACCTGGCTGCTGCTGGCACTGTTTACAGTCTGCCGGAGCATTCCGGGTCCGCCGCAGATGCGGACGGGATGGCCGGAGATCTTGCCGGCGGCCGCCAGGCACCGGATCGCGAAACGCCTGCTTCGGCTGCGCCGCACGCCTGCTTCGAAGTCCTGGCCGCCGGTCTGCAGACCCTGGTCCAGGATCTGGGCCGGCCCGGCCTGACCGGCATGGGCGTGTCCTTGTCCGGGGCGCTGGACCGGGGTGCGCTGCGCACGGCCAACCGGATCGTGGGCAATCCGGCCACTGCGCCCGTGCTGGAGAACGCCCTGGGTGGACTGCGCCTGGTTTGCCGGGGGCGGGCCGTGGTGGCCGTCACGGGCGCCCGGGCAGCGCTGACACTGAGAACGGCGGCGGGAGAACGACTTCCGGCGCCGCTCTGCCGCCCGCTGGCGCTCGACGACGGCGACCAACTGCAGATCGGCGCGCCGGATGCCGGCGTGCGCTGCTATGTGGCCGTGCGCGGCGGCTGGGACGTGGCGCCCGTGCTGGGCAGTCGCGCCACGGATACCCTGGCGGGAATCGGGCCGGCGCCGTTGCGCCCGGGCGACCGCCTGCCGGTGGGCGCCGACCTGGAGGGGGTGCGGCTGGCAGCGGTACTGCCGTGTGGCGAAATCCCGCCGGTGCTGCCCGGCCGCGGCGATCTGGTCACCCTGGAGGTCGTCCTGGGACCGCGTGCAGACTGGTTCACTCCGGAGGCGCTGGTGCTGCTGGCTGGACAGGAATGGACAGTCACGCCGCAATCCGACCGGGTTGGCATGCGTCTGGCGGGGGCGGAACCCCTGGCGCGCAGCCGCCACGGAGAACTGCCCAGCGAAGGCACGGTGGCCGGTGCGATCCAGGTGCCGGCCGGTGGCCAGCCGGTCCTTTTCCTGGCCGATCATCCATTGACCGGCGGCTATCCGGTGATCGGGGTGGTTGCCGCCCGTCACCTGGATCTCGCTGCCCAGATCCCCGTGGGCGCCCGCCTGCGCTTCCGGCCCATCGGGCCATTCGAGGAAATCCTGCCATGATTCGTAAAGTCCTGATCGCCAACCGGGGCGAGATCGCCGTGCGCGTTGCGCGCGCCTGCGCCGATTATGGCGTGCGCTCCGTCGCCGTCTATGCCGACGACGATGCCGATGCGCTGCACGTGCGTCGGGCCGACGAGGCCTGGGCGCTGCAGGGGCGCCGTCCTTCCGAGACCTACCTGGATATCGGCAAGTTGCTGGCCGTTGCGCAGCGCGCCGGAGCCGATGCCGTGCATCCAGGCTACGGTTTCCTGTCCGAGCGCGCGGAATTCGCGCGCGCGGTCATTGATGCGGGCCTGACCTGGATCGGCCCGCCGCCCGGGGCTATCGAGGCGCTGGGCGACAAGGTGGCCGCCCGGCGAATCGCCCAGGCCGCGGGCGCGCCGCTGGTTGCCGGGACCGACGGGCCGGTCGCCAGTGCCGCTGAAGCACTGGCCTTTGCCGAGGCCCACGGCCTGCCCATCGCCATCAAGGCAGCGTTCGGCGGCGGCGGGCGTGGCCTGAAAGTCGCGTGGCGGCTGGACGAGGTTGCCGAGTTGTATGAATCGGCCGTGCGCGAGGCGACGGCTGCATTCGGCCGGGGGGAATGCTTCATCGAGCAGTTCCTGGACCGGCCCCGCCACATCGAGGCCCAGGTGATCGCCGACGCCCATGGGCGGGTGGTGGTGCTGGGCGATCGTGATTGTTCGCTGCAGCGGCGCAATCAGAAGCTGGTCGAAGAAGCCCCCGCGCCCTTCCTCACGCAAGAGCAGCGCGCCCGCATCCACGATGCCTCCCGCGCCATCTGCGCCCGTGCGGGCTATGTCGGCGCCGGAACGGTGGAATTCCTGCTGGCGCGCGACGGCCGCATTTCCTTTCTCGAGGTCAACACCCGCCTGCAGGTCGAGCACCCCGTGACCGAGGAAACTTCCGGCCTGGACCTGGTGGTCGAACAGCTGCGCATCGCCGACGGCCTGCCCCTGTCCGTCGAGTCCACCCCCGCTCCGCGCGGGCACAGCCTGGAATTCCGCATCAATGCGGAGGATCCGGGGCGTGGCTATCTGCCCGTTCCGGGCCGCGTCGTGCGTTTCGCGCCGCCCTCCGGGCCGGGCGTGCGGATCGACAGCGGCGTGGAGTCCGGCTCCCTGGTCCCGGGCGTGTTCGACTCATTGATGGCCAAGCTCATCGTCAGCGGCGCCACGCGGGAACAGGCATTGGCCCGTGCGCGCCGCGCCCTGAGTGAATTCGAGATCGAAGGGGTGGCCTCCGTGCTGCCTTTCCATCGCGCCGTGGTGGATCAGGACGATTTCGTCGGCGAAGACGGCTTCCGCGTGCACACGCGCTGGATCGAGACCGAGTTCACCGTCGATCTGGCCGATGCCCCCAGGCCTGCGGCACCCGGCACGCCGCCTCTATTGCGTACGTTCGTCGAGATCGACGGTAGGCGCGTCTCGCTGGGTCTGCCCGCGGGGGCAGTGCCGGCCTGGGGCGCGCTCGCGGGCGGGTCCGGCCCCGATCCGGATGACGCTGCTCCAGCGGCAAGCGGCCCGCAGGATGCAGGCCCGGGCGGGTTGGCGGCGCCGATCAGCGGCGCGCTGCTGGCCTGGAAAGCAGGCGACGGGTCGGCAGTCGAGGCCGGACAGGTGCTGGCCGTGATGGAAGCGATGAAAATGGAAACCCAGGTGCTCGCGCCCTTGGCCGGTGTCCTGCGTCAGGCGGTTGCGGAAGGCGCGTTCGTCGAGGCCGGCAGCCTGCTGGGGCGGGTCGAGACGGCGTAGCCGGGCGCGCCGCCCTTGGCGGCTTCTCCTGGCGGCTGGGGTAAAGACTCCGGCTGCCCGGCCGTAGATGACGGTGCGGGCGCGCCGGTTCGTTTTCGCGAGTCGGGGCCTGCGGCAGAGACGGTGCCATGGACTTGCTCGATCCCCTTTCTTCGGCCTTGCCCTCTGTGGCCCCCCTGACGCCCATGGGCGCCAAGGCGATGGCCGGTGGCGCCTTGGCGAATCCGCCATCCTCGGCCCAGCCCGCAATTTCCAGCCTGGGGCGAGCGTTGTTCGAAGCCGCTTCCGGGACGCAGTCGAGCGCCACGGGCCGCTACCAGGACATCGAGGACAGCGATCTGCCCGAGGCCGTCAAGAACCTGCTGCGGATGATCCGCGATTTGCGGGCCAAGCTGGCCCAGCTGATGCGGGAGCTGCGGGCGGTCCAGGCGGACGACAGCATGAATCCGGAAGCCAGGCGCATCCGCCTGCAGCAGATTCAGGCGCAGATGAGCGCGCTCAATGGCGCGCTGATCGCTGCCACCCAGAAGCTCGCCGCCCTGATGCGGGACATCAGGCTCGGCAAGGGGCAGCAGATGGCCGCCGCGCAACTGGCGCTGCGCTGAACGGCCGCTGAGTTGCCGCCGGGCGGCGCGCGGCCGCCATCGGCGTGCATGCCTTCAGGACGGCAATGCGGACAACACGGTCTCGATCGCATCCGTCAGCCGCCGCAGGTCGTCCGGCGTCGTCGTGAAGGCGGGCGTCAGGTAGACGATATTGCCGAAGGGGCGGATCCATGCGCCCGCCTCCAGGAATTGCCGGCACAGGGCGGCACGGTCTGGCGTGCTGTGCAGTTCCACCGCGCCGATGGCCCCCTTGACGCGAACCTCGCGCACGCAGGGCAGGGCCGCGCATGGCGCCAGGCCTTCGCGCAGTTGCCCTTCGATCGCCCGGACCTGGGCCAGCCTGGGTTCTCGCTCGAACAGGTCCAGGGAAGCCAGCGCGGCGGCGCAGGCAAGCGCATTGCCCATGTAGGTTGGCCCATGCATCAGCGCATGCGCGGGATCGTCGGACCAGAAACCCTCGAAGACGCGCCGGCTGGCCACCGTGGCGGCCAAGGGCAGGGTGCCGCCCGTCAGTGCCTTGGACAGTGTGATGATGTCCGGCTGGACGCCCGCCTGCTCGAAGGCGAACATCGTGCCGGTGCGCCCGAAGCCGGTGAAGATTTCATCGAAGATCAGCAGGACATCGTGGCGGTCGGCCAGTTCCCGCAGCCGCGCAAGCACGAAAGGTTCATGCATGCGCATGCCGCCGGCGCCCTGCACCAGCGGCTCGACCAGGATGGCAGCCATGTGGCCGGCGTGTTCGCGCAGCCATGCGTCCAGGGCATCGGAGGATGCATCGTCGAGGGGAAGATCGTGCAGGTCCTGGTGCGGGATGATGCCGTCGAAGGCGGCGTGCATGCCCACCCCGGGGTCGCAGACCGCCATGGTGCCGAATGTGTCGCCGTGGTAGCCGCCCCGGAACGCGACGATGCGGCGTCGTTGCGGCTCGCCCTGGTTGAACCAGTACTGCATGGCCATCTTCAGCGCCACCTCGACCGAGACGGACCCGGATTCCGTGAAAAAGGCGCGGTCCAGCCCCGGCCCCAGCAGGACGCACAGGCGCTTGGCGAGCTTCAGCGCGGGTTCGTGCGCGAGTCCGCCGAACATGATGTGCGGCAGGCGGTCGAGCTGGTCGTGCACGGCCCGGGCGATATGCGGATGGTTGTAGCCGTGGCAGGCGGTCCACCATGAGGCGATGCCGTCGATCAGGATGCGCCCGTCGGCCAATTGGATGCGGCTGCCCTGCGTGCGGACGACCGGTGCGGGCATGGCCGCCGTCTTCATCTGGGTGTAGGGCAGCCACACGTGGCGCTGGCCTTCGGTCAGCCAGTCTGGAAGGGGTGTTTTCATGTTTTGTTGCAATTGAGGTGAAATCGAGGCCGGTGCCAAGATGGCAGTCCGATGAAGTCCGCTTGAAGTGAGTTGGCGGAAAATCCACCCAAAACCGTTCTTCGCCTATCTTCTTTGTAAATGCAGTCAAAATAAGTTTACTTCATTCATTTTGATATTATCGCCTCCCGATGGGTTTTCATTCCGGGGGCGGGGCGACATGGCGCGGGACCGATTCGATCCTTTCTTCGAGCGCTATCTTCGCGCGGCGCAACAGGAGCACCTGCGGCGTTCGATACGTGTTTTCGGCCATGCATTCCCCGGGCGGCGCGTGCAGGGTGGGCGCGAGATCCTGGACTTCTGCAGCAACGATTACCTTGGGTTGTCCCTGCACCCGGACCTGATCGCCAGGGCATGCAGCTACGTCCGGAACCACGGGGCTGGGGCGACTGCGTCGCGGCTGGTCTGCGGGACGGGCCCGGCCTGCACCGAGGTCGAGGCCAGGATCGCGCATGCCAAGGGCACGCAGGCCGCACTGCTGTTTTCCTCCGGATGGCAGGCGAACGCGGCGGTCCTGCCGGCGCTGTTGCGGGTGCTGGGCAGCGATGCGCAGGTCTATGTCGACCGCCTGGCCCATGCCAGCCTGCACCAGGGATGCCGCGCTGCGGGGATCCGGCAGATCCGGTTCCGCCACAACGACCTGGACCACCTCGAGGCCCAGTTGCAGGCGCGGGCCGGGCAGCCCGGACAGCGCATGATCGTGACCGAAAGCGTGTTCAGCATGGATGGAGACCGCTGCGACGTGACGGCACTGGCCGGACTCGCGGAGCGGCACGGGGCCTTCCTCTACCTGGACGAAGCCCACGCCACGGGTGTGCTGGGACCGGACGGCATGGGGTTGTCGAGCCTTGCCGGGGGGCGGGTCGATCTCGCCATGGGAACATTCAGCAAGGCGCTGGGCAGCTTCGGTGCCTACGTCGCCGGATCCCGTGCGCTGTGCGACTACCTGATCAATGCCTGTTCAGGTTTCATCTACACGACCGCGCTGCCGCCGGCCGTGCTGGGCGCCATCGACGCCGCGCTGGATCTCGTGCCCGGGATGCAGGCCGAGCGCGCGTCGCTGATGGCCAAGGCCGACGCGCTGCGGCGCGTCCTGCAGTCCATGGGGCTGGACACGGGCGCTTCGAGCACCCAGATCGTGCCTGTCCTGGTCGGCGACGAATGCCGGGCGCTGGCCTTGAGCCAGGCTCTGGAAAGATGCGGCGTGCTGGTCACCGCCATCCGTCCGCCCACGGTGCCGCGCGGCACCAGCCGCCTGCGCATCGCACTCAGCGCGGCGCACAGCCACGCGGACATCGGCAGGTTGACCGATGCTTTGTCGCAGGCATTGGAGGCCACGGCATGAATCCGGCGGGTGCGCCGGACGGCCGTGGGCATGACCAACCGGGCGGCATGATCGCCGCGCCGCGCGTCGCCGGGGCGTTCTCGCCCACGACACCCACGCTTGTGTTCGTGCACGGCTGGGGGTTCGAGTCCGGTTTCTGGGATGTGCTGCGGGCCCGATTGCGCGCCTGGCCGCAGCATGCGCTGGAGCGCGGCTACTTTTCCAGCTTGCCGGAGAACGATGCCTTGCCCGGGGGGCCGTTCGTCGTGATCGGTCATTCGTTTGGCTGCATGCGCATGCTGGCCCGGTTTTCTCCGCCTGCGGGTGCCCTGCCGCGCGCCTGGGTGGCCATCAATGGGTTCGCCCGCTTCTGCGCCGGAAGCGATTTTCCGCAAGGCGTGGATCGCCGCATATTGCGCCGCATGGCAAGCCGGCTGCGTGCGTCGCCGGCCGCCGTGGTCGACGAATTCAGGCGGCGTTGCGGCGCAGGTCCGGCCGGCGCCTGCCCATGTCCGCCGACGCTTGTCCGCGATCTGCGGACGATGCAGGAACTCGACCTGCGCGATCGCCTGCCGGGGCCGGAGGCGCCATGGCTTGCGCTGTCGGGGGCCGAGGACCCCATCGTGCCTGCGTCAATGGCAGGAGAAGCCTTGCCCGGCAAACCCATCGATTGGCTTGCGGGTGGCGGGCATTTGCTGCCGCTGCAGGCCCCGGACTGGTGTGCCGAGCGCATTGCGGGATTCCTGGAGCGCAACGGTCTGGCGCCGCCGGCCGCCGCGCGCGCATTCTCCCCGGCCGCCGCGCCCGCTGCTTCCGGCCGCCTTGTCGGCACCGAACGGCCTTCCGGCGTGGGTGCGCGTTTCGGTGCAGCGGCGGCCCGCTACGATCGCCATGCCGAAGTGCAGCGCGAGGTGGCCGCCCGGCTGGCGGCCCGGATCGGCATGCTGGAGTTGCCGGAACGTCCCCGCATCCTGGAAATCGGCTGCGGCACGGGCTGTCTCACCCGCCTGCTGGGCGAACGCTTTGCCGAGGCGGACTGGACGGTCACGGATCTGTCCCCCGGGATGGTGGACCGGGCCCGGAGCCGGTTGCGCCTGGGCGGTACGGTCCGCTACCGGGTCATGGATGGCGAACATCCAGCGCTGGCAGAGGATGCCGGACGCTATGACCTGATCTGTTCCAGCATGGTCCTGCAGTGGTTCGCCGATCCCGCCGGGGGGCTGGCGCGGTTGGCGGCCTTGCTGGCGCCGGGCGGGCATCTGGCCGTTGCGTTGCCCGTGCATGGAACGCTTGCCGAGTGGGATCGGGCGCACGAGGTCCTCGGGTTGCGTTCACGGATGATTCGTTTTCCCCAGCCAGGTGCACTGCGCCTGCGGCGCAGTGAACTGGCGGGACGGGTGGGCCTGGAGCGCATTGTCGCCGAATGCGGCGGCGCTGCGGCCTTCCTGCGCGGGCTGAAAGGGATCGGGGCGACGGCGCCCAGGCCGGGGACGCGGCCATTGCCGCTGCAACTGCTGCGCCGCGTGTGTGCGGAATTCGACCGCACCGGCGCGCGCTGTTCTTACCGGATCGCATTCGGTCTGTGGCGCAGGACCGGTGTGCCGATGGAAGGGAGGACATCCGCATGAATCCGCATGAATCCGGACGAAGGGCGCGCCCGGGCGTGTTCGTGACGGGCACGGACACCGACGTGGGCAAGACCCTGGTCTC
This sequence comes from Castellaniella daejeonensis, assembly GCF_039523555.1. NCBI lineage: Bacteria > Pseudomonadati > Pseudomonadota > Betaproteobacteria > Burkholderiales > Alcaligenaceae > Castellaniella > Castellaniella daejeonensis. The sequence goes on from NZ_BAAAFN010000008.1 coordinate 23,437, forward strand.
GGCGATCCTGGCCAAGGCGTGGGGCGCTGATTACTGGAAACCGTATCAGACGGGGATCGCCGCCGCGGCGGGCGATTCCGAAACCGTCGCGGCACTGCTCGGCCCGGGCGGCGGGCATGAGCTGCATGCGCCGGCCTGTATCCTGCGGGCGCCGCTGGCTCCGTGGGCTGCTGCCCGGGCCGAGGGTGTCGCACTGGATATGTCCGCTCTGCGCCTTCCCGGGACGAACGCGCCGCTGGTGGTGGAGGGCGCGGGCGGGCTGTATGTGCCGGTGGATGAACACAGCATGATGATTGATGTGCCCGCCCGCCTGGCATTGCCCGTGGTGCTGGTGGCGCGCAGCACCCTGGGCACGATCAACCACACGCTGCTCAGCCTGCATGCCCTGCGCGCGCGGGGCTTGCCCGTGCTGGGCGTGGTGATGAACGGGCCGCCGTCGCCCGGCAATCGCGAGGCGCTGGAGCGTTTCGGGGGCGTGCGCATCATTGCGGAAATTCCGCCTCTGGCCCGGGTCGATGCGGCCGCAGTCGCTGGCATGGCCCGGCGCATCCCTGCACTGGATGTCCTGATGCGCGGCGTCGAGATGCCGGATGCGCGGCCGGGCGCCTGACGGCGGAACGGGGCGCCCCGGCCTTCGTCAGGCGGCCTTGCCGGCCCCTGCCTGCGCGGTGCCGTTGCGGCGCCATTCCACCAGACCGATCGTGATGCCGCTGGCGCAGACCAAGGCGATTCCAAGCCATGACACCAGGTCGGGGAACTGGCCCCAGATCAGCCAGCCCAGGGCGGCGGCGCTGACGATCTGGAAATAGACGAAGGGCGCCAGCAGCGAGGCGGGCGCCCGCCGGTAGGCCTGGATCTGCAGGAAATGCCCCCCGCAGCCCCAGAAGCCCGTGCTCAGGAGCACCAGCCATTGCATGGGGGTGAGCCTGCCGACGAGCGCCGAGATGTCCTGCCAGTAGAGAGGCAGGGCCAGCGTCATCACCACGCTGCCCACGGCTCCGCTCCAGATCAGCGTCGTGTAGGGATCGTCGACCGCCACGCGGCGCGAGGCGATGTATTGAGAGGCCAGTGCGCAGGCCGTCATCAGGCCGAACAGCGTGCCTGCGGGGTCCAGGCCCGAACCCGGCCGCACCACCACCAGCACCCCGAGGAGCCCGATCCCTGCGGCGATCCAGCGCGACAGGAAGGGCGGCTCCTTGAGCGCCCAGGGCGCGATCGACAGCACGATCAGGGGCGCCAGGAAATTGATGGCGGTGGCCTGGCCCAGCGGCAGGAAGTGCAGGGTGGTGAAGAACAGCATGGTGGCGGCCAGCATGGACAGCCCGCGCGCCGCCTGCGCGCGCGGCCGGCGGCAGCGCAAGGCCTTCCAGCCCCGCACGGGGATGATGACGATCAGGGTCAGCGCCATGTGCACCCCGTAGCGCACCAGGCACACCACCCACAGCGTCACGCCGATGTCGGTGCCCATCAGGTACTTGCCGCTGGCGTCCAGGCCAGACAGCGCCCACATGGACGCAACCAGAAGGAGAACGCCCGCCAGTGTCTGGCGGGCGGGGGTTCCAGTGCAGGAAGGGGGCAAGATTCATCTCCGGCGTGGCGGTCAGCCTCGCTACTATAGGCCATTCCCGTACCTGGAATGGAACTTGCTGCCCCGTCCGGCCGCATCAACTGGAATGGGGGGCACTCATGGACGCAATCCTGCTCGCGCGCATCCAATTCGGGTTCACGATTTCATTCCACATTGTCTTTCCCGCCATCACGATCGGGCTTGCCAGCTATCTGGCGGTCCTGGAGGCCCTGTGGCTGGCCACGGGCAGGTCCGTCTACATGACGCTGTACCGCTTCTGGCTGAGGCCATTCGCCGTGGCATTTGCCATGGGCGTGGTGTCCGGCATCGTCATGGCCTACCAGTTTGGAACCCATTGGAGCGGATTCTCGTGCTTCGCCGGCGCGATCACGGGGCCCCTGCTGACCTATGAAGTACTGACTGCCTTCTTCCTGGAGGCCGGATTCCTGCGCGTCATGCTGTTCGGCCTCAAGCGGGTGGGGCCGGGATTGCACTTTCTTTCGACTTGCGTGGTTGCGCTTGGGACGCTGGTCTCGGCCACTTGGATCCTCGCTTCCAACAGCTGGATGCAGACTCCGCAGGGTCATGAAATCGTGAACGGCGTCGCGGTTCCGGTCGACTGGCTGAGGGTCATCTTCAACCCGTCCTTTCCTTTCCGGTTGAGCCACATGGTTACCGGCGCTTTTCTCGCCACGGCGCTCATCGTGGGCGGCACGGGCGCGTGGCACCTGCTCAGGCGTCCCGGCAATGCGCCGGCGCGGTCGATGCTGTCGATGGCGATGTGGATGCTGCTCGGCACGGCGCCCGCCCAGGCCGTGATCGGCGATCTGCACGGCCTCAACACGCTGGAGCACCAGCCCGCGAAACTGGCGGCGATGGAAGGGCATTGGGAACCGGGGGCGCCTGGCGAGGGCGTGCCGCTCATTTTGTTCGGCTGGCCCGACATGGATGCAGAGATGACACGCCATGCGGTCGAGATTCCCCGGCTCGGCAGCCTCATCCTCACGCACAGCTGGGATGCGCAGATTCCCGCGCTGAAGGATTTCCCGGCGGCCGATCGCCCCGATTCGACGAGCGTGTTCTGGACTTTCCGCATCATGGTCGGCCTGGGCCTGTTGATGATTGCGCTGGCCTTCTGGGGCGCGTGGCTGCGCCGGAGCGCAAGGTTGTACGGGCATCGGCGCTTCCTGAGGTGCACCGTGGCCATGTCGCCCGCGGGCCTCGCGGCCATCCTGGCCGGATGGTACACCACCGAGGCAGGACGTCAGCCCTGGGTCGTATACGGGCTGTTGCGCACCAGCGATGCCGCATCATCGCACCCCGCCGGCCAGGTCGCGTTCACCCTGGGCCTGTTCGTGGCGGTCTATTTGATGGTGTTCGGTGCCGGTACGGCGTACGGGTTGCATCTGCTGGCGGAAGATCCGGCGGATTCCGCGCCTGCCCCGGAAGGCGGGGCGGGCCAGTCCAGCCAGGCGATGCGGCCGCTGTCCGCGGCGCAGGAAGGGGACGGCCATGGGAATTGATCTGCCCATCGTCTGGGCCGTCATCATCCTGTTCGCGGTGATGATGTATGTCGTGATGGATGGCTTCGATCTGGGCATCGGCCTGCTGTTTCCATTCGTCCGGGACCGGGGCGGCCGTGATGTCATGGTCAATACCGTGGCACCTGTATGGGACGGGAACGAGACCTGGCTCGTCCTGGGAGGCGCCGGCCTGTTTGCGGCGTTCCCCGCCGCCTATTCCATCGTGCTGGAGGCCTTGAGCGTGCCGATCGTGCTCATGCTCGTCGGCCTGGTGTTCCGGGGCGTGGCGTTCGAATTCCGCTTCAAGGCACCGGTGGCGGCGCGGGCACGCTGGGATATCGCCTTCTGTGGCGGTTCTGCCGTGGCGGCCTTTTTCCAGGGCATCATCCTGGGGGCGTTTCTCGATGGCCTGGCCGCGCCCGGGAAGGATGCCGGAGGCAGCGTGCCATGGCTGTCGCCCTTTCCGTTGTTCACCGGCCTGGGACTGCTGGTGGAATACGGCCTGCTGGGCGCGACGTGGCTGGTCATGAAGACCGAAGGCCGTCTGCAGATGCGGTTCGCCGGCATTTCCGGCCTGCTCTCATGGGCATTCCTCGGCGTCATCGCCATCGTCAGCGTATGGACGCCGTTTGCCCATCCGCGGATCGCGGATCGCTGGTTCAGCTATCCCAACCTGCTCTGGTTCGCTCCCGTACCGCTGCTGGTGGGTATTGCGCTCCGGCGGCTGCGGGTCTCGCTCGGACGGGCGCCTGGCGCCGGCCCGTTCCTGTGGACCTTGCTGCTGGTCTTTCTCGGCTACAGCGGCCTGGGCATCAGCCTCTGGCCCTTCGTCGTGCCGCCCGTCCTGACGATCCGGGATGCGGCCGGCCCGCCTCAGAGCCTGGGTTTCACCCTGGTCGGCGCGCTGCTCGTCATACCCGTGATCCTGACCTATACCGGCTGGTCGTATTGGGTATTCAGGGGCAAGGTCCGGGCCGGGGAGGGCTACCATTGAATGCGCTGGCGAACTGGCTGCGCCGTGTGGCGTGGCTGCTGGCACTGTGGAGCGGCGGTGTCATCGTCGTGGCCGGATCGGCATGGCTGCTGCGCGCGGCGGCATCCTGGGCGATGTAGCCCCCGGAAAGGGACAAGGGCTTACAGACCGTAATCTGTAAGCCCTTGCTTGTGTATGGCGCGGCTGGCAGGATTCGAACCCACGACCCCTTGGTTCGTAGCCAAGTACTCTATCCAACTGAGCTACAGCCGCTAAAGAAGCGAAATTATAACGTGCTTTTTGAAGCTTGTCACATCGCTTTTGGCGCTCTTTCGAGAGCCCTTTCCAGTCACCCCAGGCGGATCAGCCCGCCGTCGCCCGGCGGTACCAGCCATGCCTGGACTGGAAAGCGCGAAATCATACCACGGATCGCGTGAACCGGCATCTGAGAAAAGGCCGTGGACAGCGCATCGGCGGTCGTCGCATCGGATGCGAGCACGCTGACGCTGCGCCAGCGCGGCACCGCCCCGCCCGTGAGCGGGTCGAACAGGTGTGTGAAGTGTCCCGCGGCGTCCAGCGGCGTGCCGTAGCCGCCGGATGTGGCCAGGGCCCGGTCGCCCAGGTCGATGGACTCGAGCACGCGGGATGGTTCACGGGGATCGGCGATCCCGGCGCGCCAGGGGCGGCCGGGGGCGGGCATGCCCAGGCCGCGTGCCTCGCCCAGGTCGATCAGGGCGTGCTCCAGTCCGTTGGACCGCAGCAGTTCGGTCACCCGGTCGGTGATGTAGCCCTGGGCGATGCCGTTCAGGGTCAGCGCCATGCCCTGGCGTTCCAGCACGATGGCGTCTTCCTCGATGCGGATGGCGCGGTAGTCCACCTTGGCCAGCACGGCCCGCAGTGCATCGGGCTCGGGAGGCAGCACCCCGCCGCCGAGCGCGCGGGCGGCATACAGGTCCCACAGCACTTGCACGGAGGGGTCGAAATGGCCATCGGTCCGCTCGCTGAAGGCGACGGACTGGGACAGCAGGCGGCTCAGGTCTGGCGGGGGGGCGTCCAGGCGGCCCGCGCGATTCAGGCGTACCAGGGCGCTGTCCTCGATATACAGGCTGAAAATCCGCTCCAGGCGGTGGATTTCGGCGACGGCCATGCGCACCAGCCGTTCGGCGTGGGCGCGGTCGGGATGCAGCAGCTGCAGCTGCGCGTCGGCGCCCAGGGCGATGCCGTTCCAGACGACCGGTTCGGGCAGTGCGGCGGGATCGCGCAATGCGGCGCGCAGGCTGCCTGGTCCGGCCAGGGCGGCGCTGGCCGCCAGAATGCCGAGGAACCGCCGGCGGCGGGGAAGGTGAGGGGTGTTCATGATGGAGCTCCGACGGGTTCGCGGTCTGCGCTGGGCACGAGTTCGGGGGCGCGCAGGACGTAGTCCTCCGGCATGTCCTTGAAGCTGGTGATGCGCCCGCCGTAGCGTTCGGCGTAGGCGAGTGCGTCTTCCATCCGTGCGAAGGGCAGGGCGTCTGGCGCGCCCATGCTGCCGACCGCGCTGCTTTCTATCAGGTAATGGGCGTTGCGGGCGTCGATCCAGGCGTCGGCCGGCGGGTTGCCGTCCGGTCCCGCGCGGCCCATGTCCTGCACGTAGATGGCGAGGATGGCCTTGGGCTCTTCGGGCAGCAGGGTGTAGGCGAAGACCTCGCGGATGGTGGAAAACCAGACCGGGATGTCGCGGTCGCGCAGGAGGATCTGGCCCTTGGGGCCGATGTGTTCGTAAAGGTTCATGCCGCAATAGTGGCCGACGGCGTCATCGGTCATCGCCATGGGAGAGGGGGGGACGGACGAAGTGCCGCCGCCGTTGCCGCAGCCGGCAAGGGCGGCGGCCATCAGGGCGGCGCCGAGCAGGTGCGCCGCGGACCGCCGGGTGATGCTCTTCGTGCGCACGGCACTGCGCAATGCATTCATAACGACCTCCGGTTGAAGGCCAGGGCCGCCAGGCCGAGCGGGACGGCGATCCAGAGGATCTGGGCCAGCAGCAGGAATCCGGTGGACAGCGAGGCCTGGTCGCTCAGCCCGGCCATGCCGGCAAACATGGCGATGTTCTCGTGGCCGGTCAGGTTCAGCAGGCGATAGACATCGGTCGGATTGAACAGCAGGATGCCGTTCAGCAGCGGTGCCGTGATGATGCGGCCCTGGTCGGCCACCAGCACGCCCAGCAGCACCATGTCGTAGATCACCACCAGGAACAGCCAGACGCCGATGGCCACGCCCGCGGCCGTGGCGCGTTCCTGGACCAGGGCGCTGATCAGGTAGCCCAGCGACAGGAAGCTGGCGCCCAGCAGGATGCTGGCGGCGATCAGCAGGGCAAAGGGCGTCCAGGCCGCGAGGTCCAGTCCGCCATGCGCCAGCTGCAGCGCCAGCCCCGCGATGCCGTAGCCGGCGATCGTGGCCAACGCCAGGATGGCCAGGTGGCCGAGGAACTTGCCCGCCAGGACCTGGCGCCGCGCGATGGGGTAGCTGAGCAGCAGGGCCATGGTGCCGCGATCGATCTCGCCGACGATGGCGTCATAGGACAGCAGCATGGCGATCAGGGGGATCAGGAAGATCGACAGGCTGGACAGGCTGACGACCGTGACGGTCAGGGGGTCGACCTTGACGGTGCCGGTCGGCGCGCTGCCCAGGAAGCCCAGCGACAGGGCCAGCATGGCCAGCAGCGCGGTGATCGCCAGCACCCAGCGGTTGCGCAGGCCATCGCGGATTTCCTTGCGGATCAGGATCAGGGTCGGATTCATGCGTCCTCCCGGCGCAGGAACTGCGCGTACATTTCATCGAGTCCGGGATGTTCGAGTTCGATGTCGCGGATGTCGGGCATGGCCTGGGCATCGCGCAGCCGGCGCAGCTTGTCGGCTTCGGAGCAAGTCGATTCGATGCGGCCGGCGCCGATGCGCCGCCAGCCTTCGGGAACCTGGATGGGGTCGTCGTCCAGTGTCAGGCGGATCCGGACCGGCAGGTCGGCCTCGCGGCGCAGTTCGCCCAGGGTGCCGTCGGCGATCTTCTGGCCCTTGCACATGACGATGACGCGGTCGGCCAGCCCTTCGAGCTCGGCCAGTGCGTGGGTGGACAACAGGATGGCGGCCCCTGCGTCGCGCAGTTCGCGGACGATGTCGTAGAACAGCAGCCGGGAAGCCGGGTCCAGGCCGGTCGTGGGTTCGTCCAGCAGCAGCACCCGGGGCGAGCCGAGCAGGGCCTGGGCGAGTGCCAGGCGCTGACGCATGCCCTTGGAATAGCCGCCGACCCGGCGCCGGGCGGCTTCGGCGATGCCCACGCGAGAGAGCAGGGCGGTGTTGCCGTTCGTGGACAGGCCTTTCAGGCGGGCGTAGAAGGCCAGAGTCTCGATGCCCGTCAGCGACGGGTGCAGGGCCACGGTTTCCGGCAGGTAGCCGATGTGGCGCCGGGCGCGGGCGGCGGCCGGCGTGCCGGCGGTCTCTCCCAGCACGCGCACCGAACCGGTTTCCGGGCGGATCAGGCCCAGGATCAGCTTGATCAGGGTGCTCTTGCCGGCGCCGTTGTGGCCGGCCAGGATGACGCATTCGCCTGGCTCGATGAACAGGCTGACGTTGTCCACGGCCCGCATCGCGGCGTAGCGTTTGGTGACGGATCGCAGTTCGATCGGGGGCGCTGTGACGGTCATGGCAGGGCCTCGAATTTTTTCAGGGTCGGCGTGGCCGGAATCCCCATGAGCGGGGCGCTGTCGATCACGCCGCCGGGCAGGATCGCGGGGAATTGGGACTGGGCCCAGCGAACGATGGAGACGGCCGGGCTGTTGAGCAGCAGCCGCGCGTTGGGTGCTCGCCAGACGACCTGGTCGATCAGGCCGTTGGGGCGGTAGGCGGTATCTGCAATGCCGTTGCCGTCCAGGTCGAAGGCGGACAGGTCGGACCAGTAGTTGCCTCGCCCGGCCTGCGACCATTCGAGATAGCGGGTGCCGACGTACTTCACCTGGTTCTGGTTGCCGACGAAGGCGTTGCCGTGGATGCGGTTGCCTTCGGAACCGGTGTAGTGGACGCCGATGCCGCAGTCCTGGAAATGGTTGTCGGCCAGCTCGTTCATGTTGGCGTTGTAGACGAACACGCACTTTTCGGCCCGCACGATGACGTTGCCGTCGACGATGGAGTCGTCCGTGGCGTTCAGCATCAGGCCCTGGTGCGTGCTGTCGACGGCGATGTTGTCGCGCACGGTCAGGCGGCGGGAGAACATGATGGCGTAGCCGATCTCGTTGCCGCGCGATACATTGCCGCTGACCTCGCTGTCGTTGGTGTACATGTAGTGCACCGCGTAGCGCAGGTTGTGGAAGACGTTGCCGCTGAATACGTTTTCGCGGCTGTTGTTGGAGAAGATCCCGTCGCGGCCTTCGGAAATGTCGTTGTCCAGCACCTTGGAGCCGGGTGCGTTCCAGACGGTCACGCCATTGCCGCGCTCGTTCACGCGCAGCCCGGTGTTGCCGACGATGCGGTTGCGTTCCACCAGGGCATCGCGCGCACCCCAGAGATAGACGCCGACGGAATTGTCGATGATGTCGTTTTCCGCGACGCGGGCGCGGGTGGCGGTCTTGTCGAGAAAGATGCCCGCGTCCATGTCGGGCAGGCTCAGGCCCGAGTGGCGGACGGTCAGGTGGCGCAGGGCGACGTCCTCGGCCTTGACCCAGATGGTGCGGCCCGTGCGCTCGCCCAGGATGCGGGCGCCGCGGTCGGGCGGCCCCTGAAGGGTCAGGGGCTTGTCGATGACCAGGTTGCCGGGATAGTCGCCCGGCGCCAGGTTCAGGACGTCGCCCGGCGCCGCCGCCGCGATCGCGGCCCGCAGGTCGGAACCCGCAGGCACGTCGATCACGGCGGCGCGCACCGCCCCGTGGGCGGCGATCAGGATCGCCAGCCCTGCGGCAAAAGAGATCGGGGCGGTCGGACGACGCATGGACATCAGGCCTTCTTGGGCTTGACGTACATCTGGCCGGACATTTCCATGTGCAGCGCGTGGCAGAACCACTGGCAGTAGTACCAGTGCACGCCCGGACGCGAAGCCGTGAAGGTGACCGAAGAGGTCGCCTGCGGCCCGATTTCCATGGCGATGCCGTAGCCGGTCAGCGTGAAGCCGTGGGTCAGGTCCTCGATGCGCTCCATGTTGGTGACCACGACGGTGACTTCGTCGCCTTCGTTGACTTCGAAGCTGGGCAGGCTGAACACCGGCGCCACGGCCACCATGTAGACCCGCACCTTGTTGCCGTCGCGGATCACGTTCGCGGCGGATTCCAGGGTGACGCCGTCCTTGGCGGCCATCTGGCGGACGTCCTCCCAGATCGGGTCGTTGCGGTCCCAGATGTGCTTGGGGCGGACCTTGGAGCGGTGCACCAGCAGCATGTCGTGCGGTTCCGCGAAGCTGGGGCCGTCGTGCACCAGCTTCATTTCGTCGCCGGAGATGTCGATCAGCTGGTCGTTTTCCGGCTTCAGGGGGCCGACATTCAGGAAACGGTCCTTCGAGAACTTGTTCAGCGACACCAGCCACTTGCCGTCCGCTTCCTTGGTTTCACCCATCGTGGTGTGGTTGTGGCCGGGCTGGTAGTGCACGTCGAGCTTCTGGATGATCGGATCGACCTTCTCGCCCTTGTAGGCCTGCTTGGCCTTCTCGATGTTCCACTTGCACATCTGGCTGTCGATGAACAGCGTGGTGTAGGCGTTGCCGCGGCCGTCGAAGGCCGTGTGCAGGGGGCCCAGGCCCAGCTGCGGTTCGGCCACGACCACGTCGCGTTCCTTGATCTTGTCATCGAACAGGTCGTCGAGCTTGCGCACGTCGATCACCGTGACGGTGGGCGAGAGCTTGCCATTGAAGACCACGTGGATGCCGTCGGGCGCGGCGTTGCAGCCGTGCGGCGAATTGGGCACCGGGATGTAGCGCGTGTACTTGGAGCCCTTGCGTCCGTCGATGACGGGCACGCCGTTCATTTCCTTGTAGTCGCCGTTCTTGACGGCTTCCTCGATGCGCTTGATGTTGAACACCACCGCCCAGTCCTGCTCGTTGGCGGACATCTCGGTGACGGACAGCCCCTTTTCGGAGTTGTAGCAGGTGGCAAAGGAGTACTTGCCCTGGTAGTCGGCGTCGCCGTTGTCCAGGTTGCCGTCCACCAGCACCTGCCAGGCCACCTTCATGGTTTCGCCGTCCACGGCGGTGTAGATGGCCCAGAAGTTCTTCTTCGGGTCGTCCATCACGGAACCGTCGTTGGGCAGCGGAACGATGTGCTCACCGTTGCAGAAGACGTAGCCGGTCTTCGGATAGCGCTGCGGACGCAGGCCGTGGATACCGTCGGCGTTGGGGATCTCGACGATCTTGTCGGTCTTCATCACGTCGCAGCGGATGCGGGCCACGCGGGTGTTGGCCTTGTCGTTGATGAAGATGTAGCGCCCGTCATAGGTGTTGTCCGTGAAGGACATGTGCGGGTGGTGCGCGTCGCCGTTGGGCAGCACCGGCATGTTGTTGTCTTCGAGGAACTTGCGCGTTTCGGGCGTCAGGCCTTCGTTCAGGATCCGGCGGCTTTCGTTGGTGCGGCCCCATCCCGTGGCGCTGCACATGTTGAAGACCGGGATGCGCATCAGTTCGCGCATGGACGGCAGGCCCAGGATACGCACTTCGCCCGACTGGCCGCCGGAGTTGAAGGCGTAGTATTCGTCCAGTTCACCGGGGGCGACCTCGACGCTTTGATGGCCTTTCTTCTTGTCGTCCTTGGCATTGGCCGTCAGGTGGGTTGCGCCGACGGCGGCGGCCCCCGTCAGTGCGGCAGTGCCGAGGAATCCCCGCCGGCTCAGGCCGGATTTGTCGCTGGTGTGGTCGGACATGGTGTTCTCCCAAGGGTTGTATGCATAGCGCGCCGGCTTACCGGCCGGTGTGGATCGCTATGGGTTCGACGAAACTGGTTGCGGTTCGGCAGACGGATCGCGCGGCCGCACGGTCGGCTTGCGGCTGGCGACGACCTCGCCGGGGATGCCGGCGTCGGGCGGCGGCGCCTTGTGGCGCTTGAGCTTGGCGTTCTTCTGGATCAGGTGCGGGCAGCGCTTCTCGTTGTTGTAGAGTTGCTGGCAGTTCAGGCACTGGATGCACTCGTTCGGGTTGATGTCGCCTTCCGGATTGATCGCCTGCACCGGGCAGTCCACGGCGCACAATTGGCAGGGGTTGCCGCAGGTCTTGTAGCGGCGCAGCCAGTCGAAGATCCGCAGCCGCGCGGGAATCGCCAGGGCTGCGCCCAGCGGGCACAGGTAGCGGCAGTAGAAGCGTTCGATGAACAGGCCTGCCAGCAGCAGCACGACGGCGAAGACGACGAACGGCCAGTCGCGCACGAACTTGAGGATGATCGCGGTCTTGAAAGGCTCGACTTCCGCGAATTTTTCCGCCGTGCCCAGCTCGTACAGCGAGATGCCGAACAGGATCAGGAAAATGATGTATTTCAGGCCGGCCAGGCGGGTGTTCAGGCCGTGGGGCACCTTGATCTGGGGCACATGCAGCTTCTGTGCGACCTGGCTGGTGAGTTCCTGCAAGGCGCCGAAGGGGCACAGCCAGCCGCAGAACGCGCCGCGGTTCCAGAAGATCAGTGACATCGCCGTGGCGATCCACAGGATGAACACGATCGGATCCATCAGGAAGTATTCCCAGCTGAAGTCCGTGCGCAGCGATGTGGTGAAGGTGAGCACGTTCACGACCGAGAGCTGTGCCTGGGCGTACCAGCCGATCCAGAACAGCGTGAAGAGCAGGAACACCGTGCGGAACCGCTTGTAGAAGACTTCGTGCTTGACGATCTGGTTCTGGAAGAAGAACACCGCGATCAGGGTCAGCAGCGCGATCGAGATGATGGCGATCTGCACGGTCTTGGCGATCCAGATCTGCTTCCACAGCGCGGGGGCGGCCTCGTCGCCGTCGGTGTCCGCGATCTGCGAGTCCGCCACCGGCGGCGTGCCGGCCGTGCCGTCGCCGCTCTGCGTGCCGGCCTGCGCGGCCTGGGTATCGACCTTGGTGTAGGTGCGGGGCAGGTCGTAGTTCAGCACGAATGCGGTGAAAGCCTTTTCCTTCACGCTGATCACGCGTTGCACGGTCAGCTGCAGGCGCCACGGTTCGACCGGATCGAAGACGGCGTCCGTCGGGACGGTGAACAGCGCCACTTCACGGAAGCCGGGTGCGCCGGCGGCCATCAGGTCGGCCAGGCGCTGGTGGTCCAGGTCGGTGAAGCGGAAGCTGTTTTCGTTCTGGATGACCTCGATGCGGTCGAACACACCGCCGCGCACATAGCCCGATCCCTTGAAGGAATAGCCGTTGCCGGCGATCAGGATGGCCTGCTGGCCCGGTGCGAGACGGTCGCGCAGGTAGCCGTACTCGGCATCGCCCAGCAGGCTGCGGCCGATCGACGGCACGCTGACCAGGGCGGCGTACAGGTCGATGAAGGTGTCCTCGGGGGCGCCGGGCTCGGGGTGGTCGATGGCACCCTGGCGGCCGGTCGCCTCGAAGGCCTTGTTGACATCGGCCACGGACAGGCGCAGGTGGCCGACGGCGCCCGATTTCAGCAGCGCGTCCCAGGATTCCGTGCTCTCCTGGGCCATGTCGACGACACGGTGCTCGGCGGTGGCGGCCTGGGCCTGGCCTTCCCGGCCGATGCCGTAGTGGCGTGCCACGGAAAGCACCGAGCGGGTCAGGCTGTCGCCGACGACCATCAGGGTGACGGTGGCGCCGCTGATGATGTCCACGGGCGGTGGCGCGCCGGGCCGGGGCGGCTCCTGGACGTAGTTCTTGCCGATGTAGCCGTCGATGAAGGCCTGGACCTTGGCTTCGGGGATGCCGATGAGCACGATGGGTTCGTGGTGCTCGACCAGCTTGGCGCCGACGATCTGGCCGTCCAGCGACAGGCCGACGACGATGTCGATCGGTTTGCTGGAATAGCCCCGGGTGTTGACGATGTCGGTGGTCAGGTAGACGTAGCCGACCATCCGGTCGCCCGTGTAGGCGCGGGCGACTGCGGGCTTGCCTTCCGGGGGGCCGATGCGGTCGGCACCGGGGAAGATGTCGCCGGGCCGGAGGTTCTTCAGGAATGCGCCCAGCCGGGGGCCTGCGCCGACGGGGGTGCCGCCCTGGCCGAATTTGAAGGCCTGCTGCGCGCCGCCCCCCTGGGGCGCGGAAGCGGCCACGGCCGGCGGGGCGATCAGACAGGACCACAGCAGGAGCAGGGCGGCGATCCCGAACAGGCTGAAGGATCGTGACTGTCGATGTGTGGCGAAGCGGCGCATGAAGAGGGCTGGACTGGTGACTGGAAGATGTCACCATCCTAGCCGTAGGGGTTAACCTGGGTCTTGCGCCGGATCAAGAAAGCCTTAAAAGCGACTGAACGTGATTTTGCCGGGAAATGGCCTGGGCCATGTCATGGAACGGGGACGCGCCCAAAAGGGTCGCGGACCGGGGCGAGCAGGGCAGCCCATGCGTGGCGGCGCTTGGGTTGCACCGCTGCTGCTCATGGGGTTGTACCCTGGTTCAGCGCGGCTTTTTCGCGCCCGGCGCCCGGCTGACGGCCGGATGGCCCGGCACGAAGAAGCGCAGCGGCTTCGCGGCCCATTCGCCCGCATAGTCCACGCCGATGCGCGGGCTGGCGGCGATGGCGGCGGGGCCGGGCGCGTCGTCCTGCGCGAGCCACAGCGTGTCTCCGCAGAGGTCGATGCCGTAATGATCTCGGGTCACGCCCATGGCGCGGCACAGGCGGCCCGGGCCGCTGGTGGATGCGTCCAGGCCCCGGACGGGCGCCAGTGCCCGCAGCAGCACGGCCGTGCCGCTGCCTTCGGGCCCCGTGACGACGTTCATGCAGTGGTGCATGCCGTAGATCAGGTAGACGTAGGCGTGGCCGGGCGGCCCGAACATGGCCCGGGTCCGGGCCGTTCGTCCGCGCGATGTATGGGCAGCCAGGTCGCCGGGCCCCAGGTAGGCCTCGACTTCGACGATGCGCCCCATCCTGAGGCCGTCCGGTGCGTCGTGCACCAGCAGACGGCCCAGCAGGTCGCGGGCAACGGTTTCGGCGGGGCGATCGTAGAAGGCGCGGTCGAGCCGCCGGCACTCGCCCTGGATCGGGTCGGCGGGCGTGATCAGACGGGAGATGCCGGATGCCATGGGCTCAATCCCGGCCCGCCGCGGCCCACAGCCGGTCAAGCAGCGCGTGTCGGCCGGCCGGGGGCAGGAACGACGCCTTCAGGCTGTTTGCCGCCAGCGTCACGAGTTCGTCGCGGGACAGGTCCAGGGCTTCGGCGCTGGCGATGTAGTTGTCCAGCACATAGCCGCCGAAATAGGCCGGATCGTCGGAATTCAGCGTGACCAGGGCCCCGGCCCGCAGCAGCCGGGCCAGGTTGTGTTCGCGCAGGTCGTGCACCACGCCCAGCTTCAGGTTCGACAGGGGACAGACCGTCAGGGGCACCTGACGGCGGATGATCTCCTGCAGCAGCGCGGGGTCTTCGCTGCTGCGCACCCCGTGGTCGATGCGGGCGACTTTCAGCGTATCCAGGGCGCCGCGCACGTACTCGGGCGGGCCTTCTTCTCCGGCGTGGGCGACCAGGCGGAAGCCCAGCTGGGCGCAGCGCGCATAGATCCGGGCGAATTTTTCCGGCGGATTGCCGCGCTCGGACGAGTCCAGACCTATGCCGATCCACAGGTCGGCATAGGTCTCGCGCAGCGGCAGGGCGGCTTCCAGGGTGGCGAAAGCGTCGTCCTCGGACAGGTGGCGCAGGAAACTGAGCAGCAGGCAGCTGCTCATGCCCAGGGTGTCGCGGGCCTCGCGCAGGGCGCGCGCCAGCCCGGCGAACACCGTGTCCAGCGCGATGCCGCGCGCCGTGTGGGTCTGGGGGTCGAACATGATTTCGGCGTGGACGACTCCGTCCGCATGGGCACGGCGCAGGTAGGCGGCGGCCAGGTCGTAGAAATCCTGTTCGGTCACCAGGACGCCTGCGCCTGCGTAATACAGGTCCAGGAAGGATTGCAGGTCGGTGAAGCGGTAGGCGTCCCGGACGGCCTGGACGTCTGCATAGGGCAGGGTGATGCCGTTGCGCCGGGACAGTTCGAACATCAGTTCGGGTTCGAGCGTGCCTTCGATGTGCAGGTGCAGTTCGGCCTTGGGCAGGGCGCGCAGCCAGTCGCGCCATTCATGTTCGGAAGAGGCAGCCATGGGATTTCCAGTGGGGCTAGGCAGGCTCCCATTATAGGCAGGGGAGGAATGCCCGGCCTTCAGACGTGCGGGCCGCGCCAGGCGGCCCAGGCGAGCGCCAGCCAGGACAGGATCATCATCAGCCCGCCGATCGGCGTGATGGCGCCCAGGGCGCGCACGTCCGTCAGCACCAGCGCATACAGGCTGCCGCTGAAGACGGCCAGCCCGGCCAGCATCAGCCCGCCTGCCCAGGCCGCGGGGCCGGTCGCCAGGTGCGGCCAGAGGGCAGCCACCAGCAGCAGCCCGGCGCCATGGATCAACTGGTAGTGGGCGGCCGTGCGCCAGATGTCGAGCAGGTCCGGGGCCACCAGGCGTTTCAGCCCATGCGCACCGAAGGCGCCGGCTGCCACGCCCAGCGCCAGGATCAGGGCGCCGCACAGGATCAGGGAACGGGGATTCACGTCGAGCCTCCGTGATGAGCGACGGATCGATTGTATCCGCGCCGTATCCGCGCCGTATCCGCGCGGCCTGTCCGCCGCCGGGAATCGCGGGTAGACTGGGACTGTGCTCGTGTCCGGGAGGACAGCGGAAATGGATCGCGTATACATGGCGCAATCGGTGCCTGTGGCCGAAAACCAGGTGCCGGACCTGCCCGATTGCAATCTGTACCTGATGGACGAAGCCCTGGTCGAAGGGGTGCGCCGCGAAGGCGCCGGCAGCCGGGAAGCCGGGCTCGAAACCTGGGGCGCCCGGCTGGGCCGCGCCGATCTGGCGCGCCTGGCGGCCGAAATCAACCGCCAGGGTCCGGTGCTGCGGTCGTTCGATCGCCGGGGCATGCGCATCGACGTGGTGGAATTCCATCCCGGGTGGTCCGAATTCCTGTCGCTGGCCTTCGCCCAGGGCATGCACGGCGGCGCCTGGACCGAGCCGGGGCAGGGTGCCCAGGTCGCCCGCGCGGCGCACTATCTGATGCATGGCCAGGTCGAAGCCGGTTCCCTGTGCCCGGTCACCATGACCAGCGCCGCGATCCCCCTGCTGATGCGCGAGCCCTGGTTCCACGAGATCCGGCCGCTGCTGGCCAGCCGCGAATACGACGACCGCGACGGCCCCCTGACCGGGAAGCGTTCCATGATGGTCGGCATGGGCATGACCGAGCGGCAGGGCGGATCGGACCTGCGCGCCAACCTGAGCCGCGCCGAGCCGCAAGGCAAGGGCTGGTTCCGGCTGACGGGCCACAAATGGTTTTTTTCCTCCCCCATGTCGGATGCGCACCTGGTGCTGGCGCGCGACGGCGACGGCCATTCCTGCTTCTATCTGCCGCGCTGGCTGGATGAAGGGCGCCGCAATCCGGTGCGGATCCTGCGGCTCAAGGACAAGCTGGGCAACCGCTCCAACGCCAGCGCCGAGGTCGAGTTCGAAGACGCGCTGGCGCGCCGGATCGGCGAACCCGGCCGAGGCATCGCCACACTGGTCGAAATGGCGTCCTACACGCGCCTGGACTGCGTGCTGGGCAGCACGGCCCTGATGCGCCAGGCGCTGGTCCAGGGTGTCCACCACGCCCGCCACCGGCGGGCCTTCGGCCGCCTGCTGATCGATCAGCCGTTGATGCGGCAGGTGCTGGCGGACCTGGCCCTGGAAAGCGAGGCGGCCACGGTCCTGGCGCTGCGGCTGGCGGGCGCCTTCGACCGTGCCGGGCAGCCGGCCGAACAGGCGCTGCGCCGGCTGCTGACGCCGGCGGCGAAATTCTGGATCTGCAAACGGGCCATCGACGTGACCGCCGAATGCATGGAAGTCTGGGGCGGCAACGGCTATGTCGAAGACGGCTCCATGGCCCGGCTGTACCGCGAGGCGCCCGTCAATTCCATCTGGGAAGGTTCGGGCAACGTCATGTGCCTCGATGTGCTGCGGGCCGCGCGCCAGGAACCGCAACCCGTTGCCCAGACGGTGGACGGGCTGGCCCGCGCCCATCCGGGCGAGCCGGCCCTGAGGGCGGCGGCAGACCGGCTGCTGTCGGCCCTGGCGCTCGATGCGGATGGCCAGCAGGCGATGGCCCGGATGGTGGCGCGGGATCTGGTCCTGCTGGTTCAGGCGGACCTGTTGCTGCGGTATGCGCCGGATTGGCTGTCGCGGGCCTTCGTGGACAGCCGCCTGGGTACCCCGGGCGGGGATGCGTTCGGCGCCCGGCCCGTGGCGCTCGCCTCGGATGCCTTGCTGCAGCGCGCCTGGCCCGGATAGGCCGAGGCGGCATCCGAAGATGTCCCGGGCGACGCGGGCGCCTGCGGCGCGCTCCCCATTACAATGGCCGGAAACAGCCGCGCATTCCGCAGCGGCCCTTCCCGTTTGTTCCATGCCGATTTCCGTTCGCCCCGCGTTCCATCCGGTCCGGTGCGCCATGCTGGCGCTGCTGTCTGTCACGCTGCTCCTGGCGCTGCCCATGTCTGCGGCGGCGTCCGGCACCTACTCTCTGTCCGGCCGGGTCGTGGATGTGTCCGACGGCGACACGCTGACGCTGCTGGCGGGGCGGGGCCGCCACCGGGTCCGCCTGGCAAGCATCGATGCCCCGGAAACCGGTCATGGCCGCCAGCGGCCCGGCCAGCCCTTCGGTCAGGCGGCGCGCAAGGCCCTGGCCGATCTGGTGGCCGGCAGGACGCTGACGCTGAATTGCTTCGAGCAGGACCGCTACGGGCGCGACGTCTGCGACGTGCCGCTGCCCGATGGCCAGACAGCCAACCGTGTGATGGTCGAACATGGCCTGGCCTGGGCCAACCGGCAGGGTGGCGGGAAATACCTGCGGGACGGTGCAATTGCGGGGCTGGAGCGCCGTGCGCGCGACCAGCGCCTGGGCCTGTGGCGCCAGGCCGGCGCCGTTGCGCCCTGGGACTGGCGCTGGCAATGCTGGGACGCGCTTGAAAACGGCCGATCGACCTCCATCTGCTGATCATGGCACTCAAAGTATTCGATCTCTCGTGCGAGCACGACCATGTCTTCGAAGGCTGGTTCTCGTCTCTGGACAGCTATCAGGACCAGCTCTCCCGTGGACTGGTGCGCTGCCCCGTCTGTCACAGCGACCAGATCACGCGCCGGGTCTCGGCGCCGCATCTGAACGTCAGCCATTTGCGCGCCGGATCGGCACCGCGCACGGCGCCGTCCGCCCCGGCCGGCACCGACGTCGCGGCCCGGGCGGCCGTCGCGGCGCCGTCCGGCGACCAGATGGCCCGCCTGCAGGCCGAGGTCCTGCGCCAGATCCGCCGCATCGTGCGCCAGACCGACGACGTGGGCGCGCGCTTTGCCGACGAGGCCCGTCGCATGCACAGCGGCGAGATCGAGGAGCGCCCCATCCGCGGCACGGCCTCGGTCGAGGAATGCCGTGAACTGGTCGAGGAAGGCATTTCCATCATGCCGATTCCGGACATCCTGGACGACGACCGGCTGCAGTAGGCGCCGTGCGCCCGTGCATGGGAAATCAGCGGGCGGAAATGAAAAAGACCGGGCAGGGCCCGGTCTTTTTTTCGCATGCGCGCTGGAAGATCACATCACCCGGCTGCGGTATTCGTTGGTGCGGGTATCGATCTCGATCTTGTCGCCGATGTTGCAGAACAGCGGCACGGCCAGTTCGAAGCCGGTGTTGATCTTGGCGGGCTTGAGCACCTTGCCGGACGTGTCGCCCTTGACGGCGGGCTCGGTGTAGGTGATCTCGCGCACGATGATGGTGGGCAGTTCCACCGAGATCGCGCGGCCGTCGTAGAACACGACTTCGACCGCCATGCCTTCTTCCAGGTAGTTCAGCGCGTCGCCCATGCTGTCGGCTTCGACTTCGTGCTGGTTGTATTCCTCGTCCATGAAGACGTACATCGGGTCGGCGAAGTAGGAATAGGTGCATTCCTTGTTCTCGAGCATCACCTGCTCGAACTTTTCGTCGGCCTTGTAGACGGATTCGCTGGCGCTGCCGGTGAGCAGGTTCTTGAACTTGAGCTTGACGACAGCGGCGTTGCGGCCTGACTTGTTGTATTCCGCCTTCTGGACGACGAGAGGGTCGTTGCCGACCATGACGACGTTGCCAACGCGCAGTTCCTGTGCGATTTTCATGGGAAAAACTCCGGGGATGTGTGCCCCGTGCCAAAACGCATTCCGAGGCAAAGCTGAAAAAAGTTAACTGTGCATTCTAGCGCGTTTGGCGGTGTCGCAGGCAAAAATCCAGTAAATCTTGACCCAGATCGGGTTGATTGGCCAGTTCCGCGCACCAGGCACGGCTGCGCGTTCGCCAATCGGTCCAGGCCGGTTCCCGCAGCGCGGCCGGCAGCGTCCGGGCCACAGCCTCGTCGTCGGACCGGTTCCAGGCGCGGATCAGCGCAGCGGCCGGGGCAGGCCACCGGGCCCGGTCCAGCCAGGCTTCCAGTTTGTCGAGGTGGGCATCCTGCGCCTGGCGGTAGATCTGCCAGACCAGGGGTTCGCCTGCCCAGAGCGCCCTGACCAGGGAATCCTCGCCGCGCACGAAATTCAAATCGCAGCACCACAGCAGTTCGTCGAAACGTGCCTGGGGCACGAATGGAATGGTTACCACGCGCAGGCTGCCCCGGTCGCGCAGCGCGGCGGCGGGGCGGCCGCCCGGGACCAGCAGCCAGACGGGCCGGTCCAGTTCGGCCAGCGCCGTCTGCAGGCCCGCCAGCGGTGCGTCGGGGTAGCAGAACAGCAGTGCGCACAGGGCGTCGCCCGGCGGCGCGGACGGCAGGCCGGTCAGGGACTGCAGCCGCTGGCCGCGGGCCTGTGCCTGTTCGGCGTCGCGGTGCGCCAGCAGGCCCGGTTCGCGCAGCAGCCCGCCGGTGGCCGGCGTGAAGCCGGGAAAGAAAAAGAACTTGGGTACGCCGTTTGCCTGGAGCGAGGGCAGGCCATGGCAGCCTTCCACCCAGGATTCGGCGCTGAGGTATTCCAGGTTGATCCACAGGCAGTCCTGCCCGGTCATGGCGTCCTGGTAGGCCGGCGGCAGGGCGCAGGCGAAAGCCTCGACGACCACGCCGCCGCGGGGCGGGGCGGCACGTTCCGCCCCGCGCCAGGTGCCGACCCGTACGCCGTCCAGCGTCTGTTCTTGCGCGCCGGCATCCAGCGCCGGCACCAGCCGCGCCAGGATGCCGGGCTGGTCGATCCACAGGCGCACCGGCTGACCCAGTGCCGCCAGCCGCCGCGCCAGCCGCCAGCACACGCCCGCATCGCCGAAATTGTCGACGACGCGGCAGAACAGGTCGAAGGACAGCGCATTCATCGGGCTGGGGCCGGGCACGGGTCAGTCCCTGCGGACCGGCCCGTGCCCGGCGAATGCGAGCCGCATGCGAGCGGCGGGGTGAAGGAATGCCACGCCCGGTCCGATGCTAGTGGAACTGGACGGGTTCCGGATCGATTTCTTCGGGCAGCTCGGGATGCTGCATGTCGCCCAGCATGTTGGGAAAGTAGGGTGTGCCGCAGTCTTCGCAGAATTCCATGGGCTGCAGCCCGGGCAGGCGGCGGATGTCCTGGATGCCGCATTCGCGCAGCAGGGCGGCGATCGTGTCCCAGGTGTCCACCTGGCCTTCGGCATCCGGTTCGGGCTGGGATTCCTCGCGGCTGAGCGCGGGCCAGACGCAGCCGTAGATCACGTCGTTGCTCTGGCGGGTGCAGAAACCGATGCGGTATTCCTCGACCGACTGTTCACCGCAGGCGACCAGCGCCGCCCGCAGGTCGGTGCCCGGGATCTGGGCGGCTGTCTGCAGCCAGGTGGCTGCTGCCTTGAGAGTGAGGGGGCGGATGCCCTGGTCGGCCTGGCGGGTGCTGGTGTAATAGGCCTCGGGGCGCAGATATTCCAGCTGGCAGCCGGTGAAGGCGGCTTCGAGGATGCGCGCGCAACCCTCGGCCCAGCGCCGGCTGACGTCGTCCTGGGCGGGGGCTTCGGCGGGCAGGGGAGATTGCCACTGGAACACGGGCTCGCCGCGCGGAACCACCACCGCGCCGACCAGGAAGAAGACGTCGGCCAGCAGGTCTTCGGGGGCGTCGGCGTCGCGCAGGACGGGACCTTCGCGGCGCAACCCCAGGGCGCGCATCGCCAGCGCCTGGGTCCAGGCGCGTGTTTCCTGGAACGATTGCGGCAGGCGGTCGAAGCGAACCAGCGAAGGCAGCATGGCGATCCGCGCCCGGGGATTCAGCACGGCTTCGGCCAGCAGGGATTCGAGCGCCTGCGCCTGGGCCGCGTTCAATTGGCCGGACGGCAGCCGGTAGCGGGTCCAGGCCAGGACCGGCGCCGAAATCAGCAGCGTGTCGCAGTCCTGGCCGTCCGGCCCCGGCATCAGCGATTCGGAGCGGGCCTCGGCCAGTTCGACGAGCAGTTCATAGGCCGCCGAGCGCTGTTCCAGCAGGACGTCCAGGGCGGATTCCACGGCGCGGCCGTGCCGGGCGCCCAGGGCCTTGTCCAGGGCTTCGCCCAGGCAGCCTTCCCAGTAGATGTCTTCCAGGTGGCTGCCGGAGCGCGACAGGGCTTCGGCCAGGGAGATCAGTGTCTGCGATGTGCGCGACAGGGAGGAGGAACGGGAACGAGGGGGCATGGTGTACCGGTGAACAGGGCAGACCTTAGTGTACCGCGTGCAGTGGTCGCCCCCGGCGGAGCCGGGGCATGAAAAACCCCGGGCCGGGGCCCGGGGTGGCAGGTGCCGTGCGCAAAGCCCGCCGGAACCGCCGAGACGGCCCGGACGCTTCGCAGGCGGATCAGGCTTCGACCGTGCTGGCCACCGCCGTGAAGTCCTCGATCTGGTCGAAGTTCATGTAGCGGTAGATCCGGTCGCCGTCCTTGGCGAGGACGCCCATGTCGGTCAGGTATTCCTCGCGCGTGGGGATGCGGCCCAGTCGCGAGCAGATCGCGGCCAGTTCCGCCGAACCCAGGAACACGTTGGAGTTCTTGCCCAGGCGGTTGGGGAAGTTGCGGGTGCTGGTGGAGAACACCGTGGCGCCTTCGCGCACCTGGGCCTGGTTGCCCATGCACAGCGAGCAGCCGGGCATTTCCATGCGCGCCCCGGCCGTGCCGAAGGTGCCGTAGTGGCCTTCCTTCGTGAGCTCGCTGGCGTCCATCTTGGTGGGCGGGGCGACCCAGAGCTTCGAGGGCAGGTCGCGCTTGCCTTCCAGCAGCTTGGCGGCTGCGCGGAAGTGGCCGATGTTGGTCATGCAGCTGCCGATGAAGACTTCGTCAATGGCCGTGCCGGCCACGTCGGACAGGGTCTTGACGTCGTCCGGGTCGTTCGGGCAGGCGACGATGGGCTCCTTGATGTCGGCCAGGTCGATCTCGATCACGGCCGCGTATTCGGCGTCGGCGTCGGGTTCGACCAGCTGCGGGTTCGCCAGCCAGGCCTCCATGTTCTTGATGCGGCGCGCCAGCGTGCGGGCATCCTGGTAGCCGTTGGCGATCATCCACTTGAGCAGCGTGATGTTGCTGTTCAGGTATTCGATGATCGGCTCTTTGTTCAGCCGCACCGTGCAGGCGGCGGCGGAGCGCTCGGCCGAAGCGTCGGACAGTTCGAAGGCCTGTTCGATCTTGAGGTTGGGCAGGCCTTCGATTTCGAGGATGCGACCGGAGAAGATGTTCTTCTTGCCCTTTTTCTCGACAGTGAGCAGGCCTTGCTTGATCGCGTACAGGGGGATCGCGTTGACCAGGTCGCGCAGCGTCACGCCGGGCTGCATTTCACCCTTGAAGCGCACCAGCACGGATTCGGGCATGTCCAGCGGCATGACGCCGGTGGCCGCGGCGAAGGCGACCAGGCCGGAGCCGGCCGGGAAGCTGATGCCGATGGGGAAGCGGGTGTGCGAGTCGCCGCCGGTGCCCACGGTGTCGGGCAGCAGCATGCGGTTCAGCCACGAGTGGATGATGCCGTCGCCCGGGCGCAGCGCCACGCCGCCGCGCGTGCTGATGAAGGCGGGCAGTTCGTGATGGGTCTTGACGTCCACGGGCTTGGGATAGGCCGCGGTGTGGCAGAAGGACTGCATCACCAGGTCGGCCGAGAAGCCCACGCAGGCCAGATCCTTCAGCTCGTCGCGGGTCATGGGGCCGGTGGTGTCCTGGCTGCCGACCGAGGTCATGCGCGGTTCGCAGTAGGTGCCCGGGCGCACGCCCTTGCCTTCCGGCAGGCCGCAGGCGCGGCCGACCAGCTTCTGCGCCAGGGAATAGCCCTTGCCGCTGTCGGCAGGGGCCTCGGGCAGGCGGAACAGGGTCGTGGGCGGCAGGCCCAGCGCGGCGCGGGCCTTGGCCGTCAGGCCGCGGCCGATGATCAGCGGGATGCGGCCGCCGGCGCGCACTTCATCGAGCAGCACGTCGGATTTCAGCTGGAATTCGGAGATCACCTGGCCGTTCTTCAGGGCCTTGCCTTCGTAGGGGCGCAGCTCGATGACGTCGCCCATGTTCATGGCGGACACGTCCAGTTCGATCGGCAGGGCGCCGGAATCTTCCATGGTGTTGTAGAAGATCGGGGCGATCTTGCCCCCCAGACAGACACCGCCGAAGCGCTTGTTGGGCACGTAGGGGATGTCCTCGCCGGTGTGCCAGATGACGGAATTGGTGGCGGACTTGCGCGAGGAGCCGGTACCGACCACGTCACCGACGTAGGCGACCAGATGGCCCTTGGCCTTCAGTTCGTCCAGCAGCTTGATCGGGCCGACCTGGCCGGGCGCGTCGGGCACGATGCCGTCGCGCGGGTTCTTCAGCATCGCCAGCGCATGCAGCGGGATGTCCGGGCGGCTCCAGGCGTCGGGGGCGGGCGACAGGTCGTCGGTGTTGGTTTCGCCGGTGACCTTGAACACGGTCAGGGTCATGCTCTGCGGAACTTCGGGGCGGCTGGTGAACCATTCGGCGTCGGCCCAGCTTTGCAGCACGGCCTGGGCGTGGGCGTTGCCGGCCTTGGCCTTTTCCTCGATGTCGTGGAAGGCGTCGAAGACCAGCAGGGTCTTCTTCAGGCCTTCGGCGGCGACCGGTGCCAGGTCGGCGTGGTCCAGCAGCTCGATCAGGGCGCTGATGTTGAAGCCGCCCAGCATGGTGCCCAGCAGCTCGGTGGCGCGGCGGGCGTCGATCAGGGGGCAGGATTCCTTGCCCAGCGCGACGGCGGCCAGGTAAGAAGCCTTGACCTGGGCGGCGTCGTCCACGCCGGCGGGGACGCGGTGCGTGAACAGGTCCAGCAGGAACTCGGCTTCGCCGGCCGGCGGGTTTTTCAGCAGTTCGATCAGGTCGGCCGTCTGCTTGGCCGTCAGGGGAAGCGGCGGGATGCCGATCGCCTCGCGGGCGGCGGCTTCGGTGCGGTAGGATTCCAGCATGGAGTGATGCCCCAGGAGTGAGGGTTGGAGAACGGCGCTATTTTACCGGTAAGCTCCGCGATCAGGCAATACTCTTATATAAGATATAAGACCGTGTGCCCGATCGGCCCTGTTCCGCACCTCCTTTCCCGCTTGCCGGGGGTGCGGGCATCCGGGCGGGCCGGGCATTGCCCGGCCCGAGGGGTACGGGCCGCTCAGAAGCGGTAGCCGACCCCGACGGTGGCGACCCAGGGATTGATCCTGGTCTTGCCGATGTCCGCGCCGTTCAGGCGGACGTTGGACGAGATGTCGATGTAGCGCAGGTCTGCGTTCAGGAACCAGCGGTCATTGAGCTTGTAGTCCACGCCGACCTGGGCGGCGACGCCCCAGGAATCGTCCAGGCTGAGATTGCCCAGCTTGCTGTTCGTATCGAAGAAGGTCGTGTAGTTCAGGCCCACGCCCACGTAGGGCTGGAACGCGGCGTCCGGCAGGAAGTGCCATTGCAGGCTGAGGGTGGGCGGCAGCTGCTGGGTCGAGCCGATGTCGCCCAGGCCCTTGGCGTTGATCGTGTGCTTGAAGGGGTAGGCGCCCAGCAGTTCAATGCCGATGTTGCGCGTGGCCATGTAGGTCAGGGTGAAGCTGGGGCGGGTGCTGCCGTCGATGTCCAGCTTGACGGCGCCGTTGGCCACCGTGCCGTTGTCGGACTTGGGTTCGACGTGCGTGACACCGACCTTCAGCAGGATGTCGCCCGCTTCGTGAGCCAGCGCGGGGCCCGCGGCCAGGGTGCCGGCGGCCAGGGTGCAGGCGAGGACGGTGTGACGAAGGCGGAATGCCATGAGGATCTCCCTATTTGCAGTGTGGGTATGGAAGATCCCATTGTGTCGGAATGCGGCCGACGGGCATTTAATCCCGATCAAGAAAACCGCACGGCCGCTGCTTTTCGGGGGGGAGGGGGTACGCGCGGATGGACGGCGCCCGCGCGTGCAGGCGCCATGTCCCCCATGCGCGGGCAGGCGCGGGAATGGTCAGTCGACCAGATCCTGGTATTCCGGGTGCCGGCGGATGAAGGCCGCCACGTACGAGCACAGCGGCCGGATCCGCCAGCCGCGCGCACGGGCCGTGTCCAGCCCGGTGCGCACCAGGTCCGCGGCGATGCCGCGCCCGCCCACCGCGGACGGGACGCCGGTGTGTGTGAACGAGGCGACCTTGCCGTCCAGCGTGTAGTCCAGCACGCAGAAGTGGCCGTCCTCCGTCCATTCGAAACGGTGGGCGGCTTCGTCGTGGCGGACCGCCCGGGTCGGCCGGGCCGCGGCGCGGGACTCAGATGACATACAGGTCCACGTACTCGTGCACCGGCATGGCTTCCAGCGTGGCCTGGTCCAGCGACGCGTCCAGGATGCGCTGCTGCTGGCGGGCGGGGAACTGGCGCGCCAGGTTGCGGCGGAACTTGGCTTCCAGGAGCGGGATGCCGTCCTTGCGGCGGCGCTTGTGGCCAATCGGGTATTCGCAGACGATCTCGTCGAGCTTGGTGCCGTCCGTGAATTCGACCGTCAGCGCGTTGGCGATGGAGCGCTTGTCCGGATCGTGGTAGTCGGCGGTGAAGGCAGGATCCTCCACGCAGACCATTTTGTCGCGCAGCGCGTCGATGCGCGGATCGGCAGCCACTTCGTCTTCGTAGTCGGCTGCGGTCAGGCGGCCGAACAGGACGGGCACGGCCACCATGTACTGGATGCAGTGGTCGCGGTCGGCGGGGTTGTGCAGCGGGCCCTTCTTGTCGATGATGCGGATGCAGGCCTCGTGCGTGCGGATCGTGATTTTCTTGATGTCGGCATCGGTCTTGCCCAGCGCCTTCATCTTTTCATGGATCTGCATGGCGCATTCCACCGCGGTCTGCGAGTGGAATTCGGCCGGGAAGGAGATCTTGAACAGCACGTTCTCCATCACGTAGGTGCCGTAGGGCCGCTGGAACTTGAAGGGCTGGCCCTTGAACAGCACGTCGTAGAAGCCCCAGACCGGCGCGGTCAGCACCGAGGGATAGCCCATTTCGCCGGTGCGGGCCATCAGGGCCAGGCGTACCGCGCGGCTGGTGGCGTCGCCCGCGGCCCAGGACTTGCGGCTGCCGGTGTTGGGCGCGTGGCGGTAGGTGCGCAGGCTCTGGCCGTCGACCCAGGCCAGGGACACGGCGTTGATGGCCTCTTCACGCGACAGGCCCAGCATCTGCGAGACCACGGCGGTGGAGGCGACCTTCACCAGCACCACGTGGTCCAGGCCGACCTTGTTGAAGGAGTTTTCCAGCGCGATGCAGCCCTGGATTTCGTGCGCCTTGATCATGCCTTCCAGCACCGTGCGCATGGTCAGGGGCGCCTTGCCGGCGGCCACTGCGTTGCGCGACAGCCAGTCGGCCACGGCCAGCACGCCGCCCAGGTTGTCGGACGGGTGGCCCCATTCGGCCGCCAGCCAGGTGTCGTTGAAATCCAGCCAGCGGATCATGCAGCCGATGTTGAAGGCGGCCTGCACGGGGTCGAGCTGGAACTGGGTGCCGGGGACCTTGGCGCCGTTGGGCACGACGGTGCCGGGCACGATGGGGCCCATGAGCTTGCGGCAGGCCGGGTATTGCAGGCCTTCGAGGCCGCAGCCCAGGGTATCGATCAGGCAGTTGCGGGCGGTCTCGAGCGCGAGCGCGCTGTCGATCTTGTAGTCGAAGACGTAGTCGACGATGTCCACCAGGACCTGGTCGGGCTGGGGACGGACGTTGGAAATGTGCGCGGACATGAGGGTTCCTGAAGAGATGCGCGGCTTACTTGCGCTTGGCCAGGGGGACGAACTTGCGATCTTCCGGACCGACGTAGTTGGCCGTCGGGCGGATGATCTTGTTGTCGATGCGTTGCTCGATGATGTGCGCCGACCAGCCGGCCGTGCGGGCGATCACGAACAGCGGGGTGAACATGGCGGTGGGCACGCCCATCATGTGGTAGGACACGGCGGAGAACCAGTCCAGGTTGGGGAACATTTTCTTGACGTCCCACATGACGGTTTCCAGGCGCTCGGCGATGTCGAACATCTTCATCGAGCCGGCCGACTTGGACAGGCGCCGGGCGACGGCCTTGATGACCTTGTTGCGCGGGTCGGACACGGTGTAGACCGGATGGCCGAAACCGATCACGACTTCCTTGGCCTCGACACGGCGGCGGATGTCGGCCTCGGCCTCGTCGGGGGTGTCGTAGCGCTTCTGGATCTCGAAGGCGACCTCGTTGGCGCCGCCGTGCTTCGGGCCGCGCAGCGCGCCGATGGCGCCGGTGATGGCCGAATACATGTCGGAGCCCGTGCCAGCGATCACGCGGCCGGTGAAGGTCGAGGCGTTGAACTCGTGTTCCGCGTACAGGATCAGCGAAGTGTGCATGGCGCGGACCCATTCTTCGGACGGGGTCTCGCCGTGCAGAAGATGCAGGAAATGGCCGCCGATGCTGTCGTCGTCGGTTTCGACGCTGATGACGCGCCCATTGTGGCTGTAGTGGTACCAGTACAGCAGGGCCGATCCCAGGCTGGCCATCAGGCGGTCCGCGATGTCGCGCGCGTCGGGCAGGTTGTGGTCATCCTTTTCGGGCAGCACGCAGCCCATCACCGAGGCGGCCGTGCGCATCACGTCCATGGGGTGGCTGGCGGCGGGCAGGGCTTCCAGGGCCACCTGGACCTGGGCAGGCAGGCCGCGCAGGCGGCGCAGCTTTTCCTTGTAGGCCTTCAGTTCGGCCGGGGTCGGCAGCTTGCCGTGGATCAGCAGGTGGGCGACTTCCTCGAATTCGCAGGTATCGGCGATGTCCAGGATGTCGTAGCCGCGGTAGTGCAGGTCGTTGCCGCTGCGGCCCACGGTGCACAGCGCGGTGTTGCCCGCGACGATGCCCGACAGGGCCACGGATTTCTTGGGCTTCGGACCGGCGGGCGCTGCGGAGGGGGCCGTGGCGGGGAGCGCGGACGCGGCCGTCTTGGGCGCGGCGGCCTTGCGGGCGGGGGTTTTCCGGGCTGCTGGGGTTTTCTTGGTCGCCATCAGGAGTCTCCTTGAGCGTGAGTGACGGATTTCGGTTCGGGTGCGGATCCCGCGGTCAGGATGCCTTGTTCTTGCCCTGCTGGAAAAGGGCGTCCAGCTGTTCCTCGTAGCGGTGGTAGCCGATCCGGTCGTAGAGCTCTTCGCGTGTCTGCATCAGGTCGAGCACCCGGTGCTGGTGGCCGTCGCGGCGGATGGCCTCGTAGACGGCCTCGGCCGCCTTGTTCATGGCGCGGAAGGCCGACAGGGGGTAGAGCACGATGCCCACGCCGGCGCCCTTGAGCTCTTCGACCGTGAACAGTGGCGTCTTGCCGAATTCGGTGATGTTCGCCAGGACCGGGACGTTCAGGCTGCTGGAGAACTTGCGGTAGGTGTCCAGGTCATAGGACGCTTCCGCGAAGATCGCATCGGCGCCGGCCTCGACGCAGGCGTGCGCGCGTTCCAGGGCGGCGTCCACGCCGCTGACGGCGATCGCGTCGGTGCGGGCGATGATGTAGAAGTCGCTGTCGGTGCGGGCGTCGACGGCGGCCTTCACGCGGTCGACCATTTCTTCGGTGCCGACGATTTCCTTGCCGGGACGGTGGCCGCAGCGCTTGGCACCGACCTGATCCTCGATGTGGCAGCCGGCGGCGCCGAACTTGATCAGGGATTTGACGGTGCGGGCGATGTTGAAGGCCGACGGCCCGAAGCCGGTGTCGATGTCCACCAGCAGGGGCAGGTCGCAGACATCGGTGATGCGTCGCACGTCGGTCAGGACGTCGTCGAGCGTATTGATGCCCAGGTCGGGCAGGCCGAGCGAGCCGGCAGCCACGCCGCCGCCCGACAGGTAGATGGCCCGGTAGCCGGCGCGCTGGGCCAGCAGGGCGTGGTTGGCGTTGATGGCCCCGATGATCTGCAGGGGGGATTCTTCGATCAGCGCCTGGCGCAGCAGGGCGCCTGGAGAGGCGGGACGAGTCATGATGGACGCTCCGGTGAGCCACCGGCATCCGGCTTGCCCGGATTCGCGGCAGCATTCGCCCCGTCGGGGGCGTGTTTCCAGTCGACGGCAGGGGCATTCTGGCCGCGGCGGGCCGGGCTGTCTGTCATCGGCTGGACATTCGGCGGCAGGCGCGGCGGGCGCGGCGGCCTCGCGGACGCGCCCGCCGCCGCCGGATTTACTTCAGCAGCTCGGCGATGCCGTCGCGCTCTTCGAGCAGTTCCTTCAGGGTGAAGTCCATGCGCTCGCGCGAGAAGGCGTCGATTTCCAGGCCTTCGACACGCGTGTATTCGCCGTTGGCCGTGGTGACCGGCACGCCGTAGATGATGCCTTCGGGGATGCCGTAGGATCCGTCGGAGGGCACGCCCATGGTGACCCACTTGCCGTTGGAACCCAGCACCCAGTCGTGGATGTGGTCGATGGCGGCGTTGGCGGCCGAGGCAGCCGAGGACAGGCCGCGCGCGGCGATGATGGCCGCGCCGCGCTTGCCGACGGTCGGGATGAAGGTGTCGCGGATCCAGGCTTCGTCGTTGATCAGGGACTGGACGGACTGGCCGCCGATGGTGGCGAAGCGCGTGTCGGGATACATGGTGGGCGAGTGGTTGCCCCACACGACGAGCTTCTCGATGTCGGCCACGGCCTTGCCGGTCTTGGCGGCGATCTGGGACAGCGCACGGTTGTGGTCCAGGCGCAGCATGGCGGTGAAGTTCTTGGACGGCAGGTCCGGGGCGGACTTCATGGCGATGTAGGCGTTGGTGTTGGCCGGGTTGCCGACCACCAGCACCTTGACGTTGCGGCTGGCGACTTCGTTCAGGGCCTTGCCCTGGGCGGTGAAGATCTGGGCGTTGACGTGCAGCAGGTCCTTGCGCTCCATGCCGGGGCCGCGCGGACGGGCGCCGACCAGCAGGGCGACGTCGGCATCCTTGAAGGCGGTGCGCGGGTCGCTGTGGGCACTCATGCCGGCCAGCAGGGGGAAGGCGCAGTCTTCCAGTTCCATCATCACGCCCTGCAGGGCCTTCTGGGCCTTTTCGTCGGGAATTTCGAGCAGCTGCAGGATGACGGGCTGGTCCTTGCCGAGCATTTCGCCCGAAGCGATGCGGAACAGCAGGGCGTAGCCGATCTGGCCGGCGGCGCCGGTGACCGCGACGCGCATGGCGGGTTTGGACATGGTGATTCTCCGATTGAGTGAGAGGATATCCGGGGGGTGTGCGAAATTGCGGGAAAGAGTAGTTTATTTCATCGGCCAGCGTCAAGAGTCTTATATCTTATATAAGACAGAAGAGTATTAGACATCCGGCCCCGGAAGTGCGAAAATGCGCCGTCTCATCCTGTAGCATGGTCACAAGGCCGTCTCTCCTGACCGACATGTCCGATTCCCCCCCCATCGATCGCCCGCAGACGCCGAGCCGCGCGCCCCACAGCGCCGCGTTCAGCCCTCTGTACCAGCAGATCAAGGGCCTGATCCTGCAGGGGCTGGACCGGGGCGAGTGGAAGCCCGGTGAAGCGATCCCCAGCGAGCTCGAGCTGGCCTCCCGGTTCCAGGTCAGCCAGGGTACCGTGCGCAAGGCCATCGACGAACTGGCCGCGGACAACCTGCTGATCCGCCGCCAGGGCAAGGGCACTTTCGTGGCCACGCACAACGAAGCCAAGGTGCGCTACCGTTTCCTGCGCCTGGCGCCCGACGACGGCCGCACCGGTGTGTCTAGCAGCCAGATCCTGGATTGCCGCCGCGCCAAGGCTTCCGCCGAAGTCGCTGCCGCCCTGGACCTGCGCGCGGGCGATGCGGTCGTGAACATGCGCCGGGTGCTGTCCTTCGACGAGGTGCCCACCATCCTGGACGACATCTGGCTGCCGGGCAGCGTCTTCAAGGGCCTGACCCTGGAATCGCTGCTGCGCTACCGGGGGCCGGTCTACGCCCTGTTTGAAACCGAGTTCGGCGTCAGCATGGTGCGCGCCGAGGAAAAAATCCGTGCCGTGAGCGCGACCGATGTCCAGGCCGAATTGCTGCGGATACAGCCGGGCAGCCCGCTGTTGCAGGTCGAGCGCATCGCCTACACCTACGGCGACCGACCCATGGAATTGCGCCGCGGCCATTACGTCACGGAACGCTACCACTACCGCAACAGTTTGAATTGACTCGCGGATGGGCGAAAATGCCGAGTGAGTCCCGAATTCCTTCCATCTTCCAACTACGAGGCCATCATGTCTGAATCAGCCACAAAGCCGCGCCCGCAGTTTCGTAACCTGGGGTTGAGCGACCTCATGAGTTACCGACTGCCTCCGGCGGCCAAAGCATCCATCATGCACCGGATCAGCGGAGCGCTGCTGTTCCTGGCGCTGCCGCTGGTGATCGTGCCGCTGTTCGCGCAAAGCGTCCAGTCGCCCGAAACCTTCGCCGCCATGAAGGAATGGGTCGCCAGCCCGGCCTGTAAGATCGTGCTGCTGGTCCTGATGTGGAGCTACTTTCATCATTTCTGCGCCGGCATCCGCTACCTGACGCTGGATCTGCACGTCGGCAATGCGCGCGAGCCTTCCCAGCGCTCCGGCGCCCTGGTGATCGGCGTGGCCCTGGCACTGACCGTGGTCTTCGGTCTCAAACTCTTTGGAGCATGGTAATGGCTCAAGAACGCATCGGTCGCAAGCGCCTGGTCGTGGGCGCCCATTACGGTACCCGCGATTTCATCGTCCAGCGCGCCACCGCCGTCATCATGGCGGTCTACACCCTGGTCCTGATCCTGTACGCAGTCCTGACGCCCAGCCTGGATTTCGAATCCTGGCGCGCCTTCTTCGCCTTCACCGTCGGCACGCTGCCGGTCGGGCAACTGCTGGCCACGGTGGCCTTCCTGTCGCTCGCATGGCATGCCTGGGTCGGCGTGCGCGACATCTGGATGGATTACGCCCATTCCGACGGCCTGCGCCTGTTCCTGCAGGTCCTGACCATCCTGTGGCTGGTGGCCGCAGTGGTCTTCTTCGGTCAAATTCTCTGGAGTCTCTAACGTGGCTGCTGTCAAGAAATCCCTTCCGCGCCGCCAGTTCGATGTGGTGGTCGTCGGTGCCGGCGGAGCCGGCCTGCGCTGTTCGCTGCAGCTGGCTCAGGCCGGCCTGTCCGTGGCCGTGCTGTCCAAGGTCTTCCCCACGCGCTCGCACACCGTGGCCGCCCAGGGTGGCGTCAGCGCCTCGCTGGGCAACATGAGCGAAGACCACTGGCAATGGCACATGTACGATACCGTCAAGGGCTCCGACTGGCTCGGCGACCAGGACGCGATCGAGTTCATGGTCCGCGAGGCGCCCAATGCCGTGTACGAACTCGAACACTTCGGCATGCCCTTCGACCGCAACCCGGACGGCACCATCTACCAGCGTCCGTTCGGCGGCCATACCTCGCACTTCGGTGAAAAGCCCGTCCAGCGCGCCTGTGCCGCTGCCGACCGCACCGGCCACGCGATGCTGCACACGCTCTACCAGCGCAACGTCGCCGCCCGCACGCAGTTCTTCGTCGAATGGATGGCGCTCGACCTCCTGCGCAACAACGACGGCGACGTGCTGGGCGTGACCGCGATGGAAATGGAAACCGGCGAAATCTACGTCCTGGAAGCCAAGCACACCGTGCTGGCCACCGGCGGCGCCGGCCGGATCTGGGCTGCGACCACCAATGCCTTCATCAACACCGGCGACGGCCTGGGCATGGCTGCGCGCGCGGGCATCCCGCTGCAGGACATGGAATTCTGGCAATTCCACCCCACCGGCGTGGCCGGCGCGGGCGTGCTGATCACCGAGGGCGTGCGCGGCGAAGGCGGCTTCCTGCTGAACAAGGACGGCGAGCGCTTCATGGAACGCTACGCGCCCCAGCTCAAGGACCTGGCGCCGCGCGACTTCGTGTCGCGCTCGATGGACCAGGAAATCAAGGAAGGCCGCGGTTGCGGCGACGGCAGCTATGTGCTGCTCAAGCTCGACCACCTGGGCGCCGAGACCATCACCAAGCGCCTGCCCTCGATCCGCGAGATCGCCATCAAGTTCGCCAACATCGACCCGATCAAGGACCCGATCCCGGTCGTGCCGACGATCCACTACCAGATGGGCGGCATCCCGGCCAACTACCACGGCCAGGTCGTCACCCGCGTCAATGGCCAGGAAAAGATCGTCAACGGCCTGTACGCGATCGGCGAGTGCGCGGCCACCTCGGTGCACGGCGCCAACCGCCTGGGCACCAACTCCCTGCTGGACCTGATCGTGTTCGGCCGCTCGGCGGGCAACTTCATCGTCTCGCAGCATCCGGAACGCGAACACAGCCACAAGCCGCTGCCCGACACCGACATCGAGGCCTCGCTGGACCGCGTCAATCGCCTGGAAACCCGCACCTCGGGCGAAAAGGCCCAGGACGTGGCCAACAAGATCCGCGTGGCGATGCAGAGCCACTGCGGCGTGTTCCGCAAGCTCGACCTCCTCAAGGAAGGCGCGGAAGTCATCGCCAGCCTGGTGCCGGAAGTCCAGGACATCTACTTCTCGGACAAGTCCAAGGTCTTCAACACCGCCCGCATCGAGGCGCTGGAAGTCGCCAACATGATCGAGGTCGCGCGCGCCACCACCAAGTCGGCAGCCAACCGCCTGGAATCGCGCGGCGCCCATGCGCTCGAGGAATACCCGGAACGCGACGACGTGAACTGGCTCAAGCACACCCTGTGGTTCTCCGAGGACGACCGTCTCGAATACACCCCGGTGCGCATGCAGCCCCTGACCGTGGACAGCATCCCGCCCAAGCCGCGTACCTTCTAATCTGGATATCGTCATGAGTCAAAAACGCATCGTGAAATTCGAGATCTACCGCTACGATCCGGACAAGGACGAACGGCCGTACATGCAGAAATTCGAGGTCGAGCTGCAGCCGACCGACAAGATGCTGCTGGACGCGATCCTGCGCATCAAGAACGAGCTCGACGACAGCCTGGCCTTGCGCCGGTCCTGCCGCGAGGGCGTGTGCGGGTCCGACGCCATGAACATCAACGGCAAGAACGGTCTGGCCTGCACGACCAACCTGCTGACGCTGAAGGAGCCCATCGTCCTCAAGCCGCTGCCCGGCCTGCCCGTGGTGCGCGACCTGATCGTGGACATGACCTTCTTCTTCGACCAGTACCATTCGATCAAGCCCTACCTCATCAACGACACGCCGCCCCCCGAAAAGGAACGCCTGCAGTCGCCCGAGGAACGCGAGGAGCTCAACGGACTGTACGAGTGCATCCTGTGCGGCTGCTGCTCGACCGCCTGTCCGTCCTTCTGGTGGAATCCGGACAAGTTCGTCGGCCCGGCCGGCCTGCTGCAAGCCTACCGCTTCATCGCCGATTCGCGCGACGAGGCCACCGGCGAGCGCCTGGACAACCTGGAAGATCCCTACCGCCTGTTCCGCTGCCACACGATCATGAATTGCACGGATGTCTGCCCCAAGGGGCTGAATCCGTCGGCCGCGATCGGCAAGATCAAGGAAATGCTCGTGCGCCGCACGGTCTGAGGCCAGAGCATGTCCGGAGACCTGTCCGTCCTGGATCGCGCCCGCCTCAGATGGCGGGCGCGTCGCGGCCTGCTCGAGAACGATCTCATCATCACGCGCTTCCTGGACACCTATGAAGCGCAGCTGACCGAGACCGACGTCCGGGCACTGACGCAGCTTTTCGAAATGGGCGACAACGAATTGCTCGACGTCCTGCTGGGACGCGCGGACCTGTCGGGGGCCTACGACGACCCCGACATCCGCAGACTCGTCGAGCAGATGAAAGCGCTGTAACTTAAAGGAAGATTCACATGCAGCTATCCGATAAAAAAGCCACGCTATCGTTTTCCGATGGCAGCCCCTCGGTCGAGTTTCCCGTCTACCAGGGCACGGTCGGTCCGGACGTGATCGACATCCGCAAGCTGTACGGCCAGACCGGGATGTTCACGTACGATCCCGGCTTCATGGCGACGGCTTCCTGCGAATCCGCCATCACCTATATCGATGGCGACAAGGGCCAGCTGCTGTACCGCGGCTACCCGATCGACCAGCTGGCGACGAACTGCGATTTCCTGTCGGTGGCCTACCTGATCATGAACGGCGAACTGCCCACGGCCGATCAGAAGAAGGAATTCGACGACGTCGTCACGCACCACACCCTGGTGCATGAGCAGATGCACACCTTCCTGCAGGGCTTCCGCCGCGACGCGCACCCGATGGCGGTGCTGACGGGCCTGGTGGGCGCGCTGTCGGCCTTCTATCACGACTCCACCGACATCACCAACCCGCACCACCGCGAAGTCTCCGCGATCCGCCTGATCGCCAAGATGCCGACCCTGGTCGCCATGGCGTACAAGCATTCCCTGGGCCAGCCCTTCATCTACCCGCAGAACGACCTGTCCTACACGGGCAACTTCCTGCGCATGATGTTCGCCACGCCCTGCGATGAATACAAGGTCAACGATGTGGTGGAGCGTGCGCTGGACCGCATCTTCATCCTGCACGCCGACCACGAGCAGAACGCCTCCACCTCCACGGTGCGTCTGTGCGGCTCCTCGGGCACCAATCCGTTTGCCGCCATCGCTGCTGGCGTGGCCTGCCTGTGGGGCCCGGCGCACGGCGGCGCCAACGAAGCCTGCCTGAACATGCTGGAAAGCATCCAGGCCCAGGGCGGGGTGGCCAAGGTCGGCGAATTCATGGAAAAGGTCAAGGACAAGAATTCGGGCGTGCGCCTGATGGGCTTCGGCCACCGGGTCTACAAGAACTACGATCCGCGCGCCAAGCTGATGCAGGAAACCTGCCGCGAAGTCCTGGATTCCCTGGGCCTGCACAACGATCCGCTGTTCAAGCTCGCCATGGAAGTCGAGCGCATCGCCCTGGAAGATCCGTACTTCGTGGAACGCAAGCTCTACCCGAACGTGGACTTCTATTCGGGCATCGTGCAGCGTGCCATCGGCATCCCCACCTCGCTGTTCACGGCGATCTTCGCCCTGGCCCGCACGGTGGGCTGGATCGCCCAGTGGAACGAGATGCTGTCCGATCCCAACTACAAGATCGGCCGTCCGCGCCAGCTGTACACCGGTGCCGCGGTGCGCGACGTGAAGTAATCCTTCCGTCCAGCCACAGCATGAAGAACGGGCCGCAAGGCCCGTTTTTCATGCCCGGCCCGGCCAGGCGCCGGTGATGCACCGACGATCCGGGAGGGCGGGGGGCCAGTTCAGGCGCGGTACCGCTCTGCGGCGTGGGCCTGCCGCAAGTCGGCGAGCAGGGCCTTGCGCGCGCTTTCCAGCGCATCCCAGTGCTCGGCTGCGTGCAATGGCGGGATGGTGACCGGCTCGCGGCGGTCGAAACCGACCAGCGCCGCGTCCACCAGCTCGCCGGGCTCCATCACTTCGGTCAGCGTGTTGATGTCGATCCCCGCCCGCTCCCAGATTTCGGTGCGTGTGGAAGCCGGCAGCACTGCCTGGACGTAGACACCTTTGGGTTCCAGTTCCCGGCTCAAACCCTGGGACAGGAACAGAACGAAAGCCTTGGTCGCGCCGTAGATCGACATGCGGAATTCCGGGGCCAGCCCCACCACCGAACCGATGTTGACGATCGCGCCCCGGCCGGCATCAGCAAGGCGTGGCGCGATCGCGGCGGCCAGGCGTGTCACTGCGCTGATGTTGAGTGTGATGAGGCGGACGATATCCTGGGCACTCTGCTGCATGAAATTGCCGGACTGGGCCATTCCGGCATTGTTGATGAGAATGCCGATACGGGTGTCATCGCGCAGGCGCGCCTCGACAGCGTCCAGGTCGGCCTGCAGCGTCAGGTCTGCGGGCAGGACGTCGATGGCGACGCGGTGTTCGTGGCGCAGACGGGCGGCGAGCGCCTCGAGCCGCTGTCTGTCGCGAGCGACCAGGACGAGGTCGTGGCCGCGTTGCGCAAAGCGCTCGGCGTAAGTGGCGCCGATGCCGGTGGATGCGCCGGTCACGAGGACGGTTGCTTGCGTGGTCATGTGGTGGTGCTCCATGGAAGAGGATTTGGCCTTTTAATGATGATGATCATAATCTAAAAAGTCAAGACTTTGATGTCGAATGTCATCAAAGTATGATGGTTCATTCCCCCACCATGAGTTCAAAGGGCCTCGAGTATGAAAGTCACCAAAGCGCAGGCACAGGCCAACCGCGAGCGCATCGTCGAGACCGCATCCAGGCTGTTTCGCGAGCGTGGCTACGACGGTGTGGGCATTGCCGACCTGATGGCCGCTGCAGGCTTCACCCATGGGGGCTTCTACAAGCATTTCGCATCCAAGGCGCAACTGATGGAAGAAGCAGCTGCGTGCGGCATTCAGCAGACCGCAGCGCAGACGGCAGACATGGACGCGGCCGGCTTCTTTCAGCGTTATGTATCTCGTGCGCACCGCGATGCCCGCGACATCGGCTGCACGCTGGCCGCTCTGGGCGGCGATGCCACGCGACAGCCTGAAGCCGTCCGCACCGCATTCGAAGCGGGAATCGAAAAGCTGCTGGAGATCCTGGTTCGCGACAGTACCCTTTCGCGCAGCGGCAGCCCGGAGCAGGCGCGCATCCGGGCACTCGCCATGCTGGTTCAGGCCGTCGGAGCCATCGTCATGTCACGGGCCTGTCCGGACGACTCGCCGCTGGCCGAGGAGATCCTGGAGGTCTGTCGCGCGGCAATTCTTGGCTCGCTGGGGTCGAGGCCGGCGGCTAACGAGCATCCGGACGCCGGGCTCGAACCGACATAAAAAACCGGCTGCCATCCGGCAGCCGGTCGTTGGGGGCAGTGCGTGTCGATCAGGCCGTTTCGCCCGCCTCCTGCTGGGCATCCACCACCGCCAGGGCCGTCATGTTGACGATGCGGCGCACCGTGGAGCTGGTCGTCAGGATGTGCACGGGACGTGCCGCACCCAGCAGCACCGGACCCATCGCCACGCCGTGGCTGCCGGTCATCTTCAGCATGTTGTAGGTGATGTTGCCGGCGTCCAGGTTGGGGGTGATCAGCAGGTTGGCCGGCCCCTTCAGCGTGGTGTCGGGATAGGCCTTGACGCGGATGGACTCGGACAGGGCCGAGTCCGCATGCATCTCGCCGTCCACTTCCAGTTCGGGCGCGCGCTGCGCGATCAGGCTGCGGGCCTCGGCCATCTTGCGCGAAGATGCCGAGGGGCGGCTGCCGAAGTTCGAGTGCGAGAGCAGGGCGACCTTGGGCACGATGCCGAAGCGGCGGACTTCCTCGGCGGCCAGGATCGTCATGTCCGCGATCTGTTCCGCGCTGGGATCCTCGTTGACGTGGGTGTCGCAGATGAACAGCGTCTGCGTCGGCAGCATCAGCACGTTCATGGCCGCGTAGGTGCGGGCGGTCGGCTTCAGGCCGATGACTTCCTGCACGTACTTCAGCTGGTTGTCGAAGCGGCTGGCGACGCCGCAGATCATGGCGTCCGCGTCGCCACGCTGCAGCAGCATGACGCCGATCAGCGAATTGTGCTTGCGCACCATCGCCTTGGCGATGTCGGGCGTCACCCCTTCGCGGCCACGCAGCTTGTAGTAGGCGCTCCAGGTCTCGTTGAAGCGGCTGTCGTCTTCCGGGTTGACGATCTCGATGTTCTGCCCCGGCACCAGGCGCAGGCCGAACTTGCGGATGCGCATGTCGATCACCGCCGGGCGGCCCACCAGGATGGGACGGGCGATCTGCTCGTCGAGCACGGTCTGTGCGGCGCGCAGCACGCGCTCATCCTCGCCGTCGGCGTAGATCACCCGCTTGGGGGCGGCCTTGGCCTGGCGGAACAGCGGGCGCATCAACTGGCCGGAGTGGTAGACGATGCTCATGAGCGACTGCCGGTAGGCGTCCAGGTCCTCGATGGGCCGCCGCGCCACGCCGGAGGCCGCGGCAGCTTCGGCGACCGCCGGCGCGATCTTGACGATCAGGCGCGGGTCGAAGGGCTTGGGAATGATGTATTCCGGCCCGAAGGACAGGTCCTGGTCGGCGTAGGCGCCGGCGACTTCGGCGCTGCTTTCGGCCTGCGCCAGTTCGGCGATGGCCTTGACGCAGGCGAGCTTCATCTCCTCGTTGATGACGGTGGCGCCGCAGTCCATCGCGCCGCGGAAGATGAAGGGAAAGCACAGTACGTTGTTGACCTGGTTCGGGTAGTCGGACCGGCCGGTGGCGATGATGCAGTCGGGCCGGGCGGCCTTGGCGTCTTCCGGGCGGATTTCGGGATCGGGGTTGGCCAGGGCAAGGATCAGCGGGCGGTCGGCCATGGAGCGCACCATGTCCTGGGTCAGCACGCCCGGGGCCGAGCAGCCCAGGAAGACATCGGCGCCCTTGCAGACGTCGGCCAGGGTGCGGGCGTCGGTCTTCTGCGCGTAGCGGGCCTTGTTGGCCTCCATCTTCTCGTCGCGGCCTTCCCAGATCACGCCGCGGGAATCGACCACGAAAATGTTCTTCCGGGGGACGCCGAGCTTGACGATCAGGTCCAGGCAGGCGATGGCGGCGGCGCCGGCGCCCGAGCACACGAGCTTGACCTGGCCGATGTCCTTGCCCACGACCTTCAGGCCGTTCAGGACGGCGGCCGAGGAAATGATGGCGGTGCCGTGCTGGTCGTCGTGGAAGACGGGGATCTTCATGCGCTCGCGCAGCTTCTTCTCGATGTAGAAGCATTCCGGCGCCTTGATGTCTTCGAGGTTGACCCCGCCCAGCGTGGGCTCCAGCGCGGCGATGATGTCGACCAGCTTGTCCGGGTCGTGCTCGTTCAGCTCGATGTCGAAGACGTCGATGCCGGCGAATTTCTTGAACAGGCAGCCCTTGCCTTCCATGACGGGCTTGGCGGCCAGGGGGCCGATGTTGCCCAGGCCGAGCACGGCCGTGCCGTTGGTCACCACCCCCACCAGATTGGCGCGCGAGGTATACCGGGCAGCGGCGGCTTCGCCCTCGGCGTGGATGGTCATGCTGGCGGCCGCCACGCCCGGGGAATAGGCCAGGCTCAGGTCGTCCTGGTTGGCCAGCGGCTTGGTCGGGACCACGGATATCTTTCCGGGGGTGGGAAATTCGTGGTAATCGAGCGCCAACTTGGCGCGATCGTCTTTCAGGTCCATGGCTGCCTGTGCTCCTGCTGCGTAGAAATTCGGTTGTATTCGTATCGCCGAAAAAAATGATTCCAGACGATTTTGCCGACGGGCCGCCCGAAGGCGGAATGCACCCAGGGGATCGGGCGGCATGCCGCCCGGAGGCGGCGCGGCGTGGTGGAATTTCCCCCAAGTGTTTGTTAATCCCAACGCCGGTCGGGCGAAAATCGGCCTGGAATGGGCGTTTTCGGCCGATCAGTTTAAACCCGCGCTGCGGGGCGGGTATACTTTGCCCTTAATACGGCTTATGCAAGGCGTCGTACCACTGCCTTCTGCCCCTGCTATCCGCCCATCGGTCTGGCCGAGTCGCGGAAGGTTTCTCAATCTGCATCGTCCGGGTGAAGCACCCGTCAGGTGAAGCGCACAATGTCTACGGAACAAGAACTCCAGTCCAACTCCTATTTGTTCGGCGCCAATGCGCCCTATGTAGAAGACCTCTACGAAGCCTACCTGGACAACCCGGGTTCCGTTCCAGACCAGTGGCGCTCCTATTTCGATCAGTTGCAGCACCAGCCTGCCGTCGATGGCCGTGAAGCCACGCGCGACCAGGCCCATGCCCCGATCGTCGCCTCCTTCGCCCAGCGCGCACGCGAAAACACCTTCCAGATCCGTCCCGCGCAGGCTTCCGACCAGGCCCTGGCGATCGCCAGCAAGCAGGTCTATGTCCAGTCCATCATCGCCGCCTACCGCTCGCTGGGTTCGCGCGTCGCCCACCTCGACCCCCTGAAGCGCCGCGACCGTCCGGAAATCCCGGAACTGGATCCCGCTTCCTACGGTCTGTCCGAGGCCGACCTCGACCAGATCTATTCGGCCACGAACACGTATTTCACCAAGGCCGACACGATGACCATGCGGGACATCCTCAAGGCCCTGCGTGACACCTACTGCCGCAACATCGGCGCCGAATTCATGCACATCTCCGATCCGGCGGTCAAGCGCTGGATCCAGGAGCGCCTGGAATCCACGCTGGGCGTGCCCGAGCTCTCCGTGGACGAAAAGCGCAACATCCTGCGCCAGGTGACCGAGGCCGAAGGCCTGGAACGCTTCCTGCACACCAAGTACGTCGGCCAGAAGCGCTTCTCCCTGGAAGGCGGCGAAAGCTTCATCGCCGCGATGGACGAAGTCGTGAACCATGCCGGCGAGAACGGCGTCCAGGAAATCGTCGTGGGCATGGCCCACCGCGGCCGCCTGAACATGCTGGTCAACATCATGGGCAAGATGCCCGGCGACCTGTTTGCCGAATTCGAAGGCAAGCACGTCCAGGCGCTGAGCGACGGCGACGTCAAGTACCACAACGGTTTCTCCAGCGACCTGTCCACGCGCGGCGGTCCGGTCCACCTGTCGCTGGCCTTCAATCCCTCGCACCTGGAAATCGTCAACCCGGTGGTCGAAGGCAGCGTGCGCGCCCGCCAGGACCGCCGCGGCGACGAGGACGGCGACCAGGTCCTTCCGGTGCTGGTGCATGGCGACGCGGCCTTTGCCGGCCAGGGCGTGGTGATGGAAACCCTGAACCTGGCCCAGACGCGCGGCTACGGCACGGGCGGAACGCTGCACATCGTCATCAACAACCAGATCGGTTTCACGACCTCGGACCCGCGCGATACGCGTTCCACGCTGTACTGCACCGACGTGGTCAAGATGATCGAAGCCCCGGTCTTCCACGTCAACGGCGACGATCCCGAAGCCGTCGTCTTCGTCACCCGCCTGGCGCTGGACTACCGCCAGCAGTTCAAGCATGACGTGGTCGTCGACATCGTCTGCTTCCGCAAGCTGGGCCACAACGAACAGGACACGCCGTCCCTGACCCAGCCGCTGATGTACAAGAGCATCGGCAAGCACCCCGGCACGCGCAAGCTCTATGCCGATCGCCTGATCGCCCAGGGCGTGCTGGCCGAGGACGAACCCGACCAGATGGTCAAGGACTACCGCCAGCTGATGGAAGACGGCCAGCACACCGTCGAACCGGTCCTGACCGACTACAAGAACAAGTACGCCACCGACTGGTCCCAGTTCCTGGGCGCCAAATGGACGGATCACGCCGACACCGGGGTTCCCCTGGCCGAGCTGACCCGCATCGGCGAAAAGCTCACCCAGGTGCCCGAAGGCTTCACCGTGCACCCGCTGGTCAAGAAACTGCTGGCCGACCGCCTGGCCATGGCGCGCGGCGAGCACCCGGTGGACTGGGGCATGGGCGAGCATCTGGCCTTCGCCACCCTGGTGGCCAACGGCTACGCCATCCGCATCACCGGGCAGGACTCGGGGCGCGGCACCTTCACCCACCGCCATGCCGTGCTGCACGACCAGAATCGCGAGCGCTGGAATGACGGCACCTATGTGCCGCTGCAGAACGTCTCCGAGAGCCAGGCGCCGTTCACGGTGATCGACTCGGTGCTGTCCGAGGCCGCGGTGCTGGGCTTCGAATACGGCTATGCCACCGCCGAACCCAATGTGCTCACCATCTGGGAAGCCCAGTTCGGCGACTTCGCCAACGGCGCCCAGGTCGTGATCGACCAGTTCATCACGTCGGGCGAGGCCAAGTGGGGCCGCCAGTGCGGCCTGGTGCTGATGCTGCCGCA
Organism: Castellaniella daejeonensis; assembly: GCF_039523555.1. Taxonomy (NCBI): domain Bacteria; kingdom Pseudomonadati; phylum Pseudomonadota; class Betaproteobacteria; order Burkholderiales; family Alcaligenaceae; genus Castellaniella; species Castellaniella daejeonensis. Next base: position 66,676 of record NZ_BAAAFN010000008.1, read on the forward strand.
CGGCTACGAAGGCCAGGGCCCCGAGCACTCGTCGGCGCGCATCGAGCGTTTCCTGCAGCTGTGCGCGGACAACAACATCCAGGCCGTGCAGCCGACCACCGGCGCGCAGATCTTCCACGTGCTGCGCCGCCAGATGATCCGGCCCTTCCGCAAGCCGCTGATCCTGTTCACGCCCAAGTCGCTGCTGCGCAACAAGAACGCCACTTCGCCCCTGGAAGACCTGGCCACCGGCACCTTCCAGCCCGTGATCGGCGAAACCAGCGCGGACATCGTCCCGTCCGAGGTGAAGCGCGTGCAGGTGTGCTCCGGCAAGGTCTACTACGATCTGGTCCACGCACGCGATGAGCAGGGCCGCAAGGACGTGGCCATCCTGCGCATCGAACAGCTCTACCCCTTCGCCCACAAGTCCTTCCAGGCCGAACTGCAGAAATACCCCAACGCCAAGGAACTGGTCTGGGTGCAGGACGAGCCGCAGAACCAGGGGCCGTGGTTCTACGTGCAGCATCACCTGTACGAGAACATGAGCGACGGCCAGAAGCTCGGCTACGCCGGCCGCCCGGCCTCGGCTTCGCCTGCGGTCGGCTACCTGGCCAAGCACCAGGAACAGCAGCGGGCACTGATCGAGCAGGCGTTCTCGCCCAAGCTGAAGAGCTTCTCGCTGATCAAGTAATCCGACCTCCCTCAAATACAGACAAAACGGAAGAATCATCATGGCCATTACCGAAGTCCTCGTCCCGCAGCTTTCCGAATCCGTGTCGGAAGCCACCCTGCTCAACTGGAAGAAGCAACCCGGCGAAGCCGTGCAGGCCGACGAGATCCTGATCGAGGTCGAAACCGACAAGGTCGTGCTGGAAGTGCCGGCCCCGGTCTCGGGCGTGCTCTCGGAAATCGTCAAGGGCGACGGCAGCACCGTCACCTCGGGCGAAGTCCTTGCCCGCATCGACACCGAAGCCAAGGCCGCCGCACCGGCGCCTGCGCCCGCCGCGGCGCCCGCGCCCGCACCGGTGCCCGCCGCCGAAGCCGCCAAGCCCGCGGCCAAGTCTTCGGTGGCCTCGCCGGCCGCCGGCAAGATCCTGTCGGAAAAGGGCATCGATCCCGCCACGGTCGAAGGCACGGGCCGCGGCGGCCGCGTGACCAAGGGCGACGCCCTGAACGCCACGCAGGCGCCCGCCGCGTCCGCTGCGCCGGCCGCCCCGGTGCCGGTCAGCCTGGACGGCCGCCCCGAGCAGCGCGTGCCCATGAGCCGCCTGCGCGCCCGCGTGGCCGAGCGCCTGATCCAGTCCCAGACGGAAAACGCCATCCTGACGACCTTCAACGAGGTCAACATGCAGGCGGTCATCGATCTGCGCAAGAAGTACAAGGATTCCTTCGAGAAGGAACACGGCGTCAAGCTCGGCTTCATGTCCTTCTTCGTGAAGGCCGCCGTGGCGGCGCTCAAGCGCTACCCGATCGTCAATGCCTCGGTCGACGGCAAGGACATCATCTACCACGGCTACTTCGACATCGGCATCGCCGTGGGCAGCCCGCGCGGCCTGGTGGTGCCCATCCTGCGCAATGCCGACCAGCTCAGCATCGCTGAAATCGAGAAGCAGATCGCCGATTTCGGCCAGCGCGCCCAGGCGGGCAAGCTGAGCCTGGACGAACTCACCGGCGGCACCTTCTCGATTTCCAACGGCGGCGTGTTCGGTTCGATGCTCTCGACCCCGATCATCAACCCGCCCCAGTCGGCCATCCTCGGCATCCATGCCACCAAGGAACGTCCGGTCGTCGAGAACGGCCAGATCGTGATCCGTCCGATCAATTACCTGGCGCTGTCCTACGACCACCGCATCATCGATGGCCGCGAGGCCGTCCTGGCCCTGGTCGCCATGAAGGAAGCCCTGGAAGACCCGCAGCGCCTGCTGCTGGGCGTCTGATCCCGGACCCGGCAAAAACCCCCGCGCGCGCCCGTTCCGGGCGCGCCTGGCGGGCGTGCGCATGACGCGCCGCCCGCGCATTCATTCGAGGACTCATCATGGCAAAACAATTCGATGTGATCGTGATCGGCGCCGGTCCCGGCGGCTATATCGCCGCCATCCGCGCCGCCCAGCTGGGCCTGGCCGTGGCCTGCGTGGACGCCTGGACCAGCCCGGCCGGCAAGCCCGCGCCAGGCGGCACCTGCACCAACGTCGGCTGCATTCCGTCCAAGGCCCTGCTGCAATCGTCCGAGCACTACGAGCAACTGAACCATCATTTCGCCGATCACGGCATCTCGGCCAAGGACGTCAGCCTGGACCTGGCCAAGCTGATCGGCCGCAAGGACACGGTGGTCAAGCAGAACAACGAAGGCATCCTGTTCCTGTTCAAGAAGAACAAGGTGTCCTTCTTCCACGGCACCGGCTCGCTGGCCGCCAAGACCGATTTCGGCTGGTCGGTCAAGGTCTCCGGCAAGACCGAGGAAGACCTGGAAGGCCGCCACGTGATCGTCGCCACCGGCTCCAGCGCGCGCGAGCTGCCCGGCGCGCCTTTCGATGAAGATCGGATCCTCTCGAACGACGGCGCCCTGCGGATTCCCGCGGTGCCCAAGAAGCTCGGCATCATCGGTGCGGGCGTCATCGGCCTGGAAATGGGCAGCGTGTGGCGCCGCCTGGGCGCCGAGGTGACCGTCCTTGAAGCCATGCCCGACTTCCTCGGCGCGGTCGACCGCGATGTGGCCAAGGAAGCCCAGAAGGCGCTCGTCAAGCAGGGCCTGAACATCCAGACCGGCGTGCGCATCGGCGAAGTCAAGACCTCGGCCAAGGGCGTCAACGTGCAGTACACGGATGCGGCCGGCGCCGAGCAGAAGCTGACGGCCGACCACCTCATCGTATCCATCGGCCGCGTGCCCAACACGCAGGGCCTGGGCGCCGATGTGGTGGGTCTGAAGCTGGACGAGCGCGGCTTCGTGGCCGTCGACGAGGACTGCCGCACCAACCTGCCCAACGTCTGGGCGGTGGGCGACGTGGTGCGCGGCCCGATGCTGGCGCACAAGGCCGAAGAAGAGGGCGTGGCGGTGGCCGAGCGCATCGCCGGCCAGCACGGGCACGTCAATTTCGACACGATCCCCTGGGTCATCTACACCTCGCCCGAAGTCGCCTGGGTCGGCAAGTCCGAGCAGGCGCTGAAGGCCGAGGGCCGCGACTACAAGGCGGGCAGCTTCCCCTTCATGGCCAACGGCCGCGCCCGTGCGCTGGGCGACACCACCGGTTTCGTCAAGATCCTGGCCGACGCCAAGACGGACGAAGTCCTGGGGGTGCACATCGTCGGGCCGATGGCCTCCGAACTGATCGCCGAAGCCGTGACCATCATGGAATTCCGCGGCGCCGCCGAGGACATCGCGCGCATCTGCCATGCGCACCCGACCCTCTCCGAAGCCGTCAAGGAAGCCGCCCTGGCCGTCGACAAGCGCACGCTGAACCTGTAGTCATCGATGGATGTCAGCGCGTATTACGCGCAGGCCCTGCGCGAGCGGGGCTTCGTCGCTGACGAAGCCCAGCGCGCAGCGGTCGTGCGCCTGCAGCGGTACTATGACGACTGGATCGAATTCAAGCGCCAGCGCTCGAATGGCCTGAAGAAGCTGTTCCTGCGCCCGGCCGTGCCGCGCGGGGTCTACCTGTGGGGCGGCGTCGGACGCGGCAAGAGCTTCCTGATGGACGCGTTCTACCTGACCGTGCCCGTCAAGCGCAAGGTGCGCCTGCATTTCCATGAGTTCATGCGCGGGGTGCACCGAGAAATCCGCGCCGTCAGCGGCGAGGCCGATCCGCTGGACCACGTGGCGCGCAAGATCGCGGCGCGCTACCGCCTGATCTGCTTCGACGAGTTCCACGTATCGGACGTGGCGGACGCCATGATCCTGTACCGGCTGCTGCTGCGCCTGTTCGAACATGGCACGTCCTTCGTCATGACCTCGAACTACGAGCCGTCCACGCTCTATCCCGACGGCCTGCACCGCGACCGCATCCTGCCGGCCATCGCCCTGATCCAGGAAAGGATGGACGTGATGAACGTGGATGCCGGCGTGGACTACCGGCGCCGCACCCTGTCGCAGCTGAGAACCTACATCACGCCCATCGTGGCCGCGACCCACGACGAGCTGCGCTCGGCCTTCGATCGCCTGGCCGACACCGCCGAACAGAAACCGGTCCTGACCATCGAGAACCGCGAGATCCGTGCGGTGGCACTGGCCGGCACCGTGGTCTGGTTCGATTTCATGGCGCTGTGCGGCACGCCGCGCTCGCAGAACGACTACCTGGACCTGGCCGACCGGTTCCAGACCGTGATCGTGTCCGACGTGCCGCGCATGAGTCCGCGCCAGGCGTCCGAGGCGCGCCGCTTCACCTGGCTGGTGGACGTGCTGTACGACCACAAGGTCAAGCTGATCCTGTCGGCCCAATGCCCGGCCGATGAGCTATATACTCAAGGCCCGATGTCGAACGAATTTTCCCGCACCGTGTCGCGCCTGATGGAAATGCAGTCGCGCGAATACCTGGCCGAAACGCGCCGGGCCTCGGTCGTCCTGTAGGGACACGCCCCGGCCGCCCGGCACTTCCCTCCGGAAACCCCATGAGCACATCCGTCACCCGCGTCCTGACAGGCATCACCACGTCGGGCACCCCCCACCTGGGCAATTACGCCGGCGCCATCCGCCCGGCGATCCAGGCCAGTGCCGAGCCGGGCGTGGACGCCTTCTTCTTCCTGGCCGATTACCATGCACTGATCAAGTGCGACGATCCGGCGCGCATCGCGCGTTCGCGGCTGGAGATCGCGGCAACCTGGGTTGCCGCCGGCCTCGACACTGACCGGACCACTTTCTATCGCCAGTCGGACGTTCCCGAGATTCCGGAACTGTGCTGGATGCTGAATTGCGTCACGGCCAAGGGCCTGATGAACCGCGCCCATGCCTACAAGGCTTCGGTCGACGCCAATGTCGCCAAGGGCGTCGAGCCGGACGACGGCGTCACCATGGGGCTGTTTTCCTATCCGGTGCTGATGGCCGCCGACATCCTGATGTTCAATGCCCACCGTGTCCCGGTGGGGCGCGACCAGATCCAGCACCTGGAAATGGCGCGCGACATCGCCCAGCGTTTCAACCACCTGTACGGCCGGGGCGAAGACCTGTTCGTGCTGCCGGAAGTGCAGATCGACGAGGCCGTCGCCACGCTGCCGGGCCTGGACGGGCGCAAGATGTCCAAGAGCTACGACAACACCATCCCCCTGTTCGAGGGTGGCGCGAAGGCGTTGAAATCGGCCGTGGCGCGGATCGTCACGGATTCGCGCCTGCCGGGCGAACCCAAGGATGCCGAGGGGTCGCACCTGTATACGCTGTACCAGGCTTTCGCCACGCCGGCACAGGCGGCGGATTTCCGCGCCGCCCTGGAAGGCGGCCTGGGCTGGGGCGAGGCCAAGCAGGCGCTGTGCGAGCGGATCGAGGACCAGATCGGCCCGATGCGCGAGCGCTATGCGGAACTGATGGCGCATCCGGAAAGGATCGAAGAGATCCTGCAGGCCGGCGCAGCCAAGGCCCGGCGCATTGCCACTCCCATGATGGCCCGCCTGCGCGAGGCCGTGGGCCTGCGCATGTCGGCCGGGACGGGCGCCGGCGCAGCGCGCACCAGTCCGGCGTCCGGCGCCGGGCGCGCCGGCCGTGCCAGGGTCGTGTCCTTCCGGGGCGATGACGGCCGTTTCCGCCAGCGCCTGTTCGGTGCCGATGGCGCCGAGCTGCTGCTGTCGGAACCCTTCGACGATCCCAAGGCCCTGAACCGCCTGGGCCGTTCCTTTGCCGGCCGCGACCTGTCGGGCCTGGCCGCGGACGGCGGCGGCCTGGTCTCCCTGGAGGATGCGGGCCTGTGCTGGGCGCGCGTCCCTGCCGACCGGCTCGCGGCGGTCCAGGAAGCCCTGGCCCAGATCTGAAGCCTGCGCTGGCCGCACATATCGAATTTCGTCTGTCTGATCGATAGGATGTGCTTCAAATGAACATGCGTGTGTTGCTCGCCGCCGCGCTGGCGGCTTCGGCCTTGGCTGCCCCCTTGTCTTCCCTCGCGGGGTCGGCGGATTTCAATCTGGGGGCCGTGTCCCTGTACAAGGACCGGGGTGTTGACCAGGACGGGCGCAACGAGTCGGTGCGCCCGGCCATCCAGGGCGGGGTGGACTATACCTTCGATAGTGGTTTCTACGTGGGTAACTGGAATTCGACGGGCCGCTTCGGCAACGCCGACCTGGAAGTGGATGCCAAGGGCGGCTACCGGACGCAGCTGTCCAGGAACCTGGGCATCGACGCCGGCTACATCCATTATTTCTATCCCGGCGAAGGCTCGAGCAATTCGGGCGAGGTCTACGCGGGCCTGCAATACCGGCGGCTCGGGCTCAAGGTCTATCGCGGGATGCGCCAGGACGTCAACAAGAACGATATGTACTATCGCGTCGACTATGCCCATCCGCTGATGGACAGGCTGGACGTGACCCTGGGCGCCGGATACCAGACCTACGATGCGACCAGCCTGCGCAACAAGTTCGACTACAGCGTCGGCCTGGACTACGCGCTGGGCAAGCACGTGACGCTGTCGAGCGCGGTCGTGGGGGCCAACCGCCGGCACGACGTGAACGACGGTTCGCGCGATCCGCGCTTCGTCGTGGGGGCGGGCGCCCGCTTCTAGGGGGCGCCGCCCAGGCCGCCCGGGTACCGGCCGGACCGTTCAGCCATCCAGCCGGACGGTCTTGGCCTCGACACGGCCGCGCAGCCATTCCAGGGCCAGCAGCAGGGCGGTCGAGAACAGGATCAGGATGGTCGCCACGGCGGCGATCACCGGACTGATGTTCTCGCGGATGCCGGTGAACATCTGGCGCGGCAGGGTGACCTGCTCGGGCCCCGCCAGGAACAGCGTGATGACGATTTCGTCGAAGGCCGTGGCGAAGGCGAACAGGGCGCCCGCGATGACGCCCGGGGCGATGATGGGCAGCGTCACCCGGAAGAAAGTCTGCACGGGGCCCGCGCCCAGGCTGTAGCTGGCGCGCAGCAGATTGGGGTCGAAGCCCTGCAGCGTCGCCGACACGGTGGTGACCACGAAGGGCGCGCCGATCGCGGCCAGGGCCAGGATCAGGCCGGTATAGCTGTTGGCCAGGCCGTAGGGTGCGAAGAACAGGTAGATGCCCAGGCCGGTCACCACCAGCGGCACGATCATCGGCGAGATCAGCACGGCCATCAGCAACCCCTTGCCGCGGAATTCGACCCGGTGCAGGCCGGCCGCGGCCAGGGTGCCCAGGACGGTGGCCAGCAGGGTGGCGGCGGGGGCGATGATGAAGCTGTTGGCCGTGGCGCGGGCCCATTCGTCCGAATGGAACAGAGTCTCGTACCAGCGCAGCGAGAACGATTGGATCGGATAGAGCAGCAACGAGCTCTGGTTGAACGACAGCGGCACGATCACCAGGATCGGCAGCAGCAGGAACAGCAGGATCAACGCGCACAGGATGCGCAGCGTGTAGTGCCAGGCGCGTTCGCCGGGGGACAGGTAGGGCGGTAATTCGGTCTTGAACATGGTCTCTTTGCCTGCCGTTGCTAGTTCAGTGCCAGTTCCCTGCCGGAGATCCTGCGGTACAGGCCGTAGAGCAGCAGGGTGGCCGCCAGCAGGATCAGGCCGAGCGCGCTGGCCATGCCCCAGTTGATGGTCTGGTTGGTGAAGTATGCGACGTAGTAGCTGATCATCTGATCGCCGGCGCCGCCCAGCAGGGCGGGCGTGATGTAGTAGCCGATGGCGATGATGAACACCAGCAGCGAGCCGGCCGCGATCCCGGGGTAGGTCTGCGGCACGTACACGCGCCAGAAGGCGGCGAAGGGGTGGCTGCCCAGGGAAATGGCGGCACGCTGGTAGCTGGGCGGCACGGACTGCATGACGCTGTACAGGGGCAGCACCATGAAGGGCAGCAGGATGTGGACCATGGCGATGTAGACGCCCAGGCGGTTGAACAGCAGCGGCAGGGGGTCCGAGATCAGGCCCAGGCCGCCCAGGGCGCTGTTGATCAGGCCTTCGCGCTGCAGTAGCACCACCCAGGCTGCGATGCGCACCAGCACCGAGGTCCAGAAAGGAATCAGGACGCAGATCAGGATCAGGTTGGCGTGCCGCTTGGGCAGGCGCGTGATCCAGTAGGCCAGGGGATAGCCCAGCACGAGAGTGACCAGGGTGACCACCAGACTGATGACGAAAGTGCGCGAGAAGATTTCCTGGAATGCCGAGGTATTGGGGGGCACGGCCACCACATGGCCATTGGCGTCGAGCTTCAGGTCGAGCGAGGCCAGCAGGTAGTAGGGTGTCCAGGCGCGGTCGTTGCTTGCGATGACGGCCCAGTAGGCGGGCTCCGTCCAGCGCTTGTCCAGGGCGGTGATCTGGGCGCGGGCATCGGCATCGTCGGCCGCTTCGATCGGCATGCGCCGCAGGGTCTTGAAGATCAGCGAGCGGTAGCCGGAGATTTCATAGTTCAGGCGCCGGGCGAGTTCGCCCGCGGCGGGGGTGTTCTTGGCGTGTTCCAGGTCTTGTGCCAGCGCGCGGAAAGCAGCGTCCGGGGGTTCGGAACTGCCGTCCCAGCCGGACAGGGCCTGCAGGGTGCGGGGCAGGGTTTCGATGACTTCGGGGTTGTCGGCCGCGCGGGTCAGCAGGGCGGCGATCGGAATCACGAAAACCGCCAGCAGGAACAGGGCCAGCGGTCCGACCAGCAGGAGCGCGCGCCATGTCCTGCGCCGCTGCGCCGCTTGCATCGCACGCCGGATGGCGGCGGGATCGTCGAAGGTCGTGTCCATGGCGGGTTTCCTCGGATGGTCGGAAGGGGGCCGGCATGGCGCCGGCCCCAGCCTGATCAGCGGGCGGCCCAGGCCGTGAAGCGCTGTTCGAGTTCTTCACCGTGGTCGGTCCAGAACTCCAGGTCGTTGAACAGGGCGTTGCGGGCGTTGGCCGGAGAGTTGGGCACGTTGGCCAGAACGTCGGGCTTGAGCATGCCGATGGCTTCCTTGCTGATCGGCCCGTAGGCGATGTGCTGGGAATAGGCGGCCTGCGCCTTGGGCGAACTGGCATAGCGGATGAACTCGATGGCCTGGTCCTTGTTCGGCGAGCCGACCGGGATCACCCAGTAGTCGAAGTCATAGACGCTCTGGTTCCAGACGACCTTCAGGGGCCGGCCTTCGCGCTGCGCCGCATCGATGCGGCCATTGTAGGCCGCGGACATGACGACGTCGCCGGCGCTCAGCATCTGCGGCGGCTGCGCGCCCGCTTCCCACCACTGGACGTAGGGCTTGATCTCGTCGAGCTTCTTGAAGGCGCGGTCCACGCCTTCGGGAGTCGCCAGGACCTTGTAGACGTCCTGCGGCGGCACGCCGTCGGCCATCAGGGCGAATTCGACGTTGTAGTGCGCGCCCTTGCGCAGACCGCGCTTGCCGGGGAATTTCTTCACGTCCCAGAAGTCGGCCCAGCCGGTGGGTGGCGTCTTCAGGGTTTCGGCGTTGTAGGCCAGGACCGTGGACCACACGAAGGTGCCCACGCCACAGTATTTCAGGGCGCCGCGCACCAGGTCGCCCTTGTTCAGGATCGAACTCCAGTCGACGTTCTCGTACAGGCCTTCCTCGCAGCCGCGGCCCAGGTCGCCGGTCTCGACCTCGACGGCGTCCCAGACGACGTTCTTGGACTGGACCATGGCCTTGACCTTGGCCTGTTCACCATTGTAGGCGACGGGGATGACTTTCTTGCCGGTTTCTTTCTCGAAGGGCTGGATGAAGGCGGCGTTCTGGGCATCGCCGTTGGCGCCGCCGAAGTTCACGACCGTCAGGTCGCGTGCATGGGACGGCGCCTGGGCGAAGGCCAGGGGAACAGCGAGCGCCAGGGCCGTCAGCAGGGGTTGGGTTTTCATGATGTGTCTCCTGTGTTTTGGTGTGGGGTCAGGGGAGGAAGACGCGGACATGCCCGGGGTCGACCCGCAGGGGAATGCGGGCTCCCGGAGCGTGCGCCCTGGCGTCCGCGGCCAGGGGCATCTTGACGAAGAAAGTGGCGCCGCCGTCGAGGCGGCAGCGCAGGCGGACGTGGTCGCCGAAGTAGACTTCATCGACCGCCTGCGCCTGGAAGACGTTGGCGCCGTCCGGACCCGCGGGCAGGATGCGTTCCGGGCGCATCGCCACGACGCAGGGGGCGCCGGCCGACAGGCCCTGGACATTGAGCCCGCGCAGCTGCGTGCCGCCCGCCAGGTCGACCAGGCACAGGTCGCCTTCGATGGCGCGCACGGTGCCCTCGAACTGGTTGCTGTCGCCCACGAAGCCGGCCACGAAGCGGTTGCACGGCGTTTCGTACAGCGTGTCGGCGGCACAGACCTGCTGGATGACGCCCTGGTTGAACACCGCGATGCGGTTGCTCATGGTCAGGGCCTCGCTCTGGTCGTGGGTGACGTAGACGAATGTGATGCCCAGCTGCCGGTGCAGCGACTTGAGCTCGAGCTGCATGTGTTCGCGCAGCTGCTTGTCCAGCGCGCCCAGCGGTTCGTCCATGAGGACGATCTTGGGCTGGAAGACCAGGGCGCGTGCCAGGGCGATGCGCTGCTGCTGGCCGCCCGAGAGCTGGGCGGGGTAGCGTTTGGCGAAGTCCTGCATCTGCACCATGGAAAGGGCTTCCTTGATGCGCTGCGCGCGTTGCCCGGCGGGCATCTTGCGGACCTTCAGGGGATATTCCAGGTTGCGCTCGACCGTCATGTGGGGAAACAGCGCGTAATTCTGGAACACCATGCCCAGGTTGCGGTGGTGGGGCGGGACGTCGTTCAGGCGGCGTCCTTCGAGCAGGATGTCTCCCCGGGTGGGGGATTCGAAGCCGGCGAGCATCATCAGGCAGGTGGTCTTGCCCGACCCGGAAGGGCCGAGCAGGGACAGGAATTCACCCGAATGGATGTCCAGATTGAGGTCGCGGACGACCAGATGGCTGCCATCGTAGGACTTCTGGACACCCTGGAATCGGACCAGGGGCTCGGGGGCGGGAACTGCGGACATCGGGGGCAACCTCCGGATGCGGATGGACGGGATACAGCCGGCGAAAACCTCAGGCGGCCATGGCTTCCCTGAGGATAGCCAGACCTTCCTCCAGCAGGCCATCGGGGATTGTCAGGGGGAAGAGGAACCGGATCACCTGGCCATAGGCGCCGCAGGTGAGCAGGACCAGTCCGCGCTCCAGGGCGCGGTGCTGGATGCGGGCGGCGGTGTCCGGGTCGGGCCGGCCGTCGGGGTGGCGGAATTCGGCGGCGATCATGGAGCCCAGGCCGCGGATATCGGCCATGTGCGGGTGCGCAAAGCCGGCCAGTGCCTGGCGCAGGCGCAGGCCCAGGGATTCGGCGCGCGCAACCAGCCCTTCTTCGTCGATCACGTCCAGCACCGCCAGAGCGGCGGCGATGGCCAGCGGATTGCCCGCGTAGGTGCCGCCCAGGGATCCGCGCGGTGCGGCGTCCATCAGTTCGGCACGGCCGCAGACGCCGGACAGGGGCATGCCGCCCGCCAGGCTCTTGGCCATCGTGATCAGGTCGGGGGTCACGTTCGAGTGCTCGATGGCGAACATCCTGCCGGTACGGGCGAAACCGGTCTGGACCTCGTCGACGATGAGCAGGATGCCATGGGCGTCGCAGCGCTCGCGCAGCGCGCGCAGGAGTTCGGGCGGAGCGACGTTGAAGCCGCCTTCGCCCTGGACCGGCTCGATGACGATGGCCGCCACCCGGTTCGGGCTGATGTCGGCCTTGAACAGCAGGTCCAGCGCCCGCAGGGAGTCCTGCACGGTGATGCCGTCCAGCCGGCTGGGGAAGGGGATGTGGTAGACCTCGGCTGGCAGCGGGCCGAAATCCTGCTTGTAGGGGGCAACCTTGCCGGTCAGGGCCATGCCCATGAACGTGCGGCCGTGGAACGCGCCGGAAAAAGCCACGATTCCGGTGCGTCCGGTGGCGGCGCGGGCGATCTTGACGGCGTTTTCCAGGGCTTCGGCGCCGGTCGTGAAGAAGGCGGTCTTCTTGCGGTGGTCGCCGGGCGTCAGGCGGTTGATGCGCTCGGCCAGTTCCACGTAGGAGCCGTAGGGCGCGACCTGGAAGGCGGTGTGGGTGAAGGCGTCCAGCTGCGCCCGGACCGCCTCGACGAGGCGGGGATGGCGGTGGCCGGTATTGGCCACGGCGATGCCCGCGGCGAAGTCGATGTAGCGCCGGCCTTCCACGTCCCACAGCTCGGCGTTCGATGCGCGTTCGGCGTAGAAATCGCAGGCAATGCCGATGCCGTCGGGAACGGCCGCGTTCTTGCGGGCCTGCCAGTCCTGGTTGCGTTGCGTCATGCTTGTCTCCTGTCCGGGCGGGTGTTTCCGCTCCGCTTTTTTTTCACTATACTGATCTTTTGGTTTGTCAAATAGATCCATTTCTGTAAATTTAATGGGGCCAATTTGGAAGCATTCATTCTCTCTGAATGGTTGCAACAGCACTTCGCTCCCAGCGATGATAGTCCTGCTTATCATCGCTTGTATCGACTGATCTGTAGAGCCATTCTGGAAGGCCGCCTGGCCGCAGGTGCGCGCCTGCCTTCGACGCGCGACCTGGCGGCCGAGCTGGGCATTGCGCGCAATACGGTCCTGCAGGTCTACGACCAACTGGCCGAGGAAGGCTACGTGAATGCGGGGGTCGGGCGCGGCACCTATGTCGAAGACATCCGCCTCGATCTGCTGGAGCCGGCCATCGACGCCGACAAGGACGACCCGGCCGCCGCGCTTGCCGCAGCCGGGCACGATCTGTCGCACCGCGGACGCCGGCTGGTATCGGGCCTGGGCTTCTCCAACCGCCAGGCGGGCGCCTTCATGCCCGGCATCCCGGACGTGCGCGAATTCCCCCTGAAGACCTGGTCCCGCATCCAGAACCGGCAGTGGCGCTCGGGTCCCTGGGATCTGATGCGCTATGCCCCGGCCGGGGGCTACGGCCCGCTGCGGCAGGCGATTTCCGACTATCTGGGCAGCGTGCGCTCCGTGCGCAGCACGGCCCAGCAGGTGGTGATGACCACCGGCATCCACCAGGGCATCGACGTGGCTGCGCGGCTGCTGTGCGATCCGGGCGACACCGTCTGGATCGAGGAACCCGCCTACTGGGGCGTGCGCAACCTGCTGACGTCCTCCGGGCTGAATCTGGTGCCGATCCGCGTGGACGACGAGGGCATCTGGCCGGGCGAGGCCGAACGGGCCCGCCCGCCCAGGCTGATCGTGGTGGCGCCGTCGCACCAGTATCCGCTGGGCATGGTCATGAGCCTGGCGCGGCGGCACATGCTGCTGGACTACGCGCGCCAGTTCTCGTGCTGGATTCTGGAAGACGACTACGACAGCGAGTTCCGCTACGACACGCGGCCGCTCTCGTCCCTGCAGGGCATGGACGAAGCGGGCCGCGTCCTGTATGCGGGCAGCTTCAGCAAGACCCTGTGCCCCGGCCTGCGGGTCGGCTTCCTGGTCGTGCCCCAGACACTGGCCGGCGCCTTTGCCGATTCGGTGGCGGAGCTCTATCGCGAGGGCAACATGATGACCCACGCGGTGCTGGCGGACTTCATCCGCGAGGGGCATCTCAGTTCCCACATCCGCCGCGTGCGCCGGCGTTACGCGGAACGCCGGGATTGCCTGATCGAGGAAATCCGCCGGCACTTCGGGGATGCGCTGGACGTCGTCGGGGGCGAGGCGGGACTGCACCTGATCCTGGCGCTGCCCGACGGCGTGGACGACACCCTGGTCGTGCGCGATGCCCTGCAGGAAAACGTGGTCACACGCGCCCTGAGCACTTATTACACGGAGCGGGAGAATGCCCGCCCCGGCCTGTTGCTGGGTTATGCCGGGGTGACGCCCGATGAAATCCGGCCCGCCTTCGACACGCTTGCGCGTGTGATCGGCGCTTACCTTTGACTTTCGGAACAAGGAACTCCGTCATGACGACCCCCGACCATCTGGCGCACAGCGATGTCGCCTATCAGCTGCATGCCTACACCAATGCCCAGCGGCATCGCGAGGAGGGGCCCTGCATCATGGCCCGAGGCAGCGGCATCCATGTGTACGATACCGCGGGCAAGGAGTACATCGAGGGCATGGCGGGGCTGTGGAGCGTGGCCGTGGGCTTCAGCGAGCCCCGCCTGGCCGAAGCGGCGCGCCGCCAGATGGAATGCCTGCCCTTCTACCATACCTTCAGCCACAAATCGAACGTGCCTTCGATCGAGCTGGCGGAAAAACTGATCGGGCTGACGGGCGGGCGCATGGCCCAGGCCTTCTTCACCAATTCGGGGTCGGAGGCCAACGACACCATCGTCAAGATGGTCTGGTACTACAACAATGCCCTGGGCCGGCCGGAAAAGAAAAAGATCATCGCCCGCCAGCGCGGCTACCATGGCGTGACGGTGGCCTCGGCCAGCCTGACGGGTCTGGCGGGCAACCACCGCAGCTTCGACCTGCCCCTGCCGCGCATCCTGCACACACGCTGCCCGCACTGGTACCGCGAAGGCCTGCCGGGCGAGTCCGAGACCGCGTTCGCGGATCGCCTTGCCGCCGAGCTGGAGGCATTGATCCTGGCCGAAGGGCCCGAGACGGTGGCGGCCTTCATCGGCGAGCCGGTCATGGGGGCGGGCGGGGTAGTCGTGCCGCCCGAGACCTACTGGTCCAAGGTGCAGGCGGTGTGCCGCAAGTACGACGTGCTGGTGATCGCCGACGAGGTCATCACCGGTTTCGGCCGCACGGGGCGGATGTTCGCTTCCGACCTGTTCGGCATCGAGGCGGACTTCATGACGCTGTCCAAGCAGCTGACCTCCTCGTACCAGCCGCTGGCCGCAGTGCTGATGAACGAGCGCGTGGCGTCCGTGATCACGCGCCACAGCGGCGAACTGGGCACTTTCGGCCATGGCTACACCGCCAGCGGCCATCCGGTGGCGGCGGCCGTGGCGCTCGAGAACATCCGCATCATCGAGGAGCGCGGCCTGGTGGACAATGCCTCCGCGGCCGGGGCCGTGCTGCAGCGCCGGCTGCGGGAACTGGCGGACCATCCCCTGGTGGGCGAGGTGCGGGGCGTGGGGCTGATCGCGGCGGTGGAGCTGGTGGCCGACAAGGCATCGCGCGCGCCTTTCGATCCGGCGGGCAAGGCCGGTGCCCTGGCGGTGCGCCAGGCCCAGGACAACGGCCTGATCCTGCGCGGCATCCAGGACAGCGTGGCTTTCTGCCCGCCGCTGATCATCACCGAGGCGCAGGTCGAGACGCTGGCGGACCGCTTCGCGCAGTCGCTGGAGGAGACGGCGAAGAAGCTGTGAGCCCCGGCGGTGTTGCGTCGACGTCCTCGCCATCCGGGCTGGCGTCGCCGCGCGCCTGTCCGACCAGCCAGTCGCGGAAGTGCATCAGCGAGGGCAGGGAGGCCTTGCGCTCGGGAATGATCAGGTGAAAGGCCCGCTGGCCCGGACCGCTGTGCGGGTTCAGCACGGCCAGGTCGCCGCGGGCCAGTTCCTGGCGGATCAGGAAGGGCGGAATCAGCGCCACGCCCAGCCCGTCGCTGGCCGCCTGGGCCAGCATGGAAAAAAGTTCCAGCCGCATGCCCGCCATGGCGGCAGGTACCGCGACGCCCGCCGAGGCGAACCACTCGCGCCAGGCGGTGGGGCGTGTGCTCTGCTGCAGCAGGGGCAGGGCGGCGATGCCGGATGCGTCCAGCGGGCCGCGTGCCAGCCTGGGGCTGCAGACAGGCACGGGGTTCTCTCGCATCAGGAAGTGGGCCTGGGTGCCGGGCCAGCGTGGGTCGCCCGAATAGATGGCGGCGTCGAATTCAGTGTCTTCGAACAGGAAGGGATGGGTGCGGGTGGACATGTTCACCTGCAGGCCCGGCCGTTCGATGCGCAGCGCCGTCAGGCGCGGCAGCAGCCAGCGGGTGGCGAAGGTCGGCACCACGGCCAGTTCCAGCACGCCGCCGCCCTGGTGGGCCATGATCGCCTGGGTGTCGCGTTCGAGCGCATCCAGCTGCCGGCGCACCAGCCGGCTGTAGCGTTCGCCCGCGTCGGTCAGGCGCACGCCCCGGCGCGCGCGCTGGAACAGCGGCACGCCGACCAGGGCCTCGAGGCCGGCGATCTGGCGGCAGATCGCACCCTGGGTCAAGGACAATTCCTGGGCGGCGCGGGTGAAGCTTTCGTGCCGCGCGGCGGCCTCGAAAGCCTGCAGGGCCTGGGTGCTTGGCAAACGTTTGCGCATTCTAAGAAGTGAGTAAAAATCACTAATAGAGCAGTTTATATCGTTTGTACCGTATGGGATATCCCGTTAGGATGCGTGAATATCACTGATCCGGTTTTTCTTTTTGGAGACCTCTTTCCATGTCTTCCGCACGTCCCCAGTTCCAATGGCTCGATCCCCTGCTGCTGGACCAGCAGCTCAACGATACCGAACGCATGGTGCGCGACGCCGCGCGTGCCTACGCGCAGGACCGGCTGCTGCCGCGCGTGCAGCAAGCCTTTCGCCATGAAAAGACCGATACGGCGATCTTCCGCGAGATGGGTGAGCTGGGATTGCTGGGTGCCACGATTCCCGAACAGTATGGCGGCGCGGGCATGAACTACGTCTGCTACGGGTTGATCGCACGCGAAGTGGAGCGCGTGGATTCGGGCTACCGCTCGATGATGAGCGTGCAGAGTTCGCTGGTGATGGTGCCCATCCATGCCTTCGGCACCGAAGCACAGAAGGAAAAATACCTGCCAAAGCTGGCCACGGGCGAATGGATCGGCTGTTTCGGCCTGACCGAGCCCGACCACGGCTCGGATCCGGGTTCGATGGCCACGCGGGCGAAGAAGGTGCCGGGCGGCTATAGCCTGACCGGGGCCAAGACCTGGATCACCAACAGCCCGATCGCCGATGTGTTCGTGGTCTGGGCCAAGGACGAAGCCGGCGACATCCGCGGCTTCATCCTGGAAAAGGGCTGGAAGGGCCTGTCGGCGCCGGCCATCCACGGCAAGGTCGGCCTGCGCGCGTCGATCACGGGCGAGATCGTGCTGGACGAAGTCTTCGTCCCTGAAGAAAATGCCTTCCCCGACGTGCGTGGCCTGAAGGGGCCCTTCACCTGCCTGAATTCGGCCCGCTACGGCATCGCCTGGGGCGCCCTGGGCGCGGCCGAGGCCTGCTACGAGACCGCGCGTCAGTACGTGCTGGACCGCAAGCAGTTCGGCCGCCCGCTGGCCGCCAACCAGCTGATCCAGAAGAAACTGGCCGACATGCTGACCGAGATCACCCTGGGGCTGCAGGCGGTGTTGCGCGTCGGCCGCCTGAAGGACGAGGGCCAGGCGCCGGTGGAGATCACCTCCATCATCAAGCGCAATTCCTGCGGCAAGGCCCTGGACATTGCCCGCACGGCCCGCGACATGCTGGGCGGCAACGGCATTTCCGATGAGTTCTGCATCGCCCGCCACCTGGTCAACCTGGAAGTCGTCAATACCTACGAGGGCACGCATGATGTGCATGCCCTGATCCTGGGGCGGGTCATCACCGGCATCGCCGCTTTCGCCAACTGAGGAACGCAGCCATGGCGCAAGAGACTTCCGGCCGGGACGGACTCGCGACCGGGGCGGATGCCGAGCGGCGCGGCGCCCTGTCGCACATCCGCGTGCTCGACCTGTCGCGCGTTCTCGCCGGCCCCTGGGCCACCCAGATCCTGGGAGACCTGGGCGCCGACGTGATCAAGATCGAGCGTCCCGGCGAGGGCGACGACACGCGCGGCTGGGGGCCGCCCTGGATGCCCGGTGCCGACGGCGGCGAATCGCGCGTCGCGGCCTATTACCTGTGCGCCAACCGCAACAAGCGTTCGGTGACGGTGGACATGGCCAGCCCCGAAGGCCAGGACCTGATCCGGCAGCTGGCCTGCCGATCCGACGTGCTGGTGGAAAATTTCAAGGCAGGCGGGCTGGCGCGCTACGGCCTGGACTACGACAGCCTGCGCGCCCTCAACCCGCGCCTGGTGTATTGCTCCATCACCGGCTTCGGGCAGACGGGGCCCTACGCGGCCCGCGCGGGCTACGATTTCCTGATCCAGGGGCTGGGCGGCCTGATGAGCGTCACCGGCCGGCCCGATGGCGAGCCCGGAGGCGGGCCGATGAAAGTCGGGGTGGCGCTGACCGACATCCTGACCGGCCTGTACGCAGCCAATGCCATCCAGGCCGCGCTGGCGGCGCGCGAGCGCACGGGCATCGGCCAGCATGTGGACATGGCGCTGCTGGACGTGCAGGTCGCCTGCCTGGCGAACCAGGCCATGAACTACCTGGCCACCGGACGCAGTCCCGGACGGCTGGGCAACGCGCATCCCAGCATCGTGCCGTACCAGGATTTCCCCACGGCCGACGGCCACATGATCCTGGCCATCGGCAACGACGGGCAGTTCGCCCGCTTCTGCGAGGAAGCCGGCCGGCCCGACCTGGCGGCGGATGAGCGTTTCGCCACCAATCGGGCGCGGGTGGAGCACCGCGATGCGCTGATTCCCATCCTGAGGCATCTGACGACGGCCCGGACCACGGCCGCATGGGTCGCGGCGCTGGAATCGCGCGCCGTGCCCTGCGGTCCGATCAACACCATGGAACAGGTATTCGACGATGCCCAGGTGCGGGCGCGCGGCCTGCGCATCGAAATGCCTCATCCGGAAACCGGTTCGGTTCTCCTGGTGGCCAGTCCGATCCGCCTGTCGGACACGCCGGTGGACTACCGCCTGCCGCCGCCACCCCTGGGGGCGCATACGGCCGATGTGCTGGAAGACGTGCTGGGCCTGGCGCCGGCCGAAATCCAGGCCTTGCGCGCGCGCGGCGTGATCTGAGCGGCCCCGCCCGGCAAGGCCCGGGCGGGCACACCTTTTCCCCGGCATGCGCCGCGGGGCGGCCTGCGTTCGCGTGGCGCCGCCGCCACGGCACGCGTGGCCGGTGTTGACCGGCGTCAAGAGCCGCCCCCATCGGGGCCCGGATCGTCCCCGCATTCATCCTGCGTCAATGTTGCCATCCCTATGATGGAAGCATGGATGGCCGCCGCCCGGCGACCGGATGAATGGGGGATCCGTCATGAACAAATCCTGGAACAGGGCAGGCGCCTGCCTGCTGGCCGTGTCGCTGGCGGCCTTCGCCGTGCCGGCGACCGCCGACGATGACTGCGACGTGCCCATCGAGCGTTGGCAGACCCGCGAGGCCGTCACCGCGATGGCCCGCCAGAAAGGCTGGGACCTGAAGCGCGTCAAGATCGACGACGGCTGCTATGAAATCAGCGGCGAGGACGCCGAAGGCCGCGCCTTCAAGGCCAAGCTCGATCCTGCGACGCTGGAAGTGCTGAAGATCAAGTATCGCCGCCGGGATGACCGCGACCGCGACAGGGATCGCGATCGCCACCGCGATCGTGATGACGCTGCGCGCGGCGCGCCCGGCGCCGCCACGGCGGCCGTCCCGGGTGCGCCGTCCCCGGCGATCTCCGTCAGCGGCGCCCGGATCGAATGACTCATCCAGCACGGCATTGCATGCCGGCCGCGGCCTTCCGATCGCGTCCGGCCGGAAATTCATCAGGAGCATAGTCCATGAAAACCTTTTCGATCGCGGCCCTGCTGGCCGCCACCACCCTGGCCGTTCCCGCGCTGGCGCAAAGCCGCACGGTGACCCTGTCCACGACCCTGAAGAACTATGGCGGCGATGGCGCCTACCTGGCGGTCTACCTGACCGACGCCCAGGGTGCCTATGCGGGCACCCTGTGGGTGGCCGGTGGCAAGGCCAAGTACTACAAGCACCTGAGCGACTGGAACCGGCTGTCGGCCGGGGACGCGGCGCGGCTCGATGGCGTGACCGGTGCCAGTGTGGGCGAGGGCCGGACGCTGAAGGTGACCGCCGACCTGGCCGACGCGCTGTTCGACGCCGGCTATGAGATCCACATCGACGCCGCTGTCGAGGACATGCGCGACAGCCCGTCCGAAGTCCGCGTGCCGCTGACCTCGGCGGGCGCCGGGCAGCCCGTCGCCGGGCGCAGGTTCATCCAGTCCTTCACCTACCAGGCGCAGTGATCATCATGCAATGGCGGCAGATTCACCGCTGGCTGGGCCTGTGGGCCGGCGCCCTGGCCCTGCTGATCGGAGTCACCGGCCTGATCCTGACCTTCTTTCCGGTGCGTGACACCTGGCAGGCCGTCCGGGCCGAACCCGGCCTGCCGGTGGCGCTCCTGGCGCAGCGGACTGCGGCCCAGGTGGCCGGGATCGAGGAAATCCGCCGCCTCCCGTCGGGGGACATCGTCGCCTATTCCTTCGATGGCGATCAGGCGCGTGCCAGCCGGATCGACCCGGCCAGCGGGCAGGTGCTGGGCGACTACCAGGCATCCGCCGTGGAGCGCTGGGTGCGCAACCTGCATCGTTCCTTCATGCTGGACGATCCGGGCCGCCTGGGGGCGGCCGGTGTCGCCCTGGCCATGCTGCTGCTGACGCTGTCCGGGACACTGATGCTGGCCCGGCGCCTGGGCGGCTGGCGCCGCCTGGTGGCCGGCCGCATCCGCGGGACTCCGGCACAGCGCATCCATGGGTTCACCGGCCGGATTCTGGTGCTGGTCCTGGCCCTGTCCTCGCTGACTGCGCTCTACATGAGCGCGTCGACCTTCAGCCTGATCCCGTCCGATGCGGATGTGGACCCCGACGTCATCTCCGCGCCGGGCGAGCTGCCGGACCTGCCTGTGGGAGCCCAGCCGCTGCTGCAGGCGCTGTCGGCCGATGGCCTGCGCAAGCTGAATTTCCCTTCGCCGGACGATCCGGAAGACGTCTGGACCATTTCGACCGATGCCGGCGATGGCTGGATCGACCGGCGCAGCGGCCATGTGCTGGCCTGGCATCCGGCCTCCGTGGCCCGCACTGCCTATGACTGGATCTACGCCCTGCATACCGGCCAGGGCCTGTGGGCCTGGGCGCTGGTTCTGGGCCTGGCCGGCCTGTGCATTCCAGTCTTCTGGGTCACCGGATTCCTGATCTGGCGGCAGGGCAGGGTACAGGTGCCCCGCCTGGAAAACAACAGCCCCGCGCGGCGGGCCGACACGTTGATCTTCGTGGCCAGCGAGGGCGGCACGACCTGGGGCTTTGCCCAGGCACTGCACGAAGCCCTGGCGCGCAACGGCCATGCGGTCCATACCGCGCCGCTGGAACGCTTCCAGGTGCCGGAATCGGCCCGCCAGGTGTTCATCCTGGCCGCCTCCTATGGGGATGGGCAGGCGCCTGCGCATGCCGCACGGGCCCTGGACCGGATCGCCCGCCTGACGGCCGGGACCGTGCCGGTGACCGTGCTGGGTTTCGGCGACCGCCAGTTTCCGGCCTTCTGCGGCTATGCCGAGGCATTGGATCGGACGCTCCGGGCTGCCGGCTGGCCGCAGACACTGCCGCTGGACTGCATACACCAGCAATCGGCCCAGCAGTTCGACCGCTGGGGCGCGGCCCTGTCCAGGGCGCTGGGCGAGGAACTGGCATTGAACTATGTGCCGCGCATTCCCCCACTTTTCCCGTTGGAAGTGGTGGAGCGGCAGGATTATGCGGGTGGCACTGCCGACCCGACCGTCATCCTGCGGCTGCGCTGGCAGGACAGCGGCGCGATGGCGCGGCTCATGGGCAGGAGCATGCCGCATTTCGAGGCGGGCGACCTGGTGGGCATCGTGCCGCCCGGCAGCCCGGTGCCCCGCTATTATTCCCTGGCCTCGGGGTTTCGCGACGGCTTCCTGGAAATCTGCGTGCGGCGGATGCCTGGCGGGGTCTGTTCCGGCTTCCTGCACGGACTGAAGCCCGGCGATCGGATCCAGGCCTTCATCAAGTCCAACCCTGGCTTCACCCTGGGTGTCTCGCGCCATCCCGTCGTGCTGATCGGGGCGGGCACCGGTGTTGCGCCCCTGGCGGGCTTCATCCGCGGCAACGTCCGCAAGACGCCCATGTTCCTGTACTTCGGTGCGCGCAATCCGGACGAAGACTTCTATTTTGGCACCGCCCTGCGCCATTGGCTGGAAGAAGGGCGCCTGTCCGCGCTGCGTACGGCATTCTCCAGAATCAAGGACGGCGGCGGTTACGTGCAGGACGCCTTGCGCCGCGATGCGGACCGCCTGCGGGCGCTGGTGGCCCAGGGCGCCGTGCTGCGGGTCTGCGGCAGCCGGCCCATGGCGGCCGGGGTCGCCGAGGCGCTGAACGAGATCCTGCGCCCGCTCGGCCTGGACGTGCGGGGACTGCGGGAAAGGGGGCGCTATGCCGAAGACGTATTCTGATCCGGCGGCCGTCGCGCCCGCCGTCCGGCCCGCAGCGGCGCGCGGCGCGGCGCCGCCGGCCCGCTCCGCGCCGACCGCGTTTTCCGAATCCACCCTGAGCGGTCCGGCCATGGGCACGCGCTGGTCGGCGCGCTATCAGGCGCCGCCTGACTTCGATCATGGGGCGCTGTCGCGCGGCCTGGCACGGGCCGTGGAATCGGTGGATGCGCAGATGTCGCCCTGGAAGCCGGACAGCGACCTGATGCGCCTGAACCGCGCCGAGCCGGAGCACTGGGTGTCCCTGCCGGCGGCCTTGATCGAAGTGCTGGCGCGAGCGCTGGACGTCGGCGTCCTGAGCGGCGGCGCCTATGATGCCGCCGTCGGCGGGCTGGTCGATGCCTGGGGGTTCGGCGCGGCGGCGGACACGCCCGATCCGGCCGCCATCCGGCACGCCGCCGCGGACCATCGTCCCGCCCATCTCTGGCTGGACCTCGATCGGGAGCAGGGCCGCGCGCGCAAGCGGGCGCCCCTGACCCTGGACCTGTGCGGGATCGCCAAGGGCTACGCCGTGGACCGGATGGCCCAGGTCATGGCCCTGCATGGCGTGGGCCACGCCCTGGTCGGCCTGGACGGCGAACTGCGGGCCTGCGGCGCCCGCGCCGGCGGCCGGCCCTGGGCCGTGGCCCTGGAAAGCCCGCAGGAGGGACGCCGCGCGGCGCACGGGGTGATCGAACTGGCCGACCTGTCGGTGGCGACCTCGGGCGATTACCGCCGCTGGGTCCGGATCGGCGGCGAACGCCTGGCGCACACCATGGATGGCCGCCGGGCGGCGCCGGTGCGCAATCCGGTGGCCTCCGTCACGGTGCTGGCGGCCGAGTGCATGGACGCCGACGCCTGGGCCACGGCCCTGCTGGTGGCGGGGCCGGACGAAGGACCGGCCCTGGCGCGGCGCATGGGACTGGATGCCTTGTTTCTGCTGCGCTGCGGCGGCCGGCTGGTGGAGTTCGGGCTGGGCCGCTTCGCGTCTTAGGGCGGGCGGGCCCCGGAACGCCGGATCATCGAGGCGATTATGACTATTTTGTCATTGCATATAACTGTAATTCAGTTGACTTCCATTAAGGATGCGTATGGTCTTTTCCGTTAAATTTTTGACATATAGCTTCACGCTTCAAACTCCACGGGCATGCAGGGGATCGCGCTCGTGACATCAGAATCCTCCATGCTCCGCTCGTCCCGGCCGTCTGCTTCTCCCTTTGTCTCCCGCGTTCTGCTGATCTCCGGCGGGCTCGCCTCGGCGGGCCTGCTCATGGTCGTGCCGGCGTTCTGCCGCGGGGCGCCGTATCTGTGGCTGGCGATCCTGCCGGCCTGCGGCTTCCTGGCCCTGTTCGTGTTCCGGGAACGGGCGCGCGAGGCATGCCGCGCGAAGTTCGCCGCCCTGCGCGCGCGCAACGACCGCCAGCGCAAGCGCGTCCACTCCCTGCGCGGCCAGGCGCGGGTCCTGCGCGCCATCTCCCGGCGCCGGCCGCTCGACGAATCCATGGGCATCCTGTGCCGCTTCGTGGAGGACCGGATCCCGGGGGCGCGGTGCTCGGTCCTGATGCTGGGCCCGGAGGGCAGGACGGTGGGGAAGTCCGTCGCTCCCGGCCTGCCCGAGCCTTACAACCAGGCCCTGCTGGGGCTGGAGATCGGCCCGGCGGTGGGCTCGTGCGGCGCCGCCATGCATCTGCGCAAGCCGGTGTTCATCGATGACGTCCTGCGCCATCCGAACTGGGCGCCGTTCCGCGACCTGGTGCTGACCACGGGGATGCGGACCTGCTGGTCCAGCCCGATCCTGGACGACGACGGCCAGGCCGTGGGGGCCTTCGCGGTCTACAACGAGCAGCCCCGCCTGCCGGTCCGCGGCGAGCGCCTGACCATCCACGTCGCGGTCGAGATGGCCCGGGTCGCCGTCAACATGGCGGCCGTGTACCGCCAGCTCATGCACCAGTCGCTGCGCGACGAACTGACCGGGCTGGCGAACCGCCGCGGCATGAAGGACTGGCTCACGCGGCGCCTGGAGGCTGGCGGCCGGGTGGGGGTGCTCCTGCTGGACCTGGACGATTTCAAGCCGGTCAACGACACCTTCGGCCACGATGGGGGCGACAAGGTGCTGCGCGTGGTGGCCGGGCGGCTGCGGGACCTGGTGGGCCGCGACGCGATCGCCTCCCGCCTCGGCGGGGACGAGTTCACCCTGGGCGTGCCGACGGCCGATCCCGCCGCCCTGGAAGACATCGCCCGGCGGGTCATCGAAGCGGTCGGCCGGCCCGTTTCCATCGACCGGCGGCACCGGGCGCAGGTCCGCTGCAGCATCGGCATCGCCCGCCACCCCGAGGACGGCGAGACGGTCGAGGAACTGATGACGCATGCCGACCGGGCCATGTACGAGGCGAAGAAATCCGGCAAGAACCGGTATCGCCGCTGGAGCGGCCCGGCCGGGGACGGGGCGGAAATGTCCGCATGACGGGGCGGGCCGAGGCCCGCTTGAAGCAGGCGGTCGCGCGCAACGGCGGACGGCCCGACGGGGTGCTGGCGCGCAACGACGTCCTGGCGGCCTCCCTGCGCGCGCCGTTCTGTTCGTCCCCGGGGCGTCTTTTGGGGAAGCCTCAGCCGAAGACGTCGATCGCCTTGCGGATGACGACGAACAGGGCCACCAGGAAACCGGTGCCCAGCAGGATGATGCCGGGGTTCCGGTCGCGGAAACCGAAGCCGATGAACATCGCGATGATCCCCAGGATGAAGAGGACCAGGAGCAGGTTGCTGTGGAAGAACATGGCGTCGCGCTCGATGGGGGCTGATGAGGGGATCATAGGCAATTCGGGGCGCGCCGGTGTTGAGGCAGGACAATGCGGGCTTCAGTCGAAGGGTCGGCCTTCGCCCGCCTCCTCGTGGGTGGCGCCGTCGCGGATGCGGTAGATCCGCTTGAAGGTCGGGATGATCTTTTCGTCGTGCGTCACCACGATGATGGCCGTCCGGTATTGCCGCGCCATGTGGTGCAGGATGCGCACGACCGCCATGGCGCGCTCGCTGTCCAGCGGCGCCGTCGGCTCGTCGGCCAGGATGACCGGCGGGCGGTTGACCAGCCCGCGCGCGATGGCGACCCGCTGCTGTTCGCCGCCGGACAGCTGCGCGGGCATGGCCTGGGCGCGGTGTCCGACTTCCAGCGAGGCCAGCACTTCCAGCGCGCGGGCGCGGGCCTCGCGCTTGCCCGCGCCCGCCAGCATCGGCAGCAGGGCCACGTTGTCGGTGACGTCCAGGAACGGGATCAGGTAGGGCGCCTGGAAGATGAAGCCGATCCGGTCGCGGCGCAGCGCGCGCAGGTCCTTCACCCGCCAGCCCTCGTCGTAGATGAGCTCGCCGCCCAGCGTCATGCGCCCGCCGGTCGGGTCGATCACGGCGCCCAGGCACTTCAGCAGCGTGCTCTTGCCCGAGCCCGAGGGGCCGATCAGGCCGACGACCTCGCCGGGCGCGACCGACATGTTGACGTCGCGCAGGGCCAGCACGGCCGTGTCGCCCTGGCCATAGCGCTTGCTCAGGCCCTCGATCAGGATGCCGGAACCGGTCATGGCGTTCATCCGATGGCGTTGGCGGGATCGACCCGCAGGGCGATGCGGATGGCCACCAGGCTGGCCAGGGCGCAGATCAGCAGGATGGCGGCCAGGCCCGCGATGGAATCGGCCGGCGTCAGCAGCACGTACTTGGGGAAGACGGGGGCGGAGAACGTGGCCGCGATCTTGCCCACCATGAAGCCGATCAGGCCCAGGGCCAGGGACTGCTGCAGGATCATGCCGGCGATGGTGCGGTTGCGCGTGCCGATCAGCTTGAGCACGGCGATCTCGCGGATCTTGTCCATGGTCAGGGTGTAGATGATGAAGGCCACGATGGCCGCGCTGACCAGGGCCAGTATGGCCAGGAACATGCCGATCTGCCGCGCCGACGAGGCCACCAGCTTGTCCACCAGGATGGTTTCCATCTGGGCGCGCGTGTAGACGGACAGGCGCGTCCAGCGCTGGATGCGGGCGGCGGCCTCGGCGGCGTCCGCGCCCGGAGCCAGCGTCACCAGGACGGCGTTGACGTAGGGATTGGCCGCCTGGCTGTCGAGCACGGCCCGCAGGGCCGAATCGTTGCCGGGTCGGTTCAGCCCGGGATTGGCGGCGGCGCGCCGGCGGCTCTGCCGGATGGCGTCGTTGTCCTTCTGGAATTGCGCCTGCTGCGCGTCCTTCAGGGGGATGAAGACCATCGGGTCGCCGCTGGAGGACACCGTGCGCCGGGTCAGGCCGACGATGGCGTATTCGTGGCGGCGGATGGTGATCCGGTCGCCCAGGGCGAAGCCGGCCGCCACGTCCGCCACGGCCTCGTAGTGGCCCAGGACGATCTGGCGGCCGGCCACCAGGCCGGGCGGCCAGCCCGGCGTCGCGCCCGGCGTGCCCGGGGCCACGCCCACCACCATGATGCGCACGTCGCGGCCGCGATGGTGCGCCTGCATGGTCAGGTAGGTGACGTTGGCCGCCTGGTCCACGCCCTCCAGCCCCAGGATGGCGCGGTAGGCGTCGTCGGGCAGGCTGGAGTTCTCGGCATAGGGTCCCTGGGTGTCTTTCTGTACGACCCACAGGTCGGCGCCGCTGTTGTCCAGCAGGGCCCGCGCATCGGCCACCAGGCCCCGGTAGACGCCCGCCATGATCAGCGTGACGCCGATCAGCAGCCCCAGGCCGATGCCGGTGAAGAGGAATTTCCCCCAGGCATGCAGGATGTCGCGTCCGGCCAGGCTGATCATGCCGCTGGCTCCGCCTGCGCCGGACCGGTGGCGCGGACCCGGCTGCGGGCGGTCAGCGGGCTGGCGCTGTGGACGATGACGAGATCGCCGGCGTTCAGTCCGTCCAGCACCTGGACCATGCCCCGGGCGTCGGCGGCGCCGACGCGGATGGGGACGAAGACCGGCCGCCCGTCCTGGATGCGCCAGACGCCGGGCCGTCCGTCCTGGTGGCGGAGGGCGGCGTTGGAGACGACGGGGCCCGGCGGGGTGGGCGGCAGTTCCACCGTGGTTTCGGCCAGCTCGCCCAGGGCGGGCGGCGGCGCGGGCGGGGCGTCGAAGGCGATCTTGGCCAGCAGTTCCTCGGTGATGGCGTCGGCGACCGGCTCGATGCGGACGATCCGGCCCTCGACCGGCTCCCGCCCGCGGGAGCGCAGCACGATCCGGGCCGCCAGCCCGGCGGACAGGCCGGCGGAGCCGGCCTGGTCGAAGCGCGCGTCGATCCAGAGCGCGCCGGGCGCGATCACCTGGACGATGGCCTGCCCGGCCATCAGGATCGTGCCCGGGTCCGCGTCGCGGGTGAGGACGAAGCCGTCGATGGGCGAGACCAGCGCCAGGTTGCGCCGCTGCGCGCGCAGCGCGGCCAGTTCGGCCTGCAGCCGTTCGGCCTCCCGCGTGGCGGCCTCCAGGGCGGCCTGCGCCAGTTTCAGCTCGTGGCGCTTGTCGCTGGCGGTCTCCTCGCTGATGGCCGAGGCCTTCAGCAGCGTTTCGTAGCGGCGCAGCTGGACTTCGGCCCGGTCCTGGCGGATGCCCGATTCCCGCGCCAGCACGCGCGCGCGGGACAGCGCCGCCACCTGGGCCTGGATGCGGTCGTCGAGGTCCACGGGATCGATCTCGCCCAGCACCTGGCCGGCCCGCACGGCATCGCCCACTTCCACGTCCAGCCGCAGCAGCCGGCCCGTCAGGGCCGGGCCGATCCGGTGGATCTGGCGGGCCTCGACGGTGCCGATGCCGAAGCGCACCGGACGGATGGAGGCTTCCTCAACCCGGGCCGTGGTGACCGGGATGCGGGCCAGCGGCCCGGATTGCAGGGCGACGTACAGGAACAGCCCCAGCAGGACCAGGGCCAGCGCGGCCAGCAGCACGCGTTTCCTGTCGATGCGCGGGGCTTTCATGGGCGGGCTCCGATGCCCTGGAGGAACAGGGCGAACAGGGCGGGCGCCTGGCGCTTCATGCGCCGGATGTCGCCGGCCAGCATGGACTGGATCACCAGGCCCTGGATCATGCCCACGAACAGTACCGGCAGGGCGTCCGCATCCGGCGTGTCCTGCAATTCCCCCCGGTCGATGCCGCGGCGGACCTGCTCCAGCAGCCGTTCGCGGTAGTGCTCCAGCAGGGCCAGCACGCGGGTCTTCGCGGGCGTCTCCCGGTCGTGCTGCAGTTCGGCGAACAGGATGCGCGGCACGCCCGGGTGGCTGGCGATGAAATCCACGTGGGCGTGGAACATGGCCTCCAGCGCCGCCCGCGGGCCGACGGCCCGCGCGGCGGCCGCGTCGATGCGCGCCAGCAGCGTCTCGCTGGTGTGGGCCATCACCGCGTCCCAGATGGCTTCCTTGCTGGGGAAATGCCGGAACAGCGCGCCCTGGGTGAGCCGCATGTGCTGGGCGATGGCGGCCGTCGTGATGTCGGCCGGGTTGCGGTCGGCGGCCAGCTCGATGACCGCCCGCACGGTGGCCGCCCGCCGTTCGTCCGCCGGCAGGTGTTTCGGAGTGGATTGCGGCATCCCGTTTCTCGTAAAGAAAGTAATCGATTACTATCTTATCACGGGAAGCGCAGAGTGGCGATGGTCCCGTCTGCCGCGCGGACGCGCCGCGGACCGGAATCAGCCGCGGAACACGTCGTCCAGGATGTCGTCCAGGGGAGCCCCGGCCCCGCCAGTGCTCAATGCACCCGGCGCATCACCGCGCGGGCCTTTGATCCGTCAGGTATTCCTGCAGGCGGTTCAGCACGGTGCAGGGTTCGCGGAAGTTCCACTCCGGCTCGGTGTCGGGCCTGCCCAGGAAATGGCCCTGGGCGGCCTGGGCGCCGGCGTATCGCACCAGATGCAGGTCGTCGGGGGTTTCCACCCCTTCGATGACGACGCAGGGACTGCGGTGGGCGCAGGCCCGCGTGACCCATTTCAGGGTTTCCCGTCCGGCGGGGCCCTGGCGCGCCTGCCGCAGCAGGGACTGGTCGATCTTCACGGCGTCGTAGCGTGCGCCGTTCAGGGCCGACAGTTCGGCGTGTCCGCTGCCCATGTCGTCCAGCACGATGCGCACCCCGGTGTCCTGCAGTTCGCGCATCAGCCGCAGGGCGGATCCGGGGTGGGCGATGGGGCTGGTTTCGGTCAGTTCGATCAGCAGGCGCGACGCCACGGCGCGCCGGCCGCACAGGTAGCGGATCAATTCGCGCCACCAGGCGTTGGGCCGCAGCGTCAGCGCCGAGACGTTGCACGCCAGCTCCCGGTCGGGGTGGATTTCCAGCAGGCCGATGACGGTCCACAGGACGCTCCAGTCCAGCCGCCCGATCAGCCCCTGGCGCTCCAGCGCCTGGATGGCGGCGGCGGGGGATTCCGCGGGATCCTCCGCCCGGCGCAGCAGCGCTTCCTGGTACAGGCAGGCGCCGTCCCCGGGATCGACCCGCAGGACCGGCTGGAATGCCAGCTGCAGCTGTCCGGCGCGCAATTCGTCCAGCCAGCGCGCGCACAGCGCGATGTCGTTGCGCAGGAGCGGGGTGGCCTGGCAGGGGGCGAACGCCGGATCGGGATCGAGGGGGTCGAGGCTGTCCTGGGGCACTTCGTGCAGGCTCAGGCCCGACAGGGCGATGTGCAGGAGCGGATAGAAACGGTCGTCCCCGCAATCGATGGGCGCGTCGCCCAGGTCGGCGCACAGCGTGCGCCAGAACTGATCGGCCAGGGAGACCGAGTACACGCTGAACGGCCAGAGGCCGGCCAGATCGACTTCGATGGCATTGCCCGCGAACCGGATGGATCCGCGCGGGACGCGCGCCGTGATCAGGTGATCGCGCAGCGCCCGCATCACCTGCGCGGGCGGGCCGCCGCCGCGGGCCTGGGCCAGCTGGTGCAGGTTGCCGACCCGGATCTGCGCCCGCGCGCCGCTCATCACCGGGGAATCCAGCGGGGAGCGGGCCGTGCCGCCGCTCTCCATGTGTTCAAAAGGGTTCCCTTTTGAAAGTTCTGGGCATGAAGAAACGATGTTTTTTGGCAACATATAGAGAAAACAATTGTCGATTTGGTGCATCCAGGAAAATTAAATAGAAACTTTTTAGGTTTCAAATAATTATCCGATCGACCTGTGTCGGAGCGAGGCCCTTCGCCCCATCATCGGGACGGGCGCCGGATCTCCGTTGGCGGAAAGAAACTTTTCCTCATAAGTGGCGCCGCTGTTCCGGCCCGTACTGCCCTATAGTTCGCCCGCTTTCCGCTGGACGGGAAGGCAAATGGAAGTCAAGGTAGCAAGTCATGGCGATCGGCAAGACGCAGGGCGCGGGCACGGCCCCCAGGGTGTTCGGCTATGCCCGGGTATCGACCGACGAGCAGCACATGGGCCTGCAGATGCGGGCGCTGAAGAATGCGGGCTGCGACCCGATCTTCGTGGATCGCGGGGTGTCGGGCGCGACGATGCGCCGGGAGGGCCTGGACCGGCTGCTGCGCTCGCTGCGCGCCGGCGACAGGCTGGTGGTCTGGCGGCTGGACCGCCTGGGGCGGTCGCTGTCGGGGCTGATCCAGCTGCTGGACAGCCTGGGAGAGCGGCACATCGGCTTCTGTTCCCTGTGCGAGCAGATCGATATCGGCACGCCCGGCGGCAAGCTGGTGTTCCACATGATGGCGGCGCTGGCCGAATTCGAGCGTGCCCTGATCAGCGAACGGACCCGGGCGGGGATGGCGGCGGCGCGGGCGCGGGGCCAGCGCATCGGCCGCCCGCCTTCACTGACGCCGCAGCAGCGTCTGGCGGCCCGGGCGCTGCTCGATCAGGGCCAGCCGGCGGCCCGGGTCGCCGATCAGTTCGGCGTATCGGTCGCCACGCTGAGGCGGCTGGCCGCTTCCCCTTCGGTGTAGCCGGCCGTCCGCCCGGCGCACCGTCTCAGCCCAGCAGGTCCAGGGCGTGCCGGGCGGCGATCCATTCCTCGTTGGTGGGCTCCATGGCGACCCGTACGGCGCTGTCCGGCGTCGACAGCGTCGTGGCCTGGGCCGCGTTGGCCTCCGGGTCCAGCGCCACGCCCAGCCAGGCCAGGCCTTCGCAGATGCGCCGGCGCAGCTCGACGCTGTGCTCGCCGATCCCCGCGGTGAAGACCAGCATGTCCAGTCCGCCCAGCACCGCCGTCAGCGCGCCGATCTCGCGCACGATGCGGCGCACGTACAGGTCCAGCGCGAGGCGCGCGCGGGGCGCGCGGGCCTCGACGGCCAGCAGGTCGCGCGGGTCGGGCGAGATGCCCGAGACGCCCTTGAGGCCGGATTCGTGGTACAGGATGCGGCCGACTTCCTCCAGGCTGAGCCGCTCGATCTCCATCAGGTAGAGCACGGCCCCCGGGTCCAGCGAGCCGGTGCGGGTGCCCATCATCAGGCCGTCCAGCGCGGAAAACCCCATGGTGGTGGCCTGGCTGCGCAGGTCGCGCAGGGCGCACAGGCTGGCGCCGCTGCCCAGGTGGGCGGCGATGACGCGGCCGCGCGCCCGGTCGCCGTGGCGCTCGGGCAGGGCGATGGACAGGTATTCGTAGGACAGGCCGTGGAAGCCGTAGCGGCGCAGGCCGCGTTCCCAGGCGTCGTAGGGCAGCGGCAGCATCTGCTCGACCTGCGGCACGGTATGGTGGAAGGCGGTGTCGAAGCAGGCGATCTGGGGCAGGCCGGGCCGTTCGCTCAGCAGGATGTCGATGGCCTCCAGCGCGAAGGGCTGGTGCAGCGGCGCCAGGGGGACGTAGCCGCGCAGATCCTCCAGGACGCCGGCGTCGATGCGCACCGGCGCGAAGTACTTGCTGCCGCCGTGAACGACGCGGTGGGCGACGGCCACCAGGCGCCCGTCGCCCAGCCGGGCGTGCACGCGCCGCAGGATCAGGTCCAGGGCGCAGCGGTAGGGCGCCTGGGGATCCAGCCGGACGGCGAACGGCGCCACGCCGGTCTCGCCGAAGTCGGGCCGCTCGCCGCCGATGCCCTGGACCTTGCCGTTCCAGGCCGGGCGGCGCGGCAGCGGATCGGCCGAGGTGTCGAACAGCGCGAACTTGATGCTCGAGGAGCCGCAGTTCAGCACCAGGATCAGGGCTTGCCCGGACGTGGAGGTCTGGCCGATGGTCATAGGGGGGTGCTCCGGTAGTGGCGCGCCAGCAGCAGGGCCAGGGCGCACGAGGCGATGCGGGATTCGTAGGTGTCGGACCGGCTGGTCAGGATGATGGGCACGCGGGCGCCCAGCACCAGGCCGGCGCTGGCGGCATCGCCCAGGTACATCAGCTGCTTGGCCAGCATGTTGCCGCTTTCCAGGTCGGGCGTCACCAGGATGTCGGCCAGGCCGGCGACTTCCGAGCGGATGCCCTTGACGTGGGCGGCCGCCAGCGACACGGCGTTGTCGAAGGCCAGCGGCCCGTCCAGGCGCCCGCCGGTGATCTGGCCGCGGTCGGCCATCTTGCACAGGGCGGCGGCGTCCAGCGTGGCGGGCATGGCGGCGCTGACCGTTTCCACCGCGGCCAGGATGGCCACGCGCGGTTCGGCCACGCCGATCGCGTGGGCCAGGTCGATGGCGTTGCGGATGATGTCGGCCTTCTGGTCCAGGGTGGGGGCGATGTTGATCGCGGCGTCGGTGATGATGAAGGGGCGCGGGTAGCGCGGCGTCTGCATCAGGTAGCAGTGGCTGACGCGGCGCTTGGTGCGCAGGCCGTCGCCGGCCACCACGGCCGCCATCAGTTCGTCGGTGTGCAGGCTGCCCTTCATCAGGGCTTCGACCTCGCCGGCGCGGGCCAGCGCCACGGCCTGGCCGGCGGCCGCGTGGCTGTGGGGCACGTCGCGGATGTCCAGGCCGTCGAGCGTGGCGCCCAGGGCCTGCGCGGTCCGTTCGAGCCGGGCGCGCGGGGCGACCAGGATCGGGTCGATCAGGCCTTCCCGCCGCGCATCCAGGGCGGCCCGCAGGCTGATCTCGTCGCAGGAATGCACCACCGCCACCCGGATCGGCTCCAGGCCGCGCACGTGGGCGAGCAGCGTGTGCAGGCCGCCGTGGGCGGGATCCTGGATGTGGATCTCGGGCAGCGTGGTGCGGGCGCACTCGATGGATTCCAGCGGCGCCTGCACCAGCGCCTCGCCCTCGATGGCGACCGTGCCGTCGGGCAGGGTGCAGGCGCAGGCCAGGCGCACGTGCCGGTGCTGCGGTTCGAGCGCCGTGATCCGGACCTCGACGGCCACGGTGTCGCCGACCCGGACGGGCGCCCGGAACGTCAGGCTCTGGCTCAGGTAGAGGGTGCCCGGGCCGGGCAGCTGCGTGCCCAGCACGGCGGAAATCAGCGAGGCGCCCCACATGCCGTGGGCGATGATGCCCTGGAAGGGCGTGTGGGCGGCGTAGTCCGGATCCAGGTGCTGTGGGTTGACGTCGCCCGAGACCGCGGCGAACAGCTGGATGTCGCGCAGGCCCAGGGTGCGTTCGATGCGCGCGCGGTCGCCCACGGCCAGTTCGTCGAAGGTGCGGTTGCGCAGGGGCGCGAGGGAAGAGGAATCGCTCATGGGGTGCGCGCCTCAGTACATGTGCTGGCCGCCGTTCATGGCCAGGTTGCTGCCCGTCATGAAGGCCGCCAGGTCGCTGCAGACGAAGGCGACCAGGGCGCCGACCTCCTCGGGGCGGCCCAGCCGGCCGACCGGGATCTGGGAAATGATCTGGCTCTCCAGCACGTCGGGCGGCACGGCGGCGACCATGGCCGTGTCCATGTAGCCGGGCGATACCGTGTTGACGGTGATGCCCTTGCGCGCCAGTTCCAGCGCCAGCGACTTGGTGAAGCCGTGGATCCCGGCCTTGGCCGCGGCGTAGTTGGTCTGGCCGAACTGGCCCTTGCTGCCGTTGATCGAGGCGATGTTGACGATGCGGCCCCAGCCGGCCTCGGCCATGTCGTCGACGAAGGGATGGGTGACGTTGAACATGGAGTCCAGGTTGGTGCGCAGCACGCTGTCCCAGGCGGATTTCCGCATCTTGCGGAAGGTGCCGTCGCGCGTGATGCCGGCGTTGTTCACCAGGATGTCCACCCGGTGGCCGTCGGCCCGGATGCGTTCGGCCATGGCCAGGCACGAGGCTTCGTCGGCCACGTCGGCGCCGTAGGCGTGGAAGGTGTAGCCGTCGCCGGCCTGGGCCCGCAGCCAGGCGGGGACGTGGTCGTTGCCGGGGGAGTGGGCGACCAGGACGGTGTGGCCCTGCTCGTGCAGGGCGCGGGCGATGGCCTGGCCGAGTCCGCCGGTGCCGCCGGTGACCAGCGCGGTATGGGAAGAGGACATGATGGGCTCCTTGGTGGGGTGGGAAATCAGGCCATGCTGCCGATGGTCGAACGGAACCGCCGCAGCGAGAGATGGAACATGATGGAACCGATGACCAGCAGCGCGGCGAACGAGGGCCAGACGACCTCGAAGCCGGCGCCCCGGTACAGGATCGCCTGCCCCAGCTCGACGAAGTGGGTGGTCGGCGCGGCCAGCATCAGGTCCTGGACGAACCGCGGCATGCTCTCGCGCGGCGTGGTGCTGCCCGAGAGCATCTGCAGCGGCAGCAGGATGAGGATCATCAGCATGCCGAACTGCGGCATGTTGCGCGCCAGGGTCGCCAGCCAGATGCCCATGGCGGTCATGGCGAACAGGTGCAGCGTGGCGCCGGTGAAGAACAGCGGCAGCGAGCCTTCGATCGGCACCTGCAGCAGGCCGCGCACGATGCCGTTGAGCGACAGGGCGGCGGCGGCCAGCACCACCAGGCTCATGGACCAGACCTTGGAGAGCATGATCTGCGCCGGCGTGACGGGCATGACCAGCAGGTGCTCGATGGTGCCGTGCTCGCGTTCGCGGATCAGGGCGGCGCCGGTCAGGATCAGCGACAGCATGGTGATCTGGTTGATGATCTCCATCAGGCCGCCGAACCAGGATTTTTCCAGGGCGGGATTGAAGCGCGCGCGCAGCACCAGGTCCACCGGCGGGGCCATCGACGGATTGCGCCCGCGCAGGAAGGTCTCGATCTCGTCGAGGACGATCCGCTGGATGTTGCCGTTGCCGGTGAAGGCCTGGCTCATGCGGGTGGCGTCCACGTTGATCTGGATCTCGGCCGCGCCGCCGGAGAGCACGTCGCGCTGGAAGTTCGGCGGGATGTTCAGCACGAAGGAATAGCGGCCGATGTCCATGCTGGGGTCCACTTCCTCGTGGCCGATCATGGCGGGCGGGATGAACTGGGGCGGATAGAAGGCGGCCGTGATCTGCTGGGACAGCGGGGAATGGTCCTCGTCCACGATGGCGATGGCGACGTGGTGCAGGGTCTCGGGCACGGCCGTGGCGGCGGTGTAGACCGAGACGGTGAAGGAAAAGGCGATCAGCACCAGCATGACGGGGTCGCGCCACAGGCTCCAGAGCTCCTTGATGCCCAGCCGCCAGATCGTGCCGAGGGAAGATTGCAGCTTCATGTCAGCGGTCCTGTTTGCGCAGAAGGGCGATGGCCGCGCCCAGGATGACCGGGATGGACAGCATCATCGGCCAGATCGAGGGCCAGAGGTCGCGGAATTCCAGCGCCTTGTTGAAGACGCCCCGGCTGATGGTGAACATGTAGGCGGCCGGGTAGGTCTGGCCGACGATCCGGCCCAGGCCCTCCAGCGAGCTGACCGGGTCCATCAGGCCCGAGAACTGGATGGCCGGGATCAGGGTGGCGATCATGGTGAAGAACATGGCGGCGATCTGGCTGCGCGTCATGGCCGAGGCCAGCAGGCCCAGGCCGGTGGCGGCGACGCAGTAGAGCACGCCGGTCAGCGCCAGGGTGGCGAGGCTGCCCTTGATCGGCACGTCGAAGACCGTGACCGACAGCAGGCACATGGCCGCGAGGTTCAGCAGCGCCAGGCCGATGTAGGGGATCTGCTTGCCCAGCAGGAATTCCGTCCGCGTCACCGGCGTGACGTACAGGTTGATGATCGAGCCGATCTCCTTTTCGCGCACCACGGCCAGGGCCGTGAGCATGGCCGGCAGCATCATCAGCAGCAGCGGGATGACCACCGGCACCATGGCCGGCAGGCTGCGCACGTCCGGGTTGTAGCGGAAGCGCGTCTCCAGGTCGGCCGCCGAGGCGACCGGCCCGCCCAGGCGTTCCCGCGCCTGCTGCGCCAGCCATTGCTGGTGCATGCCCTGGACATAGCCCTTGAGGGTCTCGGCGCGCTGCGGCATGGCGCCGTCGATCCAGGCGCCGATCTCGGCCGTGCGCCCGTGCAGCAGGTCGCGGCCGAAGCCGGGGGGGATCTCGATCGCCAGGGACAGTTCGCCGCTGCGCATGCGGCGGTCCATGTCGGCCTCGTCGAGGATGGGGGGATGTTCGACGAAGTAGCGCGAGCCCGACAGGTTCAGCGCATAGTCGCGGCTGATCGTGCTGTTGTCCCGGTCCAGCACCGCGAAGCTCAGGTTCTCCACGTCCATGCTGATGCCGAAGCCGATGACGAACATCAGCACCAGCGAGCCCAGCAGGGCCAGCGTGCCGCGCACCGGGTCGCGGCGCAGCTCCATGGATTCGCGCCGCATGGTGCTGAGCAGGCGGCCCGGACTGAAGGAGGGGATGCGCGGCGCCCGGCGGGGCGCGGGGACGGGGGTTCCGGGGTTCGCGCCCGCGCCCGCGGCGGGGGTTGCCGGCGCCTCGGGCGCGGCGGCCCCAGGCGCGGCGGTCCCTGGTGCGGCGGCCCCCCGGGGCGGCGCGGGCTCGCCGCTGGCTTCCAGCAGATAGCCGATGAAGGCCTCTTCCAGCGTCCGGGCGCCGCGCTTGCGCACCAGTTCGGCGGGCCGGTCGCTGTCGAGCACGCGGCCCGCGTGCATCATGGACATGCGGTCGCAGCGCTCGGCCTCGTTCATGAAGTGGGTGGAGATGAAGATCGTCACCCGGTCGCGCCGCGACAGGGTGATCAGCAGGCGCCAGAACTCGTCGCGGGCCACCGGATCCACGCCCGAGGTCGGCTCGTCCAGGATCAGCAGCTCGGGCTTGTGCACCATGGCCACGGCCAGCGACAGGCGCTGGCGGATGCCCAGCGGCAGGCTGTCGGGCAGCATGTCCAGCGCCTCGCCCAGGCCGAAGCGCGCCACCATGGTCCGGACGCGCTCGTCGATGCGCTCCGGCGGGACGTGAAACAGGCGGGCGTGCAGGACCAGGTTCTGGCGCACCGTCAGCTCGCCGTAGAGCGAGAAGGACTGCGACATGTAGCCGACTCGGCGGCGCACGTCCAGGTCGTCGGGATCGATCTCGCGGCCGAACAGCCAGGCGCGGCCTTCGCTGGCGGGCAGCAGCCCGGTCAGCATCTTCATGGTGGTGGACTTGCCGCAGCCGTTCGAGCCGAGGAAGCCGAAGATCTCGCCGCGGCGGATGCGGAAGCTGACGTGATCGACGGCGACGAAATCGCCGAAGCGCATGGTCAGGTCGTGGGCCTCGATGGCGATGTCCTGCTCGCCGTCCCCGGGCAGCGGCGGAATTTCCACGGGGGCGTAGCCCTCGCGCCGGGCGGCCGGCAGCAGGTGGATGAAGGCCGACTCCAGCGTCGCCTGGCCCGTGCTCCGCAGCAGCTCGGCCGGCGTGCCGGTGGCGAGGATGCGGCCCGCGTCCATGGCGACCAGCCAGTCGAAGCGCTGCGCCTCGTCCATGTAGGCGGTGGCGACGACCACGCTCATTGCCGGCTGGCCGGCGCGGATGCGGGCGATCAGCTCCCAGAACTGGGCGCGGGCCAGGGGATCCACGCCGGTCGTCGGCTCGTCCAGGATCAGGAAGTCCGGGTCGTGGATCAGGGCGCAGCACAGGCTGAGCTTCTGCTTCATGCCGCCCGAGAGCTTGCCGGCGGGGCGCGCCAGGAAGGGGTGCAGGCCGGTGCTGCGGGTCAGGTCGTCGATGCGGCGGCGTCGCTCGGCGGCCCCGTGGCCGAACAGGCGCGCGAAGAACTGCAGGTTTTCCTCGACCGAGAGGGTGGGGTAGAGGTTCTTCCCCAGCCCCTGCGGCATGTAGGCGATGCGCGGGCAGGTGCGCTTGCGGTGGGCGCGCTGCGCCATGTCGCCACCCAGGACCTCGGCCCGGCCTTCCTGGATGACGCGGGCTCCGGCCAGGATCGACAGCAGGGTGGATTTGCCCACGCCGTCCGGGCCGATCAGGCCGACCATGCGGCCGGCCGGGATGTCGAGGTCGATGCGGTCCAGCGCCCGGGTCTTGCCGTAGCGGTGGCTCAGCCCCTGGATCCGGGCGACGGAAGCGTCCTGCGTCATGGGCTTACTCGGGCAGGCGGACGGTCAGGGTGTCGGGCCAGGGCTGGGAGGCGTCGGTGTGCACCCAGGCGACACCGGGCAGGCCGGTCTTGACCTGCTCCAGGTGCTTCTGCAGCAGCTCCCGGGGGATGCGCGCCTTGATGCGGAACATGAGCTTCTGGCGCTCGCTGGCCGTCTCCACCGTCTTGGGCGTGAACTGCGCCTGGCTGGCGACGAAGGCGACTTCGGCGGGGATCACATACTGCGGGGCGGCATCCAGGACGATGCGGACTTCGCTGCCCAGCGCCATGCGGCCGGCGACCGCCTCGGGCATGAAGAAGGTCATGGTCACGTCGGACAGGTCCAGCATGTTGAGCACGCGGCCGCCGGCGGCCAGGACTTCGCCCGGCTGGGCCACGCGCAGCTGGATGCGGCCGTCGCGCGGGGCCTTCAGGCGGCTGTCCTCCAG
>NZ_BAAAFN010000008.1:105710-212489 GCF_039523555.1 Castellaniella daejeonensis
TGGCCGCCGCCACGCCGGCCTGGGCCGACACCACCTGGGCGCGGGCGGCGGCCAGGCCGGCTTCGGCACTGTGCAGCCGGGCCTGGTCGTCGTCCAGCTCCTGCTGCGAGGCGGCGCCGCGCTTGACCAGCGAGCTGGAGCGGTTCAGGCGCTGCCGGGCGGCGAACAGGTCGCTCTCGCGCTGCCTGACGACGGCCTGCGCGGTGGCGACGTCGCTTTCCCGCAGGGCGACCTGGGCCTGGGCCGCGACCACGGCATGGCCGGCCTGCCGCTGGCGCGCCTGGGCTTCCTCGAACTGGGCCTGCAGGGAATCCGGGTTCATGAGGGCCAGGGTCTGGCCGGCCTGGACGAAGTCGCCCTCGTCGACCAGGATCCGCTCGACCCGGCCGGGCAGCTTGGTGGCGATGTCGATCTCGGTGGCCTCGATGCGGCCGTTGCCCTGCATGAAGCCGGGGCCGGGGCCGCGGTCCTGGGACCAGAGCCAGGCGCCGTAG
The DNA here is from genome assembly GCF_039523555.1 of Castellaniella daejeonensis. Taxonomy (NCBI): domain Bacteria; kingdom Pseudomonadati; phylum Pseudomonadota; class Betaproteobacteria; order Burkholderiales; family Alcaligenaceae; genus Castellaniella; species Castellaniella daejeonensis. Next base: position 106,205 of record NZ_BAAAFN010000008.1, read on the forward strand.
GCGCCGGCGGCCACGGCGGCGAGCAGGACCAGCGGCAGGGATTTCTTGATTGTGTCGGTGAGGTTCATGTGGCTCAGGGATCGGGATGGGGGATGGAGGCGGGGCGGCCCGCGGCCGGCGCGGCGGCGTCCGGCGCCTGGCCGGCGCCGCCGCCCAGGGCGGCGTACAGGGCCACCTGGCTCGACAGCCAGGCGCGGCGGACCTGCACCAGCTGCTGCTGGGCCGTCAGCAGGTCGCGCTTGGCGTCCAGGACTTCCAGGTAGGGCGCGGCGCCGCTGTCGTAGCGCAGCTGGGCTAGGTCGGCGCGTTCGGCCTGGGTGCGCGCCATGCGGGCCTGGATCTCCATCTGCCCGGCCAGGCCCTGGCGGGCCGACAGGGCGTCGGCCACCTCGCGGAAGGCGGTCTGGATGCTTTTCTCGTAGGTGGCCACCGCCATGTCGCGGCGCACCTCGGCCACGTCCAGGTTGGCCCGCAGGCGGCCGGCCGTGAAGATCGGGACTTCGATGACCGGCGCGAAGGTCCAGGCCTTGCTGCCGCCGCCGAACAGCCCGTCGAGCTCGGCGCTGGCCGTGCCGAAGCCCGAGGTCAGCGCGATGCGCGGCAGGAAGGCGGCGCGCGCGGCGCCGATGCGGGCGTGCGCGGATCGCAGCTGATGCTCGGCGGCGCGGATGTCCGGCCGGGCCAGCAGGACCTCGGAGGGCAGGCCGGGTTCCAGCCGGGCCAGCCGGGTGGCTGCCAGGTCGATGCCGCGGGTCGGCGCGATGCCGGGGTCGGTGCCCGCCAGCAGCGTCAGTGCGTGCGCGGCGGCGGCCCGCTCCTGCTTGAGCTGGGCCTGCAGGGATTCGGCCTGGATCAGCAGGGTGCGCACCTGGGTCAGTTCCAGCTCCGAGGACGAGCCGACCGCCTTGCGCTGCTGGAAGATGTCCAGGGACTGGCGCCGGTTGCGCACGGCCTCGTCGGCCAGGAAGGCGCGCTGGTCCAGTTCCCGTAGGGCCAGCACCGAATCGGCCACCTGGCGCACCAGCGCCACCTGCACGGCCTGCCGGGCCGCGTCGGTCGCCAGCCAGTCGTCCAGCGCGGCGTCCTTCAGGTTGCGGATCCGGCCCCAGAGGTCGATTTCCCAGCCGGTCAGGCCGATGCTCGCCTGGTGCTGCGACTGGATCTGCGGCTGGCCGGTGAGGGTGAGGTCGCCGGGCACGCGGCTGCGTTCGATGCTGCCCTGGGCGCCGACCGACGGCGCCAGGTCGGCGCGCTGGATGCGGTAGGCGGCCTCGGCCTCGCGCACGCGCAGCACGGCCAGCCGCAGGTCGCGGTTGTGCTCCAGCGCCAGGCCGATCAGCCGGCGCATGTCGGGATCCTGGAAGTAGTGCGCCCAGTCCAGGTCGTGCAGCGCGCGGACGGTGGCCGTGTCCGTGTCGGCGGGCCAGGCGTCGGCGACCGGCGGGGGCGGCAGGCGGGTCTCGGGCGCCAGGCTGACGCAGGCCGACAGGGCCAGCAGGCCGGCGGCGCCCAGGGCGCGCAGCAGGAGCCGGCCGCCGGCGATGCCGGCCCCGGAGGTGCGCGCGCCGCGCGGGGAGGGGCGGTGCGGAGTCTGCCGGGACATGGCTCAGGTCTCCCGCACGTAGCGCCCGGGGGCGTCTTCCAGGGCCGGCCGGCCGGGGATGCCCAGGGGCGGCGGGGCCTCGGGCTCGCCCGAGCGCTCCGCCAGCCACTGCGACCAGGCGGTCCACCAGGACCCGTCGTTGACCGGGGTGGAGGCCATCCATTCGTCGGGCGGCAGGAAGGGGTCGCCGGGCTGGCGGACGCGGATGCGGTACTGGCGGCGGGGATGGCCGGGCTCGTTGACGATGCCGGCGTTGTGGCCGCCGCTGGTGAGCACGAAGCTCAGCTCGCCCGGGAAGAACTGGTGCAGCTTGTAGACCGAGCGCCAGGGGGCGACGTGGTCGGTGACGGTACCCACGGCGAACATCGGCAGCCGGATGTCGCCCACGGACACGGGCCGCCCGCCCACCGGGTAGCGGCCGGCGCTCAGGTCGTTGTTCAGGTACAGCCGCCGCAGGTACTGCGAATGCATGCGGGCGGGCATGCGGGTGGCGTCGGCGTTCCAGGCCATCAGGTCGTTCATGGGCCGGCGCTCGCCCAGCAGGTATTCGTGGATGGCGCGCGACCAGAGCAGGTCGTAGGACCGCAGCATCTGGAAGGCGCCCGCCATCTGCTCGGCGCTGAAGTAGCCGCGCCGCCCCATCTGGGCTTCCAGCATGTGGACCTGGGCTTCGTCGATGAACAGGCCGATTTCCCCCGGTTCGCTGAAATCGACCTGGGCCGTGAACAGGCTGATGCTGGCGAGCCGCTTGTCGCCGTCGCGCGCCATGGCGGCGGCCGCGACCGCCAGCAGCGTGCCGCCCAGGCAATAGCCGGTGGCGTGGACGCGGTGCTTCGGCTGGATGCGCCCGATGGCGTCCAGGGCGGCGAAGAAACCGTCGCGCAGATAGTCGTCCATGCCCAGGTTGGCGTCCTCGTCGGTGGGATTCTTCCAGGAGATGCAGTAGACGGTGTAGCCCTGGTCGCGCAGGAAGCGGACCAGCGAATTGTGCGGCGACAGGTCCAGGATGTAGTACTTCATGATCCAGGCGGGCACCAGCAGGACCGGTTCCGGGCGCACGGTTTCCGTCGTGGGGGCGTACTGGATCAGCTCGATCAGCCGGTTGCGCAGGACCACCTTGCCCGGGGTGACGGCCACGTCGCGCCCGACGCGGAACTTGTCCGCCCCGGCGACCGGCATCTCGGCCTGGTGGCGGACGATGTCCTCCAGCAGATAGCCGCCGCCGCGCAGCAGGTTCATCCCGCCTTCCCGGACCGTGCGGTCGAGGGCGACCGGATTGGTCCAGAGCTGGTTGCCGGGCGACATCATGTCCAGCCACTGCCGCGCCCAGAACGAGACCTGCTGCAGGTGATGCGGATCGGTGCCGTGCAGGTCGGACGTGGCTTCCTCCCACCAGGCCTGGGTCAGCAGGAAGCCCTGGTGCAGCAGGTTGTACGGCCAGCGGCACCAGGCCGGATCGCTGAAGCGGCGGTCGGTCTCGGGCGGCGTGACGCAGACCCGCGACGGATCGCCGGACGCCCGCAGGCAGTCGTACAGATAGTGCGCCAGTTCGCCCTGGTGGCTGGCGGCCAGGCGCAGCAGTTCGGTCTGCTTGCCGGGCGAGGCCGCCAGGTGCAGGGCCCAGTCCAGCCACGCCAGGCTGAGCGAGGCGGGCGAGAGCGACGCGAAGGCGCGCGCCTGGCTGGCGTGGAAATATTGATCGGTGGCCCGGGCGGCGGCCCGGGAATCGATGGTGCGGCCGTTGGAAGATGGTGGCATGGCGGTCCCCCTTAACGACTTTTTAGTCGATAATTCACCAGCCAGTCCTGATGCAGATCAATGGCGCCGCCGAACTTTTCTTCCAGAATCAATCGCCATGCCGAACACGCCGCCCTCGAATCCGCCCGCCGCCGGCCAGCCGCCGGGCGCCGCGCCGCCTCCCGCCGGCCGCCAGCCTCGGAACCGGCGCCTGCCCGCCCACGAGCGCCGCGACCAGATCCTGGACGCGGCCCTGCACGAATTCTCGGAGCGCGGCTTCGGCGCGGCGCGGATGGACGACATCGCCGCCCGGGCCGGCCTGTCCAAGGGCGGCCTGTATGCGCATTTCGAAAGCAAGAACGCCGTGTTCCAGGCGCTGATGCAGCGCATGCTGATGCCCGACCTGCTGTTCGGGGAACGTCCGCCCCTGGCGGGGGCGCCGGCCCCCGAAGACGCGCTGGCGGCCCGGGTGGATGGTTTCCTGGATCGCGCCTATGAAAGGCTGGAAGACGATCGCTTCATCCGCACGCTGCATCTGCTGGTCGCCGAAGGGCCGCGCCTGCCCGATGCCATCGCGGGCTGGCGCGAAAGCCATCTGCGCCTGCTTCGCAGGCAGCAGGCCATGATGCGGCGCGGGGTCGAGGATGGCGCCCTGCGCGACAGCGCACTGACCGACGCGGTGCAACTGGTCCATGCCCCCATCCTGCTGGCGGCCATCCTGAAGCTGCTGCAGGACGAAGCGCATGCGCGCAGCGTTCTGCCGCGGCTGAGAGCGGCCCACCGCCGCCTGCTGCTGGACCAGCTGCGGGAGCCTGGCCCGGACTGATCCTGTGCGCGGGCTATGCGGTGCGGCTCAGCGCTGGCCGCGCAGCTTGGCGAACGCTTCGGCCATCGCCCCCTGGGGAGCGTGGGCCGGCTTGTCGAGTCGTCCGCCGTGCCGGCCCGGGCGCCCGCCCGGTCGTGCCGCGCCGGCCCCTGCACCCTGGGAACGCGGTTCCGGATCGTCCTTGCGCATGCTCAGGGCGATGCGTTTGCGTGCCACGTCGACCTCGATCACGCGCACCTGCACCGTCTGGCCCACGCGCACCACGTCGCGCGGGTCCTTGACGAACCTGTCGGCCAGGGCCGAAACGTGCACCAGGCCATCCTGGTGCACACCGATGTCCACGAAGGCGCCGAAATTGGCGACATTGCTGACCACGCCTTCCAGGATCATGCCGGGCGCCAGGTCCTTGATGTCGTGGACGCCTTCCTTGAACCGGGCGGTCTTGAATTCGGGGCGGGGATCGCGGCCCGGCTTCTCCAGTTCCAGGAAGATGTCGCGCACCGTGGGCAGGCCGAATCGTTCGTCGGTGAAGTCCGCCGGCGACAGACCCTTGAGGGCCTGGGCGTTGCCCATCACCGCTGCGGCCGGCTGGCCGGCCTTTTGCAGGATGCGCTCGACCACGGGGTAGGCCTCGGGGTGCACGGCCGAGGCATCCAGGGGGTTGTCCGACCCCGGGATGCGCAGGAAGCCGGCTGCCTGCTCGAAGGCCTTGTCGCCGAAGCGGGGCACGTCGCGCAGCGCCTGGCGGTTGCGGAAAGCGCCGTGCGTCTCGCGCCACTGGACGATGTTGCGAGCCAGGGATTGGTTCAGGCCGGATACGCGGGTCAGCAGCGGCGCCGAAGCCGTGTTGACGTCCACGCCCACGGCGTTCACGCAGTCCTCGACCACGGCGTCCAGGGAACGGGCCAGCTCGCGCTGGTTGACGTCGTGCTGGTACTGGCCCACGCCGATGGCCTTGGGTTCGATCTTCACCAGTTCGGCCAGCGGATCCTGCAGGCGGCGGGCGATCGAGACCGCGCCGCGCAGGCTGACGTCCAGCTCGGGAAATTCCTGAGCCGCCAGTTCGGAAGCGGAATAGACCGAAGCGCCTGCTTCGGACACGACCACACGTTCGAAGGACAGCTCGGGGTGGCGTTCGCGCAGTTCGGCCACCAGGCGCTCGGTTTCGCGCGAGGCGGTGCCGTTGCCGATGGCGATCAGGTCGATGCGGTGGCGTGCGACCAGGGCGGCCAGGGTCCGCAGGCTGCCTTCCACGTCGCGGCGCGGCTCGAAGGGGTAGATCGTGGTGGTTTCCAGCAGCTTGCCGGTGGCATCGATGGCCGCGACCTTGACGCCCGTGCGGATGCCGGGGTCCAGGCCCAGCACCGTCTTCGGCCCGGCGGGTGCGGCCAGCAGCAGGTCTTTCAGGTTGGCGGCGAACACGCGGATGGCTTCGGCCTCGGCCGTTTCGCGCAACCGCCCGATCAGTTCGGTCTCGAACCCGGTCAGCAGCTTGACGCGCCAGGTCCAGCGGCAGACCTCGGCCAGCCAGTGCTGGCGTGGGGTGGCGCGGGCGTCGAAGCGTGCGTCCAGCCCGAGAATGCCGGCCACGCGTGCCACGAAGGGATGCGGGGTCTCGGCCTCGCGTTCGGGGTCCAGCCCCAGGCGCAGGTCCAGGATGCCCTGCTGGCGACCGCGCAGCAGCGCCAGCGTGCGGTGCGAGGGCAGGGTGCGCAGGGCTTCGCTGAAGTCGAACCAGTCGCGGAAGTTCGCGCCCTCCGTTTCCTTGCCCGGCACGACCTGGGCGTAGATCCGGCCGGTGTTCCAGAGCTCGGTGCGCAGCGTATCCAGCAGCGTGGCGTTTTCCGCAAAGCGTTCGGCCAGGATGTCGCGCGCGCCGTTCAGGACGGCGCGTGCATCCTCGAAACCGGCCTCGGCATTCAGGTAGGCGGCTGCCAGGGCCTCCGGTTCGGCGGCGGGATCGCCCAGCAGGGCGTCGGCCAGGGGTTCCAGGCCGGCCTCGCGGGCAATCTGGGCGCGCGTGCGCCGTTTCGGCTTGTAGGGGGCGTACAGATCTTCCAGCCGCTGCTTGCTGTCGGCCTCCAGGATCTGCGCACGCAGGGCATTGTCGAGCTTGCCCTGGCCCGCGATGGAGTCCAGGATCGCCACGCGGCGGCTTTCCAGTTCGCGGATGTAGAGCAGGCGCACTTCCAGCTGGCGCAGGACCGTGTCGTCCAGTCCGCCGGTGGCCTCCTTGCGGTAGCGGGCGATGAAAGGCACGGTGGCGCCGGAGTCCAGCAGATCCACGGCCGCCGCAACCTGGGCGGGGCGGGCGTCGAGTTCCGCCGTCAGCAGCCGCAGGACGCGGGCGGGATCGACGGCATGAGTCTGGGATTCGGAACTGGTCATGGTCATGTGTGTCGCGTAGAACCGGAACAAGCGGCGCATTTTGCCATACCCATGCCGTTGCGTCGGAATCCCTGGCGTATCATCCTGGGGTTGACCCGTATCCACGCCGCGCCCCGCATCATGTTTTCCGACGATCTCGCCGAACTCTTCGGCCCCGACGGCCCGCTGGCCCGCCAGCTGCCGGGCTACGTGCCGCGCGCGGCCCAGCTGGCGCTGTCCGAGGCCATCCGCGACACCCTGGAAGAAGGCGGCGTGCTGATTGCCGAAGCCGGCACCGGCACGGGCAAGACCTGGGCCTACCTGGCCCCGGCCTTCCTGTCGGGCGGCAAAGTGCTGGTATCCACAGGGACCCGGACCTTGCAGGACCAGCTGTTCCGCCGCGACATTCCGCGCCTGCGCGAAGCGCTGGCCCTGCCGGTCGACGTGGCGCTGCTCAAGGGGCGCGGCAACTACGTCTGCCACTACCACCTCGAACGCCTGGAACAGGACGAGCGCGCCCTGAAGTCGCGCGATGAAATGCCCCAGCTGCGCGCCATCCGCCGTTTCGTCCGGGAAAGCGACACGGGCGATCGCGCGGATCTGCCCGAGGTGCCGGAAACCGCCGACATCTGGAATCGCGTGACCTCCACCCGGGAAAACTGTCTGGGCCAGGATTGCCCGTATGTGCGCGACTGCTTTTTGCTGAAGGCGCGCCGGCATGCGCAGGAGGCCGATGTGGTGGTGGTCAACCACGCCCTGTTCATGGCGGATCTGGCGCTGCGGGAAGAAGGCGTCACCGACCTGCTGCCCGAGACGCAGCTCGTGGTCTTCGACGAGGCGCACCAGTTGCCCGACACCGCCACCCGTTTCCTGGGCCAGAGCCTGTCCCTGCACCAGGCGCTGGACTGCGCCCGCCAGGCCGAGGCGGCGGGCCTGGCGCATGCGCGCGAGGCCGTCCGCTGGAGCGACCTGTGCCAGGCCCTGGATGCGGCGGCCCGCGACCTGCGCCTCGTCAGCGCCCCTGTGGGCCGGCTGCCGGGCGGGCGGGCAACCTTCGAGCAGATTCCCGAACCCGAGGCTTTCGACCAGTCCCTGGAACGGCTGGCCCAGGCGCTGGACGGATTGACCGAGTCACTGGGCACCCAGGAGGAGCGCCATCCCGATCTGGCTGCCGCCGCCCGCACGGCCCGCACGCTGCGCGCCCGGTTGTGGCAATGGGCGCATCCTGCCCGGGGCGAACCGGAAGCCGGCGACCAGGCCGCCGTGCGCTGGATCGAGCACAGCACGCATTCCGTGCGGCTGCAGCGGGCACCCCTGTCGGTGGCGCGGATTTTTTCTGGCTTTCGGCGGCCGGGGCAGTCCTGGGTCCTGGCTTCTGCCACCCTGTCGGTCCGGGGGGATTTCCAGCATTTCCAGCGCCAGCTGGGGCTGGGGAATGCCGCGACGCGCAGCTGGGCCTCGCCCTTCGATTATCCGGCGCAGGGGCTGCTGTACGTGCCCAAGGCCTTGCCGTGGCCGAGCGACCCGGGATTCACGGATGCCTTTGCCCAGGCTTTGCTGCCGCTGGTGGATGCGTGCGCGGGCGGGGTGCTGGTGCTGTGCACCACGCTGCGGGCGGTGGATCGGGTGGCCGACGTGCTGCTGCGCGGCATGCTGTCCTCGGATCGGCCGGTGATGCGCCAGGGCGAGGCCACGCGCGGTGTGCTGCTGGAACGTTTCCGCGCGGCCGGCAATGCCGTGCTGGTGGGCAGCACCAGTTTCTGGGAAGGCATCGATGTGCCGGGCGATGCCCTGACCCTGGTGGCGATCGACAAGCTGCCGTTCGCCCCGCCCGACGATCCGGTGCTGGAGGCGCGTCTGAACGCCTGCCGGGCCGAGGGCGGCAATCCCTTCATGGAATACCAGTTGCCGCAGGCGGCGCTGCTGCTCAAGCAGGGCGCGGGGCGCCTGATCCGCTCGGAGACCGATTGGGGGGTTCTGGTGGTGGGCGACGGGCGCCTGGTGGACAAGCCCTACGGGCGGCTGCTGTGGCAGGGACTGCCGCCTTTTGCCCGTACCCGGGATGTCGATGTGGCCCTGGATTTCCTGGGCCACCCGCCCGGCCGGGCCGAGCCGGCCGCGCAGGATGCCGCGAGGGCCTGACCGGAGATCGGGCCGGCCTCAGAACCAGTTGACGGGGTTCCAGTAGTTGACCGGTTCGTCCAGGCCCTGCTCGTAGTACTTGCTGTTGGGGAAGTTCTTGTCGAGCACCCGCTTGGCGTCGTCGCGCAGTTCGGGCAGGTTCAGCTTGTCGTAGCTGAGCATCATCAGGTAGAGCGCCTTTTCCGCGCTGGGCACGCCTGCAAAATCGGTGACCACGGTCTGGGCGCGGTTGGCCGCCGCCACGTAGGCGCCACGCTCGTAGTAATACTGGGCGATGTGGACTTCGTTGTCGGCGATGGTGTTGACCAGCCAGGCGGCGCGCTTGCGGGCGTCGGGGGTGTAGCGGCTGTCGGGATAGCGCCGGATCAGCTCATTGAAGGCTTCGTAGGATTCGCGCAGACCCTTGGGATCGCGTTCGCTGGGATCCTGGCGCGTGAAGTTCGACAGGATGGCGCTGGGGGGCGTGAAGGTGATCATGCCCTTCAGGTACAGCATGTAGTCCGTGCCGGGATGGTTCGGATACTGCTGCATGAAGCGGTCGATCGCGGCCTTGGCCTGCTCGGGTTCTTCGTCCTTCCAGTTCACATAGGCCTGGTCGATCAGGGATTGCTGCGCGTAGATGCCGAAGGGATAGCGGGCTTCCAGGGCTTCCAGGTTCTTGCGGGCGTCGGACCAGTTGCCCGAGCTGATGTCGGAACGCGCCTGGCTGTAGAGGCGCTCCGCGCTCCAGCCGGCGGTCGGGTCGACGTTGCCCTTGGTCGAGCTGCAGCCTGCCGCCAGGGCCATGCACAGGCATGCCAGGACCAGCCGGATGCGGGTTGACAGGACTTTCGGGGAAACAGGGGCATGCGCGGCCACGGGGCATCCTTGGTCAAGGTGTTAGCATTGTCGGCAGATTATATGATTTGTCGCCATGCCGTACACGGATATCGCCACCGAAGACACCGGCCCCGATGCGCCCGAGGTTTTCCATCTGCCCCTGGACATCCTGCCGGACCGGCTGGACAAGACCCTGGCCCGCCTGATGCCGCGGCATTCGCGCAGCCGCCTGCAGTCCTGGATCGAGGATGGGCACGTCGAAGTCGACGGCGCCATCGCCAAGGTGCGCACCCGGGTGGGACCGGGGGCGCTCATCCGGGTGTGGCCCCAGCAGGCGCCTGAAGACCTGGCCTTCGTGCCCGAGGACGTCGACTTTCGCGTCGTGGCCGATGCGCCGGAATGGATCGTGGTGGACAAGCCCGCCGGCCTGGTGACGCATCCGGGGGCGGGCAACTGGCACGGCACGCTGCTCAACGGCCTGTTGTTCCGCTACCCCGAACTGGCCCGCGTGGCCCGCGCCGGCATCGTCCACAGGCTGGACAAGGATACTTCCGGCCTGCTGGTCGTGGCCCGCACGGAGACCGCCCAGACCCAGCTCGTGCGCCAGCTGCAGGCCCGCACGGTCAAGCGCGAATACTGCGCGCTGGTGCATGGCGCATTGTCGGGGCGGGGCACGGTGGACGCGCCCATCGGCCGCGACGCCCGGGTGCCGGTGCGCATGAGCGCCGACCGTCCGGTGGCGTCCAAGCCGGCCGTCACGCACTATGAGTCCCTGGGAGTGGGGCATTGCGGCGGAATCACCGTGTCCCGCGTGCTGTGCCGCCTGGAAACGGGCCGCACGCATCAGATCCGTGTCCACATGGCCCGCCTGAGGCACCCCCTGCTGGGCGACACCCTGTATGGCGGACGGCTCGAGGCCGGCGCAGGCCGCCAGATGCTGCATGCGCGCGCCCTGGGCTTCGATGATCCCGTCAGCGGCCGGCCTTGTGCCTTCACGGCAGAGCCGCCGGACGATTTCCGCCGTGTGCTCGACGGCATTCTCTGGGAAGACGATGGCGGCGATCGAGCTTGAACCGGCCCCGGGGCTGCATGGCGTGACAGGCGAGCCCTGGCCCGGCGTGCGTTATTTCTCGACCTGGCGTCAGGGGGGCGTCAGCCAGGCGCCCATGGACAGCCTGAACCTGGGGACGCACGTCGGTGACGATCCGGCGGCCGTGCGGGAAAACCGCATGCGCCTGAGGCGCGCCTTGCCGGACGAGCCGGTCTGGCTCGAGCAGGTGCATGGCACGGCCGTCTTCGATGCCGATACCATCATCGGCGGCGCTGTGCCGCCGGCCCGCGACGCGGCGCAGACCGCGTTCCCGCCGGCGCCCCGTGCCGACGCCGCCGTCACGACCCGGCGCGGCCGGCCGCTGGCGATCATGACCGCCGACTGCCTGCCTGTCGTGCTGTCCGACGAATCCGGCACCGTGCTGGGCGTGGCCCACGCGGGCTGGCGCGGCCTGGCGGCCGGCGTGCTGGAAAATACACTGGACGAATTGCGCCGCCGGGCGCCGGATGCGCACGGCTGGCGTGCCTGGATCGGTCCCGGCATCGGGCCGCGGGCCTTCCAGGTCGGCGCCGAAGTGCGCGAGGCCTTCCTGGATCGGGATGCGGCGTTGGCGGAATGCTTCCTTTTCCAGCCCGGCAGCGGCCGCTGGCTGGCCGACCTGGCGGGCCTGGCGCGTGCCCGGCTGAGCCGGGCCGGGATCGGCCGGGTGGAAGAGAGCGGGGAATGCACCTGGACTCGGGCGGACCGGTATTTTTCCCATCGGCGAGATCCCGGGTCGGGGCGCCAGGCGACTCTGGCATGGCTGGAATGACCGCGCCCGCGTGTCGCACCGGTCCCCGTCCCGGCCCGCTTGGGCTGCATGCGGGCTTTGGTATGTTTCGCCGGCATGCGCTTTATTCAAGCTAGCGACTTACCCGAATTGACGCAATTTGCCACTATGACAGAATAGTCGAGCAAAAGATGCCGGGTCGTTTCGGGGTCTTGGCGGCACAAGGGATGGTGGAATGACTGATCGGAATTCTTCGCAAAGATGGGCGCCGCCCGGAGTCGCGCCCGCCCGTCTGGCGACCATTCAGTCCGATTTCATCCAGGCCTGGCAGTCGCTTCTGCAGCAGTCCCGGCAGGGCACGCTCACGCCGCCAGCCGATCGCCGCTTCTCGTCCGAAGCCTGGGCCGGCAACCCCCAGGCGCTTTTCGCGGCGCATGCCTACCTCATCGTGGCCGATGCCATGCAGCGCCTGGCGCAGGCCGCCGATCTGGAAAACGCGGCCCGGGAACGTCTGTGCTTCTCGGTCATGCAGTGGGTGGAAGCCGCTGCGCCGTCCAATTTCCTCGCCTCCAATCCCGACGCCCTGAAGGCCCTGGTCGACAGCGGCGGCGAATCCCTGCACAAGGGGCTGGCGAACCTGCTGCGCGACCTGATGCGGGGGCGCATCACGCAGACCGACGAGTCGGCCTTCGTTCCTGGAGAAAACCTGGCCATCACCCCCGGGTCGGTGATCTACGAAAACGCCCTGATGCAGCTCATCCAGTACCGGCCCCAGACGGCAAAGGTCCGGCGGCTGCCGCTGCTGATGGTGCCGCCCTGCATCAACAAGTACTACATCCTCGATCTGCAGCCGGCCAATTCCCTCGTGCGGCATGCCGTGCAGGCCGGCTTCGAGGTCTTCATGGTGTCGTGGCGCAATCCGCTGCCGCAGGACCAGGACGGCGTCGAAGGCAAGACCTGGGACGACTACGTCGAGGACGGCGTGCTGCGGGCCATCGGGGTCGTCCGCGAAGTGACGCGCCAGCCCCGGATCAACGCCCTGGGTTTCTGCGTCGGCGGCACGCTGCTCGCCAGCGCCCTGGCCGTGGCGCGCGCCCGGCACGAAGACCCGGTGGCGGCGCTGACCCTGCTGACGACCTTCCTGGATTTCAGCGAAACCGGCATGCTCGACGTCTTCGTCGACGAACAGCATGCCCGTGCGCGCGAGCAGTTGCTGGGCGCCGGCGGCCTGATGACGGCGCGCGAGCTGTCCACCACCTTCTCGTTCCTGCGGCCCTCGGAACTGGTGTGGAACTACGTCGGCTCGAACTACCTGATGGGCGAATCGCCCCGGCCCTTCGACCTGCTGGCCTGGAACGCCGACGGCACCAACCTGCCGGGGCCGTTCTTCACCTGGTATTTCCGCAATACCTACCTGGAGAACCGCCTGCAGACCGGCCAGCTGCGCATCTGCGGCGTGCCGGCGGACTTGCGCGCCCTGGACATGCCGGCCTATCTTTACGCCTCGCGCGAGGACCACATCGTGCCCTGGGCGTCGGCCTATGCATCGACGCGGTTGTTGCGCGGTCCGTTGCGCTTCGTGCTGGGCGAATCGGGCCACATTGCAGGCGTCGTCAACCCGCCCGAACGCGGTCGCCGGGGCTACTGGTCCTGGAACCGTGGCGGCGAGCTGCCGGGCGATCCGGACACCTGGCTGGACCAGGCGGAGCACGCCCGCGGCAGTTGGTGGCCCGATTGGCTCGACTGGCTGGCCGGCCATTCCGGTGAATGGCGGCCCGCGCGCCGCAGCCCCGGCAATCGGAAATATCCCTCCATAGAACCCGCACCCGGGCGCTATGTCAAAGTCAAGGCAGTCTGAAAAGGAGAACACCATGAGCGGCAAACTGGCTTACGTGACGGGGGGCATGGGCGGCATCGGAACGTCGATCTGCCAGCGCCTCGCCAAGGAAGGCTTCACGGTGGTGGCCGGCTGCGGCCCCAGTCGGGACTACGGCAAATGGTTGGAGGAACAGGCTGCGCTGGGCTACAAGTTCCACGCTTCGGTCGGCAACGTGTCCGACTGGGATTCCACGGTCGAGGCGTTCGTCAAGGTCAAGGAACAGTTCGGCCCGGTCGACGTGCTGGTGAACAATGCGGGCATCACCCGCGACGGTGTCTTCCGCAAGATGAGCCGCGACGACTGGCGCGCCGTCATCGACACCAACCTGAACAGCCTGTTCAATGTGACCAAGCAGGTCATCGACGACATGGTGGACCGCCAGTGGGGGCGGATCATCAACATCAGTTCGGTCAATGGCCAGAAGGGGCAGTTCGGCCAGACCAACTATTCCACCGCCAAGGCGGGCATCCATGGCTTCACCATGGCACTGGCCCAGGAAGTCGCCAGCAAGGGCGTCACGGTCAACACCGTGTCGCCGGGGTACATCGGTACCGAGATGGTGCGCGCCATCCGTCCCGACGTGCTGGAAAAAATCGTCGCCACCATTCCGGTCAAGCGTCTGGGTACGCCGGAAGAAATCGGCTCCATCGTCGCCTGGCTGGCGTCCGACGATTCAGGTTTTGCCACCGGAGCGGATTTTTCGCTGAACGGCGGCTTGCACATGGGTTGATCATGGCTCGGCATACCACTTCACCGCAGGCAGAACGGCTGATCAAGAAATATCCCAACCGCCGCCTCTACGACACGCAATCCAGCGCCTACATCACGCTGGCCGACATCAAGCAGCTCGTCCTGGACAACGCGGTCTTCAAGGTCGTCGACGCCAAGACCGGCGACGACCTGACCCGCAGCATCCTGCTCCAGATCATCCTCGAAGAGGAGTCCGGCGGCGTGCCCATGTTCTCGGCCGAGGCGCTGGCGCAGATCATCCGCTTCTACGGCCATGCCATGCAGGGTGTGATGGGCACGTTCCTGGAAAAGAACATCCAGGTGCTGATGGACATCCAGGATCGCATGGCCGAGCAGTCGCAGGGCCTGTACCAGCAGCATTTCGGCCCCGAAGCCTGGGCCCAGCTGATGAGCATGCAGACCCCGGCCCTGCAGAACATGATGAACAACTACATCGAGCAAAGCCGCGGGCTGTTCGTCCAGATGCAGGATCAGATGCAGGACCAGGCGCGCAACATGTTCTCGGCCTTTCCTTTCCCCGGGCAGCCGCCCGAAGGCAAGAAAAAGAAGAAATGACGGCTCGGGCCCGGATGCGGGCCTGGGTTCGCGGCGTGCCGGGCCCGGCGTCCGGCACGCGCTGCATTTTCTTGATCCATCTCCATGCCGTTGCGATTTCCTGGTGTTATAGTAACGAGAATCATTCTTCTTACTAGCACGGAGATCGTTCATGGTGAAAAAACTGCTCGTTGCGCTGGCCGGTGCAGGCCTGGCTTCTTCCGCCCTGGCGGCTGAATATCCCATCGGGGAGCCCAGCGAGATCAACGGGCTGGAAGTCGCTGCGGTCTACCTGCAGCCGGTCGAGATGGAACCGGAAGGCATGATGCGCGCCGCGAAGGATTCCGATATCCACCTCGAGGCAGACATCCACGCCACGGCCGACAACAAGAACGGCCTGCCCGAAGGCGCCTGGGCGCCGTACCTGAACATCCAGTACGTGCTGCAGAAACAAGGCAGCGACAAGGTCCTCAAGGGCGATCTGATGCCCATGGTGGCCAACGACGGTCCGCACTACGGGGACAACGTCAAGCTCGAAGGCCCGGGAAAGTACAGCCTGACCTTCGTCATCGGCTCGCCCGAGACCGCGCACAACAACCACTTCGGCCGCCATGTCGACAAGGAAACCGGCGTCGCGCCGTGGTTCCAGACCTTCGAGGTCAAGTATGAATTCGTCTATGCCGGCACCGGTAAGAAGGGCGGCTACTGAGATGCGCGCCTGGATCGCGCTGGCTGCCCTGATGTGGGCGGGGTGGCTGGCGCCCATGCCGGCGGCGGCCGCCGACATGCCGGTCTACACGCTCACCTTCAAGGCGGACGGCACGTTCGAGCCGGCCCGCCTCGAAGTGCCGGCGGGCCGCTTCAAGATCATCCTGGTCAATGAGAGCAGCGAGGCGGTCGAATTCGAAAGCCTGCCGCTGCGCAAGGAAAAAGTGCTGGGGCCGGGAGTCACCTCGTTCGTGGTGCTGTCCCTGTCCAGGCCCGGCGAATATCCCTTCTTCGACGATTTCCATCCCCAGGTGAAGGGCACCCTGGTGGTGCTGCCCAAGAACTGACGGGCGCGAACGAACGGATCCTGACCATCATGGAACAAGTCGGCTTCATCGTCTGGCGTGAAAGTGTCGAGGCCCTGCTGGTCGTCGGCATTCTGTATTCCTGGCTGCGCGCCTCTCCCGAAGGCCGGCGCGGACTGCCCTGGCTTTGGGGCGGCGTCGGCGCCGGCCTGGTGCTGGCCGGCGCGCTGGCGCTGGTGCTGCTGGGCATTTCTTCCTGGTTGTCCGACGAGGGCCAGGAATGGTTCCAGGCCCTGATGGCGCTGGCGGCCTGCGCACTGGTGGTCCAGATGGTGGTCTGGATGCGTGCCCACGGTCGCGGCCTGAAGCGCGAGCTGGAGTCCGGCGCGTCGCAGCAGGTCGGCAGGGATCACTGGTGGGGCCTGCTCGCGCTGGTGATGATCGCCGTTGCGCGCGAAGGCAGCGAAACCGTGGTCTTTCTGTATGGCACCGTCCTGTCGTCCCGGGAATCGGGCGGCGCCGGCGCCATGGCACTGGCGGGCCTGGGCGGTTTCGCCGCGGCGCTGCTCACCTTCTGGTTGCTGCAGCTGGGCGGGCGGATCATCACGTGGCGGCGCTTCTTCAGGCTGACGGAAA
Source organism: Castellaniella daejeonensis (assembly GCF_039523555.1). NCBI lineage: Bacteria > Pseudomonadati > Pseudomonadota > Betaproteobacteria > Burkholderiales > Alcaligenaceae > Castellaniella > Castellaniella daejeonensis. The sequence continues at coordinate 122,331 of NZ_BAAAFN010000008.1, forward strand.
TCCTGCTCCTGCTGCTGGCCGGCGCGTTGCTGGTATCGGCCACGGACCGGCTGATCTCCCTGGGCGTGATGCCGACCTGGGTCGATCCGGTGTGGGATACCTCCTGGCTGCTGGGTACCGAAGGCGGGTTGGGCAAGGTGCTGGCCGATTTTGCCGGCTATCGTGCCTATCCGGCGCTGTCGCAGTTGCTGGTCTGGCTGGCGTACTGGTGCGCCGTGGCATGGTTGTTGCGCCGCGCCTCGCGTGCTGCGGCGCCGGAGGCCGGCCGCGCCAAGGCAGGCGCGGCGGCCTAGCGCCGGATGTGCGCCTGTGCGGCGCGTGCCTGCAGCCCTCAGTCCCGGAAACCTTCCAGCACGATCTTGCCCCGGGCACGACCGCTTTCCAGCAGGGCATGGGCCTTCTTCAGGTTGGCGGCGTTGATCGGGCGCAGGGTCTCGGTCAGGGTGGTGCGCAAGCGGCCCGCATCCAGCAGCCGGGCGACTTCGTCCAGCAATCGGCCTTGTTCTCCAATGTCCTGGGTTCCGAACATCGAGCGGGTGTACATGAACTCCCAGTGGATGGATACCGATTTGCGCTTGAACAGCTTGACGTCGATGGCCTCGGGATCGTCGATCAGCCCCAGGCGGCCCTGCGGTGCGATCATCTCGGCGATCTGCGCTTCGTGCCTGTCCGTCGCCGTGGTCGAGAAAACGAAGGCGGGCTGGCCGATGCCCAGCGCCGCGACCTGTGCCGCCAGGGGGCGGCTGTGGTCCACCACGTGATCCGAACCCAGCGATTCGACCCAGGCCCGGGTTTCCGGCCGGGATGCGGTGGCAATGACGGTCAGGTCCGTGAGCGCCTTGACGAGCTGGATGGCGATCGAACCGACGCCGCCGGCACCGCCGATGATCAGGACGGCGTTCGCCGCGCCGGGGACGGGACGGCGGATGTCGATCCGGTCGAACAGCATTTCCCAGGCCGTGATGGCCGTCAGGGGCAGGGCGGCGGCCTGGGCGTCGGTGAGCGAGGCGGGCTTGTGGCCGACGATGCGTTCGTCGACCAGGTGGAATTCGCTGTTGGCGCCGGGCCGATCCAGCGCTCCCGCGTAGAACACCGTGTCGCCGGGCTTGAATCGCGTGACGTCGGGGCCTGCCGCAGCGACACGTCCGACGGCGTCCCAGCCCAGGACTTTCCAATGGCCGGAATCCGCGGACACGTTCCTGCGGATCTTGGTATCGACGGGATTGACCGATATCGCCGCGACTTCGACCAGCAGGTCGCGGCCCTCGGGCACGGGCTGTTCGATTTCGATGTCGACCAGCGCGTCGTCGCGGTCGAGGGGGCCGGCTTGCCGGTAACCGATGGCTTTCATGGGGCAACTCCTGTTTGCTTGGAAGAGAGGATGCGGGCAGAATACCGCCAGCCTTCTTCCGTGACTACGCACAAAATCGGCCAGTAGTGACAAAAAGGATACTGCCATGTCCAAAGTCCGTCATTCGCGTTTCGACTGCAGCCCGGGGTGTGCCGTCGAGGCCGCCATCGGCCTGATCGACGGCAAGTGGAAGTCGGTCATCCTGTTCCATCTGTGCGCCGGCACCCTGCGATTCAGCGAACTGCACCGCTTGATCGAGCGGGTGACACCGCGCGTGCTCACGCGCCAGCTGCGCGAACTGGAAGAAGACGGGCTGATCGAGCGCATCGTCCACGCCCAGGTTCCGCCCCGGGTGGATTACCGGCTGTCGGACCTGGGGCGCAGCATGGAGCCGGTGCTGCTCGCCCTGAAGGCCTGGGGCGACGCCCATATCGGCCTGTACGGCAAGCCGAAGGGGCTGGATCCGCGCGACGCGGTGCCGGCCGCGGTATACACTGGCGGCCTGCCGTCCCCGGCCGGGGACGCGTCCTGAGGTAGCAGCATGGCTTGGTCGCATTCGTTCCGTTCCGGTGTCGCGCGCGCGGGGGATTTCCTGCGCGACCACCAGCGCGCGATCCGGCGGATGCAATGGGCCATCGTCCTCGTCTATATCGTCCTGCTGGCGATTCCGGCGGCCATGCCCCTGCCGGATCGCACGGCTTCCGTCTTCAACAATCTCACCGTCTTCGCTCAGTTCGCCTTCTGGGGCATCTGGTGGCCGTTCGTGCTGGTGTCCATCCCTCTGTTCGGGCGGGCCTGGTGCGGCCTGTTCTGCCCCGAAGGCGCGCTGACCGAATGGGCCAGCCGGCACGGGCGCGGCCGGGCCATTCCGCGCTGGATGCGCTGGGGCGGGTGGCCCTTCGTGGCCTTCAGCCTGACCACGATCTATGGCCAGCTGGTCAGCGTCTACCAATATCCCTGGGCGGTCGCCGCCGTGCTGGGCGGGTCCACCGTGGCCGCCATGATCGTCGGCTGGCTGTACGGGCGCGACAAGCGCGTCTGGTGCAAGTACCTGTGCCCGGTCAACGGGGTGTTCAACTTGCTGGCCAAGCTCGCTCCCTGGCACTACCGGGTGGACGCGGCCGCCTGGCGCGCTCCCGTCCGGCGGATCGAATCCATCAATTGCGCGCCGCTGCTGCCCCTGCGCAACATGCAGGGCGCAGCCGAATGCCATATGTGCGGACGCTGCAGCGATTATCGGGGCGCCATCGCCCTGACGCCGCGCTCGCCCGAAGCCGAGATCGTCCACGTGGCCGAAGGCAGCGGGTGGCAGACCGCGCTGATCGTCTTCGGCCTGATGGGCCTGGCCGTGGGCGCCTTCCTCTGGAGCGCCAGCCCCTGGTTTGTGTCGATCAAGCAGTCCGCCGCAACCTGGCTGGTGGGGCACGATATCTACTGGCCGCTGGCGGACAATGCCCCCTGGTTCGTCCTGACCCATTATCCCGACGTCAACGACAGTTTCAGCTGGCTGGATGGCACCGTCATCCTCCTGTTCATCGGCGGAGCGGCGGTCATCGTGGGCGGGGCCGTATTCTGCGGCCTGTGGCTGGCCGATCGCATCCTGCCGCCCGCCGGACGGCCCGGCGTGCGGGATGCGGACGGCCGGCTGCTGCGCAGCCGCCTGGCGGGGGTGCACAAGCTGGCACAGGGCCTGATCCCGGCTGCGGGGGTCGGGGTATTCCTGGGCCTGTCGGCCACGACGCTGACCTTGCTGCAGCATGAGGGCGTTCCCACCGGCTGGGCCAACCCGGTCCGCTTCACGCTGCTGGTGCTGGCGCTGGCCTGGAGCCTGCGCTTCGAGTGGCGCCTGGCGGGGTTGCGCACTCCGCAGCCGTTGCGCAGGCTGGGCGCGGTGATGCTGGTGGCGGCCGGCTTGCTGCCCTTCTGCTGGGCCTGGGTGCTGTTCTTCGTGCGCTGGTAAGCCTGCACGGGCGGCGCGCATTCCCGGATTCCAGGATCACCGGCCGCAGGCGTTTTGCAACAACAGTCGGGGGAAAACCGCTATTCTTAGCGCGAGAGCACCGCCGTCCGGCGGGGTGCGCATGAATTCCCCTGCGTCTTTGCCTGCCTTTTCGATCAAGGAGCCCCATGGCGGCATTTTCCGCAAGACGAATGCTCAGCCTTTGGTTTCCCGGCCTCGCAGCGGTCGTGTTCGGGCTCGGCCTTACCTATGTGCTGGTCCTGCAGCAACGGGAAACCGGCCGGTCGATCGCCCAGCTCAGGTTTTTCGAAGAGGTCCGCTCTTCCAGCGATGCGATCGCCCAGCGGGTCGTGGCTTATTCCGAAGTCGTGTCGGGGCTGAGGGACCTGTTCATGGTCAATCCGGACCTGGACGATGCGCTGTTCGAGCGGGTCGTGGCGCAGCACGATGTGCGCAAGAGCTATCCCGAACTCGTGAACCTGTCCTTCGTGCGCTGGGTGCCCCATGCCGAGCTGCCCGCCTACGAATCGCGGCTGCGCGCCCGCTTTCCCGGCGTGGATCCTGCGGCGCCGATCGTGCACCCGCGCAGCGGCGGTACGGATCATTACGTTGTCGAATATCTCTGGCCCCGGGAAGGCAATCCGGATGTCTGGGGGCTGGACATCGCTTCGCAGCCCGCAAACCTGGCGGCCCTGCTGAAGACCCGGACGACGGGCCTTCCGGCGGCTTCGGCGCCTTTCCCCCTGGTCCAGGACAAGGACGGCGGCATGGCGTTCGTCCTGCGTTTCCCGGTCTTCCATCATGGCGAGAGCGAACGTTTCATCGGTGCAGTCGCCGCCGTGGTGCGGGTCGGCGACATGCTGGACGCCATCCGGGCGTCAGGGTTTCTGCGCGGCCTTTCGCTGCAGCTGCAAGATGTCGGTGCCCGCGGCATTCCGGAGACGCCGGCCGTGCTGGGTTCCTCCGTGCTGCCGCCGGACGGCGCAGAGCCGGCGCCTTCGGGGTTGCAGGACTCCAGACGCCTGGATGTGATGGGCCGGACCTGGCGCCTGGATTTTTCTCCCGGGCGCGCGCTGCTGTCTTCCACCGAGCGGATGATGCCCTGGTGGGTCGGCGGGGCGGGGCTGGTCCTGACGCTGCTCCTGGCGGCGCTTGCCGGCCTGTTCGCGCGCCAGCGCGCACGTGCCTTCACCGAGGTCGCTTCCACGCACGAGGCCCTGCGGCGCAGTCAGGTGCGGTTTCGAGCCATTTTCAACCAGGCGGCGGTCGGTGTCTGCCTCACCGACGCGAAGACCGGCCGCCTGGTGCGTGTCAACCAGAAGTATTGCGATATCCTGGGCTATGCGCGGGATGACCTGCTGCAGCTCGATTTCCGGCAACTGACTCACCCCGACGACCTGCCGGAGAGCCTGGAGCAGGTGCAACGGCTGCAGACCGGCGAGATCCGCGAGTTCCGGCTCGAAAAGCGCGTCCTGCGCAAGGGCGGCGAACCGATCTGGGTGGACCTGACCGTGTCGCCCATCTGGCAGCCGGGCGAGGAGCCCGATTACTACGTCGCCATCATCCAGGACATCGGCGAGCGGCGCCGGATGCAGGATGCGTTGCAGGAGCGGGAGCGGCACCTGCGCAGCATCCTCGATCACCTGCCGGTGGGCGTATGCCTGGTGCAGCACGATGAGCGCATCACTTTCCGCAACCGGCAGTTCGTGCAGATTTTCGGCTACACCGAGCAGGACGTTCCGGACGTGCATGCCTGGTGGGCGCGCATCTGTCCCGATCCCGAGACCCGCGAGCGTGCACGCGCGCGCTGGTCGCACCTGTGCGAAGCATCCCGGAAGTCGGGCGAAGGCGTGATCGCAGCGGGCGAATACAGGATCCTGTGCAGCGACGGCAGCCGGCGGACGGTCGAGGTCGCAGGGGTCCTGCTGGGCGAGGACTATCTGCTGACCCTGGAAGACCTGACCCAGCGCCGGGCGGCCGAAGAAGAAATCAACTACCTGGCCTTCTATGATTCCCTGACCGGTCTGCCCAATCGCCGCCTGCTGCTGGACAGGCTGCAGCAGACGCTGGCGTCGGCAGCGCGCCACCAGCGCTGGGGGGCGCTGTTGATGCTGGACCTGGACCATTTCAAGACCTTGAACGAAACCCGGGGCCACGACAGCGGCGACCTGGTGCTGCGCCAGGTCGCCGAGCGCCTGCGCACCAGCCTGACGGATGCCCATACCGCGGCCAGGCACGGAGACGACGAATTCGTGATCGTCCTCGATGACCTGAGCGCCACGCCCGAAGAAGCCGCCGCCCGGGCCGAGGAAATCGGCCAGCGCCTCCTGGCCCTGCTGAGCGCGCCCTATCAACTGGGGGCGGGGCATTACCATGCGACCGTCAGCATGGGGGCCGCGGTGTTCCAGGGGCTGGAGCAGGGGGTGGACGAGCATCTCAGGCGGGCCGACCTGGCCATGTACCAGGCCAAGGCGGCGGGCCGCAACACCCTGTGCTTCTACGATCCCCTGATGCAGGCCGCGGTGCACCGGCGGGCCGCGCTGGAACTGGACATGCGCATCGGCCTGGAGCAGGGTCAGTTCGAGCTGTTCTACCAGCCCCAGGTGGACCGGGGCCGCATCGTCGGCTGCGAGGCGCTGCTGCGCTGGCATCACCCCCAGGATGGCTTCATCTCGCCCGCCGCCTTCATCCCCCTGGCCGAGGAAACGGGCCAGATCCTGCCGCTGGGCGACTGGGTGCTGCGGACCGCCTGCGAGCAGCTGGCCCGCTGGGCGCAGGATCCCGTGTTCGCGCACCTGAGCCTGGCCGTCAACGTCAGCCCGCACCAGTTCCACCAGCCCGGCTTCGCCGATCAGACCCTGGCTACCCTGGCGGGAACCGGCGCGGATGCCAGCCGGCTCGAACTCGAGCTGACCGAGGGGCTGCTGCTGCGGGATATCGAGGACACCATCCGCAAGATGATGCTGCTCAAGGGGCATGGCGTGGGATTTTCGCTGGACGACTTCGGCACCGGCTATTCGTCGCTGGCCTACCTGAAACGGTTGCCGCTCGACCAGCTGAAGATCGACCAGAGCTTTGTGCGCGATGTGCTGACCGATCCCAACGATGCGGCGATCGCGCGCACCATCGTCGCGCTGGGGATCAGCCTGGGCCTGCGGGTGATTGCCGAGGGCGTGGAAACCGAGGCCCAGCGCGCCTTCCTGGAACGCCATCACTGCCATGCCTGGCAGGGCTACCTGCTGAGCAGGCCGCTGCCGGTGGCCGAATTCGAAGCCCTGGTGCGGGGGTGGGCCACGCCCACCCGCGGCGCCAAGGCCTAGGTGAAAGAGGCCGCCAAAATGAATACAGGCCGGATCCCAGGGGAATCCGGCCTGTACTTGAATCTGGTTGCGGGGACAGGATTTGAACCTGTGACCTTCGGGTTATGAGCCCGACGAGCTGCCAGACTGCTCCACCCCGCGTCTGGAAAACAAGACTATAGCAAGTCTGCGAAAATAATGCAAGCAATCGATCGGAGTTCAAGTTAAAATGACGGAAACGGAAATCCTGCGCGTATTGGAAACGGCCTTGTTGTGCGCCGATGCGCCTCTCACGGTCACTGATCTGCGCAGCCTCTTCGAAGACACGATTTCCGGGGACGACATCCGCCGCCATCTGGCTGCACTGCAGCTCGACTGGCAGGAACGGGGGCTCGAACTGGTGCAGATCGCCAGCGGCTGGCGCTTCCAGAGCCGTCCCGACATGCAGCGTTACCTGGGGCGCCTGAACCCGGAAAAACCGCCTCGCTATTCTCGTGCCGTGCTCGAAACGCTCGCCATCATCGCGTGGCGGCAGCCCGTGACGCGTGGGGACATCGAGGACATCCGCGGCGTCACGGTCTCGGCCCAGATCATCCGTACCCTCGAAGATCGGGGCTGGATCGAAACGCTGGGCTATCGCGATGCGCCGGGGCGACCGGCCTTGTTGGGAACGACGCGCCGCTTTCTCGATGATCTCGGTCTGCGAGCGCTCGACGAACTGCCGGCCCTCGATGCGGAAGACGCCGCAGAGGCCCTGGGCGTGCTGGCGCTCGATGCGGTGGAAGAGCCGGACACCGGGCATGCCGCCGACGATCCGCCAGGGCCGGCGCCGCACGGCCCGGAAGAATGAAGAACGGAATTTTGTGTAGGAGTCACCGAACCCCATGACAGCAGAAATCGAAACGATGCCGAGCGCCGAAGCAGGCGCGCCCGAAACGCCGTCCGCGGCCGACAGCCGGCCGGAAAACGGCAAGCCACGGGGCCGCAAGCTGCGCACGCCGTTTCGCCGCCGCCGTGGGGATGCCCAGCAGGGCGGTGCGCACGGCGCCGGCAGCCAGGGGGACGAGCCGACCGAGGCCATCGACACGGGTTCCGCGGAAGAAGCCGACCGCGCCCTGGGGTATCTGAAGGATGCCCATCCGACCGCCCGGCGCCTGGACCGCTTCCTGAACAGCGACGTCCTGATGCCGAAATTGCACAAGGTCCTGGCCGACGCGGGGATCGGTTCCCGGCGCGACATGGAAGAACTGATCATCGCCGGGCGCGTTTCGGTCAATGGCGAGCCGGCGCATGTGGGCCAGCGCATCGGCCCCGACGACAAGGTCCGGGTCAATGGCCGCCTGGTGACGCGGCCCAAGGCGGGCAAGCTGCCCCGCGTGATCCTCTATCACAAGCCGGCCGGCGAGATCGTCAGCCACGACGACCCCGAAGGCCGGGCTTCCGTCTTCGCGCGCCTGCCGCGCATCCGCACGGGGAAATGGCTTTCGGTGGGGCGCCTCGACCTGAATACCGAGGGACTGCTGATCCTGACGACCTCGGGCGACCTGGCCAACCGGCTCTCGCATCCGCGCTTCGGCGCCGAGCGGGAATATGCCGTTCGCGTCCTGGGCGAACTGGGCGAGCAGGAACGTGCCCGCCTGACCGCCGGCATCCAGCTCGAAGACGGAGAGGCGCGGTTCAATTCCCTGGACTACATCGGCGGCGAAGGCAGCAACCGCTGGTACCGCGTCACGCTCAGCGAAGGTCGCAACCGCGAGGTGCGGCGCATGTTCGAAGCAGCGGGGGTGACTGTCAGCCGCCTGATCCGCACGCGTTTCGGCGATGTGATGCTGCCGCCCAACCTGCGGCGCGGGCGCTGGGACGAGCTGGATTCCGAACTGGTCGGGGCCCTGATGGTCCAGCTGGGCCTGCTGCGCGGCGCCGACGAAGACGACGGCCAGGCCGAACGCCAGCCGCTGTCGCACGCCAGTGCCCTGCCGCCGGGTTTCGGCACGCCGGGCCAGAACGGCCAGAACGGTGCGCGCCTGAATCGGCGGGGCAAAGTGTCGGGTGGCCGCAAGAACGCCATCGACCCGTTCACCACCGGGCTGCTGATCAGCGGCGGGCTGGCCAACGGCCATCCGGACGGCGACAAGTCGCACCGGCCCGCGAAGCCCGGCCGCAAGCCGGCCAAGTCCCGCGCCCATGGCGGCGATGCCCAGGGGTCTCGGCCCGAAAACCGGCCGGCTCGGCCCGGCAAGCCCGGCAAGGCCGCCGGCAAACCGGCTGGAAAGCCAGCTGGAAAGCCGTCCCGGTCCGGCAAGCCTGCCCAGGGCGGGGCCGGGGCTGTGCCGGCTGACAAGGCAGCCGCGCGTCCGCCGAAGGCAGCCCAGAAGCCCGCCCGCAAGCAGGGCGGCAAGGCTTCCCGCAAGCCGGCAGGCGGCGGGGGCGAACGTCAGCCCCGGGGTGCGCATGCGCACGAGTCGCGGCTGGGGTTCCTGGGCCGCGGCCGCTGATCATTGCGGGGAAATCCCGCCATGCGGCGGATTCCATAAAAATGGTCTTCGGGCAAAGAAATGCTGTTATAATGTAAGGCTTTACAGCACCTTTGTGCTGTGTCCACCGGGGGCTTGCCGTGCATTGCCCCGGCTTTGCGGGCGCTCTTGTGCGCAAGCAGGCCGGTGCGGGCGGGTCGCCGGCGGTTCCTGAACGGGCTTCGGGTTCCACCCGGGGCGAACAAAGGGCTGCGGGACAGCCCCTTTTTTTTGGGAATTTATGGCGGATATCTTGACGGTCGCCCAGCAGGCCCTGCTGGGTTTCGATGTTGAATTGGTCGATGTGGAACGCGCGCCCCTGGGGCTTTTGCGTGTGGTCATCGATCGCCCCGAAGGGGTTCGCATCGAGGACTGCGAGCAGGTTTCCCGCCAGTTGTCGCATGTGTTCGAAGTCGAAAACATCGACTACAAGCGCCTGGAGGTCAGCTCCCCCGGCGTGGACCGGCCCCTGCGCCGCCTGGCGGACTACGTCCGCTTCGCCGGCCAGCGCATCGAATTGCGCCTGCACGAGCCGGTCGAATCCCGCAAGACCTTCACCGGGATCCTGCGGGCCAGCGCTGATGAACCGCCCGTGCTCAGCCTGGACTGGGAAGACCAGTCGGGCCAGCAGCGGACGCTGACGTTTTCTTTTGACGATGTGGACCGGGCCCGTCTGGACCCCGTTCTCGATTTCAAGGGTAAGAAGCGATGAGTCGCGAAATTCTGCTGTTGGTCGACGCCCTGGCGCGTGAAAAAAACGTCGAACGCGATGTCGTGTTCGGCGCTCTCGAAAGCGCGCTGGCCTCGGCCATGAAAAAGCGGTTCAAGGAAGACGTGGACATCCGCGTGGCCATCGACCGCCAGACCGGCGAGCACGAAGGCTTCCGCCGCTGGCTGGTCGTGCCCGACGAGGCAGGCCTGCAGGAGCCCGATGCCCAGGAACTCTATACCGACGCCCAGGACATCGTGCCGGGCATCGAAGTGGGGGAATACATCGAGGAACCCCTCGAGCCGATCGAGTTCGGCCGCATCGGTGCGCAGGCCGCCAAGCAGGCGATCCTGCAGAAGATTCGCGATGCCGAGCGCGAGCAGGTGCTGAACGACTTCCTGGACCGCGGCGAGACCATCGTGTCCGGCACGGTCAAGCGCCTGGACAAGGGCGATGCCATCGTCGAGATCGGCAAGGTCGAGGCGCGCCTGCCGCGCACCGAGATGATCCCCAAGGAAAACATCCGTGCCGGCGACCGGGTGCGCGCCTACGTCCTCAAGGTCGATCACGCGGCGCGTGGCCAGCAGGTGATCCTGTCGCGCACCTCGCCCGACTTCATCCGCGAGCTGTTCGAAAATGAAGTTCCCGAGATCGAGCAGGGCCTGCTCGAGATCAAGGCAGCGGCGCGCGACCCGGGCGTGCGTGCGAAAATCGCCGTCGTGGCGTACGATAAGCGCATCGATCCGATCGGTACCTGCGTGGGCATGCGCGGTTCGCGCGTCACGGCCGTGCGCAACGAACTCGGCGGCGAGCAGGTGGACATCGTCCTGTGGGCTGACGACCCGGCGGAATTCGTGATCGGCGCGCTGGCGCCGGCGCATGTCGAGTCCATTCTGGTGGACGAGGACAAGCACGCGATGGACGTGGTGGTCGACGAGGAAAACCTGCCCAAGGCCATTGGTGCACGCGGTCAGAACGTCCGCCTGGCATCCGAGCTGACCGGCTGGCAGATCAACATCATGACGCCCGAGGAAAGCCAGAGCCGCCAGGATGCCGAACGCGCCGCGCTGCGTCATACCTTCATCACGAAGCTCGACGTGGATGAGGAAGTCGCCGACATCCTCATCGACGAAGGCTTCACCGGCCTCGAGGAAATCGCCTATGTGCCCCTGCAGGAACTGCTGGACATCGAGGCATTCGACGAGGAAACCGTCAATGAGCTGCGCACGCGTGCGCGCAATGCCCTGCTGACCGAGGCCATCGCCCAGGAAGAGCGCGTGCAGACCGCCCGCGATCTGCTGGAAATCAAGGGCATGGACCCGGCCCTGGTGGCGAAGCTGGCCGAGAACGGCATCACCACGCTGGACGACCTGGCCGAACTGGCCGCGGACGAGCTGGCCGAACTGACCGGGCTGCCCGAGGACGCTGCCAGCGACATGATCATGCAGGCGCGGGCCCACTGGTTCGAGGACGACGAAGCCTGATTCCTTCGTCGCATCGAGCCACGCAGCCCATCAACGTAGTCAAAGAGAGAGTCGAATGCCGAGTAACACCGTCGCCCAATTCGCCGAAGAACTGAACATGCCCGCCAACGTCCTGCTGGATCATTTCCGCTCGGCCGGCGTCGAGCTGGATTCGGTGAACGCCGACGTGACCGAAGCAGACAAGAGCGCCCTGCTCGAATCCCTGCGGCGTTCGCACGGCTCCGACACGGGCAAGAAGGTCGTGCTGACGCGCCGCAAGACGTCGGAAATCCACCAGGCGGACAGCTCCGGCCGGTCGCGCACGATCCAGGTCGAGGTCCGCAAGAAGCGCGTGCTGGTCAAGCGCGACCGCTCCGAGCTGGTCGAGGCCGCCCGCGCCGAAGCCGCCGCCCAGGCTGCGGCTGCTGCAGCGGCGGCCCCGGCGCCCGCGCCCCAGCCCGAGCCGGCACCGGCCCAGCAGGCCGTGGCTGCGGCTGACCAGACCGTCTCCGAACCGGCGGCCACCCGTCTCGCGGAACCCGTCGCGCCCCAGGCTCCGGCCGAAGCGCCGGCTGCTCCCGTGGCGGACGAGACTCCCGCACAGCAAGAACCCGCCGAGGCCGAGGCCCCGACCGAAACAAAACAGGACATCGTGAGCGAAACCCCTGTCGTCGAGCCCCAGACCGAAGCGCCCGCTGCCGCGGCCGAGCCGGCTCCTGCCATTTCCGAACCGGCGCCGGCCCCCGAGCCCGCGCCGCGAGCCGAACCTGCGTCTTCCGCGCCGGTGTCCGCGCCCCAGGCCACGCCGGGCAAGGCACGCAGGGCGCCTGCCGATGCCGACCGCGAACGCGCCCGCCGCGCCGCCGAAGCCGAGGCCGCGGCCCTGCGCGAAATGATGCGCCAGCCGCGCAAGGTCCTGCGCGCGCCCGAGCCCGAGGAAACGCCCACCACCGGCACGCTGCACAAGCCCGCCGGCACCAAGGCCTCCGTCAAGAAGGAATCCGAAGGCAAGAAGGTCATCAAGGCGGCCGACGTGTCCTCGAGCTGGTCCAACGACGGCCGCAAGAAGCCTTCCAAGGCCGATACGCTGTCGGCCGGCTCCGGGCGGGATGCCTGGCGCGCGGGTGGCAAGGCCGGCAGCCGCGGAAGCAAGGGCGCGCGCGGCAAGGGACGCCGTCAGGCCGAGCACCAGGAACCGATGCAGGCCGAATTCATCGCGCGTGAAATCCACGTGCCCGAAACGATTTCCGTCGCCGATCTGGCCCACAAGATGTCCGTGAAGGCGGCCGAGGTCATCAAGCATCTGATGAAGCTGGGCCAGATGGTCACCATCAACCAGATCCTGGACCAGGAAACCGCCATGATCGTGGTCGAGGAACTGGGCCATACCGCCATCGCCGCAAAGCTGGACGATCCGGAAGCCTTCCTGGCCGACACGGAAACCTCCGACGAGGCCGAGGCCCTGCCGCGCGCGCCGGTCGTCACCGTCATGGGCCACGTCGACCACGGCAAGACCTCGCTGCTGGACTATATCCGCCGCACCAAGGTCGCCACGGGTGAGGCCGGCGGCATCACCCAGCATATCGGCGCCTACAGCGTCAAGACCGATCGCGGTGTGGTGGCCTTCCTCGACACCCCGGGCCACGAGGCCTTCACGGCCATGCGTGCCCGCGGCGCCCAGGCCACCGACATCGTCATCCTGGTGGTGGCGGCCGACGACGGGGTCATGCCCCAGACCAAGGAAGCCATCCACCACGCCCGTGCGGCCAATGTCCCCCTGGTGGTGGCGATCAACAAGATCGACAAGCCGGAAGCCAACCCCGAGCGCGTCAAGCAGGAACTGGTGGCCGAGGAAGTCGTGCCGGAAGAATACGGCGGCGACGTGCCCTTCATCCCCGTGTCGGCCAAGACCGGCCAGGGTATCGACGAACTGCTGGAAAATGTCCTGCTGCAGGCCGAGATCCTGGAACTCAAGGCGCCCGTCGACGCGCCCGCCAAGGGCATCGTCATCGAGGCCCGGCTGGACAAGGGCCGCGGTCCCGTGGCCACCATCCTGGTCCAGAGCGGCACCCTGCATCGCGGCGATGCCGTGCTGGCGGGCGTGGCCTACGGCCGGGTGCGTGCCATGCTGAACGACACCGGCAAGCCTACCTCCGAAGCCGGCCCCTCGACCCCGGTCGAGATCCAGGGCCTGGCCGAGGTTCCGGCCGCCGGCGACGAGGTCCTGGTCCTGAACGACGAACGCAAGGCACGCGAGATCGCGCTGTTCCGCCAGGGCAAGTTCCGCGACGTCAAGCTCGCCCGCCAGCAGGCTGCCAAGCTGGAATCCATGTTCGACAACCTGGGCGAAGGCGTGCGCACGCTGCCGCTGATCGTCAAGACCGATGTCCAGGGGTCCCAGGAAGCCCTGGTGCAGTCGCTGCTCAAGCTGTCCACCGACGAGGTCCGGGTGCAGGTCGTGCATGCGGCCGTGGGTGGCATTTCCGAAAGCGACGTCAACCTGGCGATCGCCTCGGGCGCCGTGGTGATCGGCTTCAATGTCCGGGCCGACGCTCCGGCCAAGAAGCTGGCCGAAACCAACGACATCGACCTGCGCTACTACAACATCATCTACGACGCGATCGACGACGTGCGCAACGCCATGTCGGGCATGCTGGCGCCTGAAAAGCGCGAGGAAGTCATCGGCCTGGTCGAGATCCGCGAGATCTTCACCGTATCCAAGGTCGGCAACATTGCCGGCTGCATGGTGCTCGAAGGCGTGGTACGCCGCGATTCTCAGGTCCGCCTGCTGCGCAACCACGTGGTCCACTGGACCGGCTCGCTGGATTCCCTGCGCCGCTTCAAGGACGACGTCAAGGAAGTCAAGTCCGGCTTCGATTGCGGGATCACGCTCAAGGGCAACAACGACATCCAGATCGGCGATCAGCTCGAAGTCTTCGAAATCAAGGAAGTCGCCCGCACGCTCTGATCGTGCGGCATGAATCATGGGCCGTCATAAATCCAAGCCGAATCCCGGACGCAACATGCGCCTGGCCGACCAGATCCAGAAGGATCTGGCGGCCCTGGTGCAGCGCGAGCTCGACGTCGCGCGCGCCGGCCTGATCACGCTCACCGGCGTCGATCTGTCGGCCGACTACGCCCATGCCAAGGTCTACTTCACCGTGCTGGGCGCCGAGCCCGAAACAGCCGCCCAGGCGTTGAACGACAAGGCGGGCTGGCTGCATTCGCAGCTGTTCCGGATGTTGCACATCCATACGGTGCCGACCCTGCGTTTCGTGCACGACGCGCAGCTGGCACGCGGCATCGAGCTCACGCAACTGATTGATCGGGCCAACCGTCCCCAGGCGGGCGTTTCGGACATTCCCGAACTCGAAGACCCGGACGGCCAGCCCTGAAGGGCGGTCGTCACTCATCTGGACGGATTGAACGATGGCTTCCCGACGCGGGCAGATGCTCGATGGAGTCCTGTTGCTGGACAAACCGGAGGGCCTGTCGAGCAACCATGCGCTGCAGCGCGCCAAGCGTACCGTGGACGCCCGCAAGGCGGGCCATACCGGTACGCTGGACCCGTTCGCCACGGGCCTGCTGATCTGCTGCTTCGGCCGTGCGACCAAGATTTCCGCCGCCATGCTGGAGGCCGACAAGGTCTACGAAGCGACCCTGGCCTTCGGCGAGGAAACCGACAGCGGCGACCTGACCGGCCACATCACGGCGCGCGCGCCGGATGATTTCGCCGGCGTGGACGCCGACACGCTGGAATCCGTGCTGCCCGCATTCCGGGGCGAGATCGAGCAGGTGCCGCCCATGGTGTCGGCACTCAAGCGCGACGGCAAGCCGCTGTACGAATATGCCCGCCAGGGCATCGAGCTGGACCGTCCGCCGCGCAGGATCGTGATCCACGCGCTCGACCTGCTGGCCTGCGACGGCCGCAGTGCCCGGCTGCGGGTGCATTGCAGCAAGGGCACGTACGTGCGCACCCTGGCGCAGGACATCGGCCGCAGCCTGGGCTGCCTGGCGCACCTGTCGGCCTTGCGGCGCACCGCCGTCGGGCCGTTCTCGATCGAGCAGGCCGTGAGGCTCGAAGCCCTGCAGGCCATGGAAGCGCCGGCGACGGCGCTGATCCCTTTACACGCCTTGCCTGACGGACTGCGTCCGGCAAGCGCTTCCACCGAGGAAAAAACCTTATGAAACGAGCTTTGCGCAACGTGGCCATCATTGCCCACGTGGACCATGGCAAAACCACTCTCGTCGACCAGCTGCTGCGGCAGTCCGGCACCTTCCGCGACAACCAGCAGGTGTCCGAGCGGGTCATGGATTCGGGCGACATCGAGCGCGAGCGCGGCATCACCATCCTGGCCAAGAACTGCGCCGTCGAATACGAAGGCACGCACATCAACATCATCGACACCCCGGGCCACGCCGACTTCGGCGGCGAGGTCGAGCGCGTGCTGTCCATGGTGGACGGCGTGTTGCTGCTGGTCGATGCCGTCGAAGGCCCGATGCCCCAGACCCGCTTCGTCACGCGCAAGGCGCTGGCCCTGGGCCTGAAGCCCATCGTGGTGGTCAACAAGGTCGATCGCCCGGGCGCGCGCCCGGATTTCGTGGTCAACGCCACCTTCGATCTGTTCGACAAGCTGGGTGCCACGGAAGAGCAGCTGGATTTCCCCGTGATCTATGCCTCGGGGCTGTCGGGCTACGCCGGGCTGACCGACGACGTGCGTTCTGGCGACATGCGCCCGCTGTTCGAGGCCATCCTGAAATATGTGCCGCAGCGCGACGACGATTCCGACGGGCCGCTGCAGATGCAGATCATTTCCCTGGACTACAGCAGCTACGTCGGCAAGATCGGCGTGGGCCGCATCAACCGGGGCCGCCTGCGCGCGGGTCAGGACGTG
The DNA here is from genome assembly GCF_039523555.1 of Castellaniella daejeonensis. Taxonomy (NCBI): domain Bacteria; kingdom Pseudomonadati; phylum Pseudomonadota; class Betaproteobacteria; order Burkholderiales; family Alcaligenaceae; genus Castellaniella; species Castellaniella daejeonensis. The sequence continues at coordinate 138,521 of NZ_BAAAFN010000008.1, forward strand.
GCCGTGAAGTTCGGTCCCGACGACGGCGAGGCCTTCAAGGGCCGCGTCAACCAGGTGCTGAAGTTCAAGGGCCTGGAACGCGAGCTGGTGAACGAGGCCGAAGCCGGCGACATCGTGCTGATCAACGGCATCGAGGATATCGGCATCGGTTGCACCCTGATGGACCCGGCCGTGCAGGAAGCCCTGCCGATGCTGCGTATCGACGAGCCCACGCTGACCATGAATTTCATGGTCAATACCTCGCCGCTGGCCGGGCGCGAAGGCAAGTTCGTCACCAGCCGCCAGTTGCGCGACCGCCTGGACCGCGAGCTGAAGTCCAACGTTGCCCTGCGCGTGAACGATACCGACGACGACACCGTGTTCGAGGTCTGCGGCCGGGGCGAACTGCACCTGACCATCCTGCTGGAAAACATGCGCCGCGAGGGCTACGAGCTGGCCGTGTCGCGTCCGCGCGTGATGTTCAAGGAAATCGACGGCGTGAAGTGCGAGCCGTATGAATTGCTGACGGTGGACGTGGAAGACGCGCACCAGGGCGGCGTGATGGAAGAACTGGGTCGGCGCAAGGGCGATCTGCAGGACATGCAGCCCGATGGGCGTGGCCGTACCCGCCTGGAATACCGGATTCCCGCGCGCGGCCTGATCGGCTTCCAGAGCGAATTCCTGACGCTCACGCGCGGAACGGGCCTGATGAGCCATATCTTCGACGACTACGCGCCGGTGCGCGAGGGCGGTGTCGGCGAGCGCCGCAACGGCGTGCTGATCAGCCAGGACGATGGTACCGCCGTGGCCTACGCCCTGTGGAAGCTGCAGGAGCGCGGCCGCATGTTCGTGTCGCCTCAGGATCCGGTCTATGAAGGCATGATCATCGGCATCCATTCGCGCGACAACGACCTGGTGGTCAACCCCATCAAGGAAAAGAAGCTGACCAACGTGCGCGCCTCCGGCAAGGACGAACACATCGATCTGGTGCCGCCCATCGCCCTGAGCCTGGAATACGCGGTGGAATTCATCGCCGACGATGAACTGGTCGAAGTCACGCCCAAGTCGATCCGGCTTCGCAAGCGCTACCTGCAGGAGCACGAGCGCCGCCGCAGCCTGCGCGAATCGGCCTGATCGGCCGGGCGCGCGGCCGGGATCAGACCGGTCCGCAGGCAGCAGAATGCAAAGACCCCGCTTTTCTGGCGGGGTCTTTGCATGTGGGCCGTGCAGTCTCGCGCATGCGCCTTACCGGGTTTCGGCCCGGATCACCAGGGCCAGCCCGGCCAGCAGCGCCGCCAGGCCGGCGTAGGCCAGCGTGCCGGGCCGTTCGCCCACGACCGCCAGTGCCAGCAGGAAGGCGGTGAGGGGTTCCATCAGGGCCAGCGACACCCCGCTGGCGGCGCTGATGCTGCGCAGGCCGGTGGTGAACAGCAGATAGGCAACCCCCGTCGAGGCGATGCCCAGGAAGCCGACCATCAGCCAGCCCGAGACCGTGATCTGCAGCGGCCCGGCCCAGATCCCCGCGATCGGCAGCGCCAGCAGGGCACCCACCAGGAACACGCCCAGCGTGGCGACGGCCGGGGATGCGTGCTGGACCAGGTTCTTGTTCAGCAAGGTGTAGAGCGCGTAGGTCAGGCCCGAAGCCAGGCACAGGACGATGCCCAGCGGATCGGCCTGGATGTCGCCGCTGCGCCCGAACACCAGCAATACGCCGCCACCGACCGCCACCAGCGTGCCCGCCCACCAGCCGGGTGCGGGGCGCGCGCCGGCGGCCAGTTGCAATATTCCGGCCCAGATCGGGCCGCTGCCGATGGCCAGCGCCGTGCCCACCGCCACGCCGGTGGCCTTCACCCCTGCGAAGAACGTCAGGTTGTAGCCCGCCATGCACGCGCCGGCCCAGAGGGCGCGGCGCCAGTCCAGGCCGGCCAGTTGCCTGCCCAGGTGGGGCAGCCCGTTGATCGAGCCGGCATAGGCCAGGAAGAAGAGGGCGGCGATCAGCAGGCGCAGGGCGCCCACCCAGTAGGGCGACAGGGTGGCGTCGGAGAAACTCTGGGCCGTGCCCGTGGTGCCCCACAGGATGCCGGCGCCCAGCACCAGCAGGATGCCTTTCAGGGGGCTGTCGGGAAGGGATGATCGAGATGAATCCGGTAGCGTGCTCATGTCGCCATGATGGCAGCGTTGCCGCCGGGCTTCTGTCGAGAAACGCTCGTGGTTTCGCTGTGCATGGGCAGCGGACGGCTCGGCCGGCCGCGCCGTGGTGTTTCAGGAAGCGGTCTGCCGGAGCGAGCGGACGCCTGTTCCGCGGTCGCGGCGCAGTGCATAGGCCAGGGCGCTGCCTGAGCGGTAGCCGACTTGCGCGGCGACGACTTCCAGGGTGGCCCCCCGTGCCAGCGCCTGGCTCGCGCGTTCCAGCCGCAAGGCGCGCAGATGGTCGCCCGGCGTGCGGCCGGTCAGTTCCAGCAGGCGGGCATGGAACCGCTGCGGGCTGAGGTTGAACAGCCGGGCCATGCGGGCTGTCGGCCAGGATTCGTGCAGCGCTTGGGCCAGTGCGGCGTCCAGGCGCGCCAGATCCAGGCCCCGTCGCGAAGCCAGTACCGTGGGCAGGTCAAGCAGCAGGGCCAGCTGCCGCGCGGCGTCGCCCTGGCTGCCCAGGGCACGGCATGCGGGCGTCAGGGCGAATCGCCGCAGCTTTTCCAGCCCACGGGATTCGGGGGCGTCGATCACCAGGATGCGGGTGCCGGGCTGTGCGCAATAGGCGTGGCGGGCACCGGCCGGGATCAGCATCCCGCAGGACGGATCGGTGAACAGGGCATGCCCGTCGATTTCCAGCTCCATGCGGCCGGCCAGCGGCATCATCACCTGGGCGTGATCGTGGATGTGGACATGGGCCTGTCCGTCGTAATCGCGCAGCGTGCTGACCGGTTCGAGAAGCGGCATGGCGGGGTGAATGAAGGCGTGGACGTGAATGCGATGCATCGATCTTACCGCTTCCCGCGGTGCGGCGGATGGTATGCCGGGCCCGCCTCGGGAAGCCGGGCGTGGGCATCGCCGTGGCCGCACGGGGCCGCTTACAATGGATGCGCGGCTCCGTCGCGCGCCGCCGGGCGCCCGGAATGCCGCGCCCCGGCTGGACACCATGATTCTCTACCTGCACGGATTCCGATCATCTCCCGATTCCGCCAAGGCCCGACTGATGGCCGGGGCGATGGCCGAGCGCGGCCTGGCGGCCGACTGGTGCTGCCCCCAACTGCCGGCCAGCCCGGCTGCCGCGTTGGATCTGGCGCTGGGACTGTTGCGCGATCGGCTGGGCGCCCCGGCGGCGGTCGGTGGCGGCGATGACAGCCCGGCGGACCGCCTGACCGTCATCGGCTCGTCCCTGGGCGGTTTCTACGCCACCTGGCTGGCCGAGCGCCTGGGCTGTCGCGCCGTGCTGCTCAATCCCGTCGTCCATGCAGCGCGCGATCTGTCCACCCAGGTTGGCTCGCACCGCACTTTTCACGGCGACGAGCCTTTCGAATTCCTGCCGGGGCATGTGGACGAGCTGGCACGAGCCGAGGCCGACATCCCGGTACTGACCCGTCCGGAACGCTATTTCCTGCTGGCCGCCACCGGCGACGAGGTCCTGGACTGGCGGGAAATGCGGGACCGTTTCGCCGGCAGCCGGCAGCGCATCATCGAAGGCAGCGACCACGGCATTTCGGATTTCGCCGACTGGCTGCCCGAGGTGCTTGAATTCGCCCTGGGCGGCGCCATGCCGGCTGCAATGCAGTCCGCTTCGGGGCGCCGGGTCGTCACCGGCGCCTGGGAAGACCTGGGCGCCGAAGCCGGCCGCATCCGCCTGGAGGTCTTCGTGCAGGAGCAGCAGGTGCCGCTGGAAGAGGAACTGGATGCCCGCGACGCGCAGTGCCTGCACGCCGTTGCCTACGATGCCGACGGTCAGGCCATGGGCACCGGCCGTTTGCTGCCCGACGGCCACATCGGCCGCATGGCCGTGCGCAAGGCCTGGCGCGGCCAGGGCGTCGGCTCGTTGCTGCTGAATGCGCTGATGGATGCCGCACGCCGCCGTGGCGACGCAGAGGTCGTGCTGGATGCGCAGCTGCACGCACGCCCCTTCTACGCCCGCCATGGCTTCGTGGAGGAAGGCGGAACCTTCATGGATGCGGGCATTCCGCATCGCGTGATGCGGCGGCGGTTCTGAGCATCGCCGGGCTTCATTGCCCGCAGGCGGCGGGCATCTCTGGGCCGGGCCAGGGCGCCGGTTGGCCTACTTCAGATTTCCCGACAGGAACTGCCGCAGCCGGGGGCTTTGCGGGTTGTCGAAGATGTCGGCCGGGGTGCCGGTTTCTTCGGCCACGCCCTGGTGCAGGAACATGACCTGGGACGCCAGGTTGCGCGCAAAGCCCATTTCGTGGGTGACGACCAGCATGGTCCGGCCTTCTTCGGCGAGCTTCTGCATGACCTTCAGCACTTCGCCCACCAGCTCGGGGTCCAGGGCGGAGGTCGGTTCGTCGAACAGCATGACCTCGGGTTCCATGGCCAGGGCGCGGGCGATCGCCACGCGCTGCTGCTGCCCGCCCGACAGGGACGAGGGATACTGGGTTTCGACCTTGGGGTCCAGGCCGACCTTGGCCAGGTAGTGCCGCGCGCGTTCGACGGCTTCGGCCCGGCTGAGCTTCAGCACCTGGATCGGGGCTTCGATCACATTGCCCAGCACGTTCATGTGCGCCCACAGGTTGAAGTGCTGGAACACCATCGCCAGCTTCGAGCGCAGGCGGCGCAGCTGGTCCAGGTCGGCGGCATGGGGTTCGCCATGCTTGTCATGGACGATCTTCAGCAGTTCGCCGTTCAGCGACACCGATCCCTGGTTGGGTTTTTCCAGGAAGTTGATGCAGCGCAGGAAGGTCGATTTGCCCGAGCCGCTGGAGCCCAGGATGCAGATCACGTCGCCGGCGTTGGCCGTCAGGGAGACGCCCTTGAGGACCTCGTTGTCGCCGTAGCGCTTGTGGATGTTGATGACGTCGAGTTTTGACATGGGAAATCAGCGGTGGGTGCCCAGGTAGGCCAGCGTACGGCGTTCGAACCGGCGGAACAGCCAGATCAGTGTAAACGACAGGCACAGGTAGAGCAGGGCGGCAAGCCCGTAGGATGCGAAGGTCTGGTAGGTGGCCGAGTTGGCATCGCGGGCGATCTTGAGGATGTCGGGCACGGTGGCGGTGAAGGCCAGTGACGTGGCGTGCAGCATCAGGATCACTTCGTTGCTGTAGGCCGGCAGTGCGCGGCGCAGGGCCGATGGCAGGATCACGCGGCGGTACATCGCGAAACGCGTCATGCCGTAGGCGCGCGCGGCCTCGATCTCGCCCGCGCTGGTGGCGCGGATGGCGCCGGCGAAGATTTCGGTCGTGTAGGCGACGGTGTTCAGCGTCAGGGCCAGGACCAGGCAATTGAAGCCACTCTGGAAGAATGCGGCCAGGGGCGGGGTGTCCTTGACGAAGTCCAGGCTGTAGATGCCGGCGTAGATGAACAGGATCTGCACGTACAGCGGCGTGCCGCGGAATACGTAGCCGAAGATCCACAGCGGGACTGACAGCCAGCGGCGCGAGGATACCCGGGCCACTGCCAGGAAGATCGAGATGAAGAAGCCCATCGACACCGAGAGCACCAGCAGCCACAGGGTGATGGCCATGCCCGAGAGGCTGCCGTTGCTGGAATACAGGTAGGCGCGCCAGAATTGCTCGAGGACGTCGATCATAGCTGCGCCTCGCGCACGCCCACGCTGTAGCGCCGGTCCAGCCAGTACAGGATGCCGTTGGACAGGGTGGTCAGGGCCAGATAGATCAGGCCGGTCAGGCTGATGAAGAGGAATACCCGGAAGGTGACGTTGCCGGCATCCTGGGCGACCTTGACCAGGTCGGTCAGGCCGATCAGGGACACCAGGGCGGTGGATTTCAGAAGGACCTGCCAGTTGTTGCCGATGCCGGGCAGGGCGTGGCGCATCATCTGGGGAAACAGGATGCGGCGGAAGACCTGGAATTCACGCATGCCGTAGGCCGTGGCGGCTTCCATCTGGCCGTACGGCACGGCCATGAACGCTCCCCGGAAGGTTTCGGCGAAGTAGGCGCCGTAGATGAAGCCCAGCGTCAGCACGCCGGCGCCGAAGGGATCGATGTCGATCGGGTCGAGGCCGAGCAGGTCGGTCAGGTCGTTCAGGTAGATCTGCATGCTGAAGAAGATCAGCAGCATCAGGACCAGGTCGGGGACGCCGCGAACGAGGGTGGTGTAGGCCGTGGCGACCAGGCGGGCGCTCCAGGAGGCCGACAGCTTGGCCCAGGCGCCCAGAAGCCCCAGCCCCACGGCCACGGCCAGGGACAGCAACGCCAGCTTGATGGTGACCCAGGTCCCCGCCAGCAGCAGGGGGCCGTAGCCGTCTAGAAACATGGAAATCGGGAATGAACGATCAGGAGAGCCGCCCCGGCTTGTGGGCCGGGGCGGCGGCGCCCTGGTTGGAAAAGGCCGGCCGCGCGGTCAGGCGGCATGGCTCGGGATTACTGGGCGGGGAATCGGATCAGGCCTTCGGCGAAGTATTTCTTCGCGTAGCCCTGGATCGTGCCGTCGGCCAGCATGGCCTTGAGGACCTTGTCCACGTCGGCCTTGAGCGTGTTGCCCTTGCGGATGCCCATGGCGATGGGTTCGTTCAGGATCGGGTCGTCGAGCATCATCGGGGCGAGCTCGTAGTCGGCGCCTTCGGGCTTGTTCAGGAAGCCTTCGACCGCGCTTTGCGCCTCTTGGAAGGTGGCGTCCAGGCGGCCGGCCGTGACGTCCACGTAGGCGTTCGTGTAGCTGGGATAGGCGACGACCTTGACGCCCTTGGGCGCCCAGTGCTTGCGGGCGTAGGTTTCCATCGTGGTGCCCTGCTGGACGCCGACGCGCTTGCCCTTCAGGGATTCGGCGGTGGGCTCCAGGCCGCTGCCCTTCTTGACCATCAGCTTGACGGGCACGATGTACATGGGGGTGGAGAAGTCGATGACCTTCTTGCGCGCCTCGGTGGCCGTCATGGTGGAATTGGCCAGGTCGAACTTGCGCGCCTGCAGGCCCGGGATCAGGCTGTCGAATGACTGGTCGATCCACACGCAGGTCCGGTTCAGGCGCTTGCAGACTTCGTTGCCGATGTCGATGTCGAAGCCTTCGAGCTGGCCGTTGGGATTGCGATATTCGAACGGCGGGTAGCCGGCTTCGGTGGCGATCTTGAGTTCCTTGGTGTCGGCGGCGGAGCCGACTGCGGGGATCAGGCCGGCCGCGATCAGCAGCGCGGCGCCAAGCAGGGTGGTTTTCATCGAATGTTCTCCTGGGGTGCCGGGCGGCGGGTGGCGCCGGCCGGCAGTAACAAGGTGTGATGTTAACCCAGGTCCTTGCCGGGGCGCATCAAGCATTACCCCTAGAAGAATCCCGGGACGCGCCTGCCTCCGGCGCGCACCCGCAGGCTCAGGTCGGCAGCGCCGGCTCGCGCTGCTGCTCGATCTGGGCGGCTTCCTGGATGAGGCGGACGACTTCGTCGAGGTCGTCGGTGACCAGCAGCATGTCGAGGTCGAAGGGCCCGATCATGCCGTGGGTCAGGAGCTGGTCGCGGACCCATTCCATCAGGCCGGACCAGAAGGCCTTGCCCACCAGGATGATGGGGGCGGGCGGCTGCTTCATCGTCTGCACCAGCGTGATGGCCTCGAACAGTTCGTCCAGCGTGCCGAAGCCGCCGGGCAGCACCACGTAGGCCAGGCTGTGCATGAAGAACGAGGCCTTGCGCGAGTTGAAGTATTCGAACTGCAGGCTGTCGGTCTGGTAGGGGTTGTCGGTCTTTTCGCGCGGCAGGCGGATGTTCAGCCCGACGCTGCGCCCGCCGGCCTCGAAGGCGCCACGGTTGGCGGCTTCCATCAGGCCGGGGCCGCCGCCGGCGATGACCGGCAGGCCCAGCTGGGCGATGCGCGCGCCCAGTTCCATGCCCTGGGCATAGAAGGGGTGGTCGCGGGGAATCCGGGCGCTGCCGAAGATGCTCACGCCCAGGCCGATTTTCTGAAAGGCCGCGGCTGCCGCGCGCATCTCTGCAATAATCGTGGGAATCTGTTGTTCGGCCGAAACGCGTTTCGTCTTATTGTCCGTCATGAAAAAAACCTTGTTGCTCGTGGATGGGTCCAGCTACCTGTACCGCGCCTATCATGCGATGCCCGATCTGCGCAATGCGCGCGGCGAACCCACCGGAGCCCTGTATGGCGTCGTCTCCATGTTACGGAGGCTGCTGCTGGATTACAAGGACGTGGCGACCCATGGGGCCTGCGTGTTCGACGCCCCCGGAGGCTCTTTCAGGGAAACGATCTACCCCGACTACAAGGCCAATCGTCCGTCGATGCCGGACGACCTGCGTGCCCAGATCGGACCGATACATGAAGCTGCCGCAGCGCTGGGCTGGACCGTGATCTCGGCGCCGGGCGTGGAAGCCGACGACATCATCGGCACCCTGGCGCACCAGGCGGGCGAAAACGGCTTTTATACCATCATTTCGACGGGCGACAAGGATCTGGCCCAGCTGGTCAATGACAAGGTCGAACTGATCAACACCATGTCGGGAGAGCGCCAGGACCGCGAAGGCGTGATCCGCAAGTTCGGCGTGCCCCCGGAGCGCATCGTCGATTACCTGATGCTGACCGGCGACGCGGTGGACAATGTGCCCGGCGTGCAGAAGGTCGGCCCCAAGACCGCCGCCAAATGGCTGGGCGAGTACGGCGATATCGACACGCTGGTCGCCCATGCCGCCGACATCCGCGGCGTGGCCGGGGAAAACCTGCGCGCGGCGGTGCCGAATTTCCCCATGACGCGGGAACTGCTGACGGTGCGCCTGGATTGCGAGCTGGAAGAAGGCTGGGTGCCGTCCGCGCTGGGCCTGAAGGAGCCCGACCACGAGGTGCTGGTCCGGCTGTATGAAACCTATGGCTTCCGGACCTGGTTGCGCGAGGAAACCGGCGATCCCGACCGCATCCCGGCCCAGGACGCCCGCGTCGCGCGCGAGGTGCCGCCCGGGCCCGATGCCGTGGATTACGAAACCATTCTCGATGAAGCATCATTGGACCGCTGGCTGGAACGCCTGCGTGCCGCGCCCCTGGCTGCCCTGGATACGGAAACCACCAGCCTGGACCCCATGGCGGCCCGGCTGGTGGGGCTGTCTTTCGCCATCGAGCCCGGCCGGGCGGCCTACGTGCCGGTGGGGCACCGCGCCCCGGGCACGCCCGATCAACTGGACCGCGCCCTGGTGCTGGAACGCCTGCGTCCCTGGCTCGAGGATCCTGACGCGCCCAAGCTGCTGCATCATGCCAAGTACGACGTCCATGTGTTCGCCAACGAGGGAGTCGCCCTGCGCGGGGTGCGGCACGACACCATGCTGCAGGCCTATGTGCTGCAGTCGCATCGGCGCGTGAACCTGCAGGAACTCTGCATCCAGTGGCTGGGCCTGACGGGGACAACCTACGAAGATCTGTGCGGCAAGGGTGCGCGCCAGATCGGCTTCGACGAGGTGGCCCTGGACCAGGCGGCACACTATGCCGCCGAGGACGCCGATTTCACCCTGCGTCTGCACCAGGTGCTTCTGCCGAAGGTGGAAGCCGAATCGGGCCTGTCGCGTATCTATGATCTGGAGATCCGCACGTCCGACGTGCTCGCGCGCATCGAACGCAACGGCGTGGCCATCGATGCCGGCGTGCTGGCGGCGCAAAGCCACGAGCTGGGCCGGCAGATGATCGACCTCGAGGCCCGGGCCCATGCATTGGCGGGCCAGCCCTTCAACCTGAATTCGCCCAAGCAGCTGGGCGAGATCCTTTTCCAGCGCATGCAGTTGCCGGTGTTGCGCAAGACGGCCAGCGGTGCGCCTTCCACCGACGAAGACGTCCTGAGCCGCCTGGCGGCCGATTACCCCCTGCCGCGCCTGCTGCTCGACTACCGCGGCATCGCCAAGCTGAAATCCACCTATACCGACAAGCTGCCCCGCATGATCGATCCGCGCACGGGCCGGGTGCACACGCGCTACGCCCAGGCGGCCGTGGTGACGGGGCGGCTGGCCTCGTCCGATCCGAACCTGCAGAACATCCCCGTGCGCACGGCCGAGGGCCGCCGCGTGCGGTCGGCATTTGTTTCCAGCCTGGGCAAGATCGTCTCGGCCGACTACTCGCAGATCGAACTGCGCGTCATGGCCCATGTGTCGGGCGACGAGAACCTGCGCCGGGCCTTTGCCCAGGGGCTGGACATCCACCGCGCCACGGCGGCCGAGGTCTTCGGCCTGCCCCTGGACCAGGTCGATGCCGAACACCGCCGGGCTGCCAAGGCCATCAATTTCGGCCTGATCTACGGCATGGGCGAATTCGGCCTGGCGAGCAACCTGGGCATCACCCGGGCCGCGGCCAAATCCTACATCGACCGCTATTTCATGCGCTATCCCGGCGTGGCCGACTACATGGACCGCATCCGCCGCCAGGCCCGCGAGCAGGGCTACGTGGAAACTGTCTTCGGGCGCCGCCTGTATTTCCCCGATTTGTCCGGCGCCAAGGGGCCGCGCGCGGCCGCAGCCGAGCGGGCCGCGATCAATGCGCCCATGCAGGGCACGGCGGCCGATCTCATCAAGATGGCCATGGTGGCCGTCCAGGACTGGCTGGACGCCGAAGGCCTGCGCAGCCTGATGGTGATGCAGGTCCACGACGAACTGGTGTTCGACGCGGCCGAGGACGAGATCGATGCCTTGCGCGAGCGGGTGCCGGCGCTGATGGCAGGCGTGGCGCAGCTTGCAGTGCCGCTGGTGGCGGAAGTGGGCGTCGGCCACGATTGGGGCGCCGCCCACTGACGGGCACCGTGCCGCGCGCGGCACGGCGGACTCATTCCACTTCGCGCAGGCGGTTGGGTCGCAGTTCGCCGTAGCGGTCCAGGATGGGGTACGCGGCGGCGTTGACCAGACAGGCGTTCACACCGCCGGCATCGCGCAGGATTTCCAGGTAGAAGGCGCCGACATCGGCGACATCGATACGCCCGGTCTTGATGCGGTCCAGGTGGCGTTCGGCCGCGCGGGCTTCCAGGGCGCGGAAATGTTCTTTTTCGAAGGCCAGGTTGCGGGCCGTGGCGCGGTCGTTCGAGACGAACAGGGCGGCGGCCTGGCCCAGGTTGCGCTGCAGCCGTTCGAGGACTTCGGCCAGCTCGGCTTTCTGTTCGGCATCCAGCGCCCAGTGCTTCTTGTGCAGCTGGCCGGCATGGCCCAGCAGCCCTGCGCCAGTCACATCGGCGGCGTGGGCGATGTTCATGGAAAAGGTCAGGATGGCTTTCAGGTACTGGGCGTCGTCGGCGCTCAGGTTTTCCTGGTCCTGGGTTGCCAGGAACGCGGTCACGGACCGGTCGAGCTGGCTGATGGCCTGGTTCAGGTAGCGGGCCTGGCCGATCACCCTGGCATCCTCGTTCAGCAGGGCGCGTGCGGTGAGACGCAGCGATTCGCGCAACAGGTCCGTCAGCCGCAGCGCCTCGCGGGCCGCCTGGCCCAGGGCCACGGCCGGCACTTCGCGTGAGGACGCGTCCAGGTACTGGGGACGGGACGGATCGTGGGGGTCGTCGCGCGTCGGCAGCAACCGCTTCAGCAGGCGTGCGTAGGGCTGCAGCGCCGGCATGAAGCAGGCGGCTACCGTCAGGTTGAACAGCAGGTGGAAGTTCGCCACCGAGTGCGCTGCGTCGCCCAGCGAGGTCATGATCGGGGCGGCCCAGGGCATCAGGGCCAGGCCCAGCAGGCAGCCGGCCACGCGCGTGCCGAGGTTGCCCATGGGCACGCGGCGGGACGCGGGGTTGCTGTCGCCACCGCCTTCCAGGACGGGATTGATGGCGGTGCCCAGGTTGGCGCCCAGCACCAGCGCGTAGGCCAGTTCCGGCCGGATCAGGTCGTGATGGGCCAGGGACATGATCAGCACGACGACGGCCACGCTGGAATGCGATGCCCAGGTCAGCGCCGCACTGGCCGCCAGGGCGATCACCGGCGCGTCCGCCAGGGCCTGCAGGGCACTGCCCAGCACCGGCGCGTTCTGCAGCGGTTCGAACAGGGTCACCAGCTCGTGCAGGGCCAGCAGCAGCAGGCCCAGGCCGATCAGGGCGCGGCCCAGGTCGCGCGCGCGGCCCGGCTCGTAGCGGCGGAACATCCAGACGCCGACGAGCACCAGGCCGGGCGCCAGGGCGGTCAGGTCGAAGGACAGCGCCTGGACGATCAGGGTGGTGCCGACGTTCGCGCCCAGCATGGCGGCCAGGCCCGGCACCAGGGGCACCAGGCCATCCAGGGCGAAGCCGGTGATCATCAGGCCGGTGGCCGTGCTGCTCTGGATGGCGGCGGTGATCAGCAGCCCCGTGCCGAAGGCGCGCGGGGTCGATCCCATGGCCCGGCTCATCCACAGCCCCAGAGCCTTGCCGAAGGCCCGCTGCACGCCGGTCTGCACCATGTGCACGCCCCACAGCAGCAGGGCGACGAAACCGCCGAAGGTGATCAGTACCTGGAGTTCGCGCACGGCCGGCCTTTCATTGAGGGGTGGGCCCTAGGCCGTTTGCCGGCGCAGCGCCTCGATGCGTTGCTCGATGGGGGGGTGCGAGGCGAACAGGGCCCCGATGCCTCCGCCCGCGATGCCCGAGGCGGCCAGGGACTTGGGCAGTTCGCCGGCCTCGACCCCGCCCAGGCGGGCAAGCGCGCGGATCATGGGTTCGCGCGCGCCCAGCAAGTGGGCCGAACCCGCGTCGGCGCGGAATTCGCGCTGGCGGGAAAACCAGGCGACGATGATCGAGGCGAGCACGCCGAAGAGGATTTCGCACACGAAGACGCTCGCGTAGTAGCCCATGCCGATGTCGCGGTCGTTCTTGAGCACGGCGCGGTCGATGACGTAGCCGACCATGCGCGACAGGAAGATGACGAAGGTGTTGACCACGCCCTGGATCAGGGTGAGGGTGACCATGTCGCCGTTGGCGATGTGGGCGACCTCGTGGCCCAGCACGGCGGCGACCTCTTCCTCGGTCATGGACGAAAGCAGGCCCGTGGAGACTGCCACCAGGGAGTCGTTGCGGAAGGCGCCCGTGGCGAATGCATTGGGCGCGCCTTCGTAGATGGCGACTTCGGGGCGGCCGATGCCGGCCTTGTCGGCCAGCTGGTGCACGGTGGCCACCAGCCAGGCCTCGCGCCGGTCGCGCGGCGCCTGGGGGTCGATGACCCGGGCGCCGGTGCTGGCCTTGGCCATCCATTTGCTCATCAGCAGCGAGATGAATGAACCCGTGAATCCCAGCACCGCTGCAAACACCAGGAGCGCGGCCGGATCGATGCCGTTGGCGGTCAGGTAGCGGCCGACCCCCAGGAGGTTCATGGTGATGTTGAGCACCAGCAGGACCGCCAGGTTGGTCCCGAGAAACAGGATGATTCGTTTCATGTGGGGCAGAGCTCCGCAGGAAGGGTATGACAATGCCCAAAGTGTATAGTATCGGCTTCCGGTTCGTGCTGTGGTGACGCATGCAGTCTTTGTGGATGTTGCTGGCCTGCGCCATGTTCGCCGCGATGGGGGCCTTCGTGAAGGTTGCCGCCGGCCTGGGCGCGACGCTGCCGGAAATCGTCCTGTCGCGCGGCATCCCTTCCGTCCTGTTGCTGTATGTCTGGGCGCGCTCCACGCGGCGCACCATCCGCCCGTCCAGCTGGCGCCTGCACGTCTGGCGCAATTGCAGCGGCATCGCCTCCATGTGGCTGGGCTTTTTCGCCCTGTCCCACCTCTCCCTGCCGACGGCCATCAGCCTGAACTACACGGCGCCGCTGTTCATCGCGGGCTGGATGCTGTTCTTTGGCGGCGCCCAGCGCGATCCGGCGCGCGTGCTGGCGGTGCTGGCCGGTTTTCTCGGGGTGCTGGGCGTCTTGCGCCCCAGCATCCAGCACGACGAATGGTTGGCAGCCCTGATGGGGCTGGGAGCAGGCGGACTGGCGGCGATCGCCATGATGCAGATCCGCCAGCTGGGCCGGATCGGCGAGCCCGAGTGGCGGACGGTGCTGCTGTTTTCCCTGGGAGTGTGCCTGAGCGGCCTGGCCGGCATTTCGTTGCAGGGCTGGCGTGCCAGCGATCCCCTGGCCTTGCTGGCGCTGGCCGGACTTGGCCTGGCGGGCCTGGTGGGCCAGCTGGCCATGACCCGGGCCTTCGGCTTGGGGTCTACCCTGTTGACGGCGGCGCTGCAGTACATGACCATCATCTTTGCCGCCCTGATCGGCGTCCTGTTCTGGGGCGACCGGCCGGCGCCGCTGGCCTGGGCCGGCATGGCGCTGATCATCGGCTCCGGCCTGCTGTCGGTCTGGCGCACGTACACCGAGGCCCGCGCGCTGCGGGGCAGCGGCGATACGGCCCGGCCCGCGGACACAGGCATTCCCACGAAGGAGGTAAACCCGTCATGACCGCATTGCTGATTCAGCCAGAGACACTGCGCGACCGCCTGGCCCGGCCGGGCTGCCTGGTGTTCGATGTGCGCCACGATCTCGCGGACCACGGCGCGGGGCGGCGGGCCTACGAAGCAGGCCATGTGCCCGGGGCCCTGTATCTCGATCACGAAACCCAGCTATGCGCCCTCAAGACGGGGCGCAATGGCCGCCATCCTCTGCCTGACCGCGCCGATTTCGCCGCCCTGATGCGGGCCCAGGGGCTGACGGCCCGCACCGACGTGGTGGTCTACGACGCCGGCAATTCGATGTTCGCGGCGCACCTGTGGTGGATGCTGCGCTGGCTGGGCCACGAATCCGTCGCAGTCCTGGACGGAGGATGGGCTGCCTGGCAGGTGATCGGCGGTGCGGTCGAGACGGGGCCGCGCGCACCGTCCCTCAGCGAAGCCCAGGCGATCCAGGGGCTCGTGCTCTCGGGCAAGCCATCGATGCCCGTGGTCGATGCCCGTGCCGTCCTGGCCAACCTCGACGAGCCGCGCTTCACGGTGCTGGATGCGCGTGCGCCCGAACGCTTCAGCGGCGCGGTCGAACCGATCGATCCGGTCGGCGGACACATCCCGGGCGCACTCAACCGTCCGTTCGCCAGCAACCTGGATGCCGACGGGCGGTTCAAGCCGGCTGCCGTGTTGCGGACCGAATTCGAGGCCTTGCTCGGAGACAGGCTGGATCGCGGCATCGTCCACCAGTGCGGCTCGGGCATCACCGCCTGCCACAACCTGTTCGCCATGGAACTGGCCGGCCTGCGCGGCTCGGCCCTGTACCCGGGTTCCTGGAGCGAATGGTGCTCCGACCCCGCCCGCCCCGTGGCACGTGGATGAGTCTGGGCACAGGTCAGTCCCTGCGGACTGACCTGTGCCTGACGAATCGGAGCGGCCTGCAGGCCGCGACGTGGAGAGCTGCCCCGATCCAAGGCTGACCTGTGCCTGACGAATCGGTTTTCAGAGACCCCTAGGCCATCATCCTGCGGTACCAGGCATGGAAGTGCGCCATGCCGTCTTCCAGGGGGCTCTGGTAGGGGCCGCATTCGCTTTCTCCGCGCTCCATCAGGGCGCGGCGGCCGGCGTCCATGCGTTCGCCGATCTCGTCGTCCTCGATCGCCGTCTCCAGGTAGGCCGCACGCTGGGCCTCGATGAATTCGCGTTCGAAGGCGACGATTTCCTCCGGGTAGTAGAACTCGATCACGTTGACGGTTTCCTGGGGGCTGACGGGATGCAGCGTGGACAGCACCAGGACGTGGGGATAGAGCTCGATCATGTGGGTGGGGAAATACGTGACCCAGATCGCGCCGAAATCGGGCTCGGCGCCCGAGCGGTACTGGAGCAGGCGGTCGTGCCACTGGCGGTAGACCTCGGTGCCCGGCTGGCCCAGGGCCTGGTTGACGCCGACCCGCTGCATGCTGTGGAATTCCCCGAATTCCCATTCCAGGTCGTCGCAGGTCACGAAGCGCCCCAGCCCGGGATGGAAGGGGCCGACATGGTAGTCCTCCAGGTAGACCTCGATGAACGTCTTCCAGTTGTAGTGGCAGGGATGGACTTCGACGTGGTCGAGCACGTAGTCGGAGAAATCGAATTCCGGCCGCTCGAACAGGGCGCCGAGGTCGTCCCGGGGATCGCGTTCGCCCTCGAACAGCAGCCCGTGGCAATTGCGCAGGGGGAATTCCCGCAGCTTCAGGTCCGGCTTTTCGGGGAAGAGCGGCGCGTTCAGCAGCTGACCGCGGGCGTCGTAGCTCCATTGGTGGATCGGGCACAGGATGCGCCCGCCCGTGCTGCACAGGTTGCCCGCCGCGCAGCTGGCGTCGCGCCCGGTCTGGCTGCCCAGCATCAGGGCCTGGCGGTGGCGGCAGACATTCGACAGCAGGCGCACGTCGGTGCGGTCGCGCAGCAGGACCCTTCCTCCGCCTTCGTGGGCCAGGGTGCGCCAGTCTCCTGCGTTCGGCACCATTTTCTCGTGCCCCACATAGCGGGCGCTGCGATCGAAGATCAGGCGGCGCTCCTGCGCCAGGATGTCCGGGTCGAAATAGTGGCGGACCGGAAGCTGGCTGGCCAGATCCGCGCCGGAAGGGATGTAAGGGTTGGTCATTGGTTCCCCCCGCAAGAATGGAACCGCCCGTGCGCCGCCGGGATGCCCTGGCGCCGGCGATCCGGGCAGGGTGGAAAAGGAACGGCGGCCGGGGCGGCGCGAAGAAAAACGCCCGAGCCGGTCGATCGCGTTTGCGACCGGACCGCATGGCCCCGGCATGGCGCAAGGCCCGGTCCGGGGCAGGGGACGAAATTGTACCCTACCCCGTAAGTCACCGGGGCCGGCACGGTTTCATGGTCCGGCGGGGTTCCCGTACAATCCAGTCTGGAATGCACAGATGAAACCCATGGTCGACGATCAAACCCCGCAGCCGGACCGCACCCCCCGGCCTGCCGATCCATTGCCCCAGGACTTCGAGACGGCGCTGGCCGAGCTCGAGGATCTGGCTGGCCGCATGAACGACGGCAACCTTGGCCTGGACGAATCCATCGCCCTGTATCAGCGCGGTGTGGCGCTGGCCCAGATCTGCCAGCGCCGGCTCGAGGCCGTCGAGCAGCAGGTCCAGGTGCTCCAGGGCCAGTTGCTCCAGCCGTTCGACGACGCTGCGGCGCGGGACGCGACATGACCGCAGCCACCGGTCATTTCGATGCCTGGCTGCGCGACCGGGTGGAACACGTCGCGACGGTGCTCGACGATCTGCTGCCGCCCGTGCAGGACGACGCCGCGCGCCTGCACGAGGCCATGCGCTACGCCGTCCTGGGCCCGGGCAAGCGGGTGCGCGCCGCGCTGGTGTATGCTGCCGGCGAGGCCAGCCGTTCGGGAAGCGGGGCGGCCGCTGCGCAGGATCTGGCGCTGGACGCGGCCGCCGCCGCCGTGGAACTGATCCACGCCTATTCGCTGATCCACGACGACCTGCCCTGCATGGACGATGACGACCTGCGCAGGGGCCGGCCCACCGTGCATCGCCAGTTCAACGACGAGGCGCTGGCCATGCTGGCCGGCGACGCGCTGCAGCCGCTGGCTTTCGATTGCCTGGCCCAGATGCCCATTGCGCCGGCCCTGATCGTCCAGGCCGTCCAGCTGCTGGCCCGCGCCGCGGGCAGCGAGGGGATGGTCGGCGGCCAGGCCATCGACTGCGCCAGCGTCGGCCGGCAACTGCCGATCGAGGCGCTGCAGCACATGCACCGCATGAAGACCGGGGCATTGCTCGAAGCCAGCGTGCTGCTGGGCGGGGTGGTGGCCGGGGCCAGCAGCACGGTGCGCGCCGGGCTGGAGTCCTACGCCTCGGCCATGGGCCTGGCCTTCCAGGTGGTGGATGACATCCTGGACGTGACCGCGGATTCGGCCACCCTGGGCAAGACCGCCGGCAAGGATGCCGTCCAGGGCAAGCCGACCTACGTTTCCATCATGGGGCTCGAAGGTTCTCGCGAACTCCTGGCCGGCTTGCGCGAACAGGCCTGCACCGCACTGCTGCCGCTGGGGCCGTCGGCGTGCCGGCTGCGCGAACTGGCCGACTACATCATCGGCCGTTCCCATTAGATCCAAGGCATCATGACTAGATTACTGGAAGGCATCCAATCGCCGCAGGACCTGCGCCGGCTGGACCGTCGGGACCTCAAGGATCTGGCGGTCGAGTTGCGTGCGTTCGTGCTGGATTCCGTGTCGCGCACCGGGGGGCACCTGTCCTCGAACCTGGGTACCGTCGAGCTCACCCTGGCGCTGCACTATGCGTTCGATACGCCCAACGACCGGCTGATCTGGGACGTGGGCCATCAGTCCTACCCGCACAAGATCCTGACCGGGCGGCGCGAGGCCATGGCCGGCCTGCGCCAGCAGGGCGGGATCTCGGGCTTTCCGAAGCGCGCGGAATCGCCCTACGACGCTTTTGGCACGGCGCATTCGTCGACCTCGATCTCCGCCGCGCTGGGCATGGCGGTCGCTTCGCGCAATGCCGGCATCGACCGCCAGCACATTGCCGTGATCGGCGACGGCGCCATGACGGCCGGCATGGCCTTCGAGGCCCTGAACAACGCCGGCGTCACCCCCGATGTCAATCTGCTGGTCGTGCTGAACGACAACGACATGTCGATCTCGCCACCGGTGGGGGCCCTGAACTACTACTTCGCCCGTCTGATGTCGGGGCAGTTCTACGCCCATGCCAAGAACATGGGCCGGGCCGTGCTGCAGCACGTGCCGCCCGTGCTGGCGCTGGCACGCAAGCTGGAAGGCCACGCCAAGGGCATGCTGTCCCCGGCCACGCTGTTCGAGGAGCTGGGCTTCAATTACATGGGGCCGATCGACGGACACGACCTGGACGTGCTGATCCCCACCCTGGAAAACCTGCGGCGGCTCGGCGGCCTGCAGTTCCTGCACGTCGTGACGCGCAAGGGCCGGGGCTACAAGCTGGCCGAGGCCGATCCGGTCCTCTACCACGGCCCGGGCAAATTCGATCCTTCGGTCGGCATCCAGAAGCCTGCCAAGCCAGCGCGCCAGACCTTCACCCAGGTCTTCGGCACCTGGCTGTGCGACATGGCCGCCGCCGACGCACGCCTGGTGGGCATCACGCCCGCCATGCGCGAGGGCAGCGGCCTGGTCGAATTCGAGCGCCGTTTTCCGCAGCGCTATTTCGATGTCGGCATCGCCGAGCAGCATGCCGTCACCTTTGCCGCCGGCCTGGCCTGCGAGGGCTGCAAGCCCGTGGTGGCCATCTATTCCACTTTCCTGCAGCGCGGCTATGATCAGCTGATCCACGACGTGGCACTGCAGAATCTGGATGTGACCTTTGCCCTGGACCGGGCCGGCATCGTCGGTGCCGATGGGGCGACGCACGCCGGCAACTACGACATTGCCTATCTGCGTTGCATCCCCAACCTGGTCGTCGCCACGCCGTCGGACGAATCCGAGGCGCGCCTGCTGCTCAGCACCTGCTTCCTTCACCCCGGGCCGGCGTCGGTGCGCTACCCGCGAGGCGCCGGTTGCGGCGTCGATCCGGGCGATGGCCTGGAACCGGTCGAGATCGGCCGCGCCGTGGTGCGCCGCGAGGGCCGGGATGTGGCGCTGCTGGTGTTCGGCACGCTGCTGCCCGAAGCCGCGCGGGCGGCAGAATCGCTGGACGCCACGCTGGTGGACATGCGCTTCGTCAAGCCGCTCGACGAGGCGCTGCTGCGGCGCCTGGCCGAAACCCACGACCTTTTCGTCACGGTCGAGGAAGGCGCCGTCATGGGAGGCGCGGGCAGCGCGGTCGCCGAATGGCTGAACCGGGAGGCGATCGTCCGCCCGATCCTGCAACTGGGTTTGCCGGATGAATTCATCGATCACGGGGACCAGAAGGTCATCCTTGCCGATCTCGGCCTGGATGCCGACGGAATCGAGGCGTCGATACGCCAGCGTTTGAAAAGGAATGCTTCATGAACACCCTGCTGGATCCGGTGACGATGGCGATGCCGGATGTGCAAAGCGGGCCGGACACGCGCCGGATTGCCATCCAGAGGGTGGGTGTGCGCGGCGTTCGCCACCCCCTGCTGGTGGCGGCGGGCGACGGCCAGCCCCAGGCGACCATCGCCGACTGGGAAATGACCGTGGCCCTGCCGGCCGATGAAAAGGGCACGCACATGTCCCGCTTCATCGCGCTGCTGGAATCGCATCGCGCCCGGCCCATGACGCCCGCCGCCCTGTGCGGCCTGGCGCAGTCCATGCTGGACCTGCTGCATGCCGACGCGGGCGACGTCGCCGCCCGCTTTCCCTACTTCATCGAAAAGCAGGCGCCGGTATCCGGCGTGGGCAGCCTGATGGACTATCAGGTGTGCTGGTCGGTCCGCGCCCGCCGGGGCGAGGCGCCGCGCTTTTCCCTGTCCGTCCTGGTGCCGGTGACCAGCCTGTGCCCGTGCTCGAAGGCGATCTCGGAATACGGCGCCCACAACCAGCGCTCACACGTTTCGGTGGAACTGGAATACAGTCAGGTCCAGGCTGTCGACCTGGACGCGCTGATCCGCGGCGTGGAATCGCAGGCCTCTTCCGAGCTGTGGGGGCTGCTCAAGCGCGCCGACGAAAAATTCGTCACCGAGCGGGCGTATGAAAACCCGAAGTTCGTCGAGGACCTGGTGCGCGACGTCGCCGTGATGCTTCAGCGCCTGCCGGGCGTGGCTTCCTACCAGGTCACGGCGGAAAACTTCGAATCCATCCACAACCATTCCGCCTACGCCGTGGTGCACAGCGGCTGAGCCGCGCCCGTCGCCTGGCAACTGCGGCGGTGGCCCGATGGGCCTGGGCATCTTTCGGCAAGCATGCTGAATGTGCTAGAATGCCAGGTTACTTGCTCGACCGTGCCTTTGGCATGCCGTTTTGCGGCGTGCCCGCGATGCCAGAAAACGGGGTATCGCATCGTGCCGGCGGGCTGTCTGTCAACATCACAGATATCCACAAGGAGTCTTACATGCGCCACTACGAAGTAGTGTTCATCGTGCATCCCGATCAGAGCGAGCAGGTGCCCGCCATGATCGAGCGCTACCAGGCCATGGTCACCAGCAATGGCGGCCAGATCCACCGCGTCGAGGACTGGGGCCGCCGCCAGCTGGCCTATCCCATCCAGAAGCTCGTGAAGGCCCACTACGTGTGCTTCAACATCGAATGCGGCCAGGCCGCGCTGGATGAGCTCGAGCACTCGTTCCGCTACAACGACGCGATCCTGCGCCACCTGTTCGTCAAGACCAAGCACGCCCACACCGAGCCTTCCATCATGATGAAGTCGGTCGAGCGCGAGGAAGCCCGCAAGGCGACCGCCACCGAGTCCACGAATTCCTGATCCGGAGCACGCGCATTCCGTGAACCGGGTCGAAATCGCAGCGCGCGTGGCCGAGGCCGAGCCGCTGCGCCACACGCCGGCGGGCACGCCGGTGCTGCGGCTCCGGATGGAACACGAATCCGAGGTCATCGAGGCCGGCGCCCCCCGCACCGTACGCATGGAATTGCAGGCGGTGGCCCTGGGGGACGTGGCCAGCGAACTGGCCGCAACGCCGATCGGTACACCGATCCAGGCCATCGGATTCCTGGCTCCCCTCCGGCAGGGTTCGGACCGACTGGTGTTTCACATCCAGCGGATCGCGCAGGCACACTGAATGAACATGCCGGGCATGGCCCGGCCACAGAGAAAGGCAACCATCATGGCTTACTTCAAGAAATCCAAGGAAAAGCGCAAGTTCGGGCAGCAGAATCCGCTGTTCAAGCGCCGCAAGTTCTGCCGCTTCACCGTCGCCAAGGTCGAAGAGATCGACTACAAGGATCTGGACACCCTGCGCGATTTCATCCAGGAAAACGGCAAGATCATCCCCGCTCGCCTGACCGGTACCAAGGCGCACTACCAGCGCCAGCTGGACACCGCCATCAAGCGCGCGCGCTTCCTGGCCCTGTTGCCGTACACCGACAACCACAACTGATCCGAGGTTCCCAGTCATGCAAGTCATCCTGCTTGAAAAAGTCGTCAATCTCGGCAACCTGGGCGACGTGGTTCGTGTGCGTGACGGCTACGCCCGCAACTACCTGATCCCCCAGAAGATCGCCCGCCGCGCCACCGACGCCGCCCTGAAGGAATTCGAGGCCCGTCGCGCCGAGCTCGAAAAGCAACAGGCCGAAAAGCTGGCCGCGGCCCAGGCCGTGGCCGAGAAGCTGTCGGGCTATGCGCTGAACATCAGCCAGAAGGCCGGTGTCGACGGCCGCCTGTTCGGTTCGGTCACCAACATGGACGTGGCTGCCGCGCTGCAGGCCGCCGGCTTCACCGACGTGCACAAGGCACAGGTCCGCATGCCGGACGGCGCCATCAAGGCCGTGGGTGAATTCCCGCTGCAGGTTGCGCTGCACGCCGACGTGGTGGCCGACATCACGCTCACCGTGCAAGGCGAAATGGCCTGACGCACCACCCGTTGCGCGCCGTGCTACATTCCTCTCGGTAGGGTGGCGCGGCGCCGCTGAAAAGGCCGGCGCCATGCCGGCCTTTTTCTTTGCTGCCGGGCCGCCCGGCAGACAACGAGCGGCATGCAGCCACCCGCCCGCCCGGCATGGGGCGTTTTTATTTCGAGGAAGGGAAAGGTTTGGAAATCGAAGCCGACGCGCAACTGGATTATCTGCGTGTGCCGCCGCACTCCATCGAGGCCGAGCAATCGGTGCTGGGCGGTCTGCTGCTGGACAACGCCGCCTTCGACCGGGTCGCGGACGTCCTCACCGAGGACGATTTCTACCGCTTCGACCACCGCCTGATCTGGCAGCACATCGCCCGGCTTGTGGCGCTGGCGCGGCCGGCAGACGTCGTCACGGTTCATGAATCCCTGGCCACCGCGGGCAAGGCCGACGAATGCGGCGGCCTGCCGTACCTGAACGCGCTCGCGCACAACACGCCTTCGGCGGCGAATATCCGCCGCTATGCGGAAATCGTGCGCGAGCGTTCCATGCTGCGCAAGCTGGTCTCGATCGCCGACGAGATTTCCTCGGCCGCCTTCAACCCCCAGGGCAAGGAAGCCCGGCAGATTCTCGACGAAGCCGAGTCCCGCGTCTTCCAGATCGCCCAGGAAGGCTCGCGCGGCATGGCAGGATTCCAGGAAATCCGCCCGCTGCTGGCCCAGGTGGTCGAACGCATCGACGAGCTCTACCACCGCGAGGGCGATTCCGACGTGACCGGGGTGCCGACCGGCTTCAACGACCTGGACCGCATGACTTCGGGCCTGCAGCCGGGCGACCTGGTGATCGTGGCCGGGCGCCCGTCCATGGGCAAGACCTCTTTTTCCATGAATATCGGCGAGCACGTCGCCATCGAGCAGGGGCTGCCGGTGGCCGTGTTCTCCATGGAAATGGGCGCCGTGCAGCTGGCCATGCGCATGATCGGCTCGGTCGGCATGCTGGACCAGCACCGCATGCGCACCGGCAAGCTGAACCAGGACGACTGGCCACGCCTGACGCATGCCGTGCAGAAGGTCGAGGAGGCCCAGATCTACATCGACGAGACCCCCGCGCTGACCTCGATGGAGGTGCGCGCCCGGGCGCGGCGTCTGGCGCGCCAGTGCGGGCAGCTGGGGCTGATCATCATCGACTACCTGCAGCTGATGTCCGCCAGCGGCTCCGGCGAGAACCGCGCCACGGAAATCTCGGAGATCAGCCGATCGCTGAAGGGATTGGCCAAGGAACTGAACTGCCCGGTGATCGCACTGTCGCAGCTCAATCGCAGCCTGGAACAGCGCCCCAACAAGCGGCCCGTCATGAGCGATCTGCGCGAATCCGGGGCCATCGAGCAGGATGCCGACGTGATCATCTTCATCTATCGCGACGAGGTCTACAATCCCGATTCGCCGGACAAGGGCACGGCCGAGATCATCATCGGCAAGCAGCGTAACGGCCCGATCGGCACGGTGCGCCTGACCTTCCAGGGCTCCAGCACCCGTTTCCTGAATTTCTCGACGGCCCCGGAATTCTGACGGCGCACGGCCTGACCGCGGCTCGTTCCGCGGGGACTATTCCGTATCCCGGGTCATCCGCAGCGCCATGCGCACGGCCGCACGCAGCGAGGCCGGGTCGGCCAGGCCGTGTCCCGCGATGTCGAAGGCCGTGCCGTGGTCCACGCTGGTGCGCACGAACGGCAGGCCCACGGTCACGTTCACGCCTTCGTCCAGACCCAGGTATTTCACCGGGATCAGCCCCTGGTCGTGGTACTGGGCGACCACGATGTCGAATTCACCCTTGCGGGCCCGCATGAACACGGTATCGCCCGGCCAGGGGCCGCTGGCATCCAGGCCCGCGGCCCGGGCGGCCGCGATGGCCGGTGCGATATGGCGGGTTTCCTCGTCGCCAAAGGCTCCGCCTTCGCCCGCGTGCGGGTTCAGTCCCGCCACGGCGATGCGCGGCCGGGCGATGCCGGCCTGGCGGCAGGCCCGGTGGGCCAGGCGGATGGCGCGCAGTTCGGCTTCGGGGCTGAGCGCCACGGGGACTTCGGCCAGGGCGATGTGGATGGTCACCAGCAGCACGCGCAGTTCGTCGTTGGCCAGCATCATGGCGTATTCCGCCGTGCCGGTGCGCTGCGCCAGGATTTCCGTATGACCGGGGAAGTCGATGCCGGCTGCGTGCAGCGCCCCCTTGTGCAGTGGCGCCGTCACCAGCGCCCGGACCCGGCCGGCCAGGGCGTCGTCGATCGCATGGCACAGGTATTCGTAGGCGCCGCGCCCGGCGCGGGCGTCCTCGCGGCCCCAGGGCAGGTCCGCCGGCAGTTCGTCCCAGCGGTTCAGCACGCCGATCACGCCCCGCGTGGTGCCCGCGCCGGGCGTTTCCAGCGGGCGGACTTCCAGGCTGCCATCCAGCCCCAGCGCCCGGCAGGCGCGCCGCAGGGCGCCGGCATCGCCGTAGACGACGGCGGGGTGGGGCAGGCCCTCGGCGAACAGGCGCACGATCAGTTCCGGGCCGACGCCCGCGGCGTCTCCCAGCGTGATGGCCAGAGGGGCGCCGGCGGGTGCGGCCGGGATGCCCGGGTCAGAGGGCGTCGCTGGCATAGTCGGCCAGGCGGGAGCGCTCGCCGCGCTGCAGGGTGATGTGGCCTGCGTGCGGCCAGCCCTTGAAACGATCCACCACGTAAGTCAGTCCCGAACTGCCTTCAGTCAGGTAGGGGGTATCGATCTGGGCGATGTTGCCCAGGCAGACGATCTTGGTACCCGGGCCTGCGCGGGTGACCAGGGTCTTCATCTGCTTGGGCGTCAGGTTCTGGGCCTCGTCGATGATCAGGAATTTGTTGAGGAAGGTGCGGCCGCGCATGAAATTCATGGACTTGACCTTGATGCGCGAACGGATCAGGTCCATGGCGGGCGTCTTGTTCCAGTCCTGTCCGTTGCTGCCGCCCGGGACGCCGAGCGCGCCCGCTGCCCCCTGGTGCAGGACTTCCAGGTTGTCTTCCAGCGCTCCCATCCAGGGCAGCATCTTTTCTTCTTCGGTGCCGGGCAGGAAGCCGATATCGTCGCCCACCGGCACGGTTGCGCGGGTGATGATGATTTCCGTATAGCGCTTGGTTTCGAACGTCTGAGCCAGGCCGCTGGCCAGCGCCAGCAGGGTCTTGCCGGTGCCCGCCTGGCCCAGCAGCGACACGAAGTCGATGTCGGGGTTCATCAGCAGGTTCAGGGCGAAGTTCTGTTCGCGGTTGCGCGTGGTGACGCCCCAGACGCTGTTCTTGGCATGGCTGAAATCGCGCAGGGTGGAGAGCACGGCGCTTTTCCCCGTGACCTCGCGCACCTGGGCATACAGCGGCATCTCGCCTTCGTAGTAGACGAATTCGTTGACGATGAACTGGCTGCACAGCGGCCCGCGCACGCGGTACCAGGTCAGGCCGTTCTGCTGCCAGGATTCGATATCCTTGCCGTGCTTGTTCCAGAAGTTCTCCGGCAGCGGCATGACGCCGTCGTAGAGCAGGTCGGAGTCGTCCAGGACGTGGTCGTTCAGGTAGTCCTCGGCCGGCAGGTCCAGCGCCCGGGCCTTCAGGCGCATGTTGATGTCCTTGGACACCAGCACGATCTCGCGCTTCGGGTTTTCCTGGCGCAATCCATGGACGATGCCCAGGATCACGTTGTCGGCCTTGCCCATCGGCAGTTCCAGGGGCAGGCGGGTATCGGTGGGGCGGGTCTGGAAATACAGCGCGCCCAGGGCTTCGCTGTTGCCCAGCGAATCCAGCGGAACACCCTGCGAAAGGTCGGCGGTGCCGATCAACTGGTCCAGGTAGCGGCTGACCTGGCGGGCGTTGCGTGCGACCTCGGACATGCCTTTCTTCTGGTGGTCGAGCTCTTCGAGCACGATCATGGGCAGAAAGACGTCGTGTTCGGCGAAGCGGAACAGGGACGAAGGATCGTGCAGCAGCACGTTGGTGTCCAGCACGAACAGTTTGCGCTGCGCAGTCGGCAGGCGCCTGGGCCGTGCGCGGGTAGCGGAAGGCCGGGGTGTCGGAGCGGGTGCGGTGGCCGGGGCCGGGCTTGCGGGGGGCGGAACGGGCTTGTCCGCCGCGGGCGCCTTGGCGGTGCGTGCAGGCGCGGCCGGAGCAGCCGCAGGAACCGGGGCCGGTGCGGCGACAGGCGCGGTCTTGGGCGCGGGTGTCGCGGGTTTGGACAGGATGGCGGCAACCGGGCGGGACTTCGTGCTGCGCCCGCGCGAGGCGGAGCGGGACGTGTCGAGCGCCGGGCCGGGCACGGCGGCCGGGGACGCCTGGCGCGGTGTGGCGCGGGCCGTGGTTTCGACGAGATCGCCCGGACGGGCCGGCGGTTTCGGAAGGGGCATGAAGGCTCCTGGGAAGGCGGCGCTCAGGCGCCCAGGTTTTGCGCGGCTTGCAGAACTTCGTCCACGTGCCCCGGAACGCGCACGCCGCGCCATTCCTGAACCAGGACACCCTGCCGGTCGACCAGGAACGTGCTGCGTTCGATGCCGCGCACCTGCTTGCCGTACATGTTCTTCTGCTTCATGACGCCAAACAGCGAACACAGCGTTTCGTCGGGGTCGGCGATCAGCGGGAAGGGCAGGGATTGCTTGTCGATGAAGCCCTGGTGGGACTTCAGCGTGTCGCGCGAAATGCCATAGATTTCGCAACCCAGGGCCTGGAACTGCGCGTGGCGGTCGCGGAAATCCTGGGCTTCGGTGGTGCAGCCCGGCGTGTTGTCCTTGGGGTAGAAATACAGGACGAAGGGCTTGCCCTGCAGCGCGGCCGAATCGAAGGTGCCCTGGGTGGATTCGGCGGTGAGCGGCGGCAGCGGGCGGCCGATGGCGATGGTGGTCATGAGGGGTCTCCGGGTAGCAGCAGGGCGAGCACGCGCCGTTCTTCTGACATGAGGATGTTGTAGGTGCGGGCGGCCGCCTGGGTGGTCATGGTTTCTATGCCGATCCCCAGCGCCAGCAAAGGCCGCAGCACATCGGGGCGCAGGAAGACCTGGCGCGGACCGGTGCCGATCAGCAGCACTTCGGGGGCGTTGTCGGGCAGTTCGACGGCAGGCGCCTCGTCGTCGAGGAAGGCGAGCGGATCGCGCGGGGCCTGCTTCAGGCCGATCAGGTCCTGGAGGAAAGCGGCGTCGATCTGCGCGGCCGAACGCACGGCGACGTTGCGGACCGGGCCTTCGGGGGCGAAACAGATCGCGCCTTCGTAGCGGACGCGGTTGATTTCCAGGAAGCCGTCGCCGTAGGCGGTGACAGTGTTGAGCGCGGGGTTCAGATCTTTTTGCAGTAGCACGGGCAGGCTCCGGTGTTCCTGTGATGATAGCGCAATCGATCGCGCGGCCGCGCCGCCACATTTTTGCTTCGGAGCGGCGCTCGGGGCCCGACCATTTGCGAGTCGCGGACGCATGCGATAGATTATCGAGTTTGCTGCACCGCATCCATCCGCACGATTCCAGCTGACCTTCCGAGGACCATCATGACGAGCTTTCCGCGCATCGAGCGCCTGCCCCCCTACGTGTTCAACATCACCGGGGAACTCAAGATGGCCGCACGGCGGCGCGGCGAGGACATCATCGACATGTCGATGGGCAATCCGGACGGCCCCACGCCGCAGCATATCGTCGACAAGCTGGTGGAAGTCGCCCGGCGTCCCGATACCCACGGGTATTCGGTCTCCAAGGGCATCCCGCGCCTGCGCCGGGCCATCTCCACCTGGTACCAGCGGCGCTACGGGGTGGACATCGATCCGGATTCGGAAGCCATCGTGTCCATCGGCTCCAAGGAAGGCCTGGCGCACCTGATGCTGGCCACGCTCGACCGGGGAGACACGGTGCTGGTGCCCAACCCCAGCTACCCGATCCACATCTACGGTGCGGTGATCGCCGGGGCGAACATCCGCTCGGTGCCGATGACGCCCGGCCTGGATTTCTTCGACGAGATCGAGCGCGCGGTGCGCGAAACCATTCCCAGGCCCAAGATGATGATCCTGGGCTTTCCCAGCAATCCCACGGCCCAGTGCGTGGATCTGTCCTTCTTCGAGCGCATCGTGGCGCTGGCGCGCGAGCACGGCATCCTGGTCGTGCACGACCTGGCCTATGCCGACATCACGTTCGACGGGTACGTGGCGCCTTCCATCATGCAGGTGCCCGGCGCGCGCGACGTGGCGGTGGAATTCTTCACCATGAGCAAGAGCTACAACATGGCCGGCTGGCGCATCGGCTTCATGGTGGGCAACCGCGAACTGGTCAATGCGCTGGCGCGCATCAAGAGCTACCACGACTACGGTACTTTCACGCCCATCCAGGTGGCCGCCATCGCCGCCCTGGAAGGACCTCAGGACTGCGTGTCGGAAGTCGTCGAGCAATACCGCAGCCGTCGCGACGTGCTGGCGCGCGGACTGCACGAAGCCGACTGGCCCGTGGACATTCCCAAGGCGTCCATGTACATCTGGGCGCACATCCCCGAGCCCTACCGTGCCCTGGGATCGCTGGAATTCTCCAAGCGCCTGCTGGCCGACGCCAAGGTCGCCGTGTCTCCCGGCATCGGCTTCGGCGAATACGGCGACGAATACGTGCGCTTCGCCCTGATCGAGAACGAGCAGCGCACCCGCCAGGCGGTGCGCGGCATCAAGGACATGTTCCGCAAGGACGGGCTGCTCAAATGAAACCGATCCGTGTTGGTTTGCTCGGGCTGGGTGTCGTCGGCGGCGGGGTCTGGACGGTCCTGGCCCAGAACGGCGGCGAGATCGCCCGCCGCGCCGGGCGGCGCATCGAAGTCGCCGCCGTGGCGGTGCGCGACGTGGCCAAGGCGCGTGCGCTGGTCGGCGCCGATGTCGCCGTCACCACCGACTGCATGGCGCTGGCGCAGGATCCGGACATCGACATCATCGTCGAGCTGATGGGGGGCGATACGGTCGCCCGCGACTGCATCCTGCAGGCCATTGCCCAGGGCAAGCACGTGGTCACGGCCAACAAGGCCCTGCTGGCCGTGCACGGCAACGAGATCTTCGCTGCCGCCCAGGAGCGTGGGGTGATGGTCGCCTTCGAGGCCGCCGTGGCGGGCGGCATCCCGATCATCAAGGCCATCCGCGAGGGCCTGACGGCCAACCGGATCCAGTGGCTGGCCGGCATCATCAACGGCACGACCAATTTCATTCTTTCCGAAATGCGCCAGCGCGGCCTGCCTTTCGACGCCGTGCTCGCCGAGGCACAGCGCCTGGGCTACGCCGAAGCCGATCCCACTTTCGACATCGAGGGCGTGGACGCGGCCCACAAGCTCACGCTGCTGGCCTCGCTGGCCTTCGGCATCCCGGTGCAGTTCGACAAGGCCTACATCGAAGGCATTTCCCGCCTGGCTTCCGAAGACATCGTCCACGCGGAACGCCTGGGCTATCGCATCAAGCTGCTGGGCATCACCCGCCGCCGCCCGGAAGGCATCGAACTGCGGGTCCATCCCGCGCTGGTGCCCGACCACTGCCTGCTGGCCAATGTGGAAGGCGCCATGAATGCCGTGCTGGTGCGCGGCGATGCGGTCGGTCCCTCGCTGTACTACGGCCAGGGCGCGGGCGCCTTGCCCACTGCCTCGGCCGTGGTGGCCGACCTGGTCGACGTGGCGCGGCTGCAGATGGCCGACCCCGAGCACCGGGTGCCGCACCTGGCCTTCCAGCCAGACGCCATGGCCGACATTCCGGTGCTGCCCATGGCCGATGTGCGGACCAGTTTCTACCTGCGCCTGCGGGTCGACGACCGGCCCGGCGTGCTGGCCGACCTGGCACGCGTGCTGTCGGCTGCCGGGATCTCCGTGGGGTCGATGTTCCAGCAGCCCCACGGCGAGCATCAGGCCGACATCATCTTCCTCACCCACGAAGCGCGCGAGGGCGACGTGGACCAGGCGCTGGACGCGATTCAGCGCCTGCCTTTCGTGCGTTCGGACGTGACCCGCCTGCGCGTGGAGAACATCAATTGAAGTATATGTCCACCCGGGGCGGCATGGCCCCGCAGCCCTTCTGCGACATCCTGCTTGAAGGCCTGGCGCCCGACGGCGGGCTGACCCTGCCCGAAACCCCGCCCAGGCTCGACGCGGCCACCCTGGAGTCCTGGCGGGGCCTGGACTATGCCGATCTGGCCGCACGCGTGCTGGGCCTGTTCATCGACGACATCCCGTCCGACGACCTGTCCCGCATGACGCGCGCCGCCTACGCGCCCAGCGTGTTTCCCCGCATTGCGCCGCTCAAGCCGCTGCGCCCGGGGCTGTCCCTGCTGGGGCTGTCCGAAGGGCCGACGCTGGCCTTCAAGGACATGGCCATGCAGTTCCTGGGCCAGGTCTTCGAATACGTGCTGGCACAGCGCGGCCAGACGCTCAACATCCTGGGCGCAACGTCGGGCGATACCGGCTCGGCAGCGGAGTACGCGCTGCGCGGCAAGCGCGGCGTGGCCGTGTTCATGCTGTCCCCGCACGGGCGCATGAGCGCCTTCCAGCGCGCCCAGATGTACTCGCTGCAGGATGCCAATATCCACAACATCGCCGTGCGCGGCGTGTTCGACGAATGCCAGGACATCGTCAAGGCCCTGGCCGGCGACCTGGAATTCAAGAGCGCCCATCGTCTGGGTGCCGTCAACTCCATCAACTGGGCGCGCATCGCAGCCCAGGTGGTGTACTACGTCTGGGGCTGGCTGCGGGCCACCCAGGGGCCCGGCGAGCCCGTGTCCTATGCCGTGCCTTCGGGCAATTTCGGCAACATCCTGGCCGGCCACATTGCGCGCGAGATGGGCGTGCCCATCCGCCGCCTCGTGCTGGCCACCAATGAAAACAACGTGCTCGAGGAATTCTTCCGCACGGGCATCTACCGGCCGCGTTCCGCCAGCCAGACGCATGCCACGTCCAGCCCGTCGATGGACATCTCGCGCGCTTCGAACTTCGAGCGCTTCGTCTACGACCTGGTGGGCCGCGATCCGGCCCGCGTGCGGGCGTTGATGGCGGAACTGCAGGCCACTGGCCAGTTTGATCTGTCCGATCTGCGGTCCTCGTTCACCGACCGCTACGGTTTCGTGGCGGGTGCCAGCACCCACGCTGACCGCCTGCGGACCATCCGCGACATCCGCGACGAGACCGGCGTGCTGATCGATCCGCATACGGCCGACGGGGTGAAGGTCGCTCTGGAGCACCTGGAGGACGGCGTGCCCATGCTGGTGCTGGAAACGGCACTGCCGGCCAAGTTCGCCGAGACCATTATCGAGGCCATCGGCGAGGCGCCGGAAGTGCCGGATGCGCTGCGTGACCTGGACCGCCTGCCTCAGCGTGTCGAAGTGATGGACTGCGACGCCCGCCTGGTGGCCGACTACATGCGGCGCCACGCGCTGTAGAACACTTCAGGCCGTCCGGTAGGTCTGCAGGTGGATGCTGGTCTCGGACTGGCTGATGCCGCGGATCAGGCGGATGCGTTCCAGCACCTGCGACAGTTCCTGCAGGTCGGCCGCCCGCAATTCGGCCAGCAGATCCCAGCGGCCGTTGGTGTCGTGCAGGGTGGCGACACCCGGCTCGCCCAGCAGGCTGGCGATCACGGCGCGGGCCTCGTTGCCCTCGACGGCAATGCCCATCCAGGCGCGGATCGTATGCGGCTCGACATCGGGCCGAAGGCGCACGGTATAGCCCACGATCAGCCCTGCGTCCTCCAGCCGGTGCATGCGCTGGGTGACCGTGCCGCGCGCCACGCCCAGCTTGCGCGCCAGCGTGGCCACGCTGGCGCGGGCGTCCTTGCGCAGCAGGGCGATCAGGGCCAGGTCGGTCGAATCCATGGCGGCATGCTCCTTTGGACGGCCGGACGGTGCCCGCGAGGCATTCGGGCATTCCCCGCACGGCCTGGCCGGTTACACCGGAATGCGCGCCCGGGGGCGAGCAGCTACCGGCGTGTGTTGTACATTCTGCTCAATTTCTTATGCCATTTTGCCAGTTTTCTGGCGAAATGGCGGCAGAATTGACGATATACATTGTCATCCCCTTGGGCCACACTGGGCGCATCACATCGGATACCAAGGAGACACGCCATGCACGCCCATGCTCCGGTGCGGCCACGCACCCTGTTTCTGGATACCCACGATGTGGCCCGGCTGATCGGCATCCTGGGCCTGACCGATTGCCTGCGTGGGCTTGCCGGCACGCTGCGTGCCGATTACCTGCGCTGGCCGGAATTCGACAAGGAAGCCCGCATCGCAGCCTATTCGGAGCAGGGCACCATCGAACTGATGCCCATCACCGACGGCACGCACTACAGCTTCAAGTGCGTCAATGGTCATCCGGGCAACGGGCGCCATGGACTGCCCACCGTGATGGCGATGGGCGCGCTGCTGGATTGCGACACCGGCATGATCCGTCTGATGGCGGAACTGACCCTGACCACGGCGCTGCGCACGGCGGCGATGTCGGCGCTGGCCGCCCAGGTGCTGGCGCGGCGCGACAGCCATTCGATGGCGCTGATCGGCAATGGGGCCCAGAGCGATTTCCAGGCCCTGGCCTTCGCTGCCTTGCTGGGGGTGCGCGATCTGCGCCTCTATGACGTGGACCGCGGCGCTTCGGAACGCCTGGCACGCAATCTCGAATCGGCGGAATTGCCGGGGCGCCCGCTGTCGGTGCGGCTCTGCGATTCAGCGGCCCAGGCCGTGCGGGGCGCGGACATCGTCACGACCGTCACGGCATTCCAGGGCCGCGCGCGGGTGCTGGACGGCAGCCTGATCGAACCGGGCATGCATCTGAACGCCGTGGGCGGCGACTGCCCTGGCAAGACCGAGCTGGATCCGGCGATCCTGCGGCGCGCGGACGTTTTCGTCGAGTTCCCGCCCCAGACTCGCAAGGAAGGCGAAATCCAGCAGATGCCGGTTGATTTTCCCGTGACCGAATTGTGGCGCGTCCTTGCGGGCGATGCACCGGGGCGGACCCACTCCGACCAGGTGACGCTGTTCGACTCGGTCGGGTTCGCGCTGGAAGACTATTCTTCGCTGCGTTTCCTCCGCGCACAGGCCGAGGCCCACGGAGTGGGGCGCTGGGTGGACGTCACGCCCGGCCAGCCGGATCCACGCGACCTGTATGGCTGGCTGCAGGGCGAACTCCGGGGCGTGCCGGCACTGGCTTCATGATGGCGCGCGCTGGCACGGACGCACTGCAAGAGCGCGGGACGGAGGAGGCCGTCTTTTCTTCGGACGATGGCGGAAGGACCGAACCATGAGCATGGAAATTGCCTTGGTGGGCGCCCCCACCGACATTGGCGCCGGCGCACGTGGCGCATCGATGGGGCCCCAGGCCCTGCGTGTGGCGGGCCTGGCGGCTGCCCTGGAGCGCCAGGGGTACCGCGTGCTGGACACCGGTGATCTGGCCGGTCCCGGCAACCCCTGGCAGCCACCGGTCCATGGCTATCGCCACCTGGAGCAGGTCCAGTCCTGGAACGCCCTGGTGTTCCAGGCCGTGACGGCCCAGTTGCGCGAGGGACGCCTGCCGTTGGTACTGGGCGGCGATCATAGCCTGGGTGTCGGATCGGTGGGTGCCGTGGCGCGGCATTGCCGACGCGCAGGCCGACCCCTGCGGGTGTTCTGGCTGGACGCCCATACCGACTTCAACACGGCGTGGCTGACGCCCAGCGGCAATCTGCATGGCATGCCGGTCGCCTGCCTGTGCGGCTTCGGTCCGGCCGGGCTGGTGGACCTGGGCGGCTCCGAGCCGGCCCTGAGGCCCGAGGAGCTCCGGATGATCGGCATCCGCAGCGTCGACGCGGGCGAGCGCGAATTCGTCCACGAGCAGCGGCTGGACGTGTACGACATGCGCACGATCGACGAGCGCGGCATGCGCGCCGTCATGGAAGCCGCCCTGGGCGGCCTGCCTGCGGATGCCCATGTCCACGTCAGTTTCGATGTCGATTTCCTGGATCCGGACTATGCCCCGGGAGTCGGCACCACGGTGCGGGGCGGCCCGACATGGCGCGAAGCCCAGTTGTGCATGGAGATGCTGGCCGATACGGGCCGGGTCGGTTCGGTGGATATCGTGGAACTGAATCCGGCCCTGGACGTGCGCAACGGCACGGCGCTGGTTGCCGTCGAACTGGTCGAAAGCCTGTTCGGCAAGAGCACCCTGGTTCGCCGTCCGCGAGGATGATGTGTTTCCTGCCGGCGCGATCCGGCGGGATTCAGGCGGCCAGGATGCGGTCCGCCGCGTTCAGTCCGCTGCGCACCGCGCCTTCCAGCACGGCCGGATAGCCGGTGTCGGTCCAGTCGCCGGCCAGGAGCAGGCCGGGCCAGGGGGTTGCAGCGCCCGGGCGCTGCAGATCCGGGATGGCGTCGAACGTGGCCCTGCGTTCCGTCACCAGGGCATGGGCCTCGATTTCCGGCAGCGGCGGGCGTGATCCCTTTGCCGCCTGGGCGCGGATCTGGGCCTCGATGCCAGCCGCGATGCGTGCCGGCTCCCGGCCGGCGTAGCGGTCGGCCGCACCGATCACCACGTGGACCAGCCGGCGGTCGGCGTCCGCGCCGGCACTGGCGCTGCGGTCGAACAGCCATTGTCCCCAGGCGTCGTGGGCCGGATCGTCGCGCAGCAGCAGCATGGGATGGCCCGAATTCCAGGGTCGCCCGAGCCGCAGCGTCAGTGTGCCGATGGCAGAGTGCGGCGGCAGCGACCAGTTGCGCATGAAGTCCGCGGCGCCCGGCAGCGGCGCCAGCAGCCGCCGGGCTTCGGGGCAGGGTACGGCCAGGATGACGGCCTCGTGCAGGTTGCCGTCCACCTGCCAACCTCCTTCGGGGGCCGGCGTGACCTCGCGCACCCTGCGGCGCTCGAGTCCGTCGCCGAGCAGTGCGCAGACGCGCGCGGGCCAGAGATCATGCAGGCTGCCCCGGGGAATCAGGATGCGGCTGGCGGCCGGCCCGGCTCCCAGGCTGTCGGCCAGCACGCGAACGAACAGGCGTGCCTGGGCCGCGTGCGCCGGCGTATTCAGGGCGGCCAGGCACAGGGGTTCCCAGAGGCGTGCCAGCAGGCCGGGAGGGCAGTCCAGGCTCGCCAGCCAGTCCACGACAGTCGCGACAGAGGGGATGCATTCCGGCTTCAGTGAGCCGAATGCCCTGGCCAGGTGGCGGCGGCCCCGCCATCCGTCCAGTCCGCGGCTGCCCAGCAGAACGCCCAGCCGGTGCAGTGGCGCGGGCAGCGGCCAGAATTTCAGCCTGAGACCGCCATCGGCCGATCGCAGATCCAGGTCGCTGGTCAGCAGGGCGTGCGCCGGATCCACGCCCAGGGATTGCATCAGGGCCAGGGTGCTGGTGTAGGCGCCCAGCAGGATGTGCTGGCCGTTGTCGATTCGCAGGCCCAGCCCGGGGTGTTCGATCCGACGCGCCCTGCCTCCCGGCGCGGCGGCGGCTTCGTAGACCCGCACCGCGCGGCCGGCACGCTGCAGTCGCGCCGCGGCAGCCAGGCCTGCCCAACCGGCGCCGATGACGGCAATGCCATTCAGCGGATTGTCCCGATGCTGCGCGTCCCGCGCTTGGCCGCCCGCATGCCGTACGGATCCGTCAATCGCGCTCATCGCGCCAGTCGGTGCACCAGCCCCCGTCCGCCGCCGACCCAGGTCTTCCAGGCAAGCCAGAACTTGCGGATCGGCGTCAGGGCGATGCGCTGGTCCAGCACGTGCCAGCCGTCGCGTTCGATCTCGTCGAGCAGGGCGGCGTAGATGGCGGCCATCATCAGGCCCGGCCGCTGTGCGCGGCGATCGGCTTCCGGCAGGGCGCGCATCGCATCGCGGTACAGCCCGCGCGCGCGTTCGGTCTGCTGGCGCATCAGGGCCTGGAAGCCTTCGGTGTAATGGCCGTCGAGGATGTCGTCCACCGTCACGCCGTGGCGGGCCATATCGTCGGCGGGCAGGTAGATGCGGCCGCGCCGTGCATCGTCGCCCACGTCGCGGATGATGTTCGTCATCTGGAAGGCCAGGCCCAGCGTTTCCGCATATTCCAGCGTGCGTGGATCGGTGTGGCCGAAGATGGCGGCCGACAGGTCGCCGACCACGCCGGCGGCACGCCAGCAGTACTCCCGCAGGGTGGCCCAGTCCGCGTAGCGGAACTGGTCCAGGTCCATCTCCATGCCTTCGATCACGGCATAGAAGGGCTCGGGGCTCAGGCCGAAGGCGCGGACGTGCCGGGCGAGGGCGATGGCCACCGGATGGTCGGGCGTGCCGTCGAACATCAGGCCGACCTGGTCGCGCCACCAGGCAAGCTTCATCCGCGCGACGGAAGCTTCGCTCACCTCGTCCACGATGTCGTCCACCTCGCGGCAGAAGGCGTACAGCGCGGTGATGGCGCGGCGCTGTTCCGGCGGCAGGAACAGAAAGGCGTAGTAGAAGCTCGAGCCGCTGCGTGCGGCTTTCTGCTGGCAGTATTCGTCAGGAGTCATGGTGTTCGGGCAAGGCTGCGTCGGGACGCGGCTTATGGAATGCGCGCCAGCATAGCAGGAAGGCATCGGTCCGGCTCAGGATGGGCCGGTCCGCCCAAGGGTTGTAGCCGCCTGCCGCCAGTTTATCCAGGATCCGCAGGCCGCCGTGCACCACCATGCGCAGTTCCAGGCCGATGCGCCCGGGCAGGCGCCAGGCGAGCGGGCAGCCGGCCAGCAGGGCGCGGCGGGCCAGGCCAGCCTGTTCGCGCACCACGTTCCGCCAGGCATCGGGTGGCGGCCTGGACGGATCCGCGCACAGCGCGTCCAGGTCGTCCGGATCGAGGCCGTGGCGCTCCAGGCAGTCCAGGGGGATGTAGCAGCGGCCCTTGGCGTGATCCAGCGCCACGTCTTGGCAGAAGTTCACCCGCTGCAGTCCCGTGCAGATGGCGTCGGACTGGGCCAGGTCGGCGGGATCCGTCCGGCCGTACAGGTGCAGCATCAGCCGGCCGACCGGATTGGCCGAACGCCGGCAGTAATCGAGCAGGGCGGGTTCGTCGGCGTAGCGGGTGACGCTCAGGTCCTGGACGAAGGCGGACAGCAGGTCCAGCAGTGGCTGGACGGGCAACCGGTGGCGCACGAGCGTGTCGCCCAGACGGGCGAAGATCGCCCGGTCTGCGTCGGACAGGGGCGCCTGGATGGGCCGGCCGGCCCCCAGGTCGCGGACCGCGGCGCGCCAGGCCTCCAGCCGCTCCAGGCGCGCATGCGCCGGCGCATCGCCCTCGTCGGCGATGTCGTCCGCGCCGCGCGCGAAGGCATACAGGTTGCGCACCGCCGGACGCAGCCGGGCGGGCAGCAGCAGAGACGCCACGGGGAAGTTTTCATAGTGATCGACTGCCATGATGAGGCAGTATACTTAGGGCCTTTCTGAACCGGCTGCCCGATTCTGAACGACTTGTGTCCGGACCCGGTTTCAGGGCCGCCGCTTCCTTTGTCCGTCTTTCCGGGGGAATCCATGCCGCGCCCGATTCTGGCGACGATCGACACCGAAGCCTTGTCCCACAATCTGCATACGGTGGCCGATCGCCTGCGGCAGGACGCTCCTGGTGCCACGCCATTCATCTGGGCCGTGATCAAGGCGCGCGGCTACGGGCACGGCCTGGAAGCCGCGCTGGCGGGCTTCGACCAGGCCGACGGCCTGGCGATGCTGGACCTGGAAGAAGCCGTGCGCTGCCGCGAGCTGGGCTGGACCGGCCCCCTGCTGCTGCTCGAAGGCTTCTTCGAGCCGGCCGATCTCGATGTCCTGGTGCATTACCACATAGGTGCCGCGCTGCATTGCACCGAGCAGTTCGACATGCTGGAATCCAGCCCCGTCGCCCGGCAGATCGACGCTTTCGTCAAGTTGAACACCGGCATGCACCGGCTCGGTTTCCAGCCGGACGAGTTCCGTGCGGCCCATGTGCGCGCGCTGGCCCTGCAGGCCGACGGCGTGCTGGGGCAGGTCGGCACGATGACCCACTTCGCCCGCGCGGACGACGATCCGGCCGTCACGCGGGACCAGATCGATTGTTTCCTGCGGGCGACCGATGGTCTGTCCGGCCCCGTCAGCCTGTGCAACTCGGCCGCCACCCTGACACCGGGGCTGGCGGCGGGGATCGCCGGCGACCCTCAATGGGTGCGCCCGGGCATCTGCCTGTACGGGGCTTCGCCCTTCGCCGACCGGCCTGCCGATACCTTCGGCCTGCGCCCGGCCATGACCCTGTCCGCCCGCCTGATCGGCGTGCATCGGGTCCCGGCCGGCGAATCGGTGGGCTATGGCCACACTTTCCGTGCGCCCCGCGACATGCGGGTCGGCATCGTCGCCTGCGGCTATGCCGACGGCTACCCCCGCCACGCGCCCAGCGGGACGCCGGTCGTCGTGGACGGGGTGCGCTCGCGCCTGGTCGGCCGGGTGTCCATGGACATGCTGGCCGTGGACCTGGACCCCGTGCCCGGTGCGGCAGTGGGGGCCCCGGTCGTGCTGTGGGGGCAGGGCGGGCCCTCGGTGGACGAAGTGGCCACCGCCTGCGGCACCATCGGCTATGAACTGCTTACCGCCGTGACGCCCCGGGTGCCGCGCCGCGTCCTGTGAATCCCCGCCTGCGGAGGAATACCCCATGAAGAACAGTTGTGTGCTCGTCACCGGCGCGACCAAAGGCATCGGCTGGGCCGTCAGCCAGCGCCTGGCCGACCAGGGCTGCCATGTCGTCGGCCTGGCGCGGCACGTGGCCGACATCGATTTTCCCGGCTACCTGTATGCCTGTGACCTGGCCAATGCCGGCGAGACCGAGGAATTGCTGCGCGTCATCCGCGAGAAATACCCGGTCGACGCCGTGGTGAACTGCGTGGGGCCGGCAATGCCCGAACCCCTGGGCGAGGTCGACCTGGCCTCGCTGTACCAGGCCTTCGATCTGAACGTGCGCGTCGCCGTCCAGGCGGTGCAGGCCTTCGTGCCGGGCATGAAGGCGCGCAAATCCGGGCGCATCGTCAATCTGTGTGGCCGCGTGGTGCATGGCCAGGCCGGGCATACCAGCTATGCGGCGGCCAAGAGCGCGCTGCTGGGCTGCACCCGTACCTGGGCGCTGGAATTGGCGCCCCATGGCATCACGGTCAACGCGGTCTCGCCCGGTCCCGTGGAGACGGGCCTGTTCCGCGCCGAATGCCCGGTCGGCAGCGATGCCGAAAAAGCCGTGCTGGCAACCATTCCCATGGGGCGCCTGGCCCAGGCCGACGAAGTCGCCGCCGCCGTGGTGTTCCTGCTGGGCGATGGGGCGGCCTTCATCACCGGTCAGGAAATCGGCGTCGACGGCGGCGGCAGCCTGGCGGGCCGCTGATGGCCAAGGCACGAACCCTGTTCCTTTGCTCCGATTGCGGCGGCACTTCTCCCAAATGGGAAGGCCGCTGCCCGCATTGCGGCGCCTGGAACACACTGCAGGAAACCCGCGAATCCCCGGCCGCGGCCGCCGGCCATCGTTATGCGCCGCTGGCTGCCTCCACCCCGGTGCGCCGCCTGTCCGAGATCGAGGCGCGCGAACAGGCGCGCAATCCCACTGGCATCGAGGAGTTCGACCGCGTCCTGGGCGGAGGCCTGGTGGCCGGCGCCGTGGTGCTGATCGGTGGCGATCCGGGAATCGGCAAATCGACGCTGCTGCTGCAGGCGCTTGCCAGCCTGTCCGAACGCGGTCCGGTGCTCTACGTCACCGGCGAAGAGTCCGCCGAGCAGGTCGCCCTGCGTGCCCAGCGCCTGGGCGTATCGGGCGATGGTGTTGACCTGCTGGCCGAAATCCGCCTGGAGCAGATCACCCAGGCCCTGGTCGAGCGCCAGCCTGGCGTGGCGGTCATCGATTCCATCCAGACCCTGTATTCCGGCGAACTGACGGCAGCCCCCGGCTCGGTGTCCCAGGTGCGCGAATGCGCCGCCCAGCTGACCCGCATCGCCAAGCAGACCGGGATCACCCTGATCCTGATCGGCCATGTCACCAAGGACGGCGCTCTGGCCGGCCCTCGCGTGCTGGAGCATATCGTCGACACCGTCCTGTATTTCGAGGGCGACACTCATTCTTCGTTCCGCCTGGTGCGGGCCATCAAGAACCGTTTCGGCGCCGTCAACGAGCTGGGTGTATTCGCCATGACCGACCGGGGCCTGCGCGGGGTGAGCAATCCGTCCGCGCTGTTCCTGGCGGGCCATTCGCGCGAGGTTGCCGGCTCCTGCGTCATGGCCACCCAGGAAGGCACCCGCCCGCTGCTGGTCGAAGTGCAGGCTCTGGTGGACACGGCCCATGTCCCCAATCCGCGCAGGCTGTCCGTGGGCCTTGAAAGCAGCCGCCTGGCCATGCTGCTGGCCGTGCTGCATCGCCATGCGGGGATCGCCACCTACGACCAGGATGTCTTCGTCAATGCCGTCGGCGGCGTGCGCATCATGGAACCTGCCGCCGACCTGGCCGTGGCCCTGGCGATCCTGTCGTCCATGCGCGACCGGCCTCTGCCGGCCGGTTTGCTGGCCTTCGGCGAGATCGGGCTGGCGGGCGAGATCCGGCCGGCGCCGCGCGGCCAGGAACGCCTGCGGGAGGCCGCCAAGCTGGGCTTCGGGCTGGCCGTCGTCCCGCGCGCCAACCTGCCGCGCCAGCCCATCGAGGGGTTGCGCATCCAGGCCGTCGACCGCGTCGAAGACGTGCTCGGCGTGCTGGCCTGAGAGGTTCGCGATGGACGGACTCTGGCTGATCCCCGCCTGCCTGGCCGCGGGCGGGCTGATCGGATTTTCGGGGGGGGTGCTGGGCATCGGCGGCGGGCTGTTCGCCATTCCCCTGCTGGGGCTGATCCTGGGCTACGAGCAGCAGGCGGCCCAGGGGACGGCGCTCATCATGGTGCTGCCGGCCATCTTGCTCACGTTGCGCAAATATCACCAGCACGCGCCCATCGACTGGCGCTCGGCGGCGGCCGGGGCCTGCAGTTCCATCGTCTGCACCTGGATCGGAGCGCGGATCGCCCTGGGGCTCGATCCCTGGCTGCTGCGCCGCATCTATGCGGGTTTCGTGTTTCTGATCGCCATGTTCTATTTCCGTGAGAGCCTGGGGCGCCGCGCCCGGCCCAGGCCGGCCGCGTTCTACCGCGAGGTCGGCCAGGTGCGCAAGCTCTGGTATTTCTGCGTCGGCGTCTGCGCCGGGCTGGCCGGAGGAATCTTCGGCGTGGGTGGCGCCGTGCTGGCGGTACCCTTCCTGACCTCGTTCTTTCACTTGCGCCAGACTTCGGCCCAGGCGGTGGCGCTGGCGATGATCGTGCCGGGCACCTGCGTGGCGCTGGCGACCTACGCCTGGCACGGGCAGGCGCACGGCCTGGTGGGCATTCCCCTGGCCGTCGGCAGCCTGCTGTGCGTACCCTACGGGGTGCGCCTGGCCTACGCGCTGCCCGAAGCACGCCTGAAACTGATCTTTGCCTGCATGCTGTTGGTCATCATGGGCCTGCTGCTGATGCGGGGATGAGGCAGGACACAGGACAGTCCCCTGCGGACTGTCCTGTGCCTGCCGAATCCGAGCCGCATGCAGGCGGCGAGGTGGAGAGATGGTGCAATTGGGACTGTCCTGTGCCTGCCGAATCCGAGCCGCATGCAGGCGGCGAGGTGGAGAGATGGTGCAATTGGGACTGTCCTGTGCCTGCCGAATCCGAGCCGCATGCAGGCGGCGAAGTGAGGGGCGGATGTCGCCCGGGAGACATGAGTGATGAATTGCATGCCACCAGACTGGGCTGTGCACCGCTTTCCTGGCGGTGCATTCTGCGTGCCGGCACGCTTTGCCGGACAGGCCGGCCCGGATTGGTTCGATGCGGCACGCTCCGGCGCCGTGCCGGTGGGAGAGGGCGGCCGCCAGGCTGCCTGGTTCGTCGATGGGGTCCACGGCCCCGCCGTCCTGCGCCATTACCGGCGCGGCGGCCTGCGCGCGCGGCTGGGTGGCCGCGAATCCTACCTGTGGTTGGGAGAATCCCGTGTGCGGGCCTATGCCGAAGTGAAGGTGCTGGACCACCTGCGCCGGGCCGGACTGCGGGTGCCCGAGCCGTTGGGTGCGGCATACTGGCGGGCAGGAATTGCCGCCACCGGGCCGCACCCGGGCGGAATTCTTTACCGCAACGCCATTCTGGTGGCGCGCATCCAGGGCGCGCAGGCCCTGGCGGGACGTCTGGACAGGGCCGATCCCGCCGCCGTTGCGCGGGCCATCGACGCGATGCATGCAGCGGGCGTCTGGCACGCGGACCTGAACG
This sequence comes from Castellaniella daejeonensis, assembly GCF_039523555.1. Taxonomy (NCBI): domain Bacteria; kingdom Pseudomonadati; phylum Pseudomonadota; class Betaproteobacteria; order Burkholderiales; family Alcaligenaceae; genus Castellaniella; species Castellaniella daejeonensis. The sequence continues at coordinate 181,131 of NZ_BAAAFN010000008.1, forward strand.
CCTACAACATCCTTTTCGATGCCGACGAACGGGTCTGGATCATCGACTTCGATCGCGCGCGCCTGGGTGTGGTATCCCCGGAACAGGCGAAAAAAAACCGGTTGCGCCTGCGCCGGTCTTTGGTTAAGGTAGCCGGCGCGCGCGGAGCGCAGTGGTGGGATGCGTTATCCCGTTGTTTTCCTCCATGATAGGGACCCATGCCATGAAAATCGGCACCGTTCACACCCTGTTGGCCGCCGCCGCGCTGATCGCCGCGGTTCCGGCGTCCGCCCAGGATCGCGTCGTCAACGTCTACAACTGGGCTGAATACACTGCCCCCGACACCCTGTCCGGTTTCGAGAAGACCACCGGCATCAAGATCCGCTACGACGTCTACGACACCAACGATACCCTCCAGGCCAAGCTGCTGACGGGCAAGTCGGGGTACGACGTGGTCGTGCCTTCCACTCACTACGCAGCCCGCCAGATCCAGGGCGGCCTGTTCCAGAAGCTGGACCGTTCCAAGATCCCCAACTGGCAATATCTGGATCCCGACCTGATGGCCCTGGTCGCCACCGTCGATCCGGGCAACCAGTATCTGGTCCCCTGGGGCTATGGCACCAACGGCCTGGGCTACAACGTCACCAAGGTGCGCGAGATCATGGGCCAGGACGCGCCCCTGAACTCCTGGGACATGCTGTTCAAGCCCGAAAACGCAGCCAAGCTGCAGTCCTGCGGCATTTCCATCCTGGACGAGGCCGCGCAGGTTTTTCCCGCGGTGCTGCACTACCTGGGCAAGGATCCCAACAGCAGCGATCCCAAGGACTACGAGGCCGCGCTCGCCCTGCTCAAGACCATCCGGCCCTATGTGCGCCAGTTCAGCTCCTCGGGCTACATCGACGAACTGGCCTCGGGCGGCCTGTGCATGGTCTACGGCTTTTCGGGCGACGTGATGATCGCCGCGTCGCGTGCGAAAGAAGCCAAGAAATCCTACGCCATCGACTACTACATTCCCGACGGCGGGGCGCCGGTCTGGTTCGACACCATGGCCATCCCCAAGAGCGCGGAGCACGTCGACGAGGCGCACGCCTTCATCAACTACATCGAGACACCGCAGGTGCATGCGGCGATCACCAATACCATGTACTACCCCAATGCCAACAAAGAGGCGCGCAAGTACGTGGTCGAGGAAGTCGCCAGCAATCCCATGATCTATCCCTCGCCCGAGGTCTCTCGCACGCTGTTCGTCATCAAGCCCCAGCCCCTGAACATCCTGCGCCTGCAGACGCAGATGTGGGCGCAGCTCAAGACCGGGCGCTGATGGCGATGCAGGATCCGCGCGGCATGCCTCGCCAGGGCGAGGCCGACGACTTCGTGCGCATGGAGGACGTCGTCAAGATCTTCGGCGACACCGTGGCCGTGAAGTCCGTCTCCCTGTCGGTGAGGCGGCACGAGATCTTCGCGCTGCTGGGCAGTTCGGGCTGCGGCAAGTCGACCCTGCTGCGCATGCTGGCGGGGTTCGAGGAGCCCACCTCCGGGCGCATCATCCTGGATGACGAGGACATCACTTCCCTGCCGCCGCACCGGCGGCCGGTCAACATGATGTTCCAGTCGTATGCGCTCTTCCCGCACATGTCGGTCGAGGCCAACGTGGCCTTCGGCCTGAAGCAGGAAGGCGTGCCGCGCCACGAGATCCACGAGCGCGTGTTCGAGGCCCTGGACCTGGTGCAGATGGCCGGCTACGCACGCCGCCGCCCGCACCAGCTTTCCGGCGGGCAGCAGCAGCGCGTGGCCCTGGCGCGCAGCCTGGTCAAGCGGCCCAAGCTGCTGCTGCTCGACGAGCCCATGTCGGCCCTGGACAAGCAGATCCGCCAGGCCACCCAGATCGAGCTGGTCAAGATCCTGGGGCAGGTCGGCGTCACCTGCATCATGGTCACCCACGACCAGGAAGAGGCCATGACCATGGCCAGCCGCCTGGCCGTCATGACCGAAGGCCAGATCGTCCAGTGCGGCACGCCGCACGACGTCTACACCTTTCCCAGTTCCCGTTTCGTCGCCGGCTTCATCGGGTCGACGAACCTGTTCACCGGCACCATCGTGGTGGACGAGCCCGACCACGTGCTGATCGAGACCGACGCCCTGTCGCGTCCGCTGTACGTCAGTCACGGCATCAGCGAGCCCCTGGGCATGGAGGTCCACGTTTCCATCCGGCCCGAGCAGATCCGCGTCGGCCGCCAGGCGCCGGAGACCGAATCCAACTGGGGCCACGGCATGGTGTCGCACGTGGCCTGGATGGGCAGCTATGCCCGCTATCAGGTCCGCCTGGATGCCGGCCAGACCATCGAGGCCAGCGTACCCAGCCTGGACTGGAGCCAGTCGGACGCGCCCGGCGTGGACGAGGAAGTCTACGTCACATGGTCCCACGACGCCGGTACCGTGCTGGCGTCCTGACGGCGCGTTCTTCCGCATTCATCGATTCAGCATCCGGAGCCTCCGATGCACCTGAAAATCCCCGGTCATCGTCCCAGTGCGCGGCAGTTCGCCATCGGCGTGCCCTACGTCTGGCTGGCGCTGTTCCTGCTGGTCCCGTTCCTGCTGGTGCTGAAGATCAGTTTCTCGGACCTGCAGTTCGGCATCCCGCCCTATACGCCGATCGCTACGCTGCAGGACCAGACTCTGTCGCTGGCCCTGCACCTGCGCGGCTATGTGCTGCTGTTCACCGACAGCCTGTACGCCGCCGTGTACCTGAATTCGGTGAAGATGGCCCTGATCACCACCCTCTGCTGCGCGCTGATCGGCTATCCCATGGCCTATCACATCGCCCGCGCACGGCCGGAGATCCGCAACCTGCTGCTGCTGGGCGTGATCCTGCCGTTCTGGACCTCGCTGCTGCTGCGCGTGTACGCCTGGGTCGGCATCCTGCGCAACGACGGCCTGCTGAACCATCTGCTGATGGGCCTGGGGCTGATCGATGCGCCGCTGGAAATCTACCGCACCGACCTGGCCGTCTACATCGGACTGGTCTACGCCTATCTGCCGTTCTTCATCCTGCCGCTGTACGCCAATCTGGTGAAGCTGGACCATCGCCTGCTCGAAGCCGCCTACGACCTGGGGGCGCGGCCCTGGAGCGCCTTCCTGCGGATCACGCTGCCCTTGTCGATGCCTGGCGTGGTGGCCGGCGCCATGCTGGTGTTCATCCCTTCGGTGGGGGAATACGTCATCCCCGAGATGCTGGGCGGGGCCAATACCCTGATGATGGGCCGCGTGATGTGGAATGAATTCTTCAACAATGCCGACTGGCCGATGGCGGCCGCCGTCACCTGCGTGATGGTCCTGTTGCTGCTGGTGCCCCTGTCCATTTTCCAGTACAACCAGGCCCGCCAGCTGGGAGGGCGGCGATGATGCGCGGCGGCTGGTTCCGTTTCCTGACGCTGGTGATCGGCTACGGCTTCCTGTACGTGCCCATCGCCTGCCTGATGGTGTTCTCGTTCAACGACTCCACCCTGATGACCTCCTGGTCCGGCTTTTCGTTGCGTTGGTATGCCGAGCTGTTCCAGGACGACGCGCTGTTGTCCGCGGCGAAGCTCTCGCTGCTGATCGCCACCCTGACCGCCACCGCGGCGGTGGCCATCGGCACCTGGGCCGGCTATGTCCTGGCACGCATGGGGCGGTTCCGGGGCTTCGGCCTGTACATCGGCATGCTGAGCGCCCCGCTGGTCATGCCCGAGGTCGTGCTGGGCATTTCGCTGCTGCTGATGTTCGTGGAAATGTCCAAGCTTTTCGGCTGGCCGGATGGCAACGGCATGTTCACCATCTGGGTGGGCCATGTCACCCTGTGCACCGCCTATGTCGCCGTCATCATCCAGTCGCGCGTGCGCGACCTGGACCGCTCGCTGGAAGAAGCCGCCCTGGATCTGGGCGCCTCGCCCCTGCGGGTGTTCTTCCAGATCACGCTGCCGCTGATTGCGCCTGCCCTGCTGGCCGCATGGCTGCTTTCCTTCACCCTGTCGCTGGATGACGTGGTGGTGGCGTCCTTCCTGTCCGGCCCGGGATACACGACCCTGCCGCTGGAAGTCTTCTCCCGCGTGCGCCTGGGTCTGAAGCCCGAAATCAATGCCCTGGCGACTTTGTTCATGGTGGCCGTGGGCGTGGTCGTCGTCGCGGTCAACCGCATGCAGATCCAGGCGACCAGGCGGCAGGGCTAGGAGCCCGGCCCATCCGCCTGCAGGTGGGTCCCGCCGCGAGCCTGGCGCGCTTGTCCGCGTCCGGGCCGCGCGCCTACATGCCCAGCACCAGCACCGCCAGGGAAAACAGCCCCGCCGACAGCAGCATGCTGGCCGGGAAGGTCAGCAGCCAGGCCAGCAGAATGATGCGCACGGTGCCGTTGTGCAGGCCGCTGCGGTTGGCCACCATGGTGCCGGCCACGCCCGAGGACAGCACCTGGGTGGTCGAAACGGGCAGGCTGAAGACATTGGCCACGCCGATGGCGGCGACGGCGGTGATCTGGGCGGCCATGCCTTGGGCGTACGTCATGCCCTGCCGGCCGATTTTCTCGCCCACGGTCAGCACCACGCGGCGCCAGCCCAGCATGGTGCCGGCGCCCAGGGCCAGCGCGACGGCGACGATCACCCATAGCGGCGCGTATTCCGTGGTGGCGGTCAGGTCGCCGCGCAGGCGCCGCAAATCGGTTTTCTCGCCGAGGGACAGCGAGTCCATGCCGGCCACCTTGCGCGCGGTGTCGTCCAGGCAGAGCAGGTAGCGCCGCACCCGCACGCGCGTTTCAGGCGGCAGGTCGTCATAGGTGTGCACGCCGCTCAGCGTGCCTCGCACTGCCTGGATGGTGCCCAGCGTATCCTGCGGGTTGCAGTGGGACGTCTGGAGCGGATCGAGACTGGGCGGGCGCTGGAGCGCCAGGAAGTCGCCCAGCGTATCTGCCTTGCGCTGGTAGAAATCGCTCAGGTGAGCGACGGCGTCGACGGTGCGCTGGACCTGGTAGGGCGTGCTGGCCGGGTCCAGGACATACTTGGCCGGCACGATGCTGATGAGCACCAGCATGATCAGGCCGATGCCTTTCTGACCGTCGTTGGATCCGTGCACGAAGCTCACGCACATTGCCGACAGTACCAGCACCAGCCGGTTCCAGAAGGGGGGGTGTTTCTTGTTGTCGATGGCGCGGCGCTGCTCGGGCGTCTTGTGCATCTTCGAGCCGGCGAACGCTTTCTTGAACCCCAGCAGCAATGCGGCGGCAACGATGAATCCGGCCAGGGGCGAGATGACGAGCGACAGGCCGATGTCGATGGCCTTGCCCCAGTTGACGCCGGCACCCACGGGCACGTCCGTCAGCAGGGCATTGGCCAGTCCCACGCCCAGGATCGCGCCGATCAGCGTATGCGAACTGGAGGCGGGGATGCCGAAATACCAGGTGCCCAGGTTCCAGACGATCGCCGCGACCAGCATGGAAAACGCCATGGCCAGACTGCGTCCGCTGTCCAGGTCGAGCAGCAGTTCCACGGGGAGCAGGTGGACGATGGCGTAGGCCACCCCCACGCCGCCGAGCAGCACGCCCAGGAAGTTGCAGATGCCCGAGAAGAGCACCGCCAGGTGCGGCGGCATGGCCTTGGTGTAGATGACCGTGGCAACGGCATTGGCCGTGTCGTGGAAGCCGTTGATGAATTCGAAGACCAGGACGAGGGCCAGGGCCAGTACGAGGCTGAGCCCGACCGCGAGGGGCAAGCCGGAGAATAGGTCGAACATGATGGGGGTGCGTTCGGAAGACTCGGCATTATTGCAAATTTGAGAAGGAAAGTTTGAATATCCCTTCCGTGAGGATGCCGCCTTCGGGCCGGCCCCGGTCGGCCGAATGGCCGGTTTCCTGCGGAAATCAGTCTTCGCGCCGCTGGCCCAGTCCTTCGTATGCCAGCCGCACGGCGTCTTCTCCGTAGCGCCGTTCCAGCCGGCGGATGATGAAATGACCCCGGGCCATGTCCTGGAAGTGGTCGATGAACAGGGTGTTGATCAGGGCGCCGCCGGCTGCGCCGATGGCCGGGACCGCCTGGGCGGCGGCCTTTTCCGTGATCTGGAGGCCGAAGCGTTCCGCCACCATCGTGATCAGGCGCATCAGCGCGGGTGGCGCTGCCTTTTCGACGGCTACCTGGCCGGCGGCGTATTCGGCGGCCTGGCTGACGGCGCGCGCAAGCGCGGCGCGCACGACGTAATAGCCGCTTTCCGCACCATCGTCGGCCCTGCTGCGGCCTCCCAGGGCGAAGACCTCCAGGCAGGCAAGTCGGGTATGCGGATCTGCCAGGGATTCGCCTTCGCTGCGGGCGATGTCGGCAATCGAGCGCATCATGATCGTGGTGGAGATCGGCAGTTCCACCGCCAGTCCGGCCAGGCCGAAAAAACCGCCCACGCCGCCGGTGGCGGCCGCGCCGATCTTGTGCCAGCGGTCCGAGCTGCGTCCGCCGGGCTTGTCGCCCAGGGTGAACAGGGCGGCGTCGGCGGCCTTGCTCAAGGCCAGGCGGGTGACCTGGCCGATCTGGGCGCTCCAGCCTTCGGGCAGCCGGTCCAGGAATTTTTCGACGGGGGCGCCGATCAGATTCGTCATGCGCGCAGCCAGGCCCGGGTTTTCCAGCAGGTCGCGGGCCTGGCGCAAGGCCTGGAGGTCGGCAGGGGACAATGGAATCGGGTTCAAGCGGAGGCTCCTGGGTCGGATGCGGGCCGGGATCGAAGCGCGGCCGGCCGCGGGCGCTGGCGGGCGCATGCCGCTGCGGCATCATCATGGCGCAATTCCGGATTGCCTGCATCCGGGATGCCCGTGCAGGCCGCCGTGCAGGGCAGGGCCCATTACAATACGGCCTTCCAGACCCCGACGGATATCCTCATGCTCACCCAGGACGAACTCAAGCAACAGGCGGCCCAGGCCGCGCTCGACCATGTGCTGCCCCAGCTGCAGCCCGACAGCATCTTGGGGGTGGGGACGGGTTCCACGGTGGACCGCTTCATCGATCTGCTGGCGGCCCATCGGCAGGCTTTCCGCGCGGCTGTGTCCAGTTCGGAACGCAGCACGCGCCGCCTGGAAGCGGCGGGCATCCAGGTCCTGGACCTGAACGAGGTGGCTGCGCTGGCGCTGTACGTCGATGGCGCCGACGAGATCGACCACCAGATGAACATGATCAAGGGCGGCGGCGGCGCCCTCACGCGCGAGAAGATCGTGGCTTCCGTGGCTGACCGCTTCGTCTGCATCGTCGACGAATCCAAGCTGGTCGAGCGCCTGGGCGCCTTTCCGCTGCCGATCGAGGTGATCCCCCTGGCGCGCGAGGCCGTTGCCCGCCAGGTTCGCCAATTGGGCGGGCAGCCGCGGCTGCGCGAAGGCTTCGTCACGGACAACGGCAATCAGATCCTGGACGTGTCCGGCCTGCGCTACGACGATCCCGCCGAATTCGAGGCCATGCTGAACAACATCCCGGGCGTGGTCTGCTGCGGGCTGTTCGCCATCTCCGGGGCCCAGGTGGCGCTCGTCGCGGGGCAGCAAGGCGTGTCCCGGCTGGAACTGCTCGACTGATCCACGCGGCATGGCTGCCCCGCGGCGGTCATGTTTTCGTCACATGGCGCTGCTATGCTGGGGGTTCATTCCCAAGCCCCTGGCGCAATGGTACGCTTTTCGATCGTTGAACGCGTCTGGGTGGCACACCAGGCACAGGCAGACAGAGGTCCCGGATTGGAACACACCAACAAGCAATTTCACAGCGAGCTCGAAACGACGCGGTCGATGTTTCTGCAGATGGGCGGGCTGGTCGAATCCATGGTGCTGGACGGCATGCAGGCCCTCTCCCGGGGTGAGCTGCACCTGGTGGACCGAGTTCGCGAGCACGAGCGGCAGGTCAATCAGTTCGAGGTCGACATCGACGAGCGCATCAGCCAGCTGATCGCCCGCAACCAGCCCACGGCCGGCGATTTGCGTCTGCTGCTGTCGATCTCGAAGATGCTGACCGACATGGAACGCTGCGGCGACGAAGCCGAAAAGATCGCCAAGGTCGCCCGGCGCCTGCACGAGTCCGATTCATCCTACGAGCCGGTGGTGGAACTGCGCCACATGGCCGATTCGGTGGCCAGCATGATCCGGGCGGCGCTGGATGCCTTTGCGCGGGAAGATCCCGTCGCCGCGGCCCAGGTGGTGCGCAACGACAAGGACGTGGACAAGGTATGGAAAGCCTCCCTGCGCCACATCATCACCTACATGATCGAGGATCCGCGTACGATTTCGCGCTCCATCGACCTGATCTTCATCGCCCGCGCACTGGAGCGCATTGGCGATCATGCGAAGAACATGGCCGAACGGGTGATCTACATGGTGCGCGGCGATGACGTGCGGCACACGGGTGTCACCAACACCGAGCGCCTGGCACGCGGCGAACCGCCCGAGCCGCGCGGCGAGCAGCCGGCCGGGACAACGCGCGACCGGTGACCCCGGGCGAACTCAGGCCTCGGGCGGCACGTAGCCCTGGGCCTCGACGTCCTGGTCGTCGAACAGGAATGCCTGCATCCGGCCCGCCAGGAATTTGCGCGCTTCCGGGTCGGCCAGGCTCAGGTGGTTTTCATTGACCAGGCGCGTCTGGATATCCAGCCATTTGGCCCAGGCGTCCTTGGAAATCTCGCGCCAGATGCGCACGCCCAGTTCTCCCGGATACGGGGGATAGTCCAGGCCCTGGGCCTCGCGCTTGAGTTTGCGGCATTGGATCATGCGTGCCATCTCGGTCGCCTCGTGCGTTGCTGTGGGAAAGCCGGCATTGTAGCCCCGAGCCGGTGGCCGCCGCTTCAGGCGCCTGCCGTTTTCCAGGCCTTCAGGACCTGGTCCAGTCCGATGCGCCAATCGCGTGCCAGCGGCCCGAGCAAGGTTTCCAGCCGGGTGCAATCCAGCCGGCCGTTGGCAGGGCGCGGTTCGGGCGAGGGCCATTCGGCCGATGCGATCGCCTCCACGCTGGGCAGCCGCGCGATCAGGCCCAGGGCATGGGCCCGTGCAAGGATTTCCCGGGCGAAGCCGTGCCAGCTGATCCAGGGGTGACCGCCAAAGTGATACACGCCGCCCGGCGTGTCGCCGGCAGGCCTCAGGGCCAGGGCATGCAGGACCTGGGCCAGGTGGCCGGCCCAGGTGGGGCCGCCGATCTGGTCGTCGATCACGCGCAGGGTTTCGTGCTGCCCGCCCAGGCGCACCATGGTGCGCACGAAGTTGTGCCCCCAGGCGCTGAAGACCCAGCCCGTGCGCACGACGAGGGCCTGGGGGGCGGCGGCCAGGACTGCCTGTTCACCCTCGAGCTTGTCGCGCCCGTAGGCGTTGAGGGGGGCGGTGGCGTCTTCTTCCCGGTAGGGGCGGCCCAGCCGCCCATCGAAGACGTAGTCGGTGGATACATGCAGCAGCCGGATGCCGCGCGCCGCGCAGGCACGTGCCAGCACCCCCGGGGCGGCCGCGTTGATGGCGTGGGCCGGATCCCGTTCGGCGGCAGCCCGGTCCACTGCCGTGTAGGCTGCCGCATTGATCAGGCGATCGGCCGGATGCGCATCCAGCCAGGCGGCCACGGCATCGGGCTGCGTGATGTCCAGTTGCGGCCGGCTCAGGAATTCGTAGCGCGCCTCGCCGGGGCGCTGCCGGGCCAGGGCGCGCAGCGAACGTCCCAACTGGCCGTCGGCGCCGGTGACCAGGATGCGCAACGGCGCATCGGTCCGGCAGCCCGGCGCGTTCATGCGGCCGGGCCCTCTGCGGGGGTGGTGACCGGGTCTCCGAGGCCCAGGCGCTGGCGCTGGTAGCTGCCGTCCTGCACGCGGCGGCACCAGTCGCGGTGCTCCAGATACCATTGCACGGTCTTGCGCAAGCCGGAGGCGAAGGTTTCCCGGGGTGCCCAGCCCAGTTCGCGTTCGATCTTGCCGGCGTCGATGGCGTAGCGCATGTCGTGTCCCGGACGGTCCGCCACGTAGGTGATCAGGTCGGCATAGCGCGCCACGCCGGCGGGGTGCTCGGGAGCCAGCTCCTCGAGCAGTTCGCAAAGGGCGCGCACCACATCGATATTGCGCTGTTCGTTGTGGCCGCCGATGTTGTAGGTTTCCCCGGGTACGCCCGACTCGACCACGCGCAGCAGGGCGCGGGCGTGATCCTCGACATAGAGCCAGTCGCGGACCTGCAGGCCTTGACCGTAGACTGGCAGGGGCTTGCCTTCCAGGGCGTTCAGGATGATCAGCGGGATCAGCTTTTCCGGGAAGTGGTAGGGGCCGTAGTTGTTGGAGCAGTTGGTCACCAGCACCGGCAGGCCATAGGTGCGGTGCCAGGCCCGCACCAGGTGATCCGATCCCGCCTTGGTGGCGGAATAGGGCGAACTGGGGGCGTAGGGCGTGGTCTCGGTAAACAGGTTTCCGGTGCCGGCCAGGTCGCCGTAGACTTCGTCGGTGGAGATATGGTGGAAGCGGAAGGCGGCGCGTGCGGTGCCGTCCAATCCGTTCCAGTAGGCCCGGGCGGTTTCGAGCAGCGCATAGGTGCCGACCAGGTTGGTCTGGACGAAGGCGGCAGGGCCGTCGATGGACCTGTCCACGTGGGATTCCGCAGCCAGGTGCATCACGGCATCCGGCCGGTGGCGCGCGAATGCATCCGCCAGGCCCCGCGCGTCGCAGATATCCAGGTGTTCGAAGGCGTAGCGCGGGTCGTGCGCGACGGACTCCAGGGATTCCAGGTTTCCCGCATAGGTCAGCTTGTCGACATTGGCGACCGAGTGATCCGTATGGCCGATGATATGCCGGATCAGGGCCGACCCGATGAAGCCGGCACCGCCGGTGACGAGGATTTTCATAGCCTCTTGATGAATACCATGCTGTTGCGGGAATGATTGTAGTGGGCGCGTTTCTCGTGGGGCAGATCGGAAACGCCGCCCTGCACGAAGCCGCGCTTCAGGAACCAGTGCGAAGTGCGCGTGGTCAGCACGAACAGGCGCCGGGCGCCCAGTGCCCGAGCGCTGGTCTCGGCGTGGCGCAGCAGCTTTTCGCCATCGCCCGTGCCCTGCCATTCGGGGTGAACGATCAGGCAGGCCATCTCGGCCATGCCGTCTTCCAGGTAGGGAATCAGGGCCACGCAGCCATAGATCACGCCGTCGTGTTCCAGCACCGTGAATTTCTCCACGTCGCGTTCGATCACGGCGCGGCCGCGTGGCACCAGGGTGCCGTCGGCTTCCAGGGGTTCGATCAGCTGGACAATGGCGCCCACGTCGTCGGCCACGGCCGGCCGCAGGTCTTCCAGCGTGTCTTCGACCACCATGGTGCCCACCCCGTCGTGGGTGAAGATTTCCAGCAGGATGCTGCCGTCCATGGTGTAGGGCACCAGGTGGGCACGTGCCACGCCGCGCTTCACCGCCAGCGATGCGTGGCGCAGGAATGCGGACGTGTCTTCGTCGAGGATGCCCTGGGCGAGCAGCTCGTCGGCATCCTTGCGGGCCAGTTCCGTGTCGACCGAGCCGTCGGTCTCGGTGACGGTGCGGTTCTGCGTCAGGAAGATCAGCTTTTCGGCGCGCAGTGCCACGGCAGCATTGGTCGCCAGGTCTTCCATGGCCAGGTTGAAGGCTTCGCCGGTGGGCGAAAAACCCAGCGGCGAGAGCAGCACGATGGCTCCCTGGCTGATCACGTTGCGCATCGCCTCGATGTCGAGCTTGCGCACCGTGCCGGCGCGCCGGTAGTCCACGCCGTCGATGACGCCGACCGGCCGCGCGGTGACGAAATTGCCGGAGATCACCCGGATCTTGGCATGCGACATGGGGGTGTTGGGCAGTCCCTGGCTGAAGGCGGCCTCGATGTCCAGGCGGATCTCGCCGGCGGCTTCCTTGGCGCATTCGAGGGCCTCGGGGCTGGTGGGCTCGGTGCCCCGGCCGAATTGGGTGGCATGGCCTTTCAGGCGCAGCTGCTCGTTGACCTGGGGACGGGATCCATGCACCAGCACCAGCTTGATGCCCAGTGCGGACAGCAGCGACAGATCGGCCACCAGGTCTTCCAGGCCACCGTCCTCGATCAGCTCGCCGCCGAAGGCCACCACGAAGGTCTTGCCGCGGAAATCGTGCACGTAGGGCGCGACTTCGCGGAACCACCGCACGAACTGCGCGGGAGCGAATTCAGGAGCATCCTGGGCGGAATAGGTGTCGGTTTCGGCGGAACTCATGGCGGATGGCGGACTCGGAGGCAGTATCGAGGTGGAAGAACGTCGGATTCTGGCGATAGCGAAATTATAATGAGCGATTGCTCTTTTCCCGACAGCATTCTGTGGCGGGGGAAGAACAGCACGCTTCATCCCCCCGTGGAATCCGACGTCTTGCCAGAAAATCCATCGCAGCCGACCCGCCGGGCCCCCGCCCGGACCGCGCAGCCACGCCCGCCCGCCGGCGCCGGCGACCGTCCCCTGCCGCCCATCCACTATCCGGAAAACCTGCCCGTCAGCGCCTGCCGCCAGGAGATCGCGCGAGCCATCGCCGAGCATCCCGTGGTCATCGTCTGTGGCGAGACCGGCTCGGGCAAGACCACCCAGCTGCCCAAGATCTGCCTGGAACTGGGGCGCGGGCGCGAGGGCATGATCGGCCATACCCAGCCGCGCCGCCTGGCCGCGACGTCCGTCGCACAGCGCGTGGCCGAGGAACTGCGCACGGAAATCGGCGATTGGGTGGGCTACCAGATCCGCTTCTCCGAGCGCGCCGGTCCGGCCACCGCCATCAAGCTGATGACCGACGGCATCCTGCTGGCCGAAACCCAGCGCGATCCGCTGCTGCGCCGCTACGACACCCTGATCATCGACGAGGCGCACGAGCGCAGCCTGAACATCGATTTCCTGCTCGGCTTCCTGAAGCGCCTGCTTGCGCGCCGCAAGGACCTGAAGCTGATCATCACCTCGGCCACCATCGACGCGGACCGCTTCGCCCGGCACTTCGGCACCCAGGATCGGCCGGCCCCGGTGATCCAGGTCTCGGGCCGCCTGTTTCCGGTGGAACTGCGCTACCGCCCCGTGCGGCAGGATGGGGATGAGGATGCGGCGGGGCGCAGGCCGGGGCAGGGCGACGAGGAGCGCGACCTGGTGGATGCCGTGGTGGACGGCGTGGATGAGTGCGCCCGCCATGGCTCCGGCGACGTGCTGGTCTTTCTGCCCGGCGAGCGGGAAATCCGCGAATGCGCCGAGGCCCTGCGCAAGCGGCACCCGGCAGGCGCCCTGGTGCTGCCGCTGTATGCACGGCTGTCGCGCGCCGAACAGGAGCAGATATTCCATCCGCGCGGCAACGCACGGCGCATCGTGCTGGCCACCAATGTGGCCGAGACCTCGCTCACGGTGCCGGGCATCCGCTATGTCGTGGACAGCGGCCTGGCACGCATCAAGCGTTATTCCTGGCGCAGCAAGGTCGAGCAGCTGCGCATCGAGCCCATCAGCCAGGCTTCGGCCAACCAGCGCGCGGGCCGTTGCGGCCGCCTGGGGCCGGGCGTGTGCATCCGTCTTTATTCCGAAGACGACTTCAGGCAGAGGCCGGCCTTCACGGATCCGGAAATCCTGCGCTCTTCCCTCGCGTCCGTCATCCTGCGGATGAAGTCGCTGCGGCTGGACGACATCGAGGCCTTTCCCTTCGTCGAGCCGCCCACGGGCCGCGCCATCGCCGACGGCTACCAGTTGCTGCAGGAACTGGGTGCGCTCGATGAGCACAACCGCCTCACCCCGGTGGGCCGCGCCCTGGCGCGCCTGCCCGTCGATCCGCGCATCGCGCGCATGGTCTTCGCCGCGCACGAACAGCAATGCCTGGCAGAAATCCTCGTCATCGCCGCCGCGCTGTCCGTACAGGATCCGCGCGACCGCCCGATGCAGGCGCGCGAGGCCGCCGACAACGCCCACGCCCAGTTCAACGACAAGCAGTCGGAATTCCTCGCCTGGCTGAAACTCTGGCAATGGTACGGCGAGCAGGTCGAGCACAAGGCCTCCCAGCGGAAACTGGTGGAGCAGATCCGTGCGAAATTCCTGTCGCCCATCCGGCTGCGCGAATGGCACGACACGCATACGCAGTTGCTGACCCTGGCACGCGAACAGGGCTGGCGGCTGAACCAGACGCCCGCCACGCGCGAACAGATCCACATGGCCCTGCTGGCCGGGCTGCTGGGCAACATCGGCATGAAATCCGAGGACGGCGGCCTGTACCAGGGCGCGCATGGCATCCGCTTCGCCATCCATCCGGGCTCGCCCCTGCAGAAGAAGGCCGGCCGCTGGATCCTGGCGGCCGAGCTGGTGGAGACTACCCGCCTGTATGCCCGCTGCGTGGCCCAGATCGAGCCGACCTGGGTCGAGCGGGCCGGGGCGCACCTGCTCAAGCGCGCCTGGTCCGATCCACGCTGGGAAAAGAAGGCCGGCCAGGTCGTCGCCAACGAGCGCGGCACGGTGCATGGCCTGCCGGTGTACACCGGGCGCCGCGTGCACTATGGCCGCATCGACCCCGCGGCCGCTCGCGAGATCTTCATCCGCGACGCCCTGGTGCCGGGGGACATCGACAGCAAGCTGCCCTTCATCGCCCACAACCGGCGGCTGATCGCTTCCATCGAGCGGCTGGAGCACCAGAGCCGCCGCCCGGACATCCTGGTCGACGACGCGTTGATCCATGCTTTCTACGACCGCCAGATTCCGGCCGACGTATGCCAGACGGCCACGCTGGAAGCCTGGTACAAAGGTCTGGGCCGGGAAGAAGCGAACCGGTTGAACCTGAGCCGCGACGAGCTCATGCGCCATGACGCCGCCGGCGTCACGACCGAAGTCTTCCCGCGCCGCCTGGCCTGGGCCGGAACCGAGCTGGCGGTGGACTACCATTTCGAGCCCGGCTCGCCGCGCGACGGCATGACGCTGACCGTACCGCTGTTCGCGCTCAACCAGCTCGACGCAGCGCGCTGCGAATGGCTGGTGCCCGGCATGCTCAAGGAAAAAGTCCACCTGCTGCTGAAATCCCTGCCGCAAAAACTGCGCCGCCACTGCGTGCCCTTGCCCGACTACGCGGCCGGCTTCCATGAGCGCTGGTTCGAGCGTGCCGCCGATCCCGGCATGGGCCTGCTGGATGCCCTGTCCCAGGACATCTGGGAGCAATGCCGGGTACGCGTGCAAGCCGTGGATTTCAAGCTGGAGACCCTGCCTCCCCATCTGTTCATGAATTTCAAGGTGGTGGACGAGCACGGCCGCATGCTGTCCGGCGGCCGCAGCCTGGACCAGCTGCGTGCCGAGCACGGCCGCCAGGCCCAGGCGTCCTTCCAGCAGCTGGCGTCGCGCGACCAGCAGGCGTCCCAGGTGCTGAACCACGAAGGCCTCACTGCCTGGACCTTCGGCGACCTGCCGGAACTGCTGGAAATCCAGCGCGGCGGCCGGTCCCTGATCGGTTATCCGGCGTTGCGCGATCGCGGCGAATCCTGCGACCTGGACGTCTTCGACGATCCCCACGAAGCCCGGCGCGTGCATGCGGTCGGCCTGCGGCGGCTGTTCCGGCTGGCCCTGAGAGAGCAGGTCCGCTACCTGGAGAAAAACCTGCCGGATCTGACCCGCATGGGCATGCTTTACATGGACCTGGGCACGCAGCAGGAATTGCGCGACCAGCTGATCGATGCGGCGCTGGACCAGTCCTGCCTGATGGAGCCCTGGCCCGACAGCGCGCAGGCGTTCGAGCGCCGCTGCGAGGAAGGCCGCGCGCGCCTGGGCCTGCTGGCCCAGGAACTGGCGCGCCTGGCCGGTGCCATCCTGGCCGAACGCGCCGCCCTGATCAAGAAGCTGCCTCAGGCCCGGCCCTGGCCGCAGGCACAGCAGGATATCCGCCAGCAGCTCGACGCCCTGGTCGGACCGTCCTTCGTGCGCGATACGCCGCCCGAGCAGCTCGGGCATCTGCCGCGCTACCTGAAGGCGGCACAGCTGCGCATCGACAAACTGCGCGCGGATCCCGCGCGCGACGCCGCCGCGATGGCCGACATCGCCCGGCTGACTGCACCGTGGCAGCGCGCGCGGGCCGCCCTCAAGGGCGCCCCGGATGCCCGGCTCGACGCTTTCCGCTGGCAACTGGAGGAACTGCGCGTGGCGCTCTATGCGCAGACCTTGCGCACCCCCTTTCCCGTCTCGGTCAAGCGCCTGGAAAAGGCCTGGGCCGCCATGCCGCGGTAGCGCCCGGACACTCGATACAATCCCTTTATGACTACGTCCCCCGACACGCCCCTGTTCGTCCACTTGCGCAGCCACTCGGAGTTCTCCGTGGTGGACGGCATCGCGCGCATTCCCGACCTGATCGATCGGGCGCGGGAATTCGGCCAGCCGGCCATGGCGATCAGCGATCTGGCGAATCTGTTCGGCTGGATCAAGTTCTACAAGGCGGCCCGCAAGGCCGGCATCAAGCCCATCGCCGGCTGCGATGTCTGGCTCCATAATCCGGCCGACGAGGACAAACCCTTCCGCATTCTGCTGCTGGCTTCCTGCCATGCCGCCTATCTGGACCTGTGCGAACTGTTGGCGCGCGCATGGACGGAAAACAGCCAGCGGGGCAGGGCGGAAATGCGCCGTGAGTGGCTTTCGGGCAAGAACGGCCTGATCGTCCTGTCGGGCGCGCGCGGGGGCGACGTCGGCCAAGCCCTCGAGGCGGGTCGCGAAGAAGAGGCGCGCCGCCTCGCGCGCCAGTGGGCCGCCGATTTCCCGGATAGCTACTTCATCGAATTGCAGCGTGCCGGTTTCGACGGGGACGAAGCCTATGTCCAGTCGGCGCTGCGCCTGGCGGGGGATTGCGGCCTGCCCGTGGTGGCCACTCACCCGATCCAGTTCATCGCGCCGTCCGACTTCCGTGCCCACGAGGCCCGCGTCTGCATCGCCGAAGGCGAACTGCTGGGCAATCCGCGCCGCGTCAGGCGCTTCACCCCAGAGCAGTACATGCCCGACAGCGCCGACATGGCGCGCCGTTTCGCGGACGTGCCTTCGGCCCTGGAGAACGCGGTGCAGATCGCCCGCCGCTGCAACCTGACCCTGACCCTGGGCCAGCCGCAGCTGCCGCTGTTTCCCACGCCCGACGGCGTATCCCTGGACGACTACCTGGTGCAGCTGGCCAACGAGGGCCTGGTCCGCCGCATGGCCCAGCTGTACCCCGATGCCGACGAGCGCGCCCGCCGCATGCCCGCCTATCAGGAACGCCTGGACCTGGAATGCCGGACCATCATCAGCATGGGCTTCCCGGGCTATTTCCTGATCGTGCAGGACTTCATCAACTGGGGCAAGAGCCACGGTGTGCCGGTCGGGCCGGGGCGGGGGTCGGGCGCGGGCTCGCTGGTGGCCTTCAGCCTGGGCATCACCGACCTGGATCCCCTGCGCTACGACCTGCTGTTCGAACGGTTCCTGAATCCCGAACGCGTGTCGATGCCCGACTTCGACGTGGATTTCTGCCAGGACAACCGCGAGCGGGTCATCGAGTACGTCAAGGAAAAGTACGGCCGCGACGCCGTCAGCCAGATCGCCACTTTCGGCACCCTGGGCGCCAAGGCCGTGGTGCGCGACGTCGGCCGCGTCCTGGAGATGCCCTACAGCGTCTGCGACCGGCTCTCGAAGATGATCCCCTTCAATCCGGCCGATCCCTGGTCGCTGGACCGCACGCTGGAACACGAGCCTGCCTTCCGCGAACTGTACGACACGGATGAAGAAATCCGCGCCCTGATCGATCTGGCCCGGCCCCTGGAAGGCCTGACGCGCAATATCGGCATGCATGCCGGCGGGGTGCTGATCGCGCCGGGCAAGCTGACGGATTTCTGTCCCCTGTACTGCCAGCCGGGCAGCGAATCCAGCGTCGTGTCCCAGTTCGACAAGGACGACGTCGAGGCCGCCGGCCTGGTCAAGTTCGACTTCCTGGGCCTGCGCAACCTGACCATCCTGGATTGGGCGGTGCGCTACGTGCGCGAGTTCAATCCGGACAAGCGCGACTTCGACCTGATGAGCCTGCCGCTGGACGACCAGGCCACCTACGACCTGCTGTCGGCGGCCAACACCACGGCGGTGTTCCAGCTCGAATCGCGCGGCATGAAAGAGCTGCTGAAAAGCATGCGGCCCAACACCTTCGAAGACGTGGTCGCCCTGCTGGCGCTGTTCCGCCCCGGGCCGCTGGAATCCGGCATGGTGGTCGATTTCGTCAACCGCAAGCACGGCCGCGCCGAGGTCGACTATTTCCATCCCGACCTGGAACCCGTGCTCAAGAGCACCTATGGCGTCATCGTCTACCAGGAACAGGTGATGCTGATCTCGCAGATCATCGGCGGCTATTCCCTGGGCGGCGCCGACCTGCTGCGCCGCGCGATGGGCAAGAAAAAGCCCGAGGAAATGGCCAAGCACCGGGTCATCTTCCAGGAAGGCGCCGCCAAGAAGGGCTACGACCCGGAACTTGCCGCCCATCTGTTCGACCTGATGGAAAAGTTCGCGGGCTATGGTTTCAACAAGAGCCACTCGGCCGCCTATGCCCTGATTTCCTACCAGACCGCCTGGCTCAAGGTCTACCATCCGGCGGAATTCCTGGCCGCGACCATGCTGTCGGACATGGACGACACGGACAAGATCCAGGTCTTCTGGCGCGACGCGCTGGAAAATGGCGTGGCCGTGCTGCCGCCCGACGTCAACGCATCCGGCTATCGCTTCGCGCCCGTGGCCGACGAGCACACGGCCCAGGGCCGTCCTCCGCGCACGATCCGCTATGGGCTGGGCGGGGTCAAGGGCACCGGCCAGTCGGCCGTCGAAGCCATTGTTGCAGCCCGCGAGGCTGGCGGTCCTTTCACTGGACTGTTCGACTTCTGCGCGCGGGTGGACCGCCACGCCGTCAACCGGCGCACCATAGAAGCCCTGATCCGGGCCGGGGCCTTCGATTCGCTGGAACCCAACCGCGCGGCCTTGCTCGAAGCCCTGGGCAGCGCCATCGAAGCCGCCGAGCAGGCCGAGCGCAATGTCAACCAGGTCTCGCTGTTCGATGACGATACCGACGCGCTGGTGGCCGACGAGGTGGCGCGCGTCCCACCCTGGGACCTGGAAACCCATCTGACGGAAGAAAAGACCGCTCTGGGCTTTTATTTCAGCGGCCATCTGTTCGATGCATGGCGCGACGAGATCCGCCGCGTCGCGCCCACGCCGCTGGCACGATTGGCGCCATCGCGCGGCCAGCAGTGGCTGGCGGGCGTCCTCGCCGAAGTGCGCGTGCGCATGACCCGGCGCGGCAAGATGCTGTATGCCCTGCTGGACGACGGCAGCGCCCAGATCGAGGTCGCGATCTTCAACGAGCTGTACGAGCAGCACCGCCAGAGCCTGAAGGAAGACCGCCCCCTGGTGATTCTGGGGCGCGTCAGCCATGATGATTATTCGGGCGGCCTGCGCGTCTCGGCCGACGATCTGTACGATCTGCAGCGCATTCGCGAAAGTCGCGCCCGCAGCCTGCGCTTGTCCGTGACGGATGAACTGGATCCCGGCCGCCTGGAAGACCTGCTGGCGCCCTGGCGTTCGGCCGAATCGGGCGTGCCGGTGGAATTGCGCCTGCGCGGCCCGCGCTTTTCCTGCCTGCTGCGACTGGGCGAGGACTGGCGCGTTCGCATGGACGAGGCCCTGATCGCGGATGCGCGGCAGTGGCTGTCCCATGACAATGTGGAGATCAACTACGGATGAAGCCGCTGCGCATCCTGCATTCCGAAGCGGCGACCGGCTTTGGTGGCCAGGAAAACCGCATCTTCAAGGAAATGTGCGCCATGCGCGAGCATGGCCATCACCTGGAGGCCGTTTGCCAGCCGCATGCGCGGCTCGCGCAGCGCCTGGCCGACGAAGGCTTCACCGTGCACACGATGCTGATGGACGGCCCGCGCAACTACGCGCGCGGCGTGGTCCGGCTGCGCCGCATCCTGAAAGAGGGCCGCTTCGACGTGCTGAACACGCACAGCCGGCGCGATACGATGCTGGCGGGGGTGGCCGCGCGTCTGGCGGGCACGCCGCTGATCGTGCGCACGAGACACCTGGCCGTCAGGCCCGGCTCGCTGGTGTCCTACACGGGGGTGCCGCATTGCGTGACGACGGTCAGCGAACACGTCCGCCGCCTGCTGCTGGAACGCGGCGCCGCACCGGAACGCGTGGCCACGGTCTATTCCCCGATTCCGTTGCCCGACCCTGTAGCACACTCCACCCTGCGCGCCGAACTCGGCCTGCCTGCGGACGCCATCGTGGTCGGCTGCGTGTCCGTGATGCGGGAAAAGAAAGGGCACCGGGCCTTGATCGATGCCATGGCCGGCCTGCTGAAGCGCCCGGACGTTTTCCTGGTCCTGGTGGGCGACGGCTCTCCCACATTGGAAAACCTGCAGGCCTACGTGCGCACGCTCGGGTTGAGCGACAAAATCCTGTTCACGGGGCGCCGGTCCGACATTCCCAATGTGCTGGCGGGTTTCGACCTGTTTGCCTTGGCAACCGAACAGGAAGCCTCCGGCACGGTTTTTGTCGAGGCCGCAGCCGCCGGCCTGCCGGTGATCGGCACCGACGTGGGCGGCGTATCGGAAATGCTGCAGGACGGAGAGACCGGCCTGCTCGTGCCCCTGCACGATGCGGCTGCACTGACGGCGGCGCTCACGGCGCTGATCGAAGATCCGGAACGGCGCCGAGCGATGGGCCGGGCGGGAATGAGGGCGGTGCGCGAAGGCGATCGCTTCACCCTGGACGGGCTGGTGCGGCGTACGGAACAATGCTACGGGCAATGGTTGAAGGAGCGCGCCACATGAACCGCAGCCGCACGGTCCCCGTGCTGATGTACCATCACGTCACGCCCGCGGGCGGGGACATCAATGTCACGCCGGAGCATTTCCGCGACCAGTTGGCCTGGTTGCGGGACCACGGCTATCGCAGCCTGACGTGCGATGAGTTCGCCGCGCATCTGGCGGGGGCCCCCGTGCCCTCGCGCTCCGTGCTGATCACCTTTGACGACGGCTATCTGGACAACTACGTGCACGCCTGGCCGCTGCTGCGCGAATATGGTTTCCATGCGGTGATTTTCCTGGTCACGTCCTGGATCGGGGACGGCCCTGCGCGGGCCTGCGCGGGCGAGGCCGAGGCATCGTTGCCGGAAACGCCCGACCATGCCGAATGCATGCGCCGTGTCGCGGCCGGGAATGCCGCCAGCATTGCCCTGCGCTGGTCGGAAGTCGAGCGGATGCGGGCCGGCGGAGTGTGCGAATTCCATAGCCATACGCATACCCATACTCGCTGGGACAAGCAGGACGGCGACAAGAACGCCCGCATGGCCGACGAGCTGGCCCAGTCGCGCGCCTGCCTGGCACGGCACCTGGGCGAGGTCTCCGACCACCTGTGCTGGCCGCAGGGGTATTTCGATGACGATTATGTCCGCATCGCCCTGGCGGCCGGTTTCCGTCATCTGTATACGACGCGTGCCTTCGGCCGCAACCGGCCCGGATCGGACCCGGCCTCGATCTTCCGTTTCGCCGTGCGCAATACCTCGGGCGCCTCCGTCGGCCGGCGCATCCGCGTGGCGGCTCATCCGCTGTTCGGGCCGGTCTTCAACGCCTGGAAACGATGGAAGCGCGGCCAGCGCTACGCAGGATGAAGCTTTCGGTCATCATCATCACCAAAAACGAGGCCGCGCACATCGGCGAATGCCTCGATTCCGTGGCCTTCGCGGACGAGATCGTGGTGCTGGATTCCGGCAGCACGGACGAGACCTGCTCGATCGCCCGGGCGCGGGGAGCGCGGGTGGAAGTCTCGCCGGACTGGCCTGGCTTCGGCCGGCAGAAGAACCGTGTCCTGGACCTGGCGACCGGCGACTGGGTGCTGTCCATCGATGCCGATGAGCGGGTGACCCCCGAGCTGGCGCGGGCGATCCGGCAGGCCGTCGAATCTCCTGGCGCGGATGCCTACCGCATTGCCCGGCTGTCGAATTTCTGCGGTCGCTGGATCCGCCACAGCGGCTGGTGGCCGGATTACGTGGTGCGCCTGTTCCGCCGCGGGGCGGGGCGCTTCACCGATGCGGCCGTGCATGAACGGGTCCAGGTCCAGGGGCGCACGGCCACACTGTCCGGGCATTTCCTGCACTACCCTTATGCCAGCCTGGAAGTGTTCGTCGACAAGATCAACCGCTATTCCACCGAGGCCGCGTACGGCGCCTTCGAGCGGGGGCGCCGGACTACGGCGCTGGGGCCGTTCGGCCATGGCGCCTGGACCTTCATCCGCCACTACGTCCTGCGGCGCGGTTTCCTGGATGGCTGGCAAGGCCTGGTGCTGGCCGGGATGGCGGCCACGGGCAGCTTTTATCGTTACGTGAAACTGTATTGGCTGGGGCGTCAATCCCGGCATTCCTGAGGGCATGAGGATTCTCTACACCAATTTCCATCCGCGAAATGGCGGTGGTCATGCGACGTACGTCGCCAATCTGGCCCGTTCCTTCCAGGGCGAACACCAAGTCACTGTGACGACTCCGAGCACCAGCCGCCTGTTCGCCCAAGCGAGCCGGATCCCCGGCGTGCGCTGCGTGGATGCTTCATTCAGCACGCGTCCGGGGCCGATGCTGGCCGAAGTCATCCGCTTGCGTCGCCTGCTGCGCGAAGGCGCCTACGACCTGGTCCACGTGAACGGATCGGCCGACCATCGCCAGGCCATGCTGGCTCGCCTGGGGTTGCGCCGCCCGCCGCGCATCGTCTGGACCAAGCACAACACCATGCCGGTGCGGGGCTTCGGCCACTGGCTGCGGGCCTGTCTCGGCACGGATGGGGCGATCGGGGTATGCGATCACGTGAGCGGCCTGCTGCGTGACTCCCATTATCGGGGGCTCCCGGTCCATACCGTCCGCCTGGGGGTGGACACGGATCACTTCCGGCCGGCCGTGCCCGATGAATCCAGGCAGGCGCGGATGGAGCTGCTGGGTGAAATCCCGGTGGGAACGCTGGTGCTGGGCAGCGTGGGCGGAACGGACCGGGCCAAGGGCTGGATGACGCTCGTGCAGGCGCTGGCGCGCTTGCCTCAGTCGGACCGCGACAGGTTCCGCCTGCTGGTGGCGGGCGACCCACCCAGGGGCACCCTGCGTCAGGAAGTCGAAGCGCTGGGCATGGCGCCCTGGACCGTATTTCCCGGCCTGGTGGCCGACCCCCGCCGCGTCCTGGCGGCCAGCGACGTCGGTTTCGTGGTGTCGTTCCAGGAGGCCGGTTCTTACGCGGCCTGCGAATCCCTGGCAATGGGCTTGCCGACGCTGGTGTCGGATGCCGGCGGCCTTCCCGAGCTGGTGCGCCACGGCATCGACGGCTGGATCCTTCCCGCCGGCAATGTGGATGCAGCCGAATCGTGGCTGCGGGACCGGTTGATGAATCCCCTGTCGGCCGACATGCCGGCAGCGGCCCGGGCCCGCGCGCTGGATTGCTTTTCCATGCCGGTCTTCGCGGAGAAGACACTGGCGTTCTACCGGCGGGTCTGCGCGCGGGGCCAGCCGATATAATCCGTCCATGATCCCTATCCTCATGTACCATCAGATCGGGGAACCCGGGCCGCGCGGTACGCCCTACCGGGGGCTTACCGTGCATCCGCGGGATTTCCGCCGCCAGATGCTGTGGCTCCGGCGCCTGGGCTACCGGGGGCTGTCGATGGCCAGGCTCGGGCCTTACCTGCGTGGGGAAAAGCACGGCAAGGTCGTCGGCATCACCTTCGACGACGGCTATGCCAATGTGCTGGAAAATGCGGTGCCGGTGCTCGAGGAATGCGGATTCGAGGCCACCAATTATTTTGTCGCCCGCCAGTTGGGGGGCAGCAATGTCTGGGATGCCGACGAGGGCGTGCCGCCATCGCCGCTGATGGATGCCGCCGGGGTGCGGGCCTGGGCGGCCGCCGGCCACGAGGTCGGCTCGCATACCCTGAACCATCCTGTCCTGCCGCGGATCTCGCCGGAACTGGCCGTCAACGAAATCCGCGATTCGCGCGATGCGCTGGAACAGATCGCCGGCGTGCCGGTAAAAGCCTTCTGCTACCCCTACGGCAAGTTCACGCCCGCGCTGGCGGATATCGTCCGCGAAGCCGGCTATGACAGCGCCACCACCACGGCGCGCGGCCTGGCGCGCCGGGACGACGATCCCTATGCGTTGCCGCGCGTGGCGGTCGTGCGGTCGACCCATCTTGTCCGTTTCCTGCAGAAATGCATGACGCAACTCGAAGACAGGCGCCGCCGCAAGGCCGAGGCCTCCGCGCATGGCTGAATCTCCGCTCTCCATCGCTTTCGTCGTCGATCGTTTCGGCAACCGTTATGGCGGGGCAGAAGCCTATGGTGTCGCGCTGATGCGGGAGCTGGCTGCCGCAGGCCATCGGATCACGGTCTTCGCCCGCGAATACGATCCCGCCTGCGACCTGCAGCTGCCGTTCCGGCCGATTGTGGTCGGCAGACGCTGGCCCAGCTGGATCCGGGTCTGGCTGTTCGCTCGGCGTGCGGCGAGCGCCACGCGCAAGGGCTATGACATCGTGCATTCCCACATGAATGGCTGGTGCGGCGATGTAGAGGTCGTGCACGTCACGCCGGTGCGCTACCGCTGGCGGGTGCAGCCCATGCCGGGCCTCAAGCGCTGGCTGTCGCGCCTCAGTCCCCGGGTCCGGACGTACCTGGGCCTGGAGGCCCGGCGCATGGCGCCGCGCCCGGGCCACAGGATCGTGGCGGTCTCGCAACTGATCGCTCACCAGCTGGCGCAGGCCTACGGCCCCGAGCTGGCCGCCCCCGTGATTGCGCCTGGCGTGGCGCAGGCCGAGCCGGTCACGCCAGAGCAGCGCCGCCTGATAAGGGCCGAGCTGGGTTTGCCGGCCGACGGCACGCTGTGTCTGCTGGTGGCCCGCAATCCGATGCGCAAGGGGTTGCCCACCGTTCTCCAGGCGCTGGCCAGCCTGCCCGAGGATGTACGGCTGCTGGTGGTGGGGGCCAACGCGGCCTCGCGCGAGAGCGTGGCCCGCGCTCCGGAATCGGTGCGTGCCCGGGTGCATCTGGTGGCGGAAACATCCCAGGTCGTGCCGTATTACCAGGCCGCCGATCTATACGTGCATCCCACCCTGAACGACAGCTTCGGCATGGCGCCCCTGGAAGCCATGTCCTTCGGGTTGCCGGTCATCCTGAGTCCCGCCCCCTGGTGCGGTTTCGCCCAGTACGTCCAGCCGGATGCCGAGGCCCTGGTCCTCAGCCACCCCGAGCAGGCGGATGAATTGGCGCAGGCGATCGAAAGGGTGCGCACGGACGCGGATCTGCGCGAGCGGCTGCGATCCGGGGCGATGGACGTGTCGGCCCGCCATGCCTGGCCCGAAGTGGCCCGCCGCTATTTGCAGTTGTACGCCGACATCCTGCTGGAACGCGGCGCTGCATCCTGAAAAGCCCGGACCCCGTCCGGTGCGCGGTGCCCCGCGGCCGGCGGAAGGTGGATTCAGGCCCAGCCGCGGGCCCAGTAGACCAGCAGGCCCAGATATTCCTTGATGATCGACCGGCTGGCATTGAGCGTGTGCAGATCGGGCAGCCAGAATGAGAAATCGGGGTCTTCCGGGACCACGATCTGGGGCGGGGAAGGCGCTGCGATCGGATCCAGGCCCTGGTTCTGGAAGCTGGCCATGGAACGAGGCATGTGCAAGGCGGACGTCACCAGCAGGAACCGGTCGATGCCCCGGTCACGCAGCAGCCGGGCCGTGAAGACCGCGTTCTCGCGTGTGGTGTCGCTCTGGTTTTCCTTCACGATGGCCTGGGCGGGCACCCCGTCGCGCTCCAGGGCCGCCGCCATCATCGATGCCTCGCTCAGCCCGCCATCGAGCGCTGCGCCTGAAACGACCACCAGGGGTGCGCGGCCGGCCGCGTACAGCTGCGCCGCCGTATCGGTGCGCAGGATCGCGGTGTCGCGGTCATAGGGTTCGAACCAGTTGCGCCGGCCGCTGGCGGTATTGCCTCCCAGGACGACGATCGCCTGGGCCGTCGGCATCATGTCCGCCGGTGCGTAGGGGTAGCGCTGCTCCAGCAGGCCGCCCGCCCACAGCGAGGACGTCGGCAGGGACCAGAACAGCACCCACGACAGGGCGCCGACCGCCAGGGCGCCGGCTGTTTTGCGCCAGCGCAGGATGAACAGGATCAGGGCCAGCACCAGCAGGGTGACCGACAGGTTCAGGGGAATCAACAGGTTGCCGAGAAAAGCTGTGATCGTCATGCGTCGGGCGGCGTGTCGAGAAGGTTCAGCGCGGTGGACAGGACTTCGGGGGCGGGGGGCCAGGCGTCCATGCGGCCCATGCGCACAGCCCGGTTGGACCAGGGACCGGTGCGGGCGGGGTCGGTGACGCCGAACAGCGTGATCTGCCGGGCCTGGGCGGCGGCGCCCAGGTGGGAAACCCCGGAGTCGTTGCAGATCACCAATGCCGCCCGCCGTGCGAGGGCGGCGAAAGCGCCCAGGCCCAGTGGAGGCAGCAGCAGCGCGGTGGGCGCGGCTTCACGTGCCGCCTGGCGCTCGGCTTCGGGAGGCGCCATGACGACCGTCAGTCCATGTGCCTGCAGAGAACGGGTCAGGCTGTCGAATCCCGGCCAGACCTTGACGCGGCCCTTGTGCAGGCCCGTGGCCGTGGGGGCTATCAGCACGTAACCGCCGCTGGCCAATCCCGCCTGCGCCAGGACCCGGGTTGCCTCGTCTTCGTGGGCGACGGCCGATCGCCAGCGCAGTTCTTCCGCGGGTTGGGCGGGAGGCAGTGGCAGGCGCCATTGCGTCAGCGCATGGCGGGTCAAGAGGTACCAGGACTGCACCGCGTGCAAGGGGCCGGCCGGCTTGGCGCAGGGCCAGCGCAGGATCAGGCTGCGGCCGTCGTCGCGGTAGCCGCAGCAGGGAATGCCCGCGAAGCGGAACACCAGCGCACTGGAAAGGGAATCGGGCAGCAGCAGGCCCAGGGGCCGTCCGATCTGCGCCTGCCGGCGGGCATTGCGCACGGCGGCGCGGTCGGCGCGCCACGAGCCCCGCATGGGGATGAATCCCGCCAGCGGATAGGCGGCCAGCAGGTCCTGCGCCCAGGGTCGGGCGCAGACCACGACGGGCAGGCCGGTATCCAGCAGGGCTTCCAGGCTGGGCAGGCTCATGCAGACGTCGCCGACCCAGTTGGGCAGGCGGACGTACAGGGCGGTGCTGGGGGAGGGTGTCAACGCGGCGGCTCCTGCATCGATCGCGGTCCGAAGGCGCGAACGGGCTAAAATGCGTGGTTCCCAAAGTATATAAGAGAGCGTGCCGGGTGAAGACCACGACCGACCATCCCTCGGACAGCCGCCCCGTGCGGCTGGAACTGTGGCGGCAGATCTACGTTCGCCTGGGTCGCGACTGGAAGGTCGGCCTGCTTGCCCTGGTGCTGCTCAGCATCGCCTCGGCCACCCAGCCGCTGCTGGCAGTCATCATGAAGCCCCTGCTCGACGAAGGCTTCACCGGTGCGCAGCCCGACTATATCTGGTCCATCCCCCTGGCCGTCGTCGGCCTGATGCTGCTGCGCGGCCTGTGCACCTTCGGGGGCACCTACCTGATGTCCTGGGTGGCCAACAACATGCTGCTGGCCTTGCGCCGCGACATGTTCGAGCGCCTGCTGGGCATGTCCGACGAAACCTTCCGTGCGCGGGACCATGGCCGCCTGCTGAATCGCTTCACCATCGATGCGGGCAATGTCAGCGGCCTGTCGACCGAGGTCATCCGAGTCATCGTGCGCGAATCCCTGACGGTCGTGGCCCTGCTGGCGGTACTGCTGTACATGTCCTGGCAACTGACCCTGATCGTGCTGGTGATGTTGCCGCTGTCCGTCCTGACGGGGCGCTATTTCATCCGCCGCCTGCGGCGCATCAACCGCGACACGATCAACATGAACGCGGAACTGACCCGCGTGGTATCCGAAGGCATCGCCGGCCAGCGGGTCATCAAGCTGTTCGACGGCTATGCGCGCGAGCGCGAGCGCTTTGCCTACGTCAACGCCCGCCTGCGCCGCTTCGCCATGCGCGCCGCCAGCGCGGATTCGGCCATGTCGCCGATATCCCAGTTCTTCGTTGCATTGTCCGTGGCCAGCGTCGTCGCCGTGGCCCTGTACCAGGCCAATCACCATGGCCTGACGGTGGGCAGCTTTGCGGCCTTCATGGCAGCGCTGGGGCAGATCTTCGATCCCCTGAAGCGGCTCACCAACATCGCCGGGGCGGCCCAGCGCATGCTGATCTCCGCCGAAAGCGTCTTTGCCCTGATCGACGAGCAGGTCGAGTCCGACACCGGCACCCGGGACATCCAGGGCCGCCTGCGCGGCGAGGTCGCCTTCCGGACCGTCACGCACCGTTTCCCCGACGCGGCCAGGGACACCCTGGACCAGGTGACGCTCACGGTCCGCGCCGGCCAGACGGTTGCACTGGTGGGCCGCTCGGGCAGTGGCAAGACCACGCTGGTGAACATGCTGCCGCGTTTCGTCGAACCTACCAGCGGCCAGGTGCTGATCGACGGCATCGACGTGCGCGAATTGCGGCTTGGCGCCCTGCGTTCCCAGCTGTCGCTGGTCAGCCAGGATGTCGTCATGTTCGACGGCACGATTGCGGAAAACGTTGCCTACGGCGCCCTGGGCGAAGTGCCCGAGGACCGCATCCTCGCTGCCCTTCAGGCCGCCAGCCTGCAGGAATTCGTCGACGGGCTGCCCGAAGGCATTCATACCCAGGTCGGCAGCAATGCCAGCGCGCTTTCGGGCGGCCAGCGCCAGCGCCTGGCCATCGCCCGGGCCCTGATCAAGAATGCGCCGATCCTGATTCTCGACGAAGCGACCTCGGCCCTCGACAATGAATCCGAGCGCCAGGTGCAGGCCTCGCTGGAACACCTGATGGCGGGCCGCACGACGCTGGTGATCGCTCACCGGCTCAGCACGGTGCAGAAGGCCGATTGCATCGTCGTCCTCGACCGCGGCCGCATCGTCGAGCAGGGCAGCCACGCCGAGCTGCTGGCTGCCGACGGCCTGTACGCCAGCCTGTATCGCCTGCAGTTCCGCGAAGAGACCGAGCCGGCATCCGACACCCCCGCTGCGCAGGCCGGTCCAGAATTCCCTCAACCCCCGGCGCCCCCGGCCCCCGGTTCCGCCGGCGACGGCGAGGCCTCACGGAGATCGTCATGAAAACCGCATTCGCCCTGGCCTCGCTGGCCGTGCTGGCAGCCTGCGCCGCACCCACCGGCCTGACCATCGAGCAGCTGGAAAACGACCGCTATCAGGTCACCGAGCGCCGCCGCCTGCCCATCGATTTCGCAGGGGTCCAGCGCAATCTGTTCCGGCATGCGGCGGTCTGCCACGAGACCTATACCTTCGAAATGGTGCCCGGCGAGTCCGCCTTCGGACGCGTCGTCTATCGCCCGACGCCCGATGCCGGCTGGGACAGCAGCGTCGTGCTCGACCTGACGCTGCTGCACAACCGCAGCATCAATGTCCGGGCCTACAGCTACCGGGCGGGCCAGATGGACCGGGTCCACAAGATGATGACCGCCATGCTGCAGCCGGATTCCTGCGAAGCCAGCAGCAAGTGGGAAAACAAGATGGATGACGGCGGCGAGTAGCCGCCCTGCAGCCATGGCCCGACGGCCATGGCTGCGCGGCTAGAGCAGCACGATGTCGTACTGCTCCTGGCTGTAGCCGGCCTCGACCTCCAGCGAGATCGGCTTGCCGATGAAGTCGCCCAGCAGCGCCAGGTGCTGGCTTTCTTCTTCCAGAAACAGGTCGATCACGGGCTGCGCGGCCACGATGCGGAATTCCTTGGGGTCGAACTGGCGCGCCTCGCGCAGGATTTCCCGCAGGATTTCATAGCACAGCGTGCGCGGCGTGCGTACCGTGCCACGCGATTCGCAGGTGGGGCAGGGCTCGCAGAGCTGGTGCGCCAGTGAATCGCGGGTGCGCTTGCGGGTCATTTCCACCAGCCCGAGCTGGCTGAAGCCACTGACCGTCGTGCGGGTCCGGTCGCGTGCCAGGGCCTTGTTCAGTTCGGCCAGCACGGAAGCCTGGTGCCCTGGATCGTCCATGTCGATGAAGTCCAGCACGATGATGCCGCCCAGGTTGCGCAGCCGCAGCTGCCGGGCGATGGCCACCGCCGCCTCCAGGTTGGTCTTGAAGATCGTGTCGTCGAAATTGCGCCCGCCGACGAAGCCTCCCGTATTCACGTCCACGGTGGTCAGGGCCTCCGTCTGGTCGATGATCAGGTAACCACCCGACTTCAGGTCCACGCGGCGTGAAAGCGCCCGGGCGATCTCTTCATCCACGTTCGCCGTGTCGAACAGCGGACGATTGCCGCTGTAGTGATGGATGCGGTCCACCACCGACGGGGTATAGCGCTGCGCCCATTCGATCAGTTCCTGGGTCACCGTGCGCGAGTCGACCGTGATGGAGGCTGTCTCGGGCGTCACCATGTCCCGCAGCACGCGCTGCGCCAGGGTCGGCTCCACATAGACGGGCGAAGGTGCCGGCGCCTGGCGGATGCGGGCCTGGATATTGGCCCACAGCGTGCGCAGATAGGCGATGTCGGCCGCCAGCTCTTCGTCGCTGGCATCCTCTGCCTGGGTGCGCACGATGAAGCCGCCGGGCTCGTCGTCCGGCCTGAGCGCCAGCAGCCGTTCACGCAGCGCATTGCGCTCGGCCTCGTCGCCGATGCGCTGGGAAATGCCGATGTGCGGTTCATGCGGCAGGTAGACCAGCATTCGCCCGGCTATGCTGATGTGGGTCGACAGCCGTGCACCCTTGGTGCCGAGCGGATCCTTGATCACCTGCACCAGCAGCGGCTGGCCTTCGAACAGCAGTTTCTCTATGGGAGTCTGTTGCGCATGGTCGCTGCCGGTGCGGACGTGGCGGTTCTGGCGCAGGTCGGCGACGTGGATGAACGCTGCGCGTTCCTGCCCGATGTCCACGAAGGCGCTCTGCATGCCGGGCAGCACGCGGGCGACGCGCCCCAGGTACAGGTTGCCGACATGGCCGCGCTGGATGCTGCGCTCGATGTGCAGTTCCTGCACGACGCCCTGGGCCGTCAGGGCGACACGGGTTTCGAATGGGGTGACGTTGATGAGGATGTCTTCGCTGCCGGACATGGTGGATTGTTCTTTTATTCGTTGATGAGCATTGCACGTCAATTTATCACCTCGGACGCAAGGCGGGATGGCGGTGGCCCTGGTGGGGGCAGGCCGAGCGCGGGTTTGTGAGCCCGGGGCGATTGCAGCCGGCGGGGTTGGCAGAGAGGCAGCCCGGATGTCCCGGACATCGTTTCATAGGAGAGTGCAAAGAATTTTTCAGGAAGGTTTGCACCCGCTTTAAAAAGCGTGCTATAGTCTCGTTTCTTCGCCGCCAGGCACTCGGGTTAACCCCTA